>DMEZ01000008.1:13275-17012 GCA_003450735.1 Elusimicrobiota bacterium | reverse complement strand
GCGAGCAGCTCCTCGTTGGAGGCGTAGCGGGAGATCACCACGCGGATGCCGGTGTTCTTCTCGAATTCCTCGAAAGCGGCCGGGTCGTCGTAGCTGCCCCAGGTGAAGAAATGCACCTCGCGGGCCTTGGGCCCCTTCGAGCAGGCGCACAGGCACGCCAGGAGCGCGGCGGCCAGGGCCCTATACATGAGCCTCCTTCCCCTGCAGAAGGAAAGCCACCGCCACGAGCAGCATCGAGACGACGAAGAGCGCCGTCGAGAGCGCGTTCACCTCGGGGCTGAGGTTGAAGCGCAAAAGCGAGTAGATGTAGACCGGCAGGGTGACGGACGCGGAGTCCGAGACGAAGAAGCTGATGAAGAAGTCATCGAGGGAGACGGCGAAGGCCATCAGCGCCCCTCCGACGATCGCCGGGGCCAGGAGCGGCAGGGTGACCTTATAGAAGGCCATCGCCCGCGTGGCCCCGAGGTCCATCGCGGCTTCCTCGAGGCGCGGGTCGAGCTTCTTGAGGCGCGCGCGGATGATCAGCCAGATGATGGGCAGGTTCAGGGTCGTGTGCGCGAGCACCAGCTTGGTCAACCCCAGGTCGGAAGGGACGAGGTTGAAGAGCAGGAGGAAGCCCACGGCCATCATGAGCTCGGGGATGACGACCGGCAGGAAGAAGAAGGCCTCCCAGAGGGACTTCCTCTTCCAATGGAAGCGCTCGAGGGCCAGCGCCCCCATGGCGGCCAGCGCCGTCGCGAGCGCGCTCGAGATCACGCCCACGACCAGGCTGTTGAGGGTGGCGGAGCGCATGTCGGAGTTGCCCAGCATCTGGACGTACCAGCGCAGACTCAAGCCCTCCCAGCGCGCGTTGAACTTCGAGGCGTTGAACGAGAAGACGATGAGGACCAGCAGGGGCAAATAGATGAAGGCCAAAGTCGCCAGGCTGCTCAGCAGCAGCGCACCCGTGGGTTTCTTCACGCCGACTGCTCCTGGCGCAGGTACACGATGAGCCCGCCCCCGATGACGAGCATCTGGATGAGGGCGAGGGCCGAGCCGAAGGGCCAGTCGCGGACCACCAGATACTGCTGCTGGATGAGGTTGCCCATCAGGGCGTACTTGGAGCCGCCCATGATGTCCGGGGTCACGAAGTCGCAGGGGATGGAGGCGAAGACGAGCACGGAGCCGGCCACGAGGCCGGGCTTGGAGAGCGGGAGGATGACCCGGAGGAACACCTGCCAGGAGGAGGCGTAGAGGTCGTGGGCCGCCTCGATGAGGCTCTTGTCGATCTTCTCGAGCGAGGCGTAGAGCGGGAGGATCATGAAGGGCAGGGCCCCGTACACGAAGCCGAGCAGGACGGCCTTCCAGGTGTAGAGGAACTCGAGGGGCGGCAAGCCCAGCCGCATCAGGACGGAGTTGAAGGGCCCCGAACTCCCCAGAAGGAACATCCAGGCGTAGAGCCGCACCAGGACGTTCGTCCAGAAGGGGATGAGGATGAGCAGGACCATGATCTGCTGGCCGCGCTTGCTCAGGCGGGTCATCTGCCAGCTGATGGGGAAGGCGAGCACCACGCAGATGAAGGTCGTGAAGGCCGCCACCCCGATGGAGCGGGCGAGGACCCCGAGGTAGAGCGGGTCGAAGAAGCGCAGGTAGCTCTTGAGGCTCAGGTCCCAGAGGAGGCCGCCGTAGGTGCCGCGCGCCGCGGAGGAGACCACGACGATGAGGGCGAGCGGCAGGGCGTAGAAGACCGCCAGCCAGAGGAGCGGAGGCAGGGAGAGCTTCACCTTGAGGGGCGCCCCAAACCTCCGAACGGCGTAGGTTTGGGCCGTGCCGAACCCCGGCGTCTGGATGTTCGGCACGGTCACGCCAGGACGGTGGCGTCCTCGGAGCGCCACTGCAGGTACACGCGGTCGCCTTCCTTGCGCACCTTGCGGATGGGCGAGTAGATGGTCTGCACACGGAGCAAGGTGCCGTTCGCGAGGCGGACGTGGTAGTGGATGTCGGCCCCGAGGAAGATGGTGCGCTGGACGATGGCCGAGACGCGGTTCTCGAGCTCCGAGACCTGCGAGGTGGAGAGGTGGATGCGCTCGGGCCGCAGGGAGAGCGTCACCTCCTGCCCCTGAGAGAGCGCGTCCATCGAGAAAGCCTCGACGCGGCCGAGGTGCTCCACCTCAAGCCACACCCGCCGCAGGGGTTTCGACTCGGCGCAGGCCACGGCCGTGGCCGCCGCAGTGCCGGGCTCGAGGCTTGACGCCTCCACGAGCAGATGCTCGACCTCGCTCACCTTGCCCTTGAGCAGGTTCGAGACGCCCACGAAATCCGCCACGAAGGCGGAGCGGGGCGACTCGTAGATCTCCTGCGGGGTGCCGATCTGGACGATGCGGCCCTTCTCCATGACGGCGATGCGGTCGGCGAGCTCGAGGGCCTCCTCCTGGTCGTGCGTGACGTAGAGGAAGCTGATGCCGATCTTGTGCTGGAGCGCCTTGAGCTCCTCGCGCATGTCCTCGCGGAGCTTCTCGTCTAAAGCCGCCATGGGCTCATCGAGCAGGAGGAGCTCGGGGCGGTTGACGATGGCGCGCGCGAGGGCGACGCGCTGCTGCTGCCCCCCCGAGAGCTGGGCGGGCATGCGGGCCCCCATGTCCTTGAGCTGGACGACGCCCAGGGCGTTCTCGACCCTTTCGCGGAGCTCCGGCTCGGGGGTCTTCCTCATGCGCAGGCCGAAGGCCACGTTCTCGAAGAGGCTCAGGTGCGGGAAGAGCGCGTACTGCTGGAACACCATGTTGACGGGGCGCTCGTTGGCGGGGACGTTGGCGACGTCGCGGCCGCGGATCCAGACCGAGCCCTTGTCGGGGAACTCGAAGCCGGCGATCATGCGCAGGAGGGTAGTCTTGCCGCAGCCGCTGGGGCCCAGGAGGGCGAAGAACTCGCCCTTGCGGATGTCGAAATCCACGCCGCGGACCACGGGGTTGCCGTGGAAGTCTTTCGAGATGTCCTTGATCTCTACGCTGTACTGCTCGTCCATTCCTTCGGAGACCATTGTACGGAATGCAGGGACCGGGGGCAAATTGATAAGATAGGGTCATGACCCCAGCAACGGAGGAACGAATGGCAGACGCGGTCTCCTACAAGGAACTCGGCTTCGTGAACACCCGCGAGATGTTCAAGAAGGCCATGCAGGACGGCTACGCCGTCCCGGCCTACAACTTCAACAACATGGAGCAGATCCAGGCCATCATCACGGCCTGCGTGAAGAGCCGCTCCCCGGTCATCCTGCAGGTCTCCAAGGGCGCGCGCGACTACGCGAATGCCACCCTCCTGCGCTGGATGGGCCGCGGCGCCGTCGAGATGATGAGTGAGCTCGGCCAGCCCGTCCCCGTGGCCCTGCACCTCGACCACGGCGACACCTTCGAGCTCTGCAAGTCCTGCATCGACTCGGGCTTCTCCTCGGTGATGATCGACGCCTCCTCCAAGCCCTTCGACGAGAACGTCGCCCTCACGAAGAAGGTCGTGGAGTACGCGCACCCGCGCGATGTGACGGTCGAAGGCGAGCTGGGCGTTTTGGCCGGCATCGAAGACGAGGTCTCCGCCGAGAAGTCCCACTACACGGACCCCAAGGACGTGGAGAAATTCGTCAAGCAGACCGGCGTGGACTCGCTGGCCATCTCCATCGGGACCAGCCACGGCGCCTACAAGTTCAAGCTCAAGCCCGGCGAGAGCGCGCCGCCCCTGCGCTTCGACATCCTGGAGGAGTGCGAGAA
>DMEZ01000008.1:0-13089 GCA_003450735.1 Elusimicrobiota bacterium | reverse complement strand
GACTACATCGACATGATCAACAAGTACGGCGGGAAGATGGAGGGCACGGCCGGCATCCCGGAGGAGCAGCTCCGCAAGGCCGCCAAGAGCGCGGTGTGCAAGATCAACATCGACTCGGACGGCCGCCTCGTGATGACCGCCCTCATCCGCAAGGTCTTCTCCGAGAAGCCCGGCGAGTTCGACCCGCGCAAGTACCTCGGGCCGGCGCGCGAGGCGCTGGTCAAGATGTACATGGACAAGAACGAGAAGGTGCTGGGCAGCGCCGGACGATATTAAGGAAGGCGCGGGAATAGCGCGGAGGCCGCGGGAAACCGCGGCCTCCGGCTTTTGTAGTGAGTTCGAGTCCGAATGGGGCAGCCAGTTTCCCATCGGATCCGACCTTTCATGTCCAGCCCTCCTCCCGAAGTGTTTTTGTTCTATACTGGGTCCATGCTGCGCAGATCCCTCCCTTGGGCCGCCGCGGCCCTACTGGCCGGCTGCGCGACCGGAGGGACGCCGGCCTCCTCGTCGCTGCCGCCCCCCGAACCCGTCGACCTCTCCCTGGGTATCCTGCCCATCCGTCCGGAGGAGGGGCTCAACGAGACGCTCGCGGCGCAGATGCGGATGGCCCATCTCTTCTCCTCCGTGGAGGCCGTCCGCTCGCCCCAGGCGCAGGATGTCGACGTCCTCATCGCGGTCGTCAACAACATGGGCAAGCTCACCTTGAGGCCGAGCACCTGGTTCCCGGACGTGACGGCGACCTCGGCCTTCTCCAGGGAAAGGCTCTACTCGGGGAAATCCCGCTGCGAGGGCCGCGATCAGTACTGCCTCAACGGGGAGATCATCGCGGCCGACCTGGCGCGCGCCCTCGGCCCCTCGAATCCGCTCTATGCCGGACTAGCGGCCCAGCGCGCGCGGCGGCTGGCGAAGGGCCGCTTCCCGCCCGCGCTCGCGTCCCCCGATGGGAAGCCGACGGCTCCTCCGACCCCCTCCTCGGATGTGGACGTCCCGCGTGTCCGCCTGCCGGAGCGTCCCAAGGACTTCGCCCTCGTCGTGGGCATCGAGAAGTACTCGAAGATCCCGGAAGCCAAGTTCGCCGAGAAGGATGCCGCGGCCGTATCAAAGCACTTGGAGGCCCTGGGCCTGCCGCCCAGGAACATCATCCAGCTTATCGGTTCTGACGCCACCCGGAGCAGTTTGCAGGGATATCTGGAAGAATGGCTGCCTAAGAACGTGAAGCCTGATTCCACGGTCTTCTTTTATTTCTCCGGACACGGCGCTCCTGACCCCAAGACCGGGGAAGCCTATCTTGTCCCCTGGGACGGGAACGCATCGTTCCTGCAGTCCTCGGCATATCCATTGAAGAAACTCTACAAGTCCCTTGGCGATTTGAATGCCAAAGGCGTGGTCATCGCCCTGGATTCCTGCTTCTCCGGCGCCGGAGGGCGCTCGGTGTTGGCGGAGGGAGCCAGACCCTTGGTCATAAAGCTCGACGAGTCGGCTCTGCCCCAGCAGAATCTGACTCTCTTCACCGCAGCTTCCGGAGACGAGATCACAGCCACTTTGGCTGAGCAAGGCCATGGAATCTTCACCTATTTCTTTCTGAAGGGGCTCAGCGGTGCGGGCAAGGATGCCTCCGGCAAGGTGACAGCCAAGAGCCTCTATGACTATCTCCGACCCCATGTCCAGGATGAGGCTCGCCGTCAGAACCGAGAGCAGACCCCGTTGCTTCGGGGGGCGTGTCCGGACTGTGAGATAGTCCGGTTCTGATAACGTCTGTTTCCCCTTCACGTTCCAGCTGAGCGCCAAGGAAAACGCCGCTTTGAGGTCACAGATCCAGGCTGTGTCAGAACCTCTCGTCAGAAGGCGGCCAAGCCGGCCAAAGCTGCGATTTCCTGAAAAGCCGGACCTCGACTAGGCCGCCAGGCGTTGTACGAACGCTTCGGGGCCCAGGATGGTCGTTATCCTGACCAGATTGAAGGCCGTGGCCGCCAGGGCTGCCTCCGCCTTGACGCCCGCAAGTCCACGCAACAGGAAGCTTCTTATCCCCAGATTCTGCTTCAGGTGCCCGAAAGGATGCTCGACTCGCAGCTTCCTGCGGCGATAAACTGCCTGCGCGTCTGCCTGCAGATACCGTTGCTCTATGCGTTCTCGCACGTCCTCAAGAAACAGGCGCTCGACGCGCCTTCCTTGATCGGAATTGGTGCACCTTCTGAACAGGGGGCATTGTCGGCACTGTTCTGGGTCACCGACCGCGTAGATGCGGCTCTTGGTCTGCTTGTGGTCTCCGATATAGCGAAGGAGATGCCCTTGCGGGCATCGGTAGCAATCATCCTTGGCATCATATGCGAAGTGCTCTTTTTTGACGCGTGAGGATGGATCTTTCACCTGGCGGGCCGACGGCACGATGACATCCATCCCTTCGTCGAGGCTCTTCTTCAGGTCTTCAGTTGAGGCGTAGCCGGCGTCCGCACAGGCGGTAGCGCAGGGCTTGCCGAGGGCCTGCTGAGCCTTCTCGATCTGCAGGGAGAATTGATTCGAATCGCAGCTTGCTTGCACAACATCCGAATGCACGATCAACCCATGCTTGTCGTCGACGACGGACTGGCAATTGTAGCCTACGCCAAGCCTGCCATTGCTCCGCAATCGAACACTTTCCGGGTCCGTGGTGTTGGTCGCATTCTTCTGGCCCGCCTGCAAGTCTTTGAGCACGCCCTGGATTTTTTCCTTGAGCTTGCCCTGCTTGCCCAGGCATTCCCGCATCTTGACCAAAGATGGGTTCCCCTGTTCCGAGGCATCCGCCTGCTCGCATTCGCTCAGAATACGGGCGATGCGGCTATCGATGTCCTTGAGGGATTCCAGGCACCGCTTCTCGGTCCAGGTGTTCTTCATCGAGGCGTTGGCATGCACCTTTGTCCCGTCGACAAAGAGCGTGTTCCCCTCGACCAAGCCGAGCTTCAGGCAGACATGCGCGCACGCCTTGAGGATGTTGCTCAGGGCTGCCTGGTTGTCCCGCCGGAACCGGGCGATGGTCTTGTGGTCTGGTTGAAGCCCGCCTGTGAGCCAGATGAAGCTCAGGTTATGATGGGTCGCCCGCTCCAGTTTCCGGGAACTGCGTACCCCGTAGGAGTATCCGTAAACCAGGAGTTTGAGCATGGCTCGAGGATCGAATTCGGGAGCTCCGACTCGATTCGGCTCGGTTTGGATGCCCAGCTCAGTGATGTCCACCTGGTCGACGAACGCGTCGTACGCCCTGACGGGGTCGGATGGGTTGATGTAATCCTCAATGCTCGATGGAAGAAGGAGGCCTTGCTTCCGCTCGCCGGTGATGTAGGGCATACGACGATTGTAGAAAGTCTGCCGGAATTATGACACAGCCTGAGATCGTGACCTCAAACAACATCCTCCAAACGAGCGGAGGCCGCGGTTTCCCGCGGCCTCCGGCTTGTTGCTGGTATTCGGCTTACGAGACCTTGAACACCGCGTCGCCCGGTTTGACCTTCTGCGCGACCTTGAGGCTGACGATGTCGCCGGCCTTCCCTTCCTGCGCGGGGGTGCGGTTGATCTGCATGGAATCGACGCTGTGCGCGAGTTCCGCGCTCTTCCCCCGGATGATGATGTTGTCCCCCACCTTCAGCACGTCCGTCAGCTTGATCATGCTCACGCTGATGTTGCTGAAAAAATGGTCTACCGTCCCGATCTGACTCTCTGCCATGACGCCTCCTTTCGGCCCGCCCAGAGGGCGCAAGCCATGAACATGATACCAAAGAGTGATTTCATTTGGGGACTGACGATACCCAGGGAACTTTTTCACCCCCTCATACGTACTTGTGGGTATGGAACCCGCCCTCCCCATCGAACGCAGGATCTTCCTCATCCGCGGCCAGCGCGTCATGCTCGACGCGGATCTCGCCGCCGTCTACGGAGTTTCGACCAGACGACTCAACGAACAAGTCCGCCGAAACCGGAAACGATTCCCAAAGGACTTCATGTTCCTGCTGACACCCGTAGAGAAAGCGGAGGTGGTCGCAAAATGCGACCACCTCCGCCACATCCGATTCTCCCCGCATCTGCCGCTGGCCTTCACGGAGCACGGCGCCATCATGCTCGCCAGCGTCCTGAGCAGCCCTATTGCCATCGAATCGAGCGTGACAGTTGTCAGGGCCTTTCTCAAACTGCGTGAGATGCTCTCGACACACAAAGACTTGACTCGGAGACTCGATGCCCTGGAGAAGCGTTACGATGCTCAATTCAGAGTCGTCTTTGATGCCATCCGAGAACTGATGGAACCACCCGATGAGCCCAAACGCCAAATCGGATTCCATCCATGACAGTGGCGCATAAGGCCAAGGACATCCTGGCATAGGCCCTTGGTCCTACCTCTATATGGGCCCAATGCTTCCCCTTGTCTGCCCCTAGGGCCTAATCGGTTTTCTGGGCCTTTTGATATGCTTTCTTCACTTCGGAGGTGGAACGATGAGGACGGCGAAGCGGTCTTTCCGGACGGTGATGGCGGCTCTCCTGCAGGCGCTGCTCGGCTTCCCGGCTTTCGCGGCCATGCCGGCGGTGGATTTCGACCGAGGCTTCGATCTCAAAGCCCTCACCGACCACGTCCGCGTCCAAGCCAAGGAAGCCGCCCCCCTCCAGGCCCTCGCCCTCAACGCCCCCTCGACCGACAACGTCCAGCGCCTCGTCTCCTACATCTCGGCCCGCGCGGTCAACGGCAACGGCTTCGACGAGGACTATGCCTTGAACCAGCTCTTCGCGGTGCGCAAGGTCACCGACGTCCAGGCCAAGGTGCTCAAGACCATCGTGGACTACGCCCGCGACGGGAACGACATCCACGAGGACTACGCGTTCCACAACGTCCTGCTCCGGCCTGCCATGACCGAGACCCACGGCCGCCTGCTCGAAGCGCTCGTCCGCGAGGCCCGCTACGAGAACAACTTCGACGAGGACGCGGCGTTCAACGCCGTGCTGGACACCCCCAAACTCTCCGCCGAGACGGCCCAGACGGCTCTCGGCATCTTCCGCCGGGCGCGCTACGAAAACGGCTTGGACGACTACCGCCTCTTCGTGATGGCTTTGCGCAGCGGGAACTAGACGGGACGGGCGCAGCGGACGGCCGCGGCTCTCCTCAGCCGCGGCCGCTCTGTTTCTTGAGAGCGTCCTTCACCCAAACCAGCGCCTGGATCTTCGTCTCGAACTCCCCCCGCCACTGGGCCTCGGCGGCTTCGCCGAGCAGGCGTGAGAATTCCCTGCCCGGCTTCAAGCCCAGGCGCTTCAAGTCCTCCCCGCCCAGCATCAGGGGCTCGAGGGCGGTCTCGGGCAGGCCTTTCAGGTGCGTCTCCAAGAGCTCGCGCGTGAGCGCGGGCAGGGGCTTGCACGGGGACTTCCTCTCCTGGACCATCGTCAAAACGAGCAGGATGTCCCGCGCGAGGGCCCGCTCGAGCTTGAGCGAGCGGATGAACTCCTCCCCCCGCGCCCCCATGACCAGGGCGCAGACTCCCAGGCGCAGCAGCGGGTCGCTGTCCATGTCGGTGGAGGGCAGCCACAGGAAATCCGGGTGGAACGCGCCGAGCAGGCCCCATTCTTTCAGCAGGGCCATGGCAGGACTGGCTTCCTCCTCCTCGAGAGTCCGCAGCAGCTCCTGGCGGACGCGCTCGCGGGAGAGCAGGCCGGCCAAGCCCCGCTCCGCCGCCGAAGCGATCAGACTCCTCGTCTCTTTATCCGGCGCGAGGCCGAAGCGGGCGGCGTAGCGGGCCGCCCGGAAGAGGCGGGTCGGATCGTCCTCGAAGCTCCGCGGATGGAGCGCCCGCAGGCGCCTCGCCTCCAGGTCTGCCTTCCCGCCGAAGGGGTCGAGGAGCTCTCCCAGCCCCATCGGGGTGAGCGGCCGCGCCATCGCGTTCACGGTGAAGTCCCGGCGGCGCAGGTCGTCCTCGATTCCCGCAGGACGGACCTTGGGCAGGGCCGCCGGGCGCTCGTAGCTCTCGGCCCGGGTGCGCGCGAAGTCCAAACGCAGGCCGTCCTCGAGCTTCAGACAGGCCGTCCCAAAGCGCTCGTGCGCCTCCTGGCCGCCCCCCCAGAGCCGCAGGGCCGTGCGGGCCAGCGGGCCCGGGTCGCCCTCCACGGCCAGGTCGATATCGACGGTGTCCCGGCCGAGCAGCCAGTCGCGCACGCAGCCGCCCACCGCGAAGATCCGCGTCCCCGAACGGCCGGCTTCCTCGGCCAGGTAGGCGAGCCGGCGCTTCAGCGCTGGAAGGCTCATCGCTTTCCCGCCGGAGGAAGAGGGGGAGGGGTCTTCGCCGACTCGAGCTCCTTGAGCCAGCTTCGGTAGCCTTTCAGCTTGCCGTTGCTCTTGAGCAGGGCCCGCAGAGCCTTCAGGAGCGCCGGCAGGTCGAAGGGCGCGCCCTCCTTCCACTCCTTGGACGGCAGCATCCGAGGCAGGCCTCGCGCGCGGGCGAAGTCCCGCTGGACGGGGCGCATCCGGTAGCCCAGGGCCTCGGCCGCGTAGCGCGCCACCAGGACTTCGTCCTCCAGGTCGTCGTCCGAGCGCAGCACCGCGCTCAGCTCCGAAAGACCGAAGCAGACGAGGGGTTCGCCCAAGAGTTGGAGCTCCTTCCCCAAGGATGCGCGCATCTGCTCGTAGTCCTCCTTCATCTTGGCCCGCCAGCGCACCTCGTCGCCCCGGTAGGCCTCGGGGAAGACGAAGGCGATGAGCGCGACCCGCAGGTCGTAGTAGACGAGGGTGCAGTCGGGGAAGAACACCTGGCCGCACACGGCGCAGCGGGCGAGGTTCAGGTCGCCGGCGAGGACGCCCAGGCGCAGGTCTTCGCTCTGGTCGCCCCGCACGAAGCTCCAGACCTCGTAGTCGCTCTCTTCACAGCCCTTCGGGCATTGCGCGCGCACGACGCCTTTGAAAGACATGCTCTCTCCTTCAGCCGCTCACTGGGACATCTTCTTGAGGTATTCCCGGATGATCTCATCGAAGGGCTCGGGCCGCCGCTCCCGCAGGGAGCGCTCGATCTCCTCGCGGATCTCGCGCGGCGGCTGGTAGTCCTCCGAGCGCGGCAGCGGGACGAAGCTCGTGTCCGAGCCGGTCCTCCCGCCCCCGCTCATGGGGCGCGCGGTGCCCCGCGGTTTGCCGAAAGGGGAGAGGCACTGCTGCTCGATGCGCTGCTGCTGCTGCATCGCCTCGGAAAGGGACTTCATCCCCTGTTCGAGGAGCTCGAGAGCCCGCTCCTGGTGCTTGCGCGCGCCCGGGATATCCGCCGAGTTGAGCTTCCCCTCGCCCGCGCGCTGTTCCGGCTGGGCCTGCGAAAGCGCGCCGAGCGCCTCGGAGGGAAGGGCGGCGCCCTCCCGCTCGAGCGCCTCGAGGCTCTCTTCCAGGCTCTCGGTCTTGCGCCGCACCTGCCCCTGCACCGCGGCGCCCGCCATGCGCTCGGAGAGGTCGCCCTCGTCGGCCTGCGGCGCCTTCACTCCCTCCTGGAGCATGGACCGGATCTCGTCCTCCCGAACGGCCAGGGCGCCCAGCTTCTCCACGGAAGGCGGCGGGGCGTCGGGCGCGGGCTTCAGGATGGCGGCTGCCTGGGCCCGAAGGCGCATCGCGGCGAGGCCCAGCAGCTTGGGAGCCTCCTCCACCTGCCCCTTCTCGAACTCCTTGAGGGTCTTCTGCATCCAGGCCATGGCGTCGGAGGGGACCGGGGTCCCGAGCTCGGCCGACTCCCGCACGACGGCGGCCTGGAGGGCGGCCAGCTTTTTGAGCAGGTCCTCCTGCAGACCCCGAAGGTTTTGCATGCGGCGCTCCTCGATGCCCTGGGTCATCTGCAGGCAGCGGGCCTGGCCTTGCGCCGCGTCCTTCCACATCTCGAGGATCCCCTCCATCTTCTTGGAGAACGCATCCTCCCCGCCCCCCGCCTGCGCCTTGGCGGCCTCGGAGAGGGCGGCCCGCACCTGGGCGAGCTCCTCCGAGAGGCGCTTGGCGATCTTCGCGGCCGCCTCGTAGTCGCCGCGGGCGAGGGCCGCGCTGAGCGCGTCCATCGTGCGGCGCGCGGAGTTGAGCGGGACGACGAAGACCTTCCGGTTCTTGTCCCGCATGGAGCCGGGGTCGGCCTTGGGCATCGAGGCGATGGTCTTGTCGAGCGACTCCATCTGCCGGCGCAGGTTCGAGAGCGCCTCGTCGAGCCGGCGCTTCTCCGCCTCGCTCGGGGCCTTCCCGCCGGCGGAGAGCTTGCCGAGGGCCTGGCTGATCTCGGAGCCTGCCTGGTCCATCCGGTGGGCCTCGGCCCAGAGGTCCTGCAGGGCCTGCGTCTCGGCCCCTTCCTTGAGCATCTCCGCCGTACGCTGGACCTTGGCGGCGAGCTTGTCGTGCTCCTTGGCCGCGGCGGGGAGGTCCCCCGTCCGGGCGGAGTGGCGTGCCCGGCTGAGGTCCCCGGCCTTGAGCGCCTTCATGGCGGCGGCGGCGGCCTGGGCCGCCTCGCTCATGCCCGGGTTGGCGTAGGCGTCCTCGCGCATGGCCGCAGCGAGCTGGTCGAGGGATTGGGTGGAGCTCTCCCATTCCCTCATGAGGCGCGCCTCGGCCGCTTCCCACTCCCGCTGGAGCGCCTCCCGAGCCTCGGGCGGAGCGTCCCCCATCGCGCGCAGGCGCCGCGCCGCGTCTTTTTCCCGCTCGCTCAGGCTCTGCAAGGCGCTCTGCGCAAGCTTCCACTGGGAGAGCGTCTTCGCGTGGGCCGTCTCGAAGTCCACCAGGCGAAGGACGCCCTTGCGCGACGCTCCCGCCTGCGGCTTGGGCGAGGCGTTGTCGAAAGCCTCGACGCGGAACTCGACGAGGGCGCCCGGGGGCAGGCGCGAGAGGTCCCAGAGGTAGTCGCCGAGGCTCTCCAAGGGGTCTCCCTGGAGGCGGCGGAGGGGGACTCTCGTCTCGGGGTTGTTTGCCGCGCGGTAGACGAGAGAGATCGCGCTCAGGCCGTAGTCGTCGCGCGCGTCGTAGGTCACCGGCAGGCGCTCCCGGGGGCTGATCTCCAGCTCGAAGCTCGGCGACAGGAGCTCGACGCTCGGAGGCCGGTCGTCCAAGGCCTTGAGCGGGAAGGGCACCGGGCTCGGGTCCCGCAGGCCCTCGGCCGATAGCACATCGAGCTTGAGCGAGCCGTTCTCGTTGAGCGGGAAGCCCGCCTCCCAGCGCCCGCCCGGGCCGGGCTTCATGCGGATGGGAACGGACATGAAGGACGGCCAGAGCGACGCGGACTCGACGGCCCGGTCGGGCAGGCCGGAAAGCGTCACCCAGGAGCCGCGCAGGGCGGCGATCTCGCCGCCCGCCTCGAGCTTGAGCTCGAGCGGTGGGCGGCGGCCCGGCAGCTGCACCTTGGCCGCGAGCTGCGTGAGGTGCGCGAAGGGCGCCGGGGTCAGGAGGTAGACCTCGCTGCGCAGGTCCTTGTGGCGGAGCTGGTACTCCAGCGGGGAGGTGAGCGCCCCGACGCGGTAGGAGGGCTTCGCGCCCTCCGAGTCCCAATCGGCCTTCTGCCAGGCGCCTTCCGAGCGCAGCCACAGCGCCGGCGGCTCAAAGCGAGCCGCCCGCCAGGACGCGGAGATGTCCACGGGCGAGCCCCAGGGCACGCGGGAGTTCCCGGGCCGGACCTCGAGCAGGGCCTCCAGCCGGACGTCCCTCCAGGGGGAGAGCACGCGGTGCAGAGAGGCTCCGTCCTTGAGCCACGGCAGGCCGAGGCCCCAGAACACCGCGACCGCGCCCAGCCGCTTGAGGCTGCCCCTGGGCGCCCGGAGCGGGAAGACCGGCGCGCTCGGCAGGCGGGCCAGGAGGCGCTCGGTGCGGCGGATGTGCTCTTCGGCCAGCTCGGCGGACACGTTCGGGCCGGTCCCCGAGCTCAACAGCTCCCAGGCGGGACGCAGATACTCGCGCACCGAGGGGTGCCGGCGTCCCGCCGCGCGGAGAAGGCCGAACGGCTCGACCCGGGCCAGCGGCCCGAGGAGGAACCGGTAGAAGCCGTACAGGAACGCGGCCGCGCCGCCCAGGAAGACGCCGTAGCGGACCGCCTGGGGCAGGGAGAACGCGGCGTCCGCCAGGCAGGCGGCCAGCAGGCAGGCGGCCAGCCAGAAGGCGAAGCCCAGCGAGCCTTCGAGGAGCAGGGCGCGCAGGCGCTCGAAGCGCCATCGGGACAGCATGCGCTGGAGCATCGTCCTATTCTAACAGAAGCGACCTGGCCGCTCCAGGGTTCCCGCTCGCGGCGACGAGGCTGGCCAGCTCCCCGCGCCCCTCCCGGTCCTCCGTCAGGTCGTAGAGGAAGAGGGAGTACCCGAGCACCTTGAGCGGTTGGCGGGCCTTCAGCCAGTCGTAGACGGTCTTGTCGGCGTAGTAGACGCTCTGCAGGTGGGTGGCCGAGACCGCGAAGAGGACGCGTCCGTTCTTCGCGGGGTCGACCGGGTCGCCGGCGCGCTCCACGTTCGAGGCCATGGCGAGCGGGACGAAGCGGATGCCGTAGGCCGCGGGGTCGGCGGTGCCGAAGTAGGACAGGTAGACCGGCGGGTCGCCCATGCGGTGGAGCTCCTGGGCCAGGGTCTTGAGGTCCTGCCCCCAGTCCAGGTTCGAGTCCGCCAGCCAGCGCCAGCCGTTTTTCGGGCCGCCGACGAGCTCGTTGAAGTAGGCGAGCTGGTAGGGCTGGACGCTTAGGACCGCGGCACCGGCCCACACGGAAAGCAGGACGGCCGCTCCCTTCCCCCACGCCGCGCGGCGCCACAGCCAGGCTAGCGCGCACCCCGCCAAAAGGACGAGGAAGGGAACCATGGGCAGAAGGTGCCGGACTCCGATCTGGACCTTCGAGGTCAGGGCGGCGAGGAAGTAGCCGATCAGCGGCCCGAGCACCCAGAGCCGCTCGCGCCGGAGGTCCTTGAGCCAGAACACGGCCAGCCCCAGGCCCGCGGCCAGGAGGGGCAGCGGGGTCTTGATGAGCAGGGCGATGGGGAAATAGAGGGGCAGCCCGGTGGTCGAGTGCTCCCCATGGAGGAACATGGAGCGTCCCTGGCCGAGGCGCTCGAGGGTGGCCGAGAGGCCGCTGAAGAAGAGGGGCAGGGAGCGGAAGCGGTAGACGAAGGCGAGCGCAAGGAGGGCGGCTCCCGCCGCCACCAGCGCCCCGCCCCAGGGGAATCCGGGACGCGGCTTGGCGCGCAGGCGCCAGTCCAGGAAGAGCAGGAGGGCGGCCAGCGGCCCGATGAGGATCATGTTGAACTTGGAGGCCAGCGCCAGCCCCGCGCAGGCCCCGGCCGACGCCCAGACCGCGAAGGGGCGCTCCTCGTTCGAGAGCAGCCAGAAGGTCAGGAAGAAGAAGACCGCCGAGGCCCCGTCCGTGGTCACGAGCGAAAGGTTCGAGAGGAGCATCGGCGTGCAGGCGAAGAGGAGGGCGCAGAACGCAACGGCCTCCGCTCCGCCCAGGCGCTCGGCCCACCAGCACAGCGCCCAGCCGAGCAGGAGCGTCCAGCTCACCAGGCAGAACAGCCGCCCCGCGTTCACCATGCGTCCGCCGCTCACCCTGTTCCGGTTCACGAACTGGTCGGCGTAGTGGTAGAGGCGGCCCTGGATGAAATCCGGGCTGGAGGCGAAGAGGTGCGGCTGCCAAGCGAGCAGAGGGACCGCGGCCCACATCTCGGCCAGGGGCGGGTGGTCCATGATGTTCAGCCTGTAGCGTCCCGTGGCGAGGTAGGAGTAGCCGCTCGCCAGGTGGACGGCCTCGTCGTAGGTCGGCGCGGCCGAGCGGATGAAGCCGACGCCCAAGGCGATGTGGACGGCGAGGAAGAAGGCGGCGAGCAGCCAGGGCGTCCTGGAGGGCGGGGCCTGTTCGGGCTGCTTGCGCTTCATGTCGGCGGATACTTTACCATGTCGCGAGTATGCGCGCCCAGACGGCATATTAATTGCTCCGCTCCGGGAGGAAGGGGGGTGCTTATGAATCGGTTCTTCTTCAGCCTGTTGACCATGGTGCTCGCCGGCTGGCTCCTGTTCGGCAGCGGGATCGCCACGCTCGGCGCGCTCCTCGCCGGCCTGGGCTGGGCGACCCTGTTCGCCGTCGGCTCGATGGGGTTCTGGCTGCTGCTGCTCGCGGCCGTGGCGGCCCTCTGCTGGGCCGATGAGCGCCAGAGCGGGACGGGGGCGACCGGCGTGCTCCTCCTGACCGTCCTCCTTCTCTCCCTCTGCGGGGGCTGGCGGCCCTGGCCGTGGCTCGCGGCCAACTGGGGCCTGTCCCTCCTCGCCTTCGCCGCGTACTTCGCCTTCGGCGGCGGCCTCTGGGCCGTGTTCATGCTCCGGCGCAGGGCGAAGGCGGAGCTCGCGAAGTACGAGAAGGCCTTCGACCTCTACCTCATCAACTGCCAGGCGAAGAGCGAAAACGACCTCACGCCCGAGCAGCGCTGGCAGTGGCAGGAGCACCGCCGCAAAGGCCGCTACGTCAACGAGTTCTGGGCGGACCGCAGCGTGGCGGAGCTCAAGGGGAACATCCTCTACTGGATCTGCTACTGGCCGACGAGCCTGCTCTGGTTCTTGGTCAGCGACTTCATCAAGGAGATCGCCAACGCGCTGTTCCGCCGCCTGCAGGGCTACTACCAGTGGGCGTGGGACAGCGTGTGGAAGGGCGCGCGGGGAAGCTTCTAGGGAGGGGACGTTTGCGACGTGCTCGTGTCCTTGTCCATCATGGGAGCTCCAGCTCCTTGCAGAAGCGCTCGAACGGTGGCCGTTATCGCAAGTAGCACGGCCACCGCAATGCCAGCAACGAGCTTCCCGCCCCTCATAAAGTATGCTTTACCATGTCCAGGACGACCCGGAGCCGTACCCGGGCAGAGCCCGGCCTACCCCTGGGGTCCGTCGTAGTCCGGGAGTGCGTCGATGCCCTCGTAGCGCTCGACTTGCGGGTCGATCCCGCAGTCGTCGAACGGGTCAGGCGGAGGCCGTATCGAACTTTCCGAACGACGTAGGTTCGATACGTCCAAACCTACGGCGTTTGGAAGGTTTGGACGACTGCGAGCGGAAACCGTCTTAGGGAAGTCTGTGGGAAGCCTCAGATGCCTCAGCAGGCGCACCAGCTCGTAGTCATTCATGATGACAGCGGCGGCCGT
>DMEZ01000044.1:125149-147513 GCA_003450735.1 Elusimicrobiota bacterium | reverse complement strand
TACTTGAAGTAGTTGAGGTCCCACATCATGGACTGCTTGTCGAAGCTGGCTCTCGGGTGGCAGAGCGCGTAGTCGAGCGTCCGGCCGGCCAGCAGCTGGAAGCGGGGGAGCATGCGCACCGTCCTGCGGTAGGCCTCTATCACGCTCTTGGGGAACCCCTCCTTCGTCCGCTGGGTTGAAAGGAGGTCGAAGAGGGTCGTATCGCCCAGGTCCTCTTCCAGATAGACTCCCTGCTCGGCGTCATCGGCGTAGATCTCGGGAACGGGGAGCCCCTCCTTACGGAAATGACGGGAAAAGGCCAAAAAAGCCCGATTTTCTCGGCGGTCCGGACCGAAGGCGCCAATGACGCTGCGGGCTCCGCCCTTTAGGCGGAAGAGCTTGCGGTTGGAGGCGTCCCCCTTGAGAGGGACGCAGGAGACGGCCGGCTCGCCGAAACGGCCGCTGAAGAGGCCTTTAAGCGCTTCTTGCATGGAACAAACCCTCCCTGGGCGGTGTCATGATATCAGGGCGGGTCGCGTTGACGAAACGGGAAAGTGGGTCCATACTTCTAGTACCGCCATGAACCGATCATTGCGCTGCGTTCTTGTTTTGTCTTTGTTGACCTTGCCGTTCACGCCGGCCCCCGTGCACGCCGGCGCCGTAGGGGAGTTCGTACAAGAGCACGTGGACGTCGGAGCCGTGGTGGCCGCAGCGGCCACAGGTGCTGCGATCGGCTCCTTAGGGGGGCCGCTCGGAGCGCTCGCCGGCGCCGCCATAGGTGCCGGCATCATGGCAGCCGCGACCTGGCACGACCCCCCTGCGGAGACTACCCCGACCTCCACCGGAAGCGGCCGTCAGAACAACAGTCTGCCGATCTCCCAGAACAGGAGCGTTCAGACACAACTGCCGGTCGGCACCGGAACGACCGGCCCAGCCGCCACGACGACCGGCCCCGCGGCCCCCACCGTCCCCGCGCCCACTGTCCCGCCGCCGACGGCCATCCCAACGACGGGCCCCGGAGGGAAGGTCCAGCGGGTCATCGAGACCAACGCCGGTCCCTCGGGGACCGGCGGAGCCTCGGGAACCGACGCGACTCTCTCGAACCAGACAGGGGAAGACTCCCGCTGGGGTTCAGGCGGCGGAAACACCGATTTCTTCGGGATGACAGGCCGCAAGGAAGAGTACGTCAAGGGCGGCGGCCCGGGCGGCAAAGGCCTGAGCATCCCCGGCTTCTACGCCGGCACCGCCTGCGGAGGGGACGCCAACGTCGAGAGCTGCGGCCGCCACGACAAGGCCTCCACGGGCTTCAAGGCGCCCACCATGGCGGGCTTCGGCGGGGGCGGAGGGAGCAGCGCCGGGGGAGGCTCGGCCAGCGCCGAGCTCTACGCCGGCAGGCCGCCGCTGACCGGCAGGGAGCAGACCTTCGAAGGCTCGGAAGCCGACCGCTTCATCTCCCAGCAGGTCGGCGCCATCCCCTCGTCCAAAGGACTCGGAGAGGTGCTGGCCCTTAAAGACCGCGCCCCCCTCTCGCCCGAGGAAGCCGAACGCAACGCCGCCGGCCTCCTTGCGTCGGCCAAGGAGAAGCTGAACGCCAAGGACTTGGACGAGGCCGTGAAGGACCTGGACGAGGCCATCCGGCTCCAGCCGCAGAACCCCACCCTCTACATGTACCGCTCGATGGCCAACAACCTCCGGGGCAAGTACAAGGAGGCGGAAGAAGACGCCCGCAAGGCCATCGAGCTCGACCCGGGGAACGAGCAGGCTTGGGAGAACCTGGCCTGGGCCCTCCTGAAGCAGGGCAAGTACCAGGAGGCGCTCGAAGCCGCCAAGGAAGTCATGAAGATCAACCCGAAGAACGGGATGGCCTACGCCATTTCGTCCTTCGCCAAGGAGAAACTGGGCGACAAGAAGGGCAGTCTCGCGGACATCAAGAAGGCCGCCTCCCTGGACAAGCGCTTCGCGTCCTTCTATCAGAAAGCCTCCCGGGGGCAGCCCATCTACGACCCCAACTCGGTGGCCGATTTCATGCTCTTCGAGGAGCCTGTCCCGGTGGAGGGGAGCGGCGGAGCGACGGCCCTCGCGCTCCTGACTGCGTGCCTGCTGGGCGCGGGCGCCTGGGCCGTCAAGAAGAAGGGCCTGGGCGGCCTGTTCAAGCGCAAGCCCAAGGGCCCGACCCTCCAGAAATTCGAGTGAGACCATGGATGCGATGAAAGCCGCGATGGGACTGGAGAAGCCCGAGCCAGCAGGGAAGAAAGGCTTCAGCTGGCCGCTCAAGATCCTGATCGGGATCTTCGGGCTGGGGATGCTCCAGCTCATCATCCTTCTGATCATCATGATCAGCCACCACAAGGGCCGATGATATGAACCGACGACTCCTCCTGGCTTTCCCCCTCCTGCTCGCGATCGGCGCGTGCATGCCGGCATCGGCGCACGCGGGCGATGGCTTCGATTCCGTCTACGGGCTTTTCGACAGCATGTCCAACTATGGACAAGGCCGCATGGATGCCGGCAACAAGCAGATGTACGACCTCGCGGTCGGGAACCTCGAGGGAAAGAACGACTATTGGACCAACCCATCCGCTTGGCAAGGCGCGTTCGCGGTGGAAGCCGGTTGGGCCGCCAAGGCTGTCGGCGATGCCGGCAAATGGGTCATGGGCATCTTCGGCAGCCCTTCCGAGAACTACGGGAAGCAGGCCGAGGACCACCAGGACAACGAGAACGCAGACGGCAGCACCACCGGCGGCGGCGACACGCCCGTAGTCTCCCCCACCGATACCGACCCCGTCAACATCGACAAGGACGACGACGGCAAGGTCCAGGACGGCAGCGGAGGCTCCGGAGACGGCAGCAAGGCCCAGGGCTCGGCGGACGGCGGCAAGGGAACGCCGGACGGCCAGACCCTGGGCGACGACCGCTGGAGCGACAACGTCAAGGGCCCGAACACCCCCTTCTTCGGCCCCACCGCCGCCAAGGCCGAGGAGAACTACTCCCCCACCCAGGCCGGGGCCAAGGGCCTGGCCGCCATCCCCGGCTTCTCGGCCGGCACGATCTGCACCGGCTCCCACTGCGGCAAGAGCGGCGAGAAAGGCCTCAGTTACGGAAACCCCAGCGGCTCGGGGGGGACGGGCATGGGCTCGCACGGCTCGAGCGGCGGCTTCGGCGGGAGCGGCGGCGGGGGCGGCTCCCCCAGCCTGGGCTCCCTCCTGGGCAGCATGGACAAGCCGGCCGGCTTCGAGGCGATAGAGAAGAAGGCCGCCGAAGAGCTGATGGGCGGCGAGGGGGACGCCTCCGCCATATCCGAGCCGAGCCCGAGCGAGGCGGAGGCCCCCAGGCCGGACGCGATGAATTTCGACAAGGCCGTCCCCGTGATGGGCGACGGGTCGGCGCCGGGCGAGCAGGAGGCGCGCCGGGTCGCCCAGCTGCTCGAATCGGCCAAGTCCAAGCTCAACGCCCGCGACTACAAAGGCGCCATCGACGACTTAAGCGAAGCCCTCAAGATCGCGCCCAAGAACCCCACGCTCTGGCTGCACCGGTCGATGGCCTACAACCTGGCCGGCAACTACGAGGCGGCCGAGAAGGACGCCCTGGAGGCCATCAAGCTCGACCCGGAGAACTCGCGGGCCTGGGAGAACCTGGCCTGGGCCCAGCTCAAGCAGGGGAAGTTCCTGGAAGCCATGGAGAGCGCCACCCGGGCGCTGAAGCTCGACCCGAAGAACGCCTTCGCCTACGCCATCCGGGCCTTCGCGCGCGAGAAGCTGGGCAACGGGAAGGGCGCGATGGACGACATCAAGCGCGCCACCGCCTTGGACAAGCGCTTCCTCCCCTTCTACCAGCGGGGCATGCGGGGCCAGCCCATCTACGACCCGAACTACGACTACTCCCCCTTCTTCCTGCAGAAGGGCAAGCCGCTCCAGAAAGACAGCGGGCCCATGTGGCCGGTCTACCTCGGGATGACGCTGCTGCTGCTCTGCTTCACGACGCTGGGCGGCGTCGGGATCTACTACCAGACGATGAAGCAGAAAGGGAAGTTCAGCAACTTCCAGGACTTCCTGAACTCGCTGAAGAAGTAGGCTTCACCGGCTGAAGCGAAAGGCCCGGGGCTCGTTCGAGCCCCGGGCCGTATCTGCGGGAAGCGGACTGAGCTAGAAGGTTCCGCCGCCGCCCCCTCCCCCTCCGCCGCCGCTGACGCGTTCAGCGCCCCCGGCGCCCTTGGCGGCGGGACCATGGTTGATCTGCTCGTTGGCCCTCTCGATAGCCTCGTGCACGGTCTCGGGGGAGTTCACGATGCCCTTGCCGATGGTCGTAGCCTGGTCGTTGGTCCAGCCCACGGCCTTCTCGCCCGCCTTCGTGGCTTTGTCGATGAGGTCCTTGCCGAACTCCGTCCCGGAGTCGGAGACCTTCCCCAGGCTGCCGCCCAGGATGGCGACCGCGCTCGAGCCGAGCTTCAGGGCCAGCTGGGTCAGGAACTGCTTGGTCATGCTCGCCGTGGGGTCGCCGCTGATCGCCCTCATCGCCAGGAACCCGGACAGGAACCCGGTGGCCGCGAAGATGCCTCCCTGCAGGTACTGGCCGAAGCCGGCGATCGCGACGCCGAGAGCCCCCGCCGCATAGGAGGCGATCATGGCGGTCTTCGTCAGGAACGTGGCGAAGGGCATGAGCCACGCCATGTGCGGGATCTTGGCGATCAGCCAGACGATGGCGGAGAGCGCCGTCGCAGCCGCCGAGATGGCCAGCAGGACGACCGCGGCGTCCACCAGCTTCTGGTAGGGCGTCGCGTTCTTCGTCTCCTCGATCTCCGGCACGACGGAGTCGGCGTTGTCGGTCGGGAAGTAATTCACGTCGTTGAACGGGTTGCCCGTGCCCGCGCCCTCGTTGGGCGAGACCGACTGGCCCACGCCGTCCTGGCGGACGCCGCTCGCGTCGGCGCCGGCCACGCCCGCGGGGGTGGCCGCGCTCGACCACTGACCGTCGTGCACGCCGTAGGCCTGCTCGGCGCCCGAGCCCCGGGAGCTGGACATGGCCTTCTGCATGTTGCTCAGGCGCCGCAAGGTCGAGGTATTGCCGACGGTGCGCCCTCGCGAGGTCGCGGCCATCTTGGCCCTCATGCCCGAAGGCATGCGGGGGGGCGTGGAGACCGCTCGGGCCTGCTGGTCGCCGGACCCGGCCTTGTTGGCGCCGCCCAGGCTCATGGAAGCGGAACTGCCCGCTCCGCCGCCTCCTCCGCCGAGGGAACCCGAGAGCTTCCCGAGGCCCCCGCCCCCGCCGAGAGCGCCCATCGCAGCGGAGGGATCCCCCATGGCGCCCGCCATGGGGTCTTCCGCTCCGGCATTGGGGTCGGCCGAGGCGTTCGGGTCCTCCGCCGCCGCGTCAGCCGCCGCTTCGCCTTCCTTCACGGCGGACTCGTCGCCCATCCCGCCCTTGTTGGCGTCGTTGAACATCTCCAAAGCCGACTTATTGCTCCCGCTCGCCGGCGAGCCGAGCACGCCTCCCCGGGCATAGCTCGTGGAATCCATCGAGGGGCTGAAGAAGGTGCCTCCCGACTTGTTCGTGGGGATGCCGAAGCCCCGGCCGTGGATGTCCATGAGCCCGAGCCCGGAGTAGCCGGCAGCGGCCGCCGCCGTGACCAGGAGGAGGACCTTGGACTGCAGCAGGGTCGCCATCCAGGCCTTCATGCCTCCAAGAGGCGTGCCTTGACCGAACAGCCGGCCTCCGACCGTGGTGCTCCGGCTCATCCATGGAGCGATCCCGCCCTTCCGGTCTTCCTTCTTCTCTTGTTGGTTCATAGATCCCCCTCTCTCCTTAAACGGACGGCGGCACTACTGTCGTTGATACAGGAGCCGGCACATCCACGACCGGCGCCGGCCCCGGCTGGGCCGCCGGCATGGAGAAATCCACCTTGGGCGCGGGCGCGCCCTTGGGCACGTCCAGGGATGCGCGCATGGCCGCATCGGCGGCGCCCACCTTGGTCGCCAGCTCCTTCTGAGCCTTCTCGGCCGCGAAGGCGTCCATCAGGACCTTGCCCGACTGGAAGGCCAGCAGGCCGCCGGACATCAGGAACATCATGCCCTGGCCCATCTGCTCATATTTGGCCCAGAGGATCCCGCCGATGGCCGCGGCGGCGATGCCCGCGGCCGTCGCGATGCCCGCGAGGAGCTTCGCCCACATCCACATGCCCACGTTCCCGGCCTGCGCCTGCTTCACGAATTGCCCCGCGAGCAGCAGGGCGATGAAGCCCACGGCCAGCGCGCCGATCGCCGCGTAGATGAGGTTCTGGTACGGGGTCACGTTCTTCTTCTCTTCGACGTCCGGCACGGGAGGCTGGATCTCCTTGAGGTCCTTCATCGTGGTCGCGCTCGGCGTGTTGGCGAGCCCCGTGCCGCCGAGGCCGACGCCTTCCGTGGCCTTGCCGGCCGGCACGCCGGCCGTCCCCACCGCCCCCCGCCCGCCGTCGTAGGTCAGCCCGGACCCCGCGCTGGACACCTGCCCCGATTTGAGGTTGCCCTGGGCGAGCTTGCGGGCCTGCCCGGCCTGCTGGACCGCGCGGCGTCCGAACTTCGAAGAGGCCATGTTCCGGCTCGCCTTCAAGCTGGGATTGCCCCTGACAGAGTGGTTGCCCCCTCCCAGGGCCGCCTGAGCCGAGCCGCCGCCGGAAACGGATCGCGCCGAAGTCGAAGCTCCGCTGGAGCCGGATGCGCCGAGGCCCTGCGATCGATGGAAAGCGGGTCTGTGCAGCGGCGCTCGAGCCAGGGCTCCAGGCGAAGCCGACGCGCTCCCCCCGCCGGACGAGGCCGCCGCGTCCTGCGTCTGGCCGTCCGCTCCCGCCTCGGCGGCGCCCGCTCCCTCGGCGGAGCCGGCATCAGCGCCGGCGCCTTCCCCGGCGCCCTGGCCGGCGGCGCCGTTGGCTTGGGCCACGTAGTCCAGGGAGGATGACGCCCCTTCGGCTCCGCCGCCGGGCCTCTGGCCGGCGGCAGCGAGGGCGTCTGAGGACTGCGCATCGCTCTTCGGGAGCATGGAGGACATCGAGACGTTGGGCGAGGCCCCTCCCTTCGAGCCGGAGAACGTCCAATACATCCCGGTGCCGGCCGCGATGGTGGTCCCCACGAGGATGAGGCCTATGACGCCGGCGTTCGTGGCCATGAGACCGCCGAGCGCGCCCGCTTCGCCCAGCGCCGCGCCGCCCAGGGCCCCGCCGTTCAAGCCCAGTTTGGAGAGGAGCATGCCGAGGAACCCGGCGCCCTTCTTCTCCTTCTCCTCCTGCGCGCGCAGGGTCTGCCCTTCGATTTTGGGGATGTCGAATTCCTGGGTTGCCTTAGGGTCCATAACACCACCTCGCTCCGACGATACTGAAAACGGCGACGACACCTCTCTTCCCGGCGATCTGCTCGTCAGAAGAAAAGCCCGCGCAACTCCTGCGTCACTATTAGCGTAAAGGGAACGTCCTCCCCTGTCAAGGGACAAAAGTCTCAACAACGGGGGACCTAGGACCTATTCTAGCATAGGCCCTGCGGGGCTGTCCAACCGCCCGCCGCGAAGGCTATCATGGGGCCTGCCATGCTCGAGATCGAGGTCAAGTATCCCTGCCCCGGCCATGCCGCCCTCCGCTCCGCCCTCGCCGAATGGGGCGCCCGCCCCGGCCCCGCACGCCTGGAGGAGGACCTCTATTTCAACGCGCCCGACCGGGACTTCGCTCGCACCGACGAGGCTCTGCGCCTGCGCAGGACCGGCCGCAAGATCTCGCTGACCTACAAGGGGCCCAAGCTCGACGCCGCGACGAAGACCCGCCTTGAAGTCGTGGTCCAGCTCGAGGGCGGGGCCCGCGACGCCGCCCGGCTTCTGGCTGGCCTGGGATACCGCCCTGTCGCCAAGGTCGTCAAGCGCCGGAGGGTCTACCGGTTCAGGCGGGGGGCCTTTAGGGTGGAGGCGAGCCTCGACGAGGTGCGCGGGCTCGGCCGATTTGTGGAGCTGGAGATCCTGGCGCCGCCGTCCAAGCGCCGGGCGGCGACCGCCCGCCTGCTGGACACGGCCCGGGCCCTCGGCCTCTCCGGCTCCGAGCGCCGCTCCTACCTGGAGCTGCTCAGGGCGCGAACCCGAAGACGCGCACGCCTCGGTGGTCGTAGAGCAGCTGGCCGCCGGCGCTCTCAGGCGTCCTGAGCAGGTACGCGTCGTCGCCGGGGCCGAGCCACAGGTAGTACGGCTTGGGCGGCGGGCTCTCCTCCGCGTGGTAGCGCAGGATGTCGGAGCGCATGCGCTCGAGCAGCTCCCGGTTCCCCGACCCGTAGTTGGCCAGGAAGGCCGGCCAGGTGGCCTGCTCGGCTCGCTCGAGCGAGACGTTGCGCGTGAAGTAGGCGGTCTGCTGCTTCAGGGTGTCCCGCCGCAGGAAATCATCCCACCGGTCCTGGAGCAGCTTCTCGGGGTCGGCCCCCGCGGCCTTGATCGTCTTGGCGAAGCCTCGCAGGAGGCTCTCGGTGGACGCCGGCATCCCATAGGAGGAGGAGCCGTCGGTGACCAGGGCCCGCACGTCCGTGTTCAGGGCGAGCTGCTGGGTGGCGATGGCTGAGATCGAAACGACGAGCGGAGCCCCGGGGATGTTGCCCTGGACCCAGCGGGCCGCCTCCTCGATGTGCCGCGGCGTGCCGAAGATCTTGTAGTGGGTGTCCGACCAGGCCTTCTCCCTCAGGAACACCCAGGCGAAGACGGCCGCGACGAGCACGGCGGAGTGCCGCCGGAACCAGCCCAGCCGCTGGGGATGCTCCAGGCTCCAGCCCAGGAGGGCCAATAGGACGCTCAGGCCGCCGATGAGCGTCATGTGCCCGTACACCTGCACGTCGTAGCCCAGGACAAGCGAGAACCCCCCGCTCAGGAAGCAGACCCCGCAGCCCGCGCTGAGCAGGCACCAGGCCCATCGGCGGCCGCCCTGCTCCCGGCGGGCCTTCGACCAGAAAGCCGCGGCCGCGAGCAGGAAGAAGACCGCTTGCCAGTGGAAGCGGCGCTCGACGGATCCGACCCTGGACACGATGTCGGCCATGACCTCCCGGGTCATCGCGGAGGAGAGGGCGTAGTAGCCCGCGGAAACGACCGAGGCCGGCACCAGGGCGGCCAGCAGATTGGAGCGGCCCGCGACCGGGAGACCGGACGTCCAGGCCAGAACGAGGAAGAGCGCGAGCGTCCCGACCCCGTACATCCACTCGAAGGGGTGCACGAAGCAGAGCAGGCCGGTGCCGAGCCCCGCGAGGATGGACAGCCCCAGGCGCCGCTCCCGGGAAGCCGCGAGGGCGAGGCAGGCCGACAGGAGCAGCGCGCTCATCAGCAGGGTCAGCCCCGGGCTCGGCAGGCGCATGAACTGCACCTGTCCGGTCGTCGAAGCGAAGAGCAGGAACAGCCAGTTGGGCCAGGCGCGCGGGCCCAGGTGGAAGAGCTTCACGACGTGCAGGAACGTGTCGATGAAGAAGAACGCCCCCACGGCCCACAGGAGCGCGAGAGCCTCGTCCTGCCCCCAGCGCAGGAACACGCGGTAGAGGAAGAACACCCAGAGCGTCGCGAAAACCGCGGCCGCTAGAACCCAGCCCTGTTGGAGGTCCCCGCCGGCCAGCCAGACGAAGGGGACGATGGGGTAGAACATCAGGCAGTCGAACATCCAGGACTTGAGCGTCCGGTCGCCCAGGTAGGGGTCGTAGGGGAAGCCGTGCCGGTAGGCCTGGCGCACCTTGATGGCGTAGATGCCTTCCTCGATGTTCTTCGCGGTGATGAGCAGGGGCGAGGCGTGCGCGTAGCTCCCGTTGTTGGTCACCTTCTCCCACTCCTGGGGCAGCTGGCGGGCGAACTTGGCGCGCAGGTGCTTCATGTAGAAAGGGGAGAACAGGAACGAGAGGAAGGTCAGCAGGAGCGCGGCGGCCAGGACGGCTTTCGCGGGGAACGGGCGTCCGGTCCTATCTGTCATGTCAGTCTTCCTCCTCGCTCGTCTTCTTCCTCCAAGGGAACCACTCCCTCTCCCAGCCCTTCTTGACGATCTTCCGCGCGGTTTCGAGCCCGCCGAGCATCTCCACGCGGGCGGTGACCTCCTTCACGCCGCCGGGACGCACCCGGAAGAGCACGCGCGCGTAGAAATCATGGAGCATCTTGACCAGCGATACTTCCTTCTCGAAGAGGCGCGCCGTGCCGATGCGGTACCCGCCCAGGCTCCGGATGTCGCAGCGCAGAGCGCCGGCCACCCGCCAAGACGCGCTGCTCGGCGCCCAGCCGGCCTCGGCCGAGGCCAGATAGGTGTCGGCGTGGTCGAAGGTGTTGAGCATCCCCAAGCCGGCGAAGGTCGCCCCCCGTTCGCCCCAGTCCGCCTGGACCAGGAAGGCTCGGTTGCCGTCCTCGAGCTGGTACTCTTCCCGGAGGGACACGTCCCAGTCGCGCCCCAAAGACCACGTCACGTCGCCGAAGAACGGCTGGACGCGGCGCCTGAACGAGATCTCCTGGTCTCGCGGCCGGCGGAAGTCGTAGCCGGTGCCGAAGCGCATGACGACGCCCCGCCTCGGCATCAGGGTGTCCTGGAGGCTCAAGAGGCTCTCCTCCACTCCCCGGTCCATGGCCCCGGCGTCATCCTCCATCGTGTCGGGCTTGAGCCGCCGCTTGAGGGAGTACTCGGCGTCCCAGTAGCCGGCGGGAGAGTTGAGGCGCAGATCCCCGCCCAGCTGGTAGCGCCCGATGGCGACGTCCTGATAGGTGCGCGTCGAGCCGAAGCTCGTGAGGTCGTCGAAGCGGCTCTCGTAGGCCTCCCCAAAGGAGGCTTTGGGCGTGAGGCTCAAGCCCCGGCGCAGGTTCAGCGGCCGCGTCACCTCCACCGCTCCCCCGGCCGTCCTCTTCAGGTAGTCGCGAGGGAGCTCGAACTGGTTGTCGGCGAAGCCGGTCACGGTCGCGAGCCACTTCGTGCCCTTCAGGGCGAGCGGGGCGGTCTGGAAGTCCAGGCGGGGCATGCTCTCCGCTTGCCGCACGAAGCGGGCCTTGCCCGGGTCGTCCACCGAGACGGCCTCCTGGCGGTCGAGCCGCGAGTAGGAGAGCCTGGTCGTCGTCAGCCCCGTGCGGCGGACGAAGGCCGCCCCATTGACCAGTTCCGGAGTGACCCGGAAGGCGTTCGTCCGGGAGTAGTCGTTGTTGAAGTCCGCGTCCGACTGCGCCTGCAGACGGGCCTGGAAGGAATAGCTGGAACTGAGCGTCCGATAGGCGTCCGAGACCACGCTCCAGCGCTCCCGGCCGGTGTCCTTGTCTCGGACGGTGTAGCCGTAGAGGACGCCTCGGGAGTCCTCGGAATCACGGTACTGGAGCTCAGCCCCGCCGCCGGGCCCCTGCGAGCCGTAGTAGTCGAGGTAGAGCTTCCCGTAGAGGGCGGGCGAGAGGTTGAAGAGCGTCGTGCTGCGGGCGAAGACGCCGTTGCGGCGGTCGTAGCCCGGGCTGACCCGCGCCCGGAGGAGGTGCTTCTCCTTCAGGGACTTCCACAGGAAGGGGCTGTAGAAGATGGGGACCTTGCCGACGTAGAAGACCGGGTTCCAGGCCCAGAGGTACTGCTTGGGCTTGAGGTGGACGCTCGAAGCGCGGAAGTGGTAGTCCGGCGAAGGCTCATCGCAGCTGGTGAAGCGGGTGCTCTTGAAGCGCACGCGGCGGTCGCTGTAGAGCTGGGCCTCGGCCGCCTGGATGCGCCAAGGAGGATAGCCCGCCCGCGCCCCCAGCAGGCGCCCCTCGCGGGCCTCGAGGTCGAAGAAACCCGAGTCGCCGTAGACCACGCTGGAGCCGTCGTCCATCTCGAGGCCGCTCGAGGCGGCCGCCGTGCGGGAGTCGAGGTCCACGAGGAGGTCCCCGGCCCGGATGGTCCAAGTGGTCTCCTTGAGCACGACGTGCCCCTCGAGCTTGAGCAGGGTGCCCGCCGCGGTGGAAAGGTCCACGTCCTCGCGCTTGACGAACTCCACCGAGTCCGCGGAGAAGTCCACGTGGTCTTCGGGCGGCGAAGGCAGGACGAAGGCCGCCGTGGAAACGGAGGGGTCCTCGGCCGCGCGCAGGCCCGCGGCCGGCAAAGCCAGAAGGGCGAGGAGGCTAGCGGCGGCCCTCAAGGGATAGCAGGCCCGCTCCGAGGGCTCCCAGGTTGTCCGTGCGGCCGATGCGCACGCGCACGCGCCCGCAGGGCGTGCGGAACGGGCTCTCGCGCAGGGCCCTCTCGATCTCGCCGAGGAAGAGGGCGCCCGCCCGGGCGACCCCGCCCACGATGAGGACCGCGTCGAGGTTGAGCAAAAGCACCAGGTCGATCACGCCCAGGCCGAGCGCGTGGCCGACGCCCCGCCACACCTCGCGGGCGAGCGCGTCCCCGGCGGAGGCCGCCTCCGCGATCTCGCGAGGGTCGAGCTTCCCGGGAAGAGCCCTCAGCCTCGATTTGCGCCCCGGCTGTTCGGCGAGCAGGCGCTCGGCCGCGCGGACGATGGCGTGGCGCCCGGCGTAGGCCTCCAGGCAGCCCTTCGAGCCGCAGCCGCAGCGCTCGCCGCCCGGGAAGACCTTCATATGCCCGATCTCGCCCGCCGAGCCGGTGGACCCTTCGTAGAGCCGTCCGTCCAAAACCAGCCCCCCGCCGATGCCGGTGCCCATGGTGATGGCGGCCATGTTCCTCACGCCGCGCTTGAGCTCGATGACGAACCCCCCCCAGGCGGCCGAGTTGGCGTCGTTGTGCATCGTGGCCGGGCGCCGAAGGGCCCGGGAGAGCGCGTCCCTCAGGGGGAACTCCTCGAAGGGCCTGAGGTTCGGCGCGAAGCGCAGACGGCCGCCCGCGGAGTCCACGTCGCCCGCCGCCCCGATGCCGACCGCGTCGCCCTTGCGGCCCAGGGCGTGCTCGAGCGAACGCACCGCCTCGGCCGCCCGGACGATGAAGGCCTTGGGGCCCTTCTGCGGGTCGGTCGGCACCTCGGAGAGGGCCAGCAGGCGCCCCCGCGGGTCCACGGCCGCGATCTTGGTGAAGGTGCCGCCGATATCCACGCCGATGCCGACGGCGCGCTTCACGGGAGCCTCCCCAGGGCGCGCAGGACGCCCCCGACCAGATAGAACGACCCGCAGACGGCCCCGGCCTCGGCTCCGCTCTGGAGCCAAGCTCCAAGCGCCTCCGCGGGCGAGCGGGCGATGGCGACCTTCGGACAGCCGGCGGCCCTCAGGCGCGCGGCCAGGCTTTCGGGTTCGAGCGCCCGCGGCGAGTCGGGACGGACGACGATCGCCTCCCGCAGGTGCGGGGCCAGCAGGCGGACCATGCTCTCGTGGTCCTTGTCGGCCAGCATCCCGATGATGAAGTTCGAGCGGCGGCCCGAGAAGGGCGAGGACGTCCAGGTGGAGACGAAGCGCTCCATCGCGGCCGGGTTGTGGGCCCCGTCAAGGACGAGGGGCCGGCCTCCCGCCTGGACGACCTGGAAGCGCCCCGGCCAGCGGACGCGCTCGAGTCCGCGGCGCAGGGCTTCGTCCGGGATGTCCAGCCCCCGCTCGCGCAGGAGCCCCGCCGCGTCGCAGACGAGCCCGGCGTTGCCGAGCGCGGCCGAGCCGAGGAGGCCGAGCCGGCAGCGCCCGAAGGGGCCTTCGACCTCCTGGAAGCCCCGCTCCCAGTCCGTCGAGACCGCTTCAAGACGGGTCTGCCTGCCGTGGAACTGACAGCCCAGTTCCCGGGCGCGAGCCTCGAGGACGGCCCTGGGCTCCAAAGCCTCCTCGCCGATGAGGCAGGGGGAGCCGCGTTTGAAGATGCCCGCCTTCTCGCCGGCGATGGCGGCGAGGGTGCCCCCGAGGTGCTCCTGATGGTCGAGCCCGATGGAGGTGACGACGCTCAGGAGCGGCCGCTCGAGCACATTGGTGGCGTCGAGGCGGCCGCCAAGCCCCGATTCAACGACAGCGACGTCGCTCTTCGCTTCGCGGAAATGCAGGAAGGCCGCGGCCGTCAAGGCCTCGAAATAGGTGGCCGGCTCGGTCTCAGCCTCGCGCACGGCGGCGAGCGCTCTCCCGAAGTCCTCTTTTGAGATCCTTCCGCCGTCGACCTGGATGCGCTCGCGCACCTCGCAGAGGTGCGGAGAGACGTAGAGCCCCGTCTTATGGCCGGCTTCCTTGAGCACGGAGGCGAGCAGGGCGCAGAAGCTGCCCTTCCCGTTCGTCCCGGCGACGTGGACGCAGGGGAAGGCGCGGTGCGGGTTCCCCAAGCGCTCCGAGACGATGCGGATGCGCTCGAGGCCGAGGTTCCAGAGGGTCTCGCGGCGCAGGTCGAGGAACTCGAGCGCTTTCGCGTAGTCCATGGGAGCGATGGCGGCGCTGTCGAGAGGTCTCAGGCCGTCCCCCGGCGGATGCGCGCGCCGACCCCGCGCAGGACGCGCTCGACGCGCTCGTAGCCGCGGTCGATGTGGTAGACGCGGTGCACCTCGCTCTCCCCTTTCGCGGCCAGGGCCGCCACGATGAGCGCGGCCCCCGCGCGGATGTCCGAGGCCATCACGGGCGCGCCCCTCAGCTCGGGCACGCCCTGGATCACGGCGTCACGGGAGCGGATCTGCACGTCCGCGCCCATGCGCGTGAGTTCGGCGGCGTGCAAAAAGCGCCGCTCGAAGATCTCCTCTCGGATGCGGCTCTTGCCGCGGGCAAGGCACATGTAGGACATCCAGGGAGCCTGGAGGTCGGTGGGGAAACCCGGATGCGGGCGGGTGCGTACCGAGACCGGGCGCGGGCGTCCGCTCATGCGGATGCGCAGGACCGGGCGGTGGTCTTCGGTCTGCACGCTTTGGAGCTTCACCCCGCTCCTCTTGAGCGCCGTGATGAGCGCCGCGAGGTGGCGGGGCTCGGCGCCCACGAGGCGCACGTCCCCCCCCGCCGCCGCGATGGCGAGCAGGTAGGTGCCGGTCTCGATGCGGTCGGGGATGACGCGGTGCCGGGCCCCGTGCAGGCGCGGCGCCCCGAAGACGCGCACGCGGGAGCCGCCCGCCCCGCTGACCCGGGCGCCCATCGCGCTCAGGAAGCGGCCGAGGTCCTCGATCTCGGGCTCGCGGGCCGCGTTCTCGATGAGGGTCTCGCCGGACACGGCGGCGGCGGCCATCATCAGGTTCTCGGTCGCCCCGACGCTCGGGAAGCGCAGGCGCACGCGCGCGGGCTTGAGCCGGCCCTCGAGCAGGACGTCGCCCCCCTCCGCGCTCTCCTTCGCGCCCATGGCGGCGAAGCCCTTGAGATGGATGTCCACGGGGCGCAGGCCGATGGCGCAGCCGCCGGGCAGGGCGGCCCGGGCCTTGCCGAAGCGGGCGAGCAGGGGGCCGACGACGAGGATGGAGGCGCGCATCTGCTTGACGAGGTCGTAGGGCGCGCGGGTGCGGAGCTTGCGGGCGGGGAGGACGACCACCGTCCGGCCGCGGTAGACCACGCGCTTGCCGAGGGTCTCGAGCAGGCGCACGGTCGTGCGGATGTCGCGCAGGCGCGGGACGTTGTCGATCAGGCAGGGCTCGTCGGTGAGAAGGGTGGCGACCAGGATGGGCAGGGCGGCGTTCTTCGAGCCGTTGACCTCGAGGGTCCCGCGCAGCCGGCGTCCGCCGTCGATGATGAACTTGTCCATGCGCTGCCTCCCGCCTGAGGGATGGTCGATTGTATCATTTACCTTAAAGCCCGCCGGGCGAGCACGACCCGGTCCTTGCCCTGCAGGTCTTTGCGCACCTGGACCCCCTCGAACAGGCAGGCCGGCCGCTCCAGCAGACCCCTCACCGACCCGGCCTGGCTCTCGCCGATCTCCAGCGCGAGCCAGCCCCGGGGCTTGAGGAGCTTGGGCGCGCTCGCGAGGATGGCCCGGATGGCGTCGAGGCCGTCTTTGCCCCCGTCCAGCGCGAGGAAGGGCTCCATGCGCACCTCGGCGTCGAGCTTGGGGAGCTGCGCCGTGGGGATGTAGGGCGGGTTGCTCACGAGGAAGTCCGCCCAGGGGCCGCCCGAGAGGGCCTCGGGCCGGAAGAGGTCCTCCCGCAGGAAGCGGATCCTCCTCTCGACTCGGTGCCTGCACGCGTTCTTCTCGGCGAGGTGGAGGGCGGCCTGGCTGATGTCGGTGGCGTAAACGATCGCCCCCGGAAGGAAATGCGCCAGCGCCACGCTGATGCAGCCGCTGCCGGTCCCGACCTCCAGGATGTGCAGGATCCTCTTCGGGTCGGCCTCGAGCTCCTTTTTCGCCGTCTCCAGCACGGCCTCCGCCAGCTCCTCCGTCTCCGGACGCGGGATGAGCACGGCCGGGGTGACCTCGATGGCGAGGCCGAGGAAGGGCTGGTCGCCCAGCACGTAGGCCAGGGGCTTGCGCTTGCCGCGCTCGAGCACGAGATGCCAGTAGTGGTGGCGCTGCTTCTCGGTGAGGGTCTGGGCGAGGCGGGCCTGCACCTCGGGCCGCTTGACCTCGAGCACGTGCGCGAGCAGGAGCTCGGCGTTGGCCAGGGACTCGTCCACTCCGCCGCGGCGCAGGTGGACCTCCCCGCGGCTCAGCCAGTCCCGGACGGTCGTGATGCCCTGAAGGCTCACGGGCTCAGCTCCCGGAAGCGGCCTTGAGGAGGCGGTCCTGCTCGTCCTTGCGCAGGGCCTCGAGGACGGGCGCGAGCTCCCCCTCCAGGATGACGGGCAGGTTGTGCCAGGACTGCTCGATGCGGTGGTCGGTGCAGCGGTTCTGCGGGAAGTTGTAGGTGCGGATCTTCTCGGAGCGGTCGCCGGTGCCCACCTGCCGGCGCCGGTCGGCCCTCAGCTCGCTCTCGGCCTTCTCCTTGACCGCCCGGCTGAGCTTGGCGCGGAGGATGGACATCGCCCGCAGGCGGTTCTGCCCCTGCGAGCGCTCCTCCTGACAGGCCACGACGAACCCGGTCGGGACGTGGGTGATGCGCACCGCCGTCTCGACCTTGTTGACGTTCTGGCCGCCGGCCCCCCCAGCGCGGAAGGTGTCGATGCGCAGGTCCTTGGAGTCGATGACCACCTCGGTCTCCTCGACCTCGGGCATCACCGCCACGGTCACGGTGGAGGTATGGATGCGCCCGGAGGCCTCGGTCACCGGGACGCGCTGGACGCGGTGCACCCCGCCCTCGAACTTCAGCCAGGAGAAGACGCCCTGGCCCCGGATGTGGAGCACGGCCTGCTTGGCGCCCTTGAGCCCCGTGCTCGAGTACTCCACGGTCGAGACCTTCCAGCCCCGTCCCTCGGCGAAGCGGATGTAGAGGCGCACGAGCTTGGCCGCGAACAAGGCCGACTCCTCGCCTCCCGCTCCGGCCCGGACCTCGAGGTAGACGTCCTTGTCGGCGTCGGGGTCCTTGGGGATCAATGCCTGGCGCAGCTCCTTGGCCAGCGTCTTGGCCCGGGCCTCGAGCGCAGCCTTCTCGGAGCGCGCGAGCTCCTGGAGCTCCTTGTCGGGCCCGGCCAGCAGGGCCTGGGCCTCCGCGAGCCCCTGATCGAGCTTCTTCTGCTCGCGGATGAGGGCGACGAGCGGGGCGAGCTCGGCGTGGCGGCGCATCAGGACGGCCAGGCGCTCGGGCGTGGGCTTGCCCTCGCTCAGCTCGGCCTCGACGGCCTCGTATTCTTTCTCGATCTCGTCGTGTTTCGAGGGCATGGAAAAGCCCGCGCCGTCACCGGCGCGGGCTCCTCGACGCTAGGCCGGCTAAGCCTTGGCGTCCGTCTTGGGGGCGGCGGCGTCCTTCTTGCCCTTCTTGGCGGCCTTCGGGTCGGCTTCCGTCGGCGCGGTGGAAAGGGTCTTCTTGAGGATCTTGCGGGACATCACCGCGTCGAGCTTCTTGAGCTTGACCTCGGCCTTCTCGCGCTCGACGGTCTTGCCGCCGGTCTTCGCGAAGCGCTTCTGGAAGCGGTCCACGCGGCCCGCGGTGTCGACGAGGCGCTGCTTGCCGGTGTAGAACGGGTGGCAGCCGGCGCAGATGTCGAGCTTGATGACCTTCTTGGTCGCCCGAGTGGTGAAGGAGTTGCCGCAGGCGCAGGACACCTGCGCCACGTAATAGCTGGGATGGAGGTTCTCTTTCATGGTTTCAGCCCTTGTTTCGACGGGATTATCGACGACACCCTGATTATAGCTTTTTTTCAGCCTAAAAGAACCTGAGCAGCTCCCGGGGCGCGGAGAGGAGCTCTTGAGCCCCGTTGTCGAGCAGTTCCTTGGCCGGGCGGAAGCCCCAGAGCGCTCCGACGGGGTGCATCCCGGCCGCCCGGGCCGTGCGCATGTCGGTGTCGGTGTCCCCGAGGTAGACGAACTCGGCGGGCTCGAGGCCGGCCCCGCCGGCGATGTCGAGCGCCGCGGCGGGGTCGGGCTTCTTGGGCCCGCCCGGCCGCATGCCCCGGACGGCCGAGAACGCCGCCCCCGGGAAATAGCGCTCCACGGCCATCCGGGTGAAGTCGTCGGGCTTGTTGGAGAGCACCGCCATCCCCACGCCCCGCCCGGCCAGCGCGTCCAGGAGCTCGGGGATGCCGTCGTAGGGCCGGGTCTTCTTGTCCCAGCGGCGGGCGTACTCGGCCCGGAACGCCTCGGCGGCCTCGTCCGAGGGTCCCGACGCCACTGTCCGGCGGGCGAGGGTCTCGACCCCGTCGCCCACGAAGAAGCGGTACGCCTCGACCGGATGGACCGGCTGCCCCAGGACGGCCAGGGCCGCGTTCATGGAGTCGGCGATGTCGTCGAGGGTGTCCAGCAGGGTGCCGTCCAGGTCGAAGAGGACGGCCCGCCGCTTCACCGGAAGAAGTCCCGCACCATCCGGATGAGGCCTTCCGTGGCCTTTTCCGGGACCTCCTCCCCGTCCCAGTCGATGGAGAAGTGCGCGTTGCGCTGGGTGGGGCGCACGTAGGTCTCGTACATGGGCAGGACGGTGGTCAGGATCTGGTGCTTGGCTCCCGCGACGTCGCGTCCGCGCTCCTCGATGTCGCGCTGGAGGCGCCGGAGCACGGCGGTGGCGATGCCGGTGGCCACGAAGACCCTGTAGTGGTAGAGCGGCAGCAGCTGGGGCGGGTAGAGCGCGTAGAGGCCCTCGACGACGATGAGCGGGCTGGCCTTGCAGGCGAGGGTCTCCGGCGTGCGCGCGTAGGTCTTGAAGTCGTAGACCGGCTGCTCGATGTCCTCCCCGGCGGCGAGGCGCTTGAGGTGCTTGATGGCCAGGGGGAAGTCGATGGCGTCGGGGTGGTCGAAGTTGTAGGCCTTCTTCTCCTCCAGGGTCAGGTCGTCGAGGGGCCGGTAGTAGCTGTCCAGGGAGAAGATCTGCCCCTCGATGCCGCACTTGAGGCTCTCCTCCACGACCCGGCGAGAGAAGGTGGTCTTGCCGGAACCCGAGCCCCCCGCGATGGCGACGATGAACCGCTTGTCCGGCGCCTTCCTGATCATGGCGTGTCTCCCGTCCAGCGAGGACAAGGTACCTAATCGCCTCTCCCTTCGTCCACTCCTTATGAGTGGGGCCCCGATAGGCCCAGGCCGGTAGTGGGTCTTTCGGCGCTTCTTGTGCTACAATGGGACCCAGGCTGGACCTTCTCACCCCCGGAGGGATGATGCTCAAGAAATGGACCGCCGTACTCGCCGCCTGCGCCGCGCTCCTCAGCGCCGGGCCGGCCGCCGCCGAGAAGTATGATTTCGACCAGGGCGTCGACGTGAAGCCCATCGTCGAGAGGATCCAGGCCGAGGTCGCCAAGGACCGCGCCGCGACCTGGACCATCATGGTCTTCGTCAACGCCAAGAACAACCTCGAGAAGTACGGGATGCTCGACGTCAACGAGATGGAGAAGATCGGCTCCACCGACAAGGTGAAGATCGCCGTCGAGCTGGGCCGCATCCGCGGCTACGACGCCTCCGACGGGGACTGGAAGGGCCAGCGCCGCCTCATCGTCCAGAAGGACGCGGACATGAGCAAGATCGCGAGCCCCATCCTGCAGGACATCCCGAAAGGCGACATGGGCGACTGGCGCCACCTCGTCGAGTTCGTGGCCTGGGCCAAGGAGAAGGCCCCGGCGCAGAAGTACATGCTCGTGGTCTGGAACCACGGCAGCGGCTGGGACAAGCAGCCGGGCCGCGACGTGACCACCCTCGGCATCTCCTATGACGACGAGACCGGCAACCACATCAGCACCGTGGACCTCGGCCAGGCCCTCGCCGCCATGGGCAAGCTGGACGTCTTCGCCTCCGACGCCTGTCTGATGCAGATGGCCGAGGTGGCCTACCAGATCAAGGATTACGCCGAGTTCGTCGTAGCCTCCGAAGAGACCGAGCCGGGCGACGGCTACACCTACGACGACATGCTCGGGCCCCTCGCGGGGAACCCCGGGCAGTCCGCCCAGAGCCTGGCGGCTCTGACGGCCAAGGCCTACACGGCTCACTACGCGAGCATGGGCCAGGGCGCGACCCAGTCCTCCATCCGCTCCGCGTCCCTCTCGGCGCTGGCCTCCAAGCTCAGCGCCTGGGCCGACGCGGTGATGGCGGCGGGCGAGGACGCGATGGTCAAGAGCGCCAAGAGCGCGACCCAGGACTTCTACTACAGCGACAACAAGGACCTGGTGGACTTCGTCTTGCGCATCAACGCCGGCACGCAGAACGCGGCGCTCAAGGCGCAGGGCGAGGAGCTCGTGAAGTTCCTCAAGGAGCAGGTCATCGCTGCCAACGCGGTCACCGGCTCGAACTACGCGGGCGCCAACGGCCTGGCGGTCTACCTGCCGAACTACAGCTACAACGGCAACTACGACAAGCTGGCTTGGGCCGGCACCTGGGCGAAGTTCGCCAAGTGGGCGAGCGCGCTGAGATAAGCCGACCCGCTGATAGAGGAAGCCCCCGCCGCAAGGCGGGGGCTTCTTCTTTTCCGGTTGGAGGGAACTTTTCAGGGCCCACATCCGTACTTGTAGGCATGGGGATTGACGCGGAGCGACAACTGTATTACAATATGTATTACATGAAGAGGCGATCGGTCATGACCGTCCGTCTGGGCCCGGAGGAGGAGCGGCTTCTCCAGAGGGCCATGCTCCGCCTTGAGAAGAGCCGCTCCGAAGTCGTCCGGGAGGCCATCGCCCATTACGCCGAGCAATGCCTCCGGCGGGACGGGATGCCTGCGGCCGACCGGCTCGGGCAGTGGCTCGGCGTCCTGGACAGCCATGGGATGGACTTATCGGAACGGACCGGCTCGAAGTTCAAGAAGCTTTTGAAGGAACGGCATGAAAGCGGTCCTCGTTGACGCCGGGCCCATCGTCGCCCTGCTCGACCGCAGCGACCGGCATCACGAGGCCTGCCGCAAAGCCCTCGCCGATATCCGTGCGCCCCTTGCGACCGTCTGGCCGGCCGTCACGGAAGCCGCGTATCTGTTGAGTTCCGTCTCACCCCGCGCGCAGACTCCGCTCTTCGAGATGCTGGAGAGCGGAGCGCTGGAACTGCTGCCTCTGGGGGCCGCGGACATCCCGCGGATGCGGGAGCTGATGGAGAAATACCGCGACCTGCCCATGGATCTGGCTGACGCGGCTCTGGTGCGCGCCGCGGAGCGCGAGGGGCTCACGTCGGTCTTGACGACGGACCAACGGGATTTCAGTCTCTATCGCCCGACGCATACCCGGGCGTTCCATCTTCTGCCGAAGCGATAACCTCAGATCTTCGCCTGCAGTTCCTCGATGGCGCGCCGCAGATGCTGCGCCTCGGGGGTATCCGGCAGGCACGAGAGGTCCCGGTGCACCCGCAGGTCCGCCTGCATGTGCCCTTCGGCGGGGACGCTCGCCGCGCCGAGCTCGGCGAGCCAGCGCGTCACCATCCGGTTCTCCGGCAAAACCACGCCCCGCAGGACATGGATCCCCTGCTTGCGCGCCATCAGGTAGAGCGCGGCCAACAGGCAGGTGCCCAGCCCCCTGCCCTGCCAGGCGTCGATCACCGCGAGCGCGAATTCCGCGAGAGCCGGGTCGGCGCTCGAGCGCACGAAGCGCGCGATCCCCAGCCCGCGCTCCTGCGGCGTAGCCGGGTCCACCGCGACCCACGCCACGTGGCCCTGCTGGTCGACTTCCGTCAGGTAGCGCAGCTGCCCGTCCGAGAGCTTCGCCGCGGCCATGAAGAAGCGATGGTAGCGCGACTCGTGGGACATCTGCGCCATCCCGGCGGCGATCCGCTCCTTGTCCTCCGGCCTCACCGGGCGCAGGCGCGCTCGGCTCCCGTCCTTCAAGGTCACTTCCACCCGGCGCCTTCCGAAGACTCCTTCTTACGCGATGCTGGAGTTCTCCATCAGCTTGAGGAAGTCCTTGTTGGACTTCGTGGACAGGATCTTGTCGTGGAGCAGCTCCATCGCCTCCACCGAGTTGAGCGGGGCCAGGACCTTGCGCAGGATCCAGACCTTGTTGAGCTCGTCCTCGCTGAGCAGCAGCTCCTCCTTGCGCGTGCCGGTGCGGTTGATGTCGATGGCCGGGAA
>DMEZ01000044.1:115288-124992 GCA_003450735.1 Elusimicrobiota bacterium | reverse complement strand
ATGACCTCGTCCATGCGCGAGCCCGTCTCTACGAGCGAGGTCGCGATGATGGTCAGGCTCCCCCCCTCCTCGATGTTGCGCGCCGCTCCCAGGAAGCGCTTCGGGCGCTGCAGGGAGGTCGCCTCGAGGCCGCCCGAGAGGACGCGGCCGGAGGAGGGCGTCACGGTGTTGAAGGCCCGCGCCAGGCGCGTGATGGAGTCGAGCAGGATGACCACGTCCTTGCCCATCTCGACCAGGCGGCGCGCCTTCTCGCTGACCATCTCGGCCACCTGAACGTGCCGGTCGGCCGGCTCGTCGAAGGTCGAGGCCACGACCTCGCCCTTCACCGAGCGCTGCATGTCGGTGACCTCCTCGGGCCGCTCGTCGATGAGGAGCACGATGAGGACGACCTCGGGGTGGTTGATCGCGATCGCGTTGGCGATCTTCTGGAGGATGATGGTCTTGCCCGCCTTGGGCGGCGAGACGATGAGCGCGCGCTGGCCCTTGCCGATGGGCGAGATGAGGTCCAGCAGGCGCGTGGTGATCTCGCCCTTGGTGGTCTCCAGGTTGAAGCGCTTGTTCGGGTGCAGGGGGGTGAGGTTCTCGAACACCGTCCGGTTCGTGAGCTCATGCACCGGCACGCCGTTGATGCTGACCACCTGGAGCAAGGCGAAGAAGCGCTCCCCGTCCTTGGGGCTTCGCACGTAGCCCGCCACCGTATCGCCCTTGCGCAGGCCGAACTTCTTGATCTGCGAGGGGGAGACGTAGATGTCGTCCGGGCCCGGCAGGTAGTTGTAGTCGGGCGAGCGGAGGAAGCCGAAGCCGTCGGGCAGGATCTCGAGCGTGCCCTCGTCGAAGATCGTGCCGTTGCGCTTGGCCTGGCCCTCCAGGATCTTCACGATGAGCTCCTGCTTGCGCAGTCCCGAGAGCCCCTCGAGCTTCATCTCCTCGCCGAGCTTGAGCAGGTCGACGATGGTCCTCTTGCCTAGGGACGAGACGTCGAGCTGCTTGGTCGGGTCCGGGGTGGTGCTGCGGTCGCCCGGGCGCTCTCCCGGGGGGTTGGGGGCGGTGTTGGTCTGCGTCTTTGCGGAGGCATGGGTCTCCATGTCATCGGTCTCCTTGGTGGGTTGAGACGATCAGGCGGAAGGCGGCGTAGCGCTCCCGGACCGCTCGTCTGAGGTCGTCTAGGCTTCCTGCGTTCTTGAGGACGACGTCGGCCAGCTTCTCCTTGCGGGACTGCGGCAATTGGGCGTTCATCCGGCGCCAGGCGTCCGCGCGGCTCATCCCGCGGCGGACGGCGCGCTTGAGGCGCAGGGCGGCGGGGGCGGCGACGAGGACGCTCGCGTCGAAGTCCTTCTGGAGGTTTTTCTCGAAGAGGAGGGGCACGTCCACCACCGCGACCGGCCCTCGGCAGGCGGACAGGCGGCGGCGCATCTCGCGCAGGATGTGCGGGTGGGTCGCCTTCTCGAGCTTCCCGAGCAGGGCCGGCTCCGAGAATACCCGCTCAGCGATCGTCCGGCGGTCGAGCTCCCCGCCGGGGCCCAGCACGTCCTTCCCGAAGGCCCGCACGACGCTCCGGTAGGCCGGGGCCCCCTTCCGGGCGAGCGCGTGCGCTACGTCGTCGAGCGAGAGCGTCCAGGCCCCGCAGGAGGCGAAGCAGCGCAGGGCCTCGCTCTTGCCGGAGGCCAGCCCGCCCGTCAGAGCGACCTTGAAGACCCTAGGCATGTCCCTCGTCCTTGCGCTTGGGCCCGTGGTGGCGCCGGAGCACGTCCCGCTCCTCGGCGGTGAGGGATTGCTCGCCCGTCTCCAGGATCTTGTCCAGGATGCGGTCGACCTCCTCCATCTCTTCCTCATAGGTGCGCTCGCGGCGCGGGGCCCGCGTGGGGCGCTTGGCCCGCTCGGCCACCACGACCCGGCCCTCGGCGATGCCGCGGCCCAGGGAGGCCGCCTTGCTCTTGAGCACCCACCACCAGCGCAGGTAGACGTAGCCGATGAGCATGCCGCCCAGGTGCGCGAAGCGGGCGATGCCCGGCGAGGTGTTGGCCGCGCTCGCGAAGAACTCCATGAGCCCGAAGAGGATGGCCATGTGCTTGGCCTTGATGGGGAAGAAGGCGTAGAGGTAGACCACCGCGTCGGGGAAGGCCATCGCGAACGCCACGAGCAGGCCGTAGACCGCCCCGGAAGCGCCGATGACCGGGATGGAGGAGCCGGGCGCGAGCGCCACGTTGATGAGGCCCGCCCCGACCCCGCAGACCAGGTAGAACCGGAGGAACTCCCGCGGCCCCCACTGCGCCTCGAGGGGCATGCCGAACATCCAGATGGCGAGCAGGTTGAAGAGCAGGTGCAGAAGGCTGCCGTGCAGGAACATGTAGGTGAAGGGCTGCCACACCCAGCGCTCCGAGAGGACCTTGGCCGGCACCAGGCCGAAGAGCCGGTTGAAATCCCCCGCGACCAGCCAGCTCAGGACGTAGAGGACGACGTTGGCGATGATGATCGTCTTGATGACCGGGGACATCCGGTCGAAATCGAGCGGCGCGTGCGAAAGGTTCCTCGTCATGACACAGGCTCCAGTTCCTGCCAGCTGCGTCCGGCCTTCAGATCCACCACCACCGGGACCTCCAGCTTCACGACCCCCTCCATGACGCCCTTCGCCCATCGTCCGAACTCCAGGACGTCCTCCTGCGGCAGCTCGAAGAGCAGTTCGTCATGCACCTGCAGCAGGATGCGCGCCTTCCCCCCCGCCTTCCCGAGCAGGGCCGGGTGCAGGGCCGCCATGGCCGCCTTGATGATGTCCGCCGCCGTGCCCTGGATGGGCGCGTTGACGGCCGCGCGCTCCGCGAAGCTGCGCAGGGCGAAGTTCTTCGCGGCCAGGCCCGGGATGCGGCGAAAGCGGCCGAAGAGGGTGCGCACGCTGAGGGTCTTGCGGGCCTCCTCGAGGGTGCCCTGGATCCAGGCGTCGACGCCGCGGTAGCGGGCGAAATATTTCTCGATGATCCCCTTCGCCTCCCCCATCGGGATGCCGAGCGTCCGGGAGAGCCCGTGCGGGGTCTGGCCGTAGAGGATGCCGAAGTTCACGGCCTTCGCGCGGCGCCGCATCTCCTTGGTCACCGCGCTCTCCGCCACGCCGAACACCTCGGCGGCCGTCCGGGTGTGGACGTCGACCCCGCTGCGGAACGCCTCGAGGAGCGCGGGGTCCTGGCAGAAGTGCGAGAGGATGCGCAGCTCGATCTGGGAGTAGTCGGCCGAGAGCAGGACCTGCCCCTTCCCGGCGATGAACGCCCGCCGGATCTTCTGGCCGAGCGGGGTGCGCACCGGGATGTTCTGCAGGTTCGGGTCCAGGCTCGATAGCCGGCCCGTCTCCGTCCCGGTCTGGTTGAAGTGGGTGTGGACCCGGCGCGTCGAGGGGCTGACCTTGGCCAGCAGGCCCTCCACGTAGGTGGACTGGAGCTTGGAGACCTCGCGGTAAGCGAGCAGCTTGGCCGGCACGGGGTGCTGGGCCGCCAGCTCGTGGAGCGTCTCCTCGTCCGTGGAGGGAGCCCCGCCCTTGGTCTTGCGGGAGGGCTTGAGCCCCAGCTTGGCGAAGAGCAGCTCGCCGATCTGCTTGGGGGAGTTCAGGTTCACCTCGAGCCCCGAGAGCGCGTCGATCTCGCCCTTGATGGCGGCGAGCGCGGAGGCGAACTCGCCCCGCAGGGCCTGGAGGTACTCCACGTCGAGCGCGATGCCGGTCTCTTCCATGCGGGCGAGGATGGCGACGAGGGGCAGCTCCAGCGTCTCGTACACCTTGGACAGCTTCTGCTCCTCGAGCTGCTCCGAGAGTCCGGCGGCGAGCGCGGGCAGGACGGCGGCCCGGGCGGATGGCCCCGCGCCCTCCGGCAGCTCCGCGCCCAGGGTCTCCCGGAGGAGAGCGCCCAGGTCCGGCTTCGAGCGCGAGGGGTCGAGGCACCAGCCCGCGATGCGGGCGTCGAAGAACGGGCCCTCGAGCTCGAACCCGGCCTCCTTGAGCGCCCTCATCGAAGCCTTGAGGTCGTAGGCGGTCTTGCGCGCCGGGGAGAGCAGCAGCTTGGCCAGGGCGGCGCGGTTCGAGGAGAGCTCCTCCTCCTTGAACTCCGCGGTCCGGCCGTCCGGCAACGCCAAAGCCAGGTGGAGCCCTCCGCCGAGCAGGCCGCCCTCCAGCAGAGCGGCTTCCAGCGCGACCTCCGGGGCCTTCGCGGCGGCCTTGAGCAGCTCCTTGGCCGGGATCCCCTTCGGCGCGGCGCGCAGGCTGTTCTCCGCTCGCGCCGCCCCTGCGCCGCTAAGGTTCGGCGCGGGGGCGGAGTGGCGCTCGCCCCCGAGGCCCAGCTCCCGGAGCAGGCTCCGGAACTCGAGGCGCTCGAACGCCGAGGCGAGCGCCGGGCCCGGCTTGAAATCGAGGCGGCAGTCGGCGACCCCGAGCGGGATCGGGGCCTTGGCGTCCAGGGTGACGAGCTCGCGCCCGAAGCGGACTTTCTCCTCGGAGCTTTTCAGGGACTCGGCCGCCTTGGAGGTCAGGTCGGGGTGCCCCTCGCGGGCGGCCTTCAGGACCGCCTCCAGGGTGCCGAACCGGGAGAGGAGCTTGACCGCGCTGACGGGCCCCAGGCCCGGCACGCCGGGGACGTTGTCGGAGCTGTCGCCCACGATGGCGAGGTAGTCCGTGATCTGGGCGGGGGCGACGCCGAACTTCTCGGCGACCTTGGCCGCGTCCATCAGCACGCCCTTGGCCTCGTTCCAGACCTGGACGCGCTCGTCCACCAGCTGGAGGGCGTCCTTGTCGCCGCTCACGATGACCACCCGCAGGCCCTCTTGCGCGGCTTTCCTGGACATCGTCGCGATGAGGTCGTCGGCCTCCCAGCCCTGGGCCTCCGCGCTGGGCAGGCCCATGGCCTCGACCAAGCCCCGCGCGGCGCCCAGCTGCTTCTTGAGATCCTCCTCCGTGGGCTTGCGGGTCGCCTTGTAGCGCTCGAAGAGCTTGTGCCGGAAGGTGGGGCCGGGCGCGTCGAAGCAGACGGCCAGGTACTCGGGCTTCTCGCGCTTGATGAGGGCGAGCAGCATCCGGGCGAAGCCCAGGAGCGCCCCGACCGGCTCCCCGGCCGACGTGGTCAGGGGCGGCAGGGCGTGATAGGCCCGGTGGAGGTAGGCGTGGGCGTCCACCAGGAACAGCCGGGCTTCTTTCGTCCTAGGTTCAGGCACAGTGAGAGGGTTCAGGGCTTCTCTTCGAGCAGCTTCACGATCTCCGCTTCGATCTCCTTGGTCCCATCGGTCTCGTAGCCGGTCCAGCTCCGCCGGAGGCTCCCCGACCGGTCGATGAGCACGGCGGTCGGCAGGCCCTTCAGGCGGAAGGGGTCCCGGGACAGGTTCTTCGGGTCGCGGAGCACCGGGTACTCCATCTTGAGCTCCGCGACGTACTCCCGGACGCCCTCGTCCGTGACGTCCAGGTTGATCCCGACGAACTCCACGCCCCGCGCCTTCAGGCGCTTGTACGCCTTCTCCAACTCCGGTATCGACTCGCGGCACGGCTCGCAATAGGTGGCCCAGAAGTCGAGCAGGAGCACCTGGCCCCGGAAGCCGCTCAGCTTGACCGGCTTCCCGGAGAGGTCCATCAGCTCGAGGTCCGGAGCGGCGCGCGAGCCGTTCTCCGCTCGCGCCGCCCCTGCGGCGCTAGGGCCCGCCGCGGGGGCCTCGCTCCCTCCGCATCCCGCCAGCCCCAGGGCCAGCAGGACCAGGAGGCCTCTTTTAACCGACAAGCTGGTTCAGGACCTTCTGGATGTCCGCCTTCGAATGGACCCCGACCATCTGCTGCTCCACCTTGCCGCCCTTGAACACCATGAGGGTCGGGATGGCCGAGACGTTGAACCGGCTGGCGACGCCCTGATTGTCGTCCACGTTCAGCTTCGCGACGCGCACCTTGCCCTCGTACTCCTTGGCGAGTTCCTCGATGACAGGGCCGAGCATCCGGCAGGGCCCGCACCAGGGAGCCCAGAAATCGACTAGGACGGGCGTGGGGCTCTGGAGGACTTCTTTCTCGAAGGTGTCGTCGGTGAGCTGGATCTCGGACATGCGGGTCTCCTGGTGGGTGAGGTTATGGCGAATGGGTGGACTCGGCGCGATTCGTTTTGGGAGCCTGCGAGAGGACGGATATTCAGGCCGGCAGCGACGAGGACATGATAGCAGGGCTCAGGCGCCCATGTCAAGATGATAGCGCAGCTCTTCCAGGAGCGCGTCGAGGCTGACGGGCTTGGAGAGGTAGGCCGCGGCCCCGGTCAGGAGCCCCTCCGCCAGGTCGGCCGGCTCGGTGAACCGGGCGGAGAGGAGCACCACCGGGATGTCCCGGTAGCGCGAGGAGCGCTTGAGCATCCGACAGAAGTCGAAGCCGTGCATGTCCGGCAGTTGGACATCCAGCAGGATGATGGAGGGGGCCTTGCCCGTGCGCAGGCGGGTCATCGCCTCGCCGCAGGTGGTGGCGCCGTGCACCTCGGCGTCCTGGAGGGCCATGGCGTCGCTCAGGGTCTCGCGGAAATGGTCGTCGTCGTCGACGACGAGGATGGAGGTGCGGGTGGCCGCGGGCATGGTGGGCCTGCAATCCTAGTAGTTCATCCCGAGCGGCCGCAAGCCCTCTAGCGGACGAATAGGCGAGCGATCCCCGAGGCCAGCCGGGCCAGCGGCTTCGCCGCGAAGGGCTCCATCGTCTTGCAGAGCTCCTCGTAGGCCGCGAAAGCCGCGCTGAAGCCCTGTCCGATGTCGTCGGGACCGAGCGCATTGGGGTTGACGAGGGTCTTCATCACCGCGTTGACGATGGCGTCGAGCTTGGAGCCGACCTCGCTCACGCCGAAGACCTGCGCGAGCAGGGCGATGGTGCCGGCCACCTTCGGGGTGGACATCGAGGTGCCCGAGATGGCGCTCACGGGGCCGAGGACGGGGTCGACGCGCCCGGGGCCGAGGGCCTTGGGCCAGGCGGCCTCGGTGTTGTACCCCTCCTCGCCGAGGTCCGGCCGCTGGGGCCAGTCCTTGTACTTCGGGTCGCGAGCGGTGAGCCGGCTGCCCTTGCCGCGCGAGGAGAAATACGCCATCTTCCCGTCGCGGTCGGTCGCGGCCACGGCCAGGATGCGCGGCGCGCCGCTCGCCGGGTCGCGGTAGACCATGATGGCGGGGGAGCCGACGGTGTTCTTGCGCGAACCGGCGTTGCCGGCCGCGAAGACCATGATGTGTCCCTCCTCCGCCAGCTTCAAAACCAGCTGGGAGTCCGGGCTCTCCGGGTCGCCCTCGTCCGAGCCCCAGGAGTTGGAGATGACGATGTTGCCGTCGTTGCCGGCCATCGTGAGGGCCTTGAGGATGTCGTCGAGGTTCGCCCCGCCGTCCACGAAGGTCTTGTAGTGCGTCATGCTCTTGAGCCAGGGGGCGTACCAGCGCACCATGGAGGTGACCCAGGTGCCGTGCCCGTTGTCGTCCACGTCCGGACCGCTCGTCGCGTTGGCCGTCTTCACGCCCTTGAGCAGGGGGTGCGTGGTGTCGGCGCCGGTGTCGATGACCCCGATCTTGGGCTGGGGCGCCCCGGAGATGCCGAGGCCCCGGAGGAGGCTCTTAGTAAGCCGGGCGAAGAAGCCCATCTCGATCTCGGGCGCGCCCCAGTGCTGCCGGGCGAGCTCGTGGATCTTGTCGGCCGTGGAGAGCGCGAGCGTCTCCTGCATGGTCACCGGCCCGCGCCCCGCCGTGCCCGCCTCGGGGCTGGTGGGCTCGCCGGGGATCGGCTTGACGATCTCGCGGCGGGCGTTGTCGTAGACCTTGTAGCCCCGGGTCTCGAGCTCCGCCTTGAACGCCGCGGCCTTATCCTCGGGGACGACGAGGGTGGCCGCGTTGATGCGGCGGTAGGTGGCGACGGGGGCGGCGTTATAGGCGTTGAGGACGCTCATCGACAGGCCGGCGGCCTCGATATCGGAGACCATCTTGGCCCGGGCGATGCCGTAGGATTGGGCGATGCTGAAACCCGGCAGGGGCTGCACCCGGCTCAGATGCGCGTCGTCAGCCAGCGGCCTGGAGGCGCCCGTGAAGCGGACGATGTAGGTGACCGGAGCGGGCAGGTCGTCGGCCTTGCCCGGCGGGAGGGCTTCCTCGTCCTGCGCGCCGTGCCGGCCCATCAGGCGGCCGATGAGCGCCCCGAGCGCGGCGAGTCCGGGGAGCTGAGCGGCCGCCTGCTGGACGCCCGCCAAGGCGGGCCCTGAGAAGAGGAGGTGCCCCGTGATGGCGTTGATGAGGCCCACCACGGCGTCGCTGAAGAGGGTCATGAAGGACAGGAAGAGGAGGGTGTGCCCGATGGAGGCGGTCTTGCTCATGGGCTCGCCGGGGCGGCCGAAGAGTCTGAAGGCGGCCTCCGAGCCGAACAGGCGCGCGGCGATGGCGCGGGCCACGTGCCCGCCGTCGAGCAGGGCGCCGCCGAAGAAGGAGGTCGGGAGCAGGTTGAAGACCCCGAGCAGGGCGTTGAACCAGATCGCCACGGCGAGGGCCGGCAGGACGGCGGCGGCGCCCAGGGCTGTCGCCGCGGCGTAAGCCGCGCCGAAGGCCGCGGCCAGGGCGAAGTTCGTCACCGGGCCGGCGAGGGCGGTCCGGGCCATGCCGTCGACGGGGTCCTTGTAGTGGGAGACGTTGACCGGCACCGGGTTGGCCCCGCCGATGAAGAGCGGGACGCCCAGCGTGTACATGGAGACCAGGATCATCCCCACCGGGGCGATCACCGTCCAGAAGGGGTCGATGTGCGTGAGCAAGTCCTTGAAGCGGAAGCTCAGCCGGCCTTCGTTGCGGGCGGTCGGGTCGCCCTGGATGTCGCTCATCCAGGCGTGGGCCATCTCATGCAGGATGAGCGAGGGGACGACGGCGGCCAGGTAGACGCCGGCCATCGCCAGCGGGCTCAGGGTCGCGAAGGCGGCCGTGACGATGGCGGCGCCGCCGGCCATCAGTACGGGCATCTTGGCGAAGAGTTTCGTGATGCCGGGCCGGCCCGTCTGCTTGAAGAGCACGTCGTCCCGAACATCCGAACGACGTTGGTTCGGGACGTCCAAAACCAACGCCGTATGGAAGTTTTGGACGTTATCGGAACCACCCCGGCCTTCGGAGCCGTCCCACACGTCGTCCGGGCCGCCGCGGTTGTCTTCCCGGCGCGGGTTGCCGAGCTCATCGAGGTCGTCGGTGTTGTCCGGGCTGCCGCCCTCGCGGGTCGAAGGCCGCTCGTCTGGCATCGAGGTCTTGCGGGCGGAGAAGAGCACGTCGTTGCCGGAGCCGCCGCGGCCGCCCCACTCGTCGCTCACATCATCGGGCCCGCCGCGGTTGTCGTCCCGGCGCGGGTTGCCGAGCTCATCGAGGTCGTCGGTGTCGTCCGGGCTGCCGCTACCGCGAGTGTCCCGCTCCACGGGCATCTTCTTAGCGAAGCCGCCTTTCAGCAGGCCGCTCTTGGCGGTAAAAAGCACGTCATTATCGGAGCCGCCCCGGCCCTCGGAGCCGTCCCAGACGTCGTCGGGCCCGCCGCGGTTGTCGTCCCGGCGCGGGTTGCCGAGCTCGTCGAGGTCGTCCGTGCTGTCCGGGCTGCCGCTGTCGCGGGTTCCTGGTTCCACGGGCATTTTGCGGGAGGAGCCCTTGAAGAAGGCCTTGAGCAGACCCATCGCCTTGGAGAGCTTGACGGTGGTGAAAAGGACGTCATTATCGGAGCCGCCGCGGCCGCCCCA
>DMEZ01000044.1:50699-115116 GCA_003450735.1 Elusimicrobiota bacterium | reverse complement strand
TCGTCCCGGCGCGGGTTGCCGAGATCATCGAGGTCGTCGGTGTCGTCCGGGCTGCCGTCGTCGCGGGTGTCCCGCTCGACCGGCATGCGCCGGCCATTCTTGAGCTCCGCCTTGAGACCGATGGATTCCGAGACTTGAACGCCCGGGACGATGATCGAAGTCGGCGAGGCGGCGGCCTGGAGCTTGGGAGTCGAGGCCGAGGGAAGGACAGTGCTGGCCAGACCGATCTTGACGTCGACCGCGCCCGAGAAGCCCTGCGGCCGGGCGAGGGCCGCGCCCGATACGCCGAGGGCGCCCACGCCGCCGGGGACGGCCTGGACGCTCTGCGTCACGGTCTGGGCGAGAGCCTGATAGGGGGCGATGCCCGAGGAGAATAGGACGAGCAGGGCGGAAAGGGCGCTGGCGGTCAGTCTCTGAAGGGTCTTCATAGGGTTTCTCCAGTGCTTCTGTCGATATTATAAGGAGATAATCCTCCAGGCGTTCGGGTCGGAGGGCCCAATGGAGGCTTGGTAAACGGCCCAACCGTGGCTGGGCGGGGGTGCTCAGGACCGACGCCCGAAGGACCTATCATTGACAGATGCATTATTTCATGTCATAATATAGGACATGAAATATCAATGTCTGCTCGCCCGCACGGCGTCGGGCAAATGGCTGCTTTCGGCCCCCCCGGATGCCCCGCCTCGCGCGGTCTGCACCGTCTCCGACGCCTCCCGGACGCTCTCGCTGAGCCGGCGGCAGGTCTACCGTCTCGTGCGCTCGGGAGCGCTGCCCTCCCATGGGAAGGCGTTCGGCGAGCGGCTCTTGGACCTCGACAGCGTCGAGCGTCTGGCCCGCGCACCGGCCATGGCCCAGCCGGTCCCGGCCCGGCTCCAGCGCTTCTTCCCGGAATACGAGGTCTCGAAGCTCAACGCGGGGCGGGACAGGACGCTGATCCTATCCAGGGTCCTCGAGCGCGGAGGCGAGGCGGACGTCCGCTGGCTGCTCAAGCGCTTCCGCCGCGAGGACGTCGTCCGCTTCATAGAGGAGGATGGGGTCCGCCTCCTCTCAAGGCGTTCGCTCCGGCTCTGGGCGCTCGTCTTCCGCGCGGCGCCCAAGCCCCCGCCCGCCTGGAGGACGAAGACCAATCCATGGCTCGACGCAGGGAATTGAGCTGGCACGAAGAAGTCCTGGACGCCGGCGGACTGAGAGCCGCCGGACGCCTCGCCCCCGCGGCGTACAAGTTCTATCTCGCGGGCGGGACGGGGCTTGCCCTCCGCTGGGGCCACCGTCTATCCCTGGACCTCGACCTCTTCTCCCCGGAGGATTCCTTGGGCGCGCCGGAACGCTCGCAGCTGCTGGGAGCGCTCCGGGCCTCGGGCCCTGTCGAGGTCGAGGAGGAGCGGGACGGGACCTGCCATCTCCGCCTGGAGGGGACGCGCGTCAGCTTCCTGCGTTATCCCTATCCTCTGCTGAAGCCGCCGGACCTCTGGAAAGGCATCGCGGTCGCCTCCCCCGAGGACATCGCCGCGATGAAGGTCTCGGCCGTGATCGGCCGGGGGACGAAGAAGGATTTCATCGACCTGCATGAGATCGCGATCCGCATCGGCCTGGAAACGGCTCTCCGCTGCGCCGCCGCGCGCTATCCGTCCCATCCTGACCTGCTCATGCAAGCCGCTCGGGCCCTGGTCTATTTCGACGACGCCGAGAAGGAGCCGATGCCGCGCCTGCTCAAGCGCGTCTCCTGGGAAAAGACCCGCTCCTTCTTCGAGAAGGAGACCCCGAAGATCGTCGGCAAACGCCTCGGCTATTGACGCTCCCTGTCCGCTTCGCTATCCTTGCCCCATGACCTTCCTCCCCCTTCTCCTGTCGGCGCTCCTCCTCCCCGCCTCCGCCCAAGCCCAGGCCGGGCCGGAGGGCGACCCGGTGCTCAAGGCCCTGCGCGCCGAGCTCGACCGGGACTTCCAGGGGCTCAAGAGCGCCGAGAAGGTGCCCCTCTACTTCCTGGCCTACGAGCTGCGGGACACCCGCACCTTCGACCTCTCGGCCGACCTCGGCGGCCTCAAGACCGAATCCGAGCACCGCTACCGCACCCTCGACGTGGACGTGCGCGTGGGCGACCCCAGGTTCGACAACACCCACCAGATCAAGGGGCGGGAGTCGTGGAACGACTGGTCGCCCACCGTCCGGACGGAAGTGTCCTCCGACGACGACCCCGACGCCCTGCGCGCCGACGCCTGGCTGAGGACCGAGGAGGCCTTCAAGAGCGCGGTGAAGCGCTTTGAGAAGGTCAAGACCAACAAGGCCATCACGGCGAGCGAAGAGGACGACTCCGACGACTTCTCCAAGGAGCCGCCCGCTTCCTTCTATGAGAAGGCCGAGCTGCCGAAGGCCGACGCCGAAGACTGGAAGGGCCGGCTCAAGCGGCTATCTGCGGCCATGAAGGACTACCCCTTCGTCTATGACTCGGGCATCAGCCTCTCGGCGCGGGCGGAGAACCGCTATATCCTCAACTCCGAGGGGACGAGCGTCGTCACGGGCAACGTGTACCTCCGCCTCAGCTACCACCTCTCCAGCCGCACCGAGGACGGCCTCGACCTTGAGCGCTACGAGAGCTACGACGGCGAAGTCTACGCGGACTTCCCCTCCGAGGAGAAGATCCTCGCCGACATCCGCAAGTCCGCCGCCGAGCTCGAGGCCCTGCGCAAGGCCCCGCTCACCGAGCCCTACATCGGCCCGGCCATCATCAAGAACCGCGCCGCGGGCGTCTACTTCCACGAGATCATGGGCCACCGTTTCGAAGGGCACCGCCAGAAGATGGAGGACGAGGGCCAGACCTTCAAGAAGATGCTCGGCAAGCCGGTCACGGCCTCCTTCATCAGCGTCTATGACGACCCGACCCTGAAGCGCCAGGGCAAGACCTTCCTGCGGGGCGCCTACCGCTACGACGACGAGGGCGTGGCGCCCTCCCGCCTCACCCTGATCGAGGACGGGGTGCTCCGGAACTTCCTGATGTCGCGCATGCCCATCAAGGGCTTCCCGAACTCGAACGGGCACGCGCGGCGCTCGGCGGGCAACGACGTGGTGCCCCGCATGGGCAACACCGTCGTCGTAGCCTCCGTCACCGTGCCCTACGACCAGCTGCGCGTCCAGCTCATCGAGGAGGTGAAGCGGCAGAACAAGCCCTACGGCCTGGTCTTCGAGGACATCTCGGGCGGCTTCACGATGACCAACCGCTACATGCCCCAGTCCTTCAAGGTGATCCCCTTGCTCGTCTACCGCGTCTACCCGGACGGGCGGCCGGACGAGCCGGTGCGCGGGGTCGACATCGTGGGCACCCCGCTCACGTCCTTCACCAAGATCATCGCCGCGGCCGATGACGTGGACGTCTTCAACGGCTCCTGCGGGGCCGAGTCCGGCTGGGTACCGGTCTCGGGCGTGGCCCCCAGCATCCTCTTCAGCGAGCTGGAGGTGGAGAAGAAGGAGAAATCCTCCGAGAAGCCTCCCCTCCTGCCTCCGCCCTACCAGGACGACAAGGGAGGACGAAAATGAAGCGCCTGTCCCCGCTCTTCTGCCTGCTCTTCGCCCTGCCGGCCCTGGCCCAGGACGCGGCCGAGCCGGTCGACGAGATCGAAGCCGTCGACGAGGCGCCCCCCCGGCCTCGCCCCGCGCCGGCTCCCGAGCCCGCCAGGGCCGCCCCGCCCGTCGAGGCCGCCGACGCCGTGTCCTTGCCGGGCATGGATCTGGGCCTGGCCAAGAGCGACCCGGTGTTCCGGGCCATGGACGACGAGATCAAGCGCTCGATCGCGCGCCTGCAGATGGAGAAGCTGGGCAAGCCTTATTTCGTCTCGGCCACGGTGCAGGACAACTACCGCCTGGAGGTCGAAGGCTCCTTCGGGGCCGTGAAGGACCCCAACGCCTCCCGCAGCCGCACGGCCCGCGTCATCCTGCGGGTGGGCGAGCCGTCCTTCGACAACATGAACTACGTCGGCAAGGACTACTGGCAGTTCGGCCCGTTCACGGAGTGGGCCCCCTTCGAGGACGACTACGACGCCCTGCGCGCGGCCCTCTGGACGGCGGCCGACCAGGCCTATAAGCACGCGGTCGAGAAGCTCTCCCAGAAGAAGGCGTACAAGAACGCCAAGAACATCACCGAGGAGCTCCCCGACCTCTCCACCGAGCCGGTGCGCACCGCCGCGCTCAAGCCCCAGGAGTCCCCCTACGAGCAGGCCCGCTGGGAAGGCCTCGTCCGCAGGCTCTCGGAGGTGTTCCGGAAGTACCCCCTGATCCAGGCGTCCTCGGTCAACCTCTACTTCACCCAGCGCGCCGAACGCTTCGCCGACAGCGAGGGGCGCAAGGTGCTCAAGCCGGCCGACGACTACGAGATCGTCTTCTCGGCCTCGGCCCAGGCCAAGGACGGCATGAAGGTGGCCGACCGCCGCCGCGTCATCCGCCAGAAGCTCGCCGACCTGCCCGCGGAGGAGGCGCTCAAGGAGGAGGCCGTGAAGCTGGCCGAGGACGTGAGCGCCCTCGCCCAGGCTCCCCTGGCCGAGCCCTACATCGGCCCCGTCCTCTTCGAGGACCAGGCCGCGGCCGAGTTCTTCAACCAGCTGCTCGCGCGCAACATCGCCACCCCGCGCTCCTTGTGGGTGGAGGAGGAGCGGGTCAAGGAGCAGTTCAAGTCCGGCGAGCTGGCCGACCGGCTCGGCCTGCGGGTGGCCTCGCCGCTCCTGGACGTCTACGACGACCCCGCGCGGGAGAGCTTCGGCGGCACGCCCCTCATCGGCCATTACGGGGTCGACGACGAAGGCATCCCCGCGCGGAAGGTGACCCTGGTCGAGAAGGGCCGGCTCACCGACCTGCTCATGAGCCGCACGCCGGTCAAGGAGCGCCGCCGCTCCAACGGCCACGGCCGCGGGACGATGCGCGAGTTCCCGACCGCGCGCATCGGCACGCTGGTCGTGCGGGCCGAGAAGACCGCGCCGATGCACGAGCTGCGCCGGGAGCTCCAGAAGCGGGCCGCCGAGTTCGGCCAGAGCTTCGGACTGATCGTGCGGCGCATCGCCGAGGAGGACGACCAGGAGGCCGGCGACCTCCTGGCCGCCCCGGTGCTGGTCTACAAGCTGGACGCGCGCACGGGCAAGGAAGAGCTCCTCCGCAACGCCCAGTTCTCGGGAGTCACCCTGCGCGCCCTGCGGGACGTGGCCGCGGCCTCGGACCGGAACTTCGTCTACAACTTCTACCAGCTCGGGCCCAACAAGAGGAACCGCGGGCAGACCCAGGCGAGCATCCTCTGCCCCTCGGTCTTGCTCACCGAGATGGAGCTCAAGAAGACGGAGAAGAAGCCCGAGAAGCCGCCGCACCTGAAGCATCCGTACTTCTCGGGGCTATGAGCGACACCCTCTGGCTCGCCGGCATCGCCCTCAAGTGCCGCATCGGCACCGAGGAGGCCGAACGGGCCAAGCACCAGTCCATCCGCCTCGACCTCGGCATCGAGGCCGACCTCATCAAGGCCGGCCTCACCGACGACCTGCGCGACGCGGTGGACTACCAGGGGCTCGAGGCCAAGGTGCGCGCGGCCTCGGAGAAAGGCAAGTCCAAGCTGCTCGAGCGCTTTGCCGAGGACACGGCTCAGATCGTGCTGGGCTTCGACCCCCGCATCCGCGCCGTCACGGTGCGCGCGAGCAAGAGCCCGGCCTCGATGCCCAAGGTCGCGGAAGTGACCGTCGAGATCCGCCGCGAGCGCCCGGCGGCCTGACTACCAGCCCAGCCCGAAGAACACGGCCGCGGCCAGCACGAGCCCGCCGAAGGCGAACTTCGCCGCCAGCGTGTAGCAGTTGAAGGACTCTCCCCCGCTTCCCCGGATGCTCCTCAGCTCCAAAAAGGGCACCGGCGCCCGGCGGTACCAGCCCTCCGCCTCCACCTCCTGGCCCACCAGCCGCCCCGCCGAGGAGAGCGCGAAGACCCACTGGAGGAAGGCCATGGGCTGGCGGTAGTCGAGGGTGAGGAAACCGGTCTTGTCCTGAAGGACGAGGTCTTCGGAGAGCAGGTAGCCCGGGATGCCGCGGCCGATGATCTTCCCGGAAACCTTCACCCGGATGCCCCGCACCCCCGACACCTTCACCTGCTTGAGCAGAGAGGCCACCGATGCGGGCAGGACGTCCGACCTCGGGTAGGAGAGGTGGGCCTGGAACAGGTAGCCCACGGCCCAAAGGCCCAGGGCGTTCCAGTACCAGGCCTTGAGCGGCAGGGCGCCGGGGACCATGTTCCAGGCCAGCACGGCCAGCAGGGCCAGCATCCAGGGCAGGTAGAGCACGAGGACGTCCACCAGGAACTCGTCCCAGTAGCTTTCGGGCTGCTGGAAGTCGAAGCGCACGAAAGGCTCCTTGGCCATGCTCTCGGCCTGGCGGCCCAGCGCCTCGATGCGCTTGGCGGGCAGAGGGTGCGTCGAGCTGAGCTCGAAGAAGCCCGCCCAGGGGTTCCAGAGGTCCCACTGCATCGCGGCCATGATGTTCTGCTTGGAGAGCTGCCCCTGCGTCCCTACGAGCGAAGCGGCCACGAGCCCCCGCGCGCCGACCGGGTCGAAGATGCCGAAGGACCTCACGGCCGAGAGCCCGAGCGGCTCCTCCTTCCCCTCCTCGGCCTTCTCGTCCCGGCGCCCGGCCAGGCCGTAGGCGATCTTGACCAGGGCCGAGGCGAGCTTGCCCGGCGCGCGCAAAGCGGCCCCGGCGAAGCGGTCGGCGTAGTACTCGCGCGTGCGCGAGAGGAAGAGCACGACGTACTGCGTGATGAAGTAGAGCAGGAGCGCGGCGAGCCCGATGAACGGCAGGGGGTTGCCCCCCTTGCCCCGGCTCGAGGAGCGGCGTCGGCTCGCCTTCATGCAGATCCTGTAGATCACGTAGAGGATGGCCGGCACCAGGGCCGCCAGGGTCATGAAGGCCATGTCCCAGTGGGTGATGTGCCCGACCTCGTGGGCGACCACGGCCTTCAGCTCGTCCTCATCCAGGAGGTCGATGAGCCCGCGCGTGAGCACGAGCCGCGCGTTGCCCGGCGTGTGGCCGTAGGTGAAGGCGTTCGGGTTGCCGTCCTCGATGATGCCGCAGCGCGGCAGGGGGATGCGCTCGTCCAGGCAGAGCCGCTCCAGGAAGGGCTTCAAGTCCCCGGGGAGCTCCTGGTGGGTGATCCAACGGAAGCGGTGCATCCAGCCCAGGCTCCAGTCCATCAGGGTCGGGCCGAGGAGGAAGTTCAAGACGATCCCCAGGCCCGCGGCCAGGAAGGCGTAGCCGATGTCGACCTTGAAGAATAGGGACAGCGCGGCGAAGAAGGCGACCAGGATGGCGTACAGGGAGATCAGCACCCCGCCCGAGCGGAAGGCCAGGTTCGGCAGGGCGGGCAGGAGCGGGCCCCTCATCCCTTCGGAGGGCGCGGGGCGCTTCTCCAGCTTCGGGACGTCGGGCAAAGACGGCGCCGGGCGGGAGCATTTCGCGTCGACTTTCTTCGAGAGCAGGACGTTGAGCTGCTGGATCTCGCCCTTGTCGAACCAATCCCCGCCGCAGGAGGGGCAGGCGTCGATGACCAGGGAGGAGCCGCCGGGGCGTACCTGCTGGAGACGGGAGCCGTCCCGCGGGCAGGTCCTGGGGGAGGGCGCGCCCTGGGCGTAGGCTTCCTTGAGAGCCTGGAAGACGCCCTGCGGGTCCTTCGCGTACAGGTAGACCTCCCCGTTGTCGAGCCAGACGCCCTGGCAGGAGGGGCACAGGTCCACCGCGCTGCCCTGGGGGCCCATCTTGGTCTCAAGCTCGGCGCTCACGCATTTCGGGCATTTCATATGCGGCTATCCTATAAAAGTTTCGTAACATTTCAGCCATGAAACCTTAAAGGGGGGCGCCTATACTTTCCCACGGCATGAGATACTGGCTGTATTGCGACGACCGCCTGGTCGGCCCCTGCGAGCGCGAGGAGATCCCCGCGATCGAGGGCTTCGACGCGGACACCTTGGTCTGCCCGGAAGAGCAGCCCGGCGCCTATCCCCGCCAATGGCGGCGAGCGGCCCAGATCCCCGACCTCTCGATCTTCCTCCTGCCCGCCCAGGCCGCCGCGCCCCACCAGGGCTGGGGCCCCCTCCTGCCCCCGGAGCCCACCTTGAGCGACGTCGCCGAAGTGAACTCGCTCCAGGAGAAGGTGCGCCTCCTCGCCAACGCCGTGCATCTTTTACGCGACCAGATGAACGAGGAGAAGGCCCGCGCGGCCGAGCTCAAGGACGACCTCGAGCGCAAGGGCCAGGCCCTGCGCGAGACCCAGCTGAAGCTCTCCCAGGCCGAGGAGCGCCTGCGCGGGCTCGACCCCCTGCGCGCGGAGACCTCCACGCTCCAGGAAGATCTGCACGCCGTCCAAGCCCGCCTCGCCGAGCTGGACGCGCTCAAGACGCGCCTGGACGAGCACGCCGGCCGCATCGAGGACCTCCATCTCGCCTGCGGACGCTTCGAGAAGGGCGAAGACCGCCTCATCCATCTCGAGAAAGGCTTCCTCAAGGCCCGCGAGGAGGCCGCCGCCGCCCTGTCCAAGGCGGTCGGCCAGCTCCTATCCGAGATCATGGCCATCTCCACGAGCCGCGCGCCGGTGGTCGTCGTCCAGGCCCCGGGCCAGGTCCCGGGCCAGGCGGCGCCCGCCGCTCCCCCGCCGGCCGCGCCGGCGCCCAAGGCGGAGACCGGGGAGTTCGGCCTCGACACGGTCGACCTCTTCGGCGAAGAAGGCGGCAAGCCGGGAGACCTCCTGTGATGAAAGCCCTCCTGTTCGCCGTCCTGGCCTGCGTCCTCTCCGCCGCCCCCGCCCCCTCCGGCGAGATGGAGGCCAAGATCGGCCTCGAGGCTTCCATCGAGCGCCGGCTCGAGTCCGTCCTGCGCAAGGCCCTCAACACCGAGGACCTCATCGTCATCGCGAACGTCGAGATGGAGACCCAGACCAAGAAGGAGCGGGAGCGCGAGGAAAGCCGGGACGACATCCTCCCCGGAGTGCCGCCGATGTTCGCCGCCAGCCCCCGCGCCTCCAACCCCCTCGGGGTCACGCTCACGACGGTCAAGAGCGTCTCGGTCAGCGTCCTGGTCTCGGACGCCTCCTCGGACGCCGACATCAAGTTCGTCCGGGAGAAGGCCGTCCACCTGCTGAACATCCAACCCGAGCTGGTCTCGGTCGAGAAGATGAAGTTCCGCAAGCCCCCGCCGGCCTCCCCGGCGGACTTCTTCAAGCAGCCCTCCGGCCTGCTCTCGGTCCTCTGGCTCGTGGTCGTCTTCGGCGCCATCGTCGTCCTCTACCAGGGGGCGCTGAAGCCCTTCATCGGGGTGTTGCGCGAGTGGGCCAAGGCCCGGCAGGACGCCGCGGCCGCCGCCGTTGACAAGAAGCCGGACCTGGGCCTCCCCCAGGAGACGCCCCCCGAGGCCGCCGCCGCGGCCGCCGCCGAGGACTGGACGGAGGCCCGGGCGGACTACCCCTTCAACTTCATCCAGCCCCGCGACATGCCGGCCCTCATCCTGCTCCTCCAGAAGGCCCGGCCGCTGACCGCGGCGGTCGTCATCCACTACCTGCCTCCGAACATGGCTTCCGAGGCCCTGCAGGCCCTCGCGCCCGACATCCGCAAGAAGATCGTCACCTTCATGAGCCGCGTCACCCAGCTCGACCAGTCCCAGGTGAAGTCGGTCGAAGACTCCATCCGCTCGCGCATCAACTACCTGATGGGCGGCGAGCACAAGCTCGCCGAGCTGCTCGGCCACGCCCCGGCGAGTCTGCAGAGCGAGCTGCTTTTGGCCTTGGGCGAGCAGAGCCCGGACCTCGGCGAGCGTCTGCGCCGGCGCATCGTCCTCGTCGAGGACCTGGGTCTGCTCAGCGAGGCCGAGCTCAAGATCCTCATGCGGCGGGTGCCCCTGCGCAGCCTGGCGGTCGTCCTCAAGCGCCACCCCGAGGTCAAGGACGCCATGCTCCCGAAGGTCACTTCCGGAGTGGGCGAGTGGCTCTCCCAGGAGGTCGAGCTCACGGGGCAGATGCCGGCCGAGGCCGCCGACAACGAGCAGCGCCGCGTCCTCGACGCGCTCGGCCAGCTCGTGCGGGAAGGCCGCATCAACCTGCATAAGGAAGAAACCCCTCCCTCCCCGCCTCCGCAAGCCTCGCTCCCGGGCGGCATCCTGGGCGAGACCTCGGAACCTTCCGCCCAGAAACCCAAAGAGGCCTAGCCTATGGACCTGATGACCGTCCTCGGCGCGTCCACGGGCATCGGCGTGGTCGTCTACGTCCTGAGCATCGGCGGGATGACCAAGTACCTGCTCAACCCCGAGGCCTTCATCCTCATCTTCGGCGGCACCCTAGGCTCGGTGATGATCAGCTACCCCTGGTCGGTTCTGCGCTTCGTGCCGGGCGCCTTCAAGATGATGGTCATCCCCCCGCGGCGCCCGCCGCCCATGCTGCTCATCCGCACCTTCGTGCACCTGGCCGAGAAGGCCCGCAAGGAGGGCCTCGACTCCCTGGCTGTCGACGTCCAGCAAGCGCCCCACCCCTTCCTCGCCGACGGCCTGCAGATGATCATCGACGGGCTCGACACGGAGACCATCCGCGAGCGCTTCGAACGGGACATCCTCGTGACCCGGCACCGCCACGGGCAGACCAGCAGCATCTTCAAGTCGGCCGGCACCTTCGCCCCCATCTTCGGCCTGCTCGGCACCCTGGTGGGCGTCGTGCAGGTCCTCAGCAAGATCAAGGACCCCAACCAGATGGCCTCCTCCATGGCCATCGCCATGACCGCTTCCTTCTACGGCATCTTCTCGGCCAACTTCCTCTTCCTCCCCATCGCCAACAAGCTGACCTTCTACTCGGACGAGGAGGTCCTCTCGCGGGAGCTCATCGCCAAGGGCCTGCTCGCCCTGCAGGCCGGCGAGGCCCCCTGGCTGATCGCCAAGAAGCTGGAGGCCTATCTGTCCTTCCACATGCGCCGAAGCGGCGTGCGGCACTACAAGGCCTTCGTGGAGTAGCGTGGTCCCCTTCCTCCACCGCCTTTCCCCCAGCACCATGGAGGAGAATCCGCTGTGGCTGGTGGTGCTCTGCGACATGATGACGAACCTCATGCTCTTCTTCCTCATGCTCTACGCCTACGTGCGCTACGCGGCGGCCAACCTCCCGCCCACCTACCAGACCTACGCGGCGGGAGACGTGGTCGACAAGGCCCCCCGCTCGGGGGAGACCGTGCCGGGCCTGCCGATGCCGGAGAGCCCGGAGGCCCAGGCCCTGCGGGCCTCCCTCGAGAAGGCGGGGCTCGAGAGCCGCCCCGAGATCGAGGTCGCCGAAAGAGAGATCCGCGTGCGCCTGCGCGAGCGCCTCCTTTTCGAGTTGGGCCGCTCGGAACTGTCCCCGGAAGCCGGCAAGACGCTCGCGCCGCTGGCCCGGGTGCTGGGGGACATGCCCGGCAACCGGGTCATCGTGGAGGGGCACACCGACTCCGTCCCCATCGTCGGCGGCCCCTACCTCACCAACTGGGAGCTGTCGGTGGCGCGCTCCTACTCCGTCCTGGCCGCCCTCCTGGAGCGGGGCATCCCGCCCCAGCGCATGGTCGCCTCCGGCTACGGAGAACTGCACCCCGTCGCCTCCAACGCCGAAGAGGCGGGGCGGGGCCTCAACCGCCGCGTCGAGATCGTCATCCAGCGCTCGCCCGAGGACGGCGATGAATAGGCCCCGCCCGCGCCCCGCGGTCGAGGAGGAGGATAACACCAGGCTCTGGATGATCCCCTACGCGGACCTCATGAGCAACCTCGTCATCCTGTTCCTGGCCCTCTTCGCGGCCTCCTACAACGACGAGGTCGCGAAGATCCTGGAGCGCCTGGGCGAGCACTTCGAGGAGCAGCAGGCTCCGCCCCCCGCCCCGGAAGACCTCCAGCCGGTCCAAGACGAGATCGAGCGCCTGCGGCTCTCGCAGTTCGGCGTCCAGGTCACCGCGAGCCGCCTGAAGATCTCCTTGCCCGAACCCGTGCTCTTCGGCCCCGGCTCCGCCGAGCTGCGCCCCGGGGCCGCCGGGACGCTCGACCAGCTCGAGGGCCTCCTCAAGAGCCTCCCGAGCCCCGTCCTCGTCGAAGGCCACACCGACAGCGTCCCCGTCGGCCGCAGCCGCTGGCGCAACAACTGGGAGCTCTCGGCGGCCCGCGCCTTCGCCGTGGCGGAACATTTCGCCCGGAAGGGCCTCCCCCCGGCGCGCTTCCACGCGCGCGGCTTCGCCGAGTTCCAGCCCCGCTGCCCGGCCAACGACACCCGGGAGTGCCGAAGAGCCAACCGCCGCATCGAGATCAGCCTGATCCGGGATCTCAGGAAGCAGGGATGAAAGCCCGCCTCGCCCTCCTCATCCTCCTCCCCCTGGCCGCCTTCGCGGCCCAGGACGGCGGCGAGGCCCCCCTGCAGGACGCCAACGCCATCCCGGCCGCCCTGGCGGAGCGCTACCAGGAGGCCTTCCAGCTCTTCACCCAGAACGACTTCGCCAGGGCCATCGTGAAGTACAACGAGATCCTGACCATCGACCCGCGCCAGAAGCGCGCGCACGAGATGATCGACCTGGCCCGCTCGCGCATCGCCGAGACCACCAAGAAGCGCCAGGAGCGCCTGCGCTCGCTCCTGCGCACGGGGCAGTATGAGCCGGCCTACCTCGAGCTCCAGCAGCTCGTGGAGAGCGACGCGAGCCATGCCTACTACAAGCTGCTCGCAGAGCGCCTGCCCGGCATCGTCAAGGTCGTCCAGAAAGCCCCCGGAGGCAAGGCCTGGGGGATCGCCGTCAAGGGGCTCTCCGGGATCCTCGGCGAGCGGGAAGACGTGCGCCTGGCCCACAACGCCCTGCGCTACGCCCGCGAGCTCGAGCCCGAGGAGGCGCGCTTCGGCCAGCTCCTCGAATGGCTCTACGCGCTGAAGCCCGGGCTCTCTTTCGACGACGCCGTGCCTTCCGGCACGAATTTCATGGAGTACAAGCAGAACGTCGCCCTCAGCCACATCTACGGCTACAAGGGCTACGCGGCGGTGCAGACCCTCAACGAGATCCTCGCCCTCGAGCCCGAGGACCTCATCAGCCTCAAGCGCCTGGGCTCGGCCTACTACACCCTCGGCAAGCGGGAGCAGGCCAAGGAGGCCTGGACTCGCGCCCTCCGCCTCGCCCCCGACGACGCTCAGCTCAAGAAGTTCCTGGGGAAGCTCGCAACCCGGCCCGAGTAGAGCGCCGCCAGGCCCAGCCCAGCAGGACGGCCCCCGAAAGGACGCTCAGGAGGACCAGCCTTCCGTAGAGCTTCCTTTGCGCGCTCAGGCGCGCGCCCTCCGCGACGAAGGCCTCCATGTCGTCTTCTCGGGCCACCTGGGCCTTCTTGAGGCATTCGTCGGCCGCCCGCTCGATAGGCTGGACCTGGATGTGCTCGACGAAGCGCGGGGCCGTGTGCAAGGCGCTGCCGTCCTTGCTCTTGAGGCCGCCCGCGAAACGGAAGAGGTAGCTCATCGCGGCCGTCTCGCGGAGCTCGCCGAGGGAGCTGCGGGCCTTGTGGAGCGAGTCAAGCCGCGGGGAGAGCTGTCGCAGAACCTGCCCGCGCTCGGCTTCCCAGGCGTCGAAAGCCTTGGCGCCCCCTCCCCCCTGCTCATAGCGCTTGCGCGCGCCATCGAGGCGCATCAGCAGCGTCTCGACATCCTCGATGAGCCGCGAGGCCTGCGCGTTCGCCTGGCCTAGCTGGATCTCCCGCTCGGCCATGGGGTCGGCCGCGGCGGCGGGGAGGGCAAGGCCGGCCAGAAGGAGCGCGCGGAGCATCAGAACGAGTAGGAATAGCGCATGCCCTTTTCGGCTCCTCTTCGCCGATGCCTGACGACGGGCATCGGCTTCCGAAAAGGGCCATGCGAGAGGAATGTCCCCATCAGAACGAGTAGGAATAGCGCATGGATAGGACGAGCTCGTTGAAGGTGCGCGAGGTCGCGACCTTGTCGGAGTTCTTGTTGACCCCGACGCCGAGGGTGAGGGCGTTCTGCGGGTTCCTCGTCCAGGTGTACTCGGAGTTGAGCGACATCGAGGTGGAATCCGCGGGGAAGGCCTGGGAGGTGTTCTTGCTCTGGGTCATGTTCCCCCACACCTGCCCCGACCACCGGGGGCGCATGGGGAAGGAGACGCTGGGCGAGAAGGAGAGGGTCGTCCGGTTCGAGCCGTCCACCTTGTCCTTGGCCGCCGAGCGCGAGAGGCCCAGGGCGCCGGTGCTGTTCCTGGGGAGGGCCAGCGTCGCCGAGAGGCTGACGGTCTGGGTGTCCAGGTCGTGGGCGATCTTGTTCTTGTCCTTGAACTGGCTCTGGTTGAGGCCCAAAGACACGTTGTGGGAGCGTATGCTCTGGGAGAGCCCCAGGCCCATGGTGAGCGTCTGGTTGTCTAGAGCGGTGGAGGGCTGGCCCTTGGCCGTGTTCATCGACCCGTTCAGCGAGACCCCCGTGCCGCTCTTGAACTGGAGCACGTGCCCCATCGTCGCCAAAGTCCCCGTGGTCGTCAGCCGGTTCGGGTCGCCCCCCAGGTTGTCCTTGTACTGGTTGGCCGAGAGGTTCAGCGTGTACATCGATACCGGGAAGAAGCCGAGGGCGAGGTCGTAGGTCATTCGGTCGGGCGTGGCGGAAGTCGCCCCGAACGACATGAACTTCGGGCCGGCCCGCATCACGTAGGTTTTCAGCTTGTAGAGGCTGCGGTCCATGCGGTATTCGGCCCGCCAGGCGGTGTCGTCAACTCCTTTGGCCCCCGCCTCCGCCTGGTAGTTGGTCTTCTCGAAGTCGGCCTGGAAGGCGGTCTTGAGCAGGGGCGTCCACAGCAGACTCAGCCCGTAGCCCGAGTTCTTCTGCGGCTTGAGCGTGGGCCCCCGGTAGTTGGTGCCCCGGGGGTCGGTCCCGAGGGAGCCGGTCTCGTCGGCGCTCATGAAGACGTTGAGCGAGGCGGTCAGGGAGGAGAGGAGGTCGTAGGCGGCCTTCCCGATGTAAAGCGTGCGGGCGTAGCGTCCGTTGGAGGTCTGCGTCCCTTCCTGCGAGGAGACCGTCTGCCCGCCGCCGAGCGTCCAGAAGAAACCGCCCTTCCTCTGCTCGAAGAGGAGGCCCCGCATGCTCTGCCCGGAGACCGACAGGGGGCTCAAGTTCGGCGAGACGTCCCCGGCGTAGATCGTCCCCCAGGGGGCGTAGAGGTTGAGCAGGAGGATGTAGGGGTCCACGGCCTTGCCGGGCTCGTGCAGGAGGTAGGCGTTGAACAGGTAGGAGCTCTCCTTGATCTTCCCGACGGTGTTGATGGTGGTCGCCCCGGAAGGCCGACGCCACCGGTCGCGGCTCTGGTCCTTGAAGGAGACGGTGACGTTGCCCTCGATGCGGTAGTCCACCACCTCGGGCGCGGCGGGGATGGGCTTCTCGACGATCTGGAAGGGCTTGTACTCGGAGGTGAGCAGGGTCTGCCCGTCCTTGACCAGCTTGATGCGGTAGAGCCGCCGCCCCACCGCGGTCTCCGGCACGTTGAAGGGCAACGAGACCGCCGCGACCCCGCCCGCCGCCACGGCCTCCAGCGAGGACTCCTGCTTGGTGCGCCAGAGGAACTCCTGCTCCAGGGAGTAGATCTCGGCCTCCCAGTAGTAGCTGCCGGCTGCCCAGGCGGCCGCCCCGGTGTTGACCGCCAAAGCCTGCATGACGAGGGTCTCGCCCGCCTGGACGGGGTCGGGCGCGGGGATGGTGAACTGCAGGCTCGCCGAATCGGCCGCCCAAACGGGAGCAACCCCCGGAAGGAGGAGGAGAAGGGAGACGGCTACGGCGAGCGGGCTAGCCGCGCGCACGCGCATGTGCGCGCTACTTCTTCTTCATGTTCATGTCGATCGTCCCTTCGGTCCCGTCCTTCTTCTTGAACTTGAGCTGGAGCTTGCGCACCCGGTCGGCCTCCTTGTCGAGGCGGTTGAGGTTCTTGTCCAGGTTGGCCGGCGTGAGGCCGTTCTGCCAGGTGCCGTAGTCGCCCGGGTTCATCGTCCGGGGCGCCTCGGGCGCCCCGCCGGGGGCGACCTGGGTGAGCTGGCCCGCGGTCAGCGACTGCGAGCCCTGGGGGTTGGCGACGTCGACGAGCCCGTCGTAGACCTTCACAGTCATGCGCTCGCCCACGTCCACGTCCGCCTCGGTGCCGCGCACCGAGCAGACGGCCATGCTGCTCCGGATGCTGACCTTGGCCTTGCCGTGCAGGAGCCTCGTCCAGGCCTGGCCGACCTTCGCGAAGAGCCGGGCCGGCTCCATGCCCGTGGGGCTGGCTTCCATGGCGTACTCGGAGGCCTCGTTGATGCGGAACTCGGCCCCGCCCACGAGCGCGATGGCCGCCTGCTCGCCCTTGGCCGTGCGCACCACGTCGCCCTCGTAGACGAAGGCGTTCATCTTGAGGTTCTGCCAGCTGGACTTGTCGTAGGGCTTGTGCTGGGGCTTCCCGTTGACGGCCACCACGACCCCGACGACAGGCTTGACCGGCCTGGCCGCCAGGACCGGCGAGGCCAGCAGCGCCAGCATGCTCCATAAAACCGCTGTCTTCTTCATCACGACACCTCCCCCCATTCTCATGGACCCTTACTTGCCCTTCTTCGGCTGCTCCTGCGTTCGCGGCTTCCTCTGTTCGTCGATAAGCTTCTGCGCCGGCGTGAGGCCCTGGGACGGCTCCTCTTCCTTCGGCGCCTCGCCGAGGCGCTCGAAAACGACGTCCATCCCGCTCTTGGGCACCACCTTCAGCAGGTAGGGCGTCTTGCTGCGCGCCGCAACCCGCTCGGCGCCCTGCCGGTCGTGGGAGACGAGCCTGTAGTACACGGTGAGGCCCTGCAGGCCGCTGTTGATGCTCTCGATCTCGATGCGGTCGGCCCGATCCTCCTTGCCCGTGACGATGGCGAGGACCATCCTCTTATCGAAATCGACGTCGGGAGCCTCCTCCTCGCTCAAGCGCTTCCAGAGCTTCTTGAAATCCTTCTCGTCCTGGACGACGGACTTGTCGGTGGGGTTGCCCCGCGGCAGGGCGAGGCCCGACCACTCGCGGTCGTCTTCGGCCTGCACGACCGGCGCCGCGGGAGGGGGAGGCGCCATGCCCGGCAGGGCCATCTGCGGAGGCTGGTAGACGGGCGTGGGCAGGGGCCTGGGCGGCCCGCTCATGGCGCAGTTCACGTCGCCGCGGCGGATGCCTTCGACGAGGTCCGCGAGGTCCTGGCAGGAGATCTGGCCCTCGAAGCCGTCGCACTCGTAGTCTCCCAGGTCCGCGCCGCACTTGTCGCCGTAGCCGCGAAGCGCGTCCTTGATGGCGCTCCAGATCTGCTCGCAGCTGGTGATGCGGCAGTTGGGGTCGATGGGGCCCGACCGGTCGTCCGCCCGGGGCGGCCGGGTGATCTGGACCGTCTTGCAGTTGTTGGTCGGATTGTCGTCGAAGAGCTCGACGCAGGCGACGGCGAGGCTGTCCTTCTGGTCGGACGGGAAGGGCGCCGTGAACTCGTAGGGGCGCGCCTCCTGGCTCGAGATCGGGGCCATCGTGACCGGGGTGCCGGGGGCGGGGAGGCCGCCCAGGCTGAATCGTAGGGGGATGTTGGCCTCGTTCGTGCTGCCCTGGTTGGAGACCACGATCTTGAACTTGACGCTCTGTTCTTGGCCAAGGCCGCCCGCGTCGACTTCCAGCACCTCGAGGGCGGTCACCGCCACGTCGCGCGACTGGGTCACCGCCCCCAGGGTGAACACGTAGGGCGGGTCGCTCTTGGCCACGACCAGCCCGCCCGCGTCGAGGCCCTCGACCTTCCAGAAATACTGGGTCTTGGCGGTAAGGCCCTGCGTGCCGTTGTACTGGTACGAATTGCCCAGGATCTGGTCGGCGGTGAAGGTGAAGGCGGTGTTCGTGAAGGAGATGCTGTCGCTGAGGGTGAGGCGGTAGCGGGAGGCGCCGCTCGAACTCCACTGGAAGGTGGGCGGGTTCTCCGGCAGGTTGATCGTGCCGTTGGGCGGGTAGGTCAGGATGATGTAGGAGGAGGACACGTTGAAGACGACGGGGGCCTGCTGGACGGTCTCCCCCCCCATCGTCGCCGAGCCCTGGAAGGTGTAGTTCCCCGAGCCCGCGAAGAAACTCTTGACCGGGATGCCGGACACCGTGCTCGCCGAGTCGCCGATGCTGCCCGGCACGGAGTTGCCGGTGTGTTCGAACACCTGGGAGCCGCTGGGCCCGAGCAGGACGAAGCGGAAGTGGATGCGGTTCGGGCTGGAGGCGACGTTGCGCACCTTCTGCTGGAGGACGACGCGCTCGTTGTCGGAGAAAGAGGTCCTCGGCGACCCCAGGGTGTCCATGGCCGCCGCCACCACGGGGGTCAGCGAGCCCGCCCAGGCGGCCGGAGAAAGCAGGAACAGCAGGGCCAGCGCCATCGAGAGCGTCCTCATGGGCCTCCTGGTCATTCTATCATACTGATTCACTTCACCACCGCCAGCTTCTTGATCACCTTGGCCGACTGCCCGTCGGGCCCGCCCTTCACCTTCACCATGAACAGGTAGACGCCCGAGGCCACCGCCTCGCCGCGCGAATTCGTCAAATCCCAGCGCGCGTGGTAGACGCCTGGCGCGGCGGGGACGAGCTCCGAGCCCGCGATCTCCCGCACCAGCGCGCCCGCGATGTCGAAGACCGACACCTGGGCCTCGAGCGGCCAGAGCGGCGAGTAGAAGCGCACGGTCGTCTGCGAGCGGGCGGGGTTCGGGAAGGCGAACACCTGGGCCTCGGGCAGGGGGTCCTGCACGAAGACGACCTCCTTGGTCTCGCCCTCTCCCACCTCGACCTCCTGGACCTCGCTGAACTCCGTCCCGTTGTAGGCGCGCACGCCGTAGCGGCCCGGCAGAAGGTTCGAGATGGTCCAGCGGCCACTCGGCTCCACCGGCACGCTGAAAGCCTTGCGGCCCTTCACGAAGAGCTCGACGGAGCTCCCCGCGTGCCCCCCGGAGGCCGCCCTCGCCGCGAAGGCGGAGCGGGACGCCGAGGACATCGGCATGGAGAGCACCTGTCCGGTCAGGGTGGAGAGGGTGTAGTTGACCTCCAGCGTGAAGTCCACGCCGTAGGAGCCCGGCGCGATGCCGTCCAGCCAGACCGAGCTCGTGATCTCCCCCGCCGTCCAGGTCGCCTGGACGCGGTAGAGCCCCGCGGGCAGGTTCTCGAAGGTGTAGGAGCCGATCTGCACCGTGTAGGTCGAGAAGAGCAGGTCGCCGGCGGAGTTATAGCAGTCCATCAGCACGGCCGCGATGGGCTCGCTCGAGGCCTTCATCACCCCGCCCGTGATGCGGTCGAGCGGCTGGAGCCCCGCCATCGCCGTCGCCCCGTTGGAGAGCGGCGACCAGTTGCCCGCGTCGTCGGCGGTGAAGACGCGGAAGTAGTAGGTCGCCGACGCCAGCAGGTTCCAGACCCGCCGGCCCTGCCAGGTTCCCGGCTGGACGGAGGCAGTCGCGAACACGACCTGGGCGGCCGTCGTGCTGAACTCCGTGGCGGGCTCGGTCGAATAGTGGATGCGGGAGAAGCCCTGCCGCAGGAGGCCCGCCGAGGCGTCGTCGCCCGGCGCCGTCCAGCTCAGGTCGGCCGTGCCCGGCAGGGGCCCGGTCAAAGCCGAGAGGTTCGTGATGGCCGAGGGCGCCGCGGGGTCGCTGAAGTAGAAGGTCGTCCCCTCGGCGAAGCTCCCCGCGTTGGCGGGGACGGCCCCGTCGACCGCCCGCACCGAGAGGAAATAGCTCGCCCCGTCCGCGAGGGCCGCCTGGAGGCTCGCGGCGGGGGTCCACGACCAGGGGCTCGTCCCCGCCGCGGCGCTCGAGACGGACGCCTGCGACCAGCCTCCGGCGAAGAAGTCCCACCATTGGCCGTCCGAGATGCGCCGCAGGCGCAGCTCGACCATGGACACGCCCGAGGCGGAGCTCCCCGGGTCGGCCGAGGTGCCCGCGACCGCGGGCAGGGAGGTCACGGTCGCGCCCTGTGCGGGGAGGGTCACCCCCGCGCTCGGGGAGGAGGCGTCCAGCGTGAAGGTCACGGTCGAATAGGGCGCCGAGTAGTTGTCCAGGGTGTCGGAGGAGCGGGCGACGAGGCGGTAGGCCGTCCCCTCCACCCACGGGATGCCCGGAGCCAGGCTCCAGGCCGTCGCGCCCGAGGTCAGGTGCCATTTCTCAGGGTCCGAGAAGCCCGCGCCGTCCCAGTGCCGGCCGTCGGAGATCCTCTGGAACTTAAGCTCGACGCCGACGACCCCGTTCGGGTCCGACGCGGTCCCGGAAAGGGTGACGAGCTGGGAGCGGAAGGCCGACGCCGGCGCCAAAAACGCCACGCGCGGGCCGGCCGTGTCCTTGAGCACGAAGAAGGCGTCCTTTAGGGTCGTCGTGGAGCCGGCCTGGTCTATGGCCCGCACCGAGACGTAGTTGGTGCCGTTCGTCGAGAGGGCCGCGAAGTCCACGGGCCAGTCGGCTTGGTAGAAGGTCGCCCCCGCCGCCAGGGCCAGGTCCGTCCAGGGCACCTGCGAGGCGTCCGAGGAGCCGGCGACCAAACTCGCGCTGTACTGGAGCTTCGCGAGGCCCGCCCCCGCGTCGAAGGCGTCCACGTCGTAGAGCGTGCCCGCGGCGATCCTGGGCGTCAGGTCCCCCGCCTGGTTGTCGGCCAAAACCGGCGGGGTCGTGTCCTTGCGGACGTAGAAGGCGTCGAGGCGGGTCGTCTGGTTGCCGCGGTTGTCCCAGACGTAGAGAGACACATAGCTCGTGGCCTCGTTCATGAGCGCGTCGAACACCGGGTCGGGAAGCTTCCAGTCCGTCGAATAGGTGTCCGACCCGATGCCCACCATCACGGTCATGGACGCGCTTTCCGCCGTCCAGAGCTCGCCCGACTTCGTGGAGACCCTCACGAGGAACCCGCCCAGCCCCGCCCCGCCCAGGTCGGCGAAGTCCACGTCGTAGCGGCCGGTGTTCTCCTTGCGCCAGAGGTCGTCGCCGGCCAAGTTGACCGTGACCGTCGGGGAGGCGCGGTCCACCGTGCTGTAGGGGAACGCGGTCGCGCCTGCGGAAGCGGCCGCGCCGCCGCTGCCCACCGCCACGACGTAGCGGTAGTAGGTGGTGTTCTCGGCCAGACCCGGTTCGGTATAGGTCTTGAAGAAGCCGCTGCCCGGGACGGCGGTCAAGGCCGCGGTCCCCGCGATGAGAGTGAAGGGCCCGGTCGAGGTCGCCGCGCCGTAGAGCTGGAAGCCCAACTCGCCCACCGAGTCGTCCCGCCACGACCACTGGACGCTGTTCGAGGAGACCGCCGTCCCCTGGAAATTGCCCGGCGGGAGGATGGGCGAGGGCAGCCCCGCGCTCCACGAGGCCGCCCTCAGGTCGCCGGGTCCGGCGGCGTAGTAGGACAGGTTCAGGGCGCCGTTCAAGTCCAGAACCAGGCCCGCATCCTCGCCGGGACCGCCGGAGGCGTCTACGGTCATGGTGCTCCACGCCGACCCCGTCCAACGAGCGTACTTCAGCTCGCCCCCCGCGGTGTAGCCCAGGTGCGCGTTCCCGGCGCCGTCGAGCGTCAGCCCCCCCGCGCTCGACGCGCCGTCCACCGTTCCCTTCGTCCACCCCGCGTCCGTCTCCCAGGCGAACTTGAGGGTCGCGCCCGTCGCATCGAGGTACGCGATGCGCGCTCGTCCGGCTCCGTCCAGGGCCAGCGCCGCGCGGCTCCCAACGTCCACCCCCGTACCGTCCACCGCCCCGGAGACCCAGCCATTCGCCGTCCGGCTCGCGTACTTGAGGTCCGCGTTCGCCGCGTCGTAGTAGGCGACGTGCGGCTTCTGGGCGGCGTCGAGGATCAGGCTCGCGAACTTGCCGCCCGCGGCGTCCACCGTCTCCGTCCCCCATCCCGTCCCGGTCCAGCTCGAGTACTTGAGGGCCCCGCTCGTCGCGTCATAGTACGTGATGTGCGCCCGGCCCTCGCCGTCCAGGGCGAGCGAGGCCGGGAACAGGTCCCCCGAGGCGATCACGCTCGCGCTCCACACCCCCGCCTTCTTCGCCAGCTTGAGCTCGCCCGTCTGCGCGCTGCGGTAGAGCACCTGCGGGTTGCCGTCCTCGCCGGCCGCGACGAAGGTCTCGCCAACGCGTACCCCGGGGTCGGGCGCCTCGACTACGCCCCACGCCCCGCCCGAGCGCGCCAGGACCCTGAGCTCCTGGGACACGCTCCCGCCCCGGTAGGCCGCGTGCAGGCCGCCCGACTTGTCCGAGGCCAGGCTCACCCCGCGTCCCGCGTCGATGCCGGCCCCGTCCAGGGTCTGCACCACGAAGGGCGAGACGAGCGCGCTGAAGGTGGAGGAAGGCGCGGAGGTGTTGCCCGCGTCGTCCTTCGTCCAGACCCGGAAGTACGCCCGGCTCTGGGAGGGCAGGCCGCCGATCGAATAGGAACGGAGCGTCCCGGGGGCCACCGCCGAGGTCCCGACCGCGACCTGCGCGTTCGTTGTGCTCCAGCTCACCCCGGCCGGGTCCATGGTGCTCCACTGGATGTAGAAGCTGCTTCCGGCGATGAGGCTCCCCGAATAGCTGTCGTCCCCCGCCGCGACCCAGAGCACCAGCAGGGCGTTGGCCGGCCCGGCCGGCATGGCCGCCGTCCCGGTCGACGCGGCGGGAGCGGTGAGATCGAGACCGTTCCAGGTGGAGGCGCTCACGTCGAAGGCGGTCGGCAGGCCCGCCCCGTTGAAGGCCCGTACCCGGGCGTAGTAGGTGGAGGCGCTGGGCAGGCCGCTGAACAAGGCGCTCGTCGAATAGGTCACGCTCGACTGGAGGACGTTGCCGAAGGCCGAGACGGTCGCGAGCTGGGCCTCGTAGCGCGTCCATGCCGGATTGCCGGAGGTCGACCACTCCAGCGTCAGGCCCGCCGGCTGGACGGAGGTGAAAGCCGTCCCGGAAGGCGCGGCCGCGAGGGTCAGCGTCGAGCCCAGCGCGCGGTAGGGACTCGCCAGCCCCGTCGCGCTGCGCGACTGCGCCCGGGAATAGTAGGTCGTGTTCGGCGCCAGGTTCGAGAACGCCGTCGACACCGCCGTGATCCACTCGGAGCTCTGGCTCCCGCCGAAGTCCGACGAGGTGGACGCCTGCGCCCGGAACTCCGTGCCGGCCGGGTTGTCCCCCAAGGTCCACGCCGCGGTGATGGAGGTCCTCTCCACCGCCGTGAAGGTCGAGGCCGCCGCCCCCGGCAGGCCCGAGAGCGTGCGCGTCGTCCCGAAGAGGGCGTACTCCGTCTCCACCCCGGTCCCTCCCAGCCCCTTGACCCGGAACTGGTGCTCCGTGTTCGGCCTCAGGCCCGCGAACTCGTGCCGGGTCCCGGGGCGGAAGCCCGTCGCCGTGAAGCCCGCATCGCTCGCCACCTCCACCGAGTAGAGCGTCCCGGTAAGGGCGGCGCTCGAGACCTGCGCGCTGGCCGAGACGCCGTCCTCCCCGCCCAGAACGAGGAGGGTCTTCCCCGCCAGCAGGGCCGCATGCATGTAGCGCGCGGGCATCGCCGTCCCCTCGCTCCAGGAGCCCAGCGAACGGTCGGCCATGACCGGGGCCCCGTAGACCGTCCCCTGGGCGGCGCTCCCGTCGTGCCCGCCCAGCACGAACAGCCGGTCCGAGGTCGCGAGCATGGCGTGGCGCGTGCGCCCCTGCGGCAGGGAGGAGGCCGCTGTCCAAGAGAGCGGCGCCCCGGAGGCCAGGGACGCCCACCACACGGCGCTCTCCACCCCCGCCCCCACCCCGCCGCTCACGTAGAGCGCCCCGCTCGACACCGCCATCGCGTGGCCGCTGCGCGCGGAAGGCAGGGAAGCCGCCGCGCTCCAGGCGCCCAGGCTCCCGTCGGGGCGCACCGGCGCGGAGTACACCGCGCTCTGCGCGAAGATGCCGTTGTCCCCACCCGTTACGATGATCCTCCCCCCGTAGACGGCCGCGGCGTGCTTGTAGCGCGGGGCGGGCAGGGGGGTGGTCTCGGTCCACAAGCCCAGGGAGCCGTCCGAGAGGATGGGGGCGAACCAGACCTCCGCCTTGGCCGAGCCGTTGAAGCCTCCTAGGGCGTAGAGCCGGCCGCCCGCGGCGAGCAAGGCGTGGGACTCGCGCGGGGCGGGCATCGGCGTCGACGCGCTCCAGGCGAAGAGCGAGCCGTCCGGGGCGACGCTTGCGCTGTAGACCGCGTCCTTCACCGTGCCCTGCACCCCGCCCGAGACGTACACCCGGCCGTTGTAGAAGGCCGCGGCGTGGCGGGCGAGCGGCTCGGGCAGGCTCGATGCGAGGGCCGTCCAGGGGCCCGGCGTCTCGCCGCCGAAGTTGCCGCTGAGGCTCCACTCCAGGGTGACCGCGTTGGGGCCGACGTCGGCCAGGAGGAGCCCGGAGGGGTCGGCCATGAGGGTCATGCTGGAGCCGAGGGCGAGCCATTCGGCCGGCACGAGACCGAGGTTCCTCGCCTGCACCCGGAAATAGTAGGTCGTGTTGCCATAGAGCCCCGGGACGGCCGTGGAGAGGCTCGTCGTCCAGCCCGAGGAGCTCACGCTCCCCTGGAAGGCGGGATGGGTGGACGCCGCGGCCTGGTACTCCGTCCAGTCGGGGTTGCCGTTCGAGACCCACTGCACGGTGACGGAGCTGAACGCGGCCAGGGTGAAGGACGGCGCGGCGAGGGCCGGCTGGAGGGCCAGGGTGGGCGAGGAGCCCAGAAGCCGGAAGTCCGTCTCGCTGCCGGCCGCGTTGCGCGCCTTCGCCCGGACATGGTAGAGCGTGTTGGTCGAGAGCCCGACGAAGCCGGTCGTGAGCATCACGCCCCAGCCGCTGTCGTGGACCAGCGTCCCCGCCGCGAAGGCGGAGGAGGAGGCCTGCGCGAGGTACTGCGTGTCCTCCGGATTGCTCCCGCCCTCCCAGCGCGCGCTCAGGGAGCTCACCCAGACCTCCGTGAACGCGCTCGCCCCGCCCGAGGGCGGCGTGGGGCGGTCGGCGAGGGTCAGGGTCGAGCCGGCCAGGACGAAGGCGCTGCCCACCCCGTTGTGGTTCATGGCCTGCGCGTGCAGGTAGTAGGTGGTGTTGGCCCAAAGGCCGGTGAACCAGGCCGAGGAGGCGAGCGTCCGCGTGGACTTGTTGCCCGGATAGTCGTTCGGGTAGGAGGAGCCGGTGCTCAGGACGGTTGTGAAGGTCGTCACGCCGAGCGGGTTGCCGTTGGCCTCCCAGGAGGCGCTCAGCGAGCTGATGTGGACGAGCCCGAAGGGTTCGGCGGCGGCGGAAGGCGGATTTGCCAGCGTTGAGGTCGCGCCGAAGAGGGCGTAGCCGGTCGGCGTGCCGCCGTGGCTCACCGCGCGGATGCGCAGGTAGTAGGTGGCGTTGACCGCGAGGCCGGTGAAGGTCGCGGCGGGCCCGGCGGCCGGCGCGGTGGAGAAGGCCGCGGGAGTCGTGAAGTCCGTGGAAGTAGCCGCCTGGACGCTGTAGGTCGTGATGAGGAGCGGGTTGCCGTTCGCGCTCCAGAGCGCGGTGAAACCCTCGGGCGCCATCGCGGTGAAGGTCGAGGCGAGGGTCGCCGGCTCGGAGGCGAGGGTCGCGGTCGCGCCAAGCAGGATGTACGCCGAGGGCGTCCCGTCGCGGGCCACGCTGCGGGCGTGCAGGTAGTAGGTGGTGTTGTTAGTGAGGGAGTCGAAGCGGGCCGCCGGCGTGCCCTCGGGCCTCGTCGAGACCAGGACTTTACCGTCATCGCTGAGCGTGAAGGCCGCGCTCGTGGAGAGCCAGGCCTCGTAGAGAGTGCCCGGGACGTTCTCGTTGGCGCCCCAGTAGGCGTCGGCGGAGGAGATCCCCACCGCGCCGAAGGGCTCGGCGGCCGCGGTGGGGGCGTTGGCATGGGTCACCGTCGTGCCGAGGCTCACGAAGGGAGTGAGGGCCCCGATGCGGTTCATCGCCGCCGCGTAGAGGTGGTAGGTCGCGTTGGCGGAGAGGCCGGTGAACGGGGCCGCGGGAGAGTCGACGGTCCTGGCGAGGTCGCCCAGGCCCCCCTCGATGTAGGGCGAGCGGGTGGACACGGCGGCCCGGTAGAGCGTGCCAGCGCCGTTGCCGTTGGACTGCCAAACGGCGTTGAGCGAACCGGTGGAGACGTCCGCGAAGGGCTCGGCCGCGAGAGCGGGCAGGTTGGCGTGGGTCATGGTGGAGCCGAGCGCGGCAAAGGCGGTGGGGGTGTCCGAGTGGCTGATGGCTCGGACGTAGACGTAGTAGGTCGTGTTCGCCGAGAGGACGGGCGCGTTGAGCGGCGCGCCGGTCGTCCGGACGAAGGCGTAGACGTTGCCGGGGTTGCCGAGGTTCAGGGGGGTCTCGGGCGAGACGAGGGCCTCGTAGAGAGTGTCCGCCGAGTTGCCGTTCGAGTCCCACTGCGCGGCGAGCGAGCCGCTGCTGATGAAGGTGAAGGTGGAGACGGCGGTGAGCGGGAGCTTCGCGAGGGTGACGGTCGAGCCGAGCGGGGCGTAGGCGGTTTCGATACCGTAGGCGTTGCGGGCCTTGGCGCGGAAGTAGTAGGTCGCGTTGGCGGACAAGGCGTATACGGCGGTGGAATAGTCCGCGGTCCAGGCCGAGGAGGAGAGGGTTCCGGCGAAGTCCGCGGCGGTCGAGGCCTGGGCGAGGTACTCGGTGCCGGCGGGGTTGCCGTTATGCGTCCACTGGAAGGTGACGGAATCGGTCTCGACGAGCAGGAAGGCGGGCGTGGCGGTCGAGGGCTCCACCGCGTGGGTCCGGGTCGAGCCGAGCGCTGCGAAGACCGTCTCATCCCCATTCCGGTTGCGCGCTTTCACCTTGAGCTGGTAGAGCGTGTTGGTGGAGAGGGCCACGAAGGTCGTGCTCAAGGACACGATCCAGCCGCTCTCCCGGACGTCGGCTCCAGCCGAGACCTGGGCCAGGTACTCCGTCCACTCCGGGTTCCCGCCCGCGGCCCATTCGAGCGTCATCGAGCTGACGCCGACCATCGTGCAGGTCGAGACGGCCGAGGCGGGCAGGGCCGCCGGGGTGAGGGTCGAGCCGAGGGTCACGAAACCGCTCAAGGCTCCGCCGGCGCTGAGCGAGCGCGCCCGGGCGTAGAAGGTGGTGTCAGGCTGGAGGGGGGTGTACGCCGCCCAGAGGTTCTTGGTGGTCGAGGAAGCCCACACCGGGACGTAGCCCGGCTTCGAGGAGAGTTCGGCCTCGTAGTCCGCGCCGGGGGCGTTGAAGCCGCCGGCGGCCGTGCCCGACGACCAGTGGAGGATGGCCGCTCCGCTCGACACCGCGGTGAAGACCTCCCCCTCCGGCGGGCCGGGCTCGACGGGCAGGGTCGCGGTCGAGCCGAGCAGGACGTAGTCCGTGTAGAGTCCGGCGTGGTTCTTGGCCCGCACGAACAGGTGATAAGTCGCGTTGGGACGGAGGTTCGTCGCGAGCAGGATGGGCGTCCCTACGGCTGGTACCGTGTCGGCCGAGACGTTCCATTCGCAGGCGTTGGGGTAGGCCGCCCCGGTCGTCAGAACGACGGTATAGGTGGTTTTCTCGAGCGGGTTGGCGCTGACCGACCAGGAGACGCTCATGGAGGTGACGAACACCTCTGGGAAGGTGAGGCCGGCCGGGGCGGGCTGCATCGCGAGGGTGATGGTGGAGCCGAGGCTGGTGTAGGAGGAAGAGCTGTCGAGCACCGCGGCCACCTGGAAGAAATAGGTCGTGTTGGGCGCGAGATCCTCGACTACGGCGCCGGTCGAGTAGGTCAGCGAGGAACGGACCGTTCCGCTGAAGTCCGGAGCGGTCGAGGCCTGGAGGTCGAAGAAGATCTCTTCGTCGTTGCCGAGGCGGTCCCACGCGGCGGCGGCGCTCGAGGCGTAGACCATGGCGAGCGGGCTCGCCCCGGGCGGGATGGGCGGCCAGAGGACGGCGTTGGTCGGGTCGTTGTCGTAGTCTTCGCCCGAGAGCGGGCCGGAATAGCGCTTGAAGCGCCATCTCAGTTGGGAGGCGTCCCCCTCCACGCGGACGTTGTAGGCCGAGGGCGCGCCGACGGTGCTGCGGGAGGCGGCGAAAGTCACGCCGTAGAAGGTAGCGGCGGAGATGAGGTCGCGGGCGGTGATGTGGGTGTTGGTGCCTTCCGCGATGCCCAGGAAGTCGAAGGTGCAGGTGGAAAGGGAGACGCCGGCGCTGCCCGAGAGCTGGAGGCCGGCCGAATAGAGGTTCGTGAAGGAGGAGCGCTCGGCGGTGAAGGCGCCGGAGTCGACTAGGATGAAGTAGGTGTCGCCGGCAGTGAGGCGGTCGACGAGGGTGGGGTAGCCGGGGGCTCCCTTCAGGATCAGGCTGGCGCTGGGCGCCACGGTGAGCTGGGAGTGTCCTCCGCGGAGCGCGGCGTCCGCCGAGCCGAAGAGCAGCTTCTTCTGCCGGTTGAGGCCTCCGGCCGCCGTGATGAGCGCGAAGTCCACCCGGTCGCCCTCCTCGGGGAGTCCGCCGGAAGTGAAGCTGACTCGGGCCTGCGGGTCGGCGGTGGGAAGGTCGAACTCGGCGCTCAGGAGGAAGGCGGGCGCGATGTCGACGCCGGAGGAGGAGCCGTCCACGTGCCACTGGCCGGAGCGATACTGGAAAGTGATGAGTTGGGACAGCGCCCGATCGTCGTAGACCTGCACGATGGACGCGGTGTGGCCCGTTCCGCGCATGAGCTTGGGCGTCGACGCCATGGCGAGGCGGGTGTAGGTCGAATAATCGAGCGTCCAGGTGGAGCCGGCCAGGGTGTAGTCGCCCCAGAAGCGCACGGTGCCCGTGTCGCCGTCCTGGTCGTAGGAGAGCAGGGACATCCCTTCCTGGTTGAACCACCAGGAGGACGGCGCCCCGGAACCGAACCGGACCCGCCGCCATTCCAACGACCCCGGGTCGATGAGCGTGACGGCGGAAACAGAGCTGTCCGCGACGATGTTGCCGCTGGCGCCGAAGTTCTGAAGGCCCGCTCCATTCCCGTAGATGGCGCAGGAGACCAGGTAGTTGCCGCTGGATTGCTCCAGACGCAGTCCCTCCGACGCGTTATTGAACGAACGTTCCAAGACGAGCAGGTTCCCGTTCGCGTTGCCTGCCAGGTAGTGCCCGAACCCTCCGTTCGAGTAGACCGCGTTCGACCTCAGCGTGTTGCCAAGAGAGCCGCTCACGTACAGTCCGCGGGCCGCGTTGGAGAAAAATGCGTTCCCGGTCAGCGTGTTGGAAGAACTCCCGGCCAAGTGGATCGCGTTGTCGGAGTTGGCGTAGGAGTGGTTGCCCTCGAGCCGGTTCCTATTGGAGCTCTGCACGAACATCCCGTCCGACTGATTCTTGTAAACAAGGTTGTTGACGTAGGTGTTGTTCGATGCCGACTGAGCGGAGAGGCCCCGGTACCCATCGTGTATGGACGATGTGCTGATGGAGGCCCGCGCCGTCGCCCCATATATCGCGATGCCGTTCCTGCCGGCGGCATTCGTCCCCAGTCCCGCGAACTCGCCGTAGCTCACCACGAACCCGGTCGCATGGGCGGCCAGGTCTTGGACGTAGGAGGGGCTGGCCGGAGCGGAGGAGCGCACCAGGACGTTGCGCGTGAGGTCGCCGACCCACACCGTGCCCGTCCCGTAGTGGACTTGGGCGAAGTTCGTGTTCACGGTCACGACGCTGCCGGCGATGTTCGTGATCCTGCGCTCCTCGGTCGAGCCCGCGCCGGAGCCCTGCGACGGGGCCAGGGTGAGGACGTCGCCGAGCTTCCAGCCGAGCGCCGCAGGATCCTCAGCCAAGGTGAAGGAGTTCTCACTCATCAGGAGGTCGTCCGCCGATGAGACTAGGGCGTAGGGCGCCTTCGTCGCCCCCCGCACCGAGAAGTTGCCTCCGTCCCGGACGATGAGCCCGTACTCCCCCGCCGCCGTCCCGGAGGCGAGCACCAGGTGCGCGTTCACCCCCGAGGGGATGGGCGATTGCTCCGTCCCCATGTCCAGATGCCCGCCGGGATTGACGAGGACGTCCCCGGCCGTGAGGGTCAGGCTGCTGTTCGCCACCCGGCTGAAGCTGAGGGTCCCGTTCACCGTGATGGTGGACGCGAGGGCGTAAAGGTCGTCCACCGTCACCGTGTGCCCGGCCGCGATCGCCGCGACGTTGCACGCCGCCGGCGGGAAGCCCAGGGCCCAGGTGTCCTCATACGACCAGGGGCCGTTTTGGACGCTCGCGTCTGCGTTGCAGAGCATCCCGCCCTTGGAGGCGTAGGGCGTGCCGCCGTAGGAGCCCAGGTTGAGGCGGCCGCCGTCGGGATCGGGCTCCACGGAGGCGTCCTCGGCGGGATCGCCCCGGTCGAGGGTGGCCGCGCTCATGGCGTCGTTGACGAAGCCCTGGCTCACCGGGTCCCAGCGCCCGGCCTGCGAGCGCGGGTGGAAGTCCTCGTAGCCGGGGACCGTGCTCGTCCATCGCGGGCGGAAGCGGACGGAGTGGGCGTCGTGGCCGGTCGCCGTCTGCCAGGCCCCGTCCACGCTGTAGCTGACCCCGCCCCACTCGATCGTGTTGAAGGAGTTGGAGCTGTGGAAATCGTTATAGTCCGAGCTGAAGTCCGCCTGGCTGTCGCCGGAGATGATGAGCGTCGCCGAGGTGAGGCTGACCGAGGCCGAGCTCGAGAAGACGTTGTGGCGCAGGATGAGGCCGGTGGAGCCATGGTCGGCGACCAGCAGGACGTGGCTGGCAAGTCCGACGCCCCAGGAATGGACGTCGTTCGACAGGAAGAGCGTCTGATCCGTATCGGTGAACACGACCCCCGCGAAGGTGCCTCCGGTGACCAGGCCGGGGTTGTTGACGCGGTTGTGTTCGATGCGCAGGCCGCGTGAGCTCCTGGCGTTGAGGCCCACGGCCGCGTAGCTGCCGGAATCGCCGCCGGAGCGCAGGTAGAGGTTGTTGTCGACCACGGTGGCGCCGGTGGTGAGGCCTTCGAACATGATGCCGGCCGCGTGGTTGGCGTTGGAGACACCGAGTTCGACCGTATTGGAGGCGATAAAGACCCGCAGGCCTGGCGCGCCCGTGGCGACTTGGATCCCATAGAGGGCTCCGCCGAGGAACGTGTTCGTGGCCAGGACGATGTCCCCGGCGTCGCCCTCCATGACCCGGATGCCTGCGCCGTTCGGGCCGCCCGAGACAACGCAGGAGGAGACCCTGAGGTCCCGGTTGCCGAGCTGGCTGACGAGGCCGTAGCCGCTGTTCGATGTCCCGTTAAGCCGGCTGCCTCCGACGCGCGTGTCGGAGGAGCCCTGGATCGCGAGGGCGTGCGCGCCCGTGACCGCGGAGTCCTGGATCGTCGTGCTCGAGGCTCCCACCAGCATCATGGCGGTGCTTTCGCTTTCGATCGAACTGCGGGCGAGGAGGGTGTGCCGCGCGCCCTGCTCGAGCTTGACGGCGACGTAGCTGCCGTTGAGCGCCCGGCTGTCGAGGACGGCGTTCGCCGAGGACCAGGAGACGCGCAGGGCGTAGCCGGCCCCGCCGCCGCCGGACATCGTGCTATGGCTGATCGTGTTGAGGTCGGAGCCGCCATCGAGGACGAGCGCGTCGCCGTTCGAGTTCTGCAGGTAGACGCGGTCGAGCACGTTGCCGGTCGAGCCGTGCAGGTAGAGCGCGTCCCCCACCCCGGCGGCCGTCACGGTGCTGAGGCTGAGGGTGTTGCCGTTGGCCCCCTCCTGCCAATGCCCGCCGAAGCCGCTCCCGCCCGAGATGACGCTTCGGGTGATGACGTTGCGCGAGGCGCCGAGGAGCCGCAGCGCGGCCATCCCCCCCCCGTTGGAGCTCAGGGTGCTGCGCTGGACGAGATTATCGTCGGCTCCGTAGCCCAGATAGAGCGCGTGAGCCAGGGGGTTGAGGACGTAGCTGTCCGTGAGGGTGTTGGAGGAGGCCCGCTCGATGAAGAGGGCGCGGTGGCCGGCCGAAAGGCTGGCGATGGTGCTGAAGCTGACGACGTTCCCGCTGGAGTTCGACGCGATGTAGGCCGCGGTACCGAGCGCGTTCTCGAAGTAGCTCTCCGTGAAGGTGTTGAAGCCGCCGCCCTGCAGGTAGAGGGCGCGGTGGTCGGCGTTGCTGGCCGCGGCGGTGCTGCGCCGGACGGTATTGAAGGACGCATCCTCGAGAGCGAGGGCGTCGCCGGCGGAGTTCCACAGGAAGCTGTCCTGGACGGTGTTCGAGGACACGCCCCGCATGTAGAGGGCCCACATGTTGAGCCCGCCGCTGGCGAGGGTGCTCTGGGCGATGGTGTTGTTGTCCGCTCCGGCTTCAAGGAACGTCGTGATGCCGCTCGGGTTGCTGACGAAGCACTGCGAGACCGTGTTGGAGTCGCCCTCGATGCGCAGGGCGGTGGCGGCGCCGGCGTTCATGGCGATGGTGCTGAGGCTGATGGCGTTGAGGCTCGAGCCGGCATCAAGCTGAGCCGTGATGCCCAGACCGCTGTTGTAGAAGTAGCTGCTCGTCACCGTGTTGAGCGTGGCGCCGTAGAGCCCGAGGGTCGGCGCGCTCGTGCCGTTGGTGGCGCTGCTGTAGGCGACGAGGTTGTTGGCGCCGTTGACCGATATGGCACTGCCGCCGGACATGGTGACGCTGGCGGCGGTGATGGTGCTCCAATCCTTGACGTCCAGGGCGGCCACGTAGATCCGGGCGCTCCCGTGGACGACCGCACTGGAGATGGTCACGTGGGCGGAGGAGGCGATGATGCCGTAGGGCACCATCACCTCGGGCCTGATGGCGAGATGCTCAAGGGTGACGCTCGCATTCATGACCTGGAAGGCCGCGGTGGAATTGAGCGGCGGGGCGATGACGGGCATGGAGGAGATCATGCTGGGGTCGGCCAGGATGCGGAGCGGCCAGCCGGCGTTGTCGAAGCCCTGGATGTCGACCTGCTCTTCGTAGGGGCCGGCATCGCGGATGACCACGCAGGTGGTGGTGGTGAAGACCGCGGGGAGCTGGGCGAGGCCGGCGGTGATGGTCGTGGGCTCGGCGATGGCGCCCTTGCGCACGTTCACGCCGGCGCCGCACTCGGGGGGCAGGGGTCGGATGCCGGTGTCGACGAGGACGGAGTAGGGGCCGGCGGTCGCCACGTTGCCGGCGCGGTCGGTGAAGGTGAACTTAAGCTGGTTGGTGGCGCCGCAGGGGTTTCCGGCGCAGGACTGGGTGTTGGTGGAGAAGGCGAGGGCGAGGTCCTTGGCGGAGAGGGTCTGCTGGGTGAGGGCGCCGTCCTGGCCGGTGAGGGTGGCGGAAGCCGGATTGAGTTCGGCGACCTTGCCGCCATCCGTGCCTGCGTAGAGTCTGCCGTTATAAGCTGCAAGAGAACGCACTCGCGTGTCTCCGCCGATAATGGGCCCGTTCGCATTGCTAGTCATCCAGCCTTTGCCGTCAAATACCGCGACCTTGACATTGTCTCCGGTCCCAGCATAGAGCATGCCCCCATAAATTGCAAAGGCATGAATCCGCGCCTCGCCGGCGATAATGGCGATGTTGTCAGTCGTCCAAGCCGTACCATCGAAGATGGCTACCTTGGCGCCCAACTCAGTCCCCGCATAAAGTTTTCCATTATATACAGCGAAGGAATTCACGGCCTGCTCTCCCCCGATAACAGAGTTGTTCCCATTCAATGCCACCCAAGCCACACCGTCGAATGCCGCCACTTTGCCGCTGGGATACGTCCCCGCGTAGAGCTTGCCGTTGTAGACAGCAAGAGCATTGATGGCGGACTCCCCAGGAATGACTGGAGCACCCGCATTGCTTGCTGTCCAATTCTCCCCATCGAATACTGCGATCTTCCCGTTGGGATACGTTCCCGCGTAGAGCTTGCCATTGTACACAGCCAACGATGCTGTCTCCTGCGCCCCGGCGATGATGGGGTTGTTCGAGTTGCTCGCTGTCCAGTTAGTGCCATCGAAAACCGCCACCTTCCCATTCGGACGAGTCCCTGCATAGAACTTGCCCTTGTATGTGACTAAAGACTGTATCGTGTGCTCCCCAGCGATAAGAGTATTACCTGCGTTTGCGGCAGTCCATCCCACGCCGTCGAAAACTGCGGCTTTGCCGTTAGGAGATGTTCCCGCATAGAGCTTAGTGCCGTAAGTTGCAAGCGACCAAATCTGCTCTTCGCCGGAGATAGGAGTCCCCATAGAGCTCCATTCCCCAGTAATCCATCCCTGAGCAGCGGTCGAAGACATCGACAAACCGTATCCGCCATAATAATTCTCACCCTCATGCCCATCCCCAGCAAACATCAGCGAATCCGTTGATATAGAGAGACCAGAAACGCCATCCTGCACCAGGATTTGCGCCGTCACCCCGAGCGCCAGATCGTTCCACTGCGAGGCCCCCAGCCAGCCGCCGGTCGAGCTCTTCGTCGCGAAGATATCTTTCAAAGGCGGCGTGAAGTCCGTCGTGAAGCTGTAGGTCGACGACCACGCCCCGAAGGCCGTGTTGGCGTTCCTGACCCGCACGCGCCAGTAGTAGGTCGCGTTCTCGCTGAGCGGCGGGAAGGTCGAGACATAGACCGCGTCGTCGGCGTTGACGCTCGCATTGTCCACAAAGACCGGCGTCGATATGGAGATGACGGGGCTCGCAAAGAACGGGTCGTCCTTGGCGACCTGCAGATAGTAGAGCGCGCTGTTCCCGCCCAAACCTGTCAGGAGGGCAGGCGAGGGCCCCGTCCACGCGAAGTTCGGCACACCGGTGCTGACATAGCTCATGTTCGCTGGGTAGCTGGGCGTGGAGCGCGCGACGCCCGTGAGGGTGTCCACGTAGACCCCGTAGGTGGCGGTGGAGACGTTGCCGGCGTAGTCGGCGGCGGACACCGAGATGAGGTTCGTCCAGGCCCACGGGGCGCTCGAACTGACCAGCTGGAGCCCGTCGGCCTGCAAAACGCCCGGGCCGGCGTCCCGGTTTGCGGCGCCGAAGCTCATGGCGCCGGTGGAGGCGTGGACCCAGGTCGCTCCGCCGGTGGTGGAGACGCGGATCTCGAAGGTCTTGCCGGCCTGATGAGAGGCGAGCCGGTCGGACTGGTAGTCGGCCAGGATCTCGGCGGAGGAGCGGGCGACGTTGAAGAGACGCAGTTCGTCCACCTGCCCCGACGTAGCGTTGGCCCCGCCGGGATTGGAGCCTACGACGGTGTTCGTGGAGGGGGTCTGCATGGCCCCTTGGACGTTAGCCCCAGCCCAAACGCCGTCGAAGAACAGGTTGAGCATGCCGCCGTGAGCGACCAGCGCAAGATGATGCCAGTTGCCGTCGTTCGCCTTGACCGAAGTGAAGTCGCGGTAGTTGGAGTCGAAGAAGAAAACGTCTCCCGCACCGAACCCGGCATGGTTCAGCCCCAGCATGTACCCGCCCGACGTCTCGGCGTTCCAGTTGGAGAGGATCGTCGAATTCGAGTTGTTCGCCGTGGTTTTGACCCAGAGCTCGATCGTGAAGTCCCCCGAGAGCTCGAGCGCCGGCAGGTAGGGGAGCACCGCGTACCGTCCTCCCGTCCCGATCATGTTCAGGGCGCTTCCCTTCTTGCCGGCGGTCCAGAAGCCGCCGGAGCGGACCGCTCCATGGGCTCCGGTGGCCGAGGCGTCGGTCGCCGTCGTCCCCGACGACTCGTCGAAGTGCCACTGCCCCACGAGCCCCGTCGGATACCCGGTCGAGGCCATCAGCCCCGACTCCGTGTCCTGCACGTTCAGCCGGAGGCTCGCCACGCTGGTCGCAAGGTAGACCGCCGCCGGCAGGGCCGTCCAGCTCCCGCCCTCGTTCTCTTGCACCTCGGCCCCGGTAAGCGCCGGTGAAGTGATGTCCGCCACGAACGACCGGGTCGTCGTCCCGACGCCCCAGTAATAGGTCGTCGAAGCGCTCAGGGTGTTGGTCGAGACGTAGTACCCATTGAGCGTGATCGAGTCCGCGATGCGCTCGAAGAGCCCCGCGTCGCGGTGGAGCCGGAAGCGGTAGCTGGCGGAGCTCGCGTCCGCCGAGGCCGCGAGGGTCGGGGTCGTCGTGCTGACGTAGGCCCCGTCCTCCGGCCCGGTCGGCAGGATGTACGCGGCCTTGGAGGCCTCCGCGGTCCCGCCGTAGGAGCCCAGGTTGACCGCGATGCCCGCCGGGGCCGGCTCCATCGAGTAGACCGTCTCCGGCGCGCCGGCGTCGAGGACGGGGGAGTAGCCGGAGTCGTTCTGCCAGGTCAGCGTCGCGCTGTCCCAGCGCCCGGCGTGGGAGGCGGGGTGGAAGTCCGGCGGCGAACCACCTGGGGACGCCCAGAACGGGGAGGCGATGATGGAATCCCGGTCCTGCCCTGTCGTCGCCTGCCAGGTGCCCGGGAGAGCCAGGATCATCGTGTCCCAGAAGTTGCTGTTGTTGGCCGCTGTCTCGTGGAAGAAATCGTTGTAGTTCGAGCGGAAGCCGCTTAGGCTGTCGGGGTAGACCGTGATGTGGTAATGCTGGGCCACGTTGCTGTAGAAGACGTTGTTGTTGACCTCCGCGTCCTTGGAGGTGAGGTTCAAGACCACGAAGCGGCTGCCCAGGGCCGCGCCCACCGAGTAGAAGTCGTTGTTGCGCACCCTCGGCCTTCCGGAATCCACGGTTTCGATAGCGTAGTAGTAGTCGTTCGCCACGACGCCCGGGTTGGAGAACCGGTTGTTCTCAATGACGAGGCGATGGCTGTTCGTGGCGGTAAGCCCCTTGGTGTAGCGGCTGTTCCCCCCGAAGCTGTTCTTGACGATGAAAAGGTTGTTCTGGATCGTCGCGCCGTTCGCCAGGTTCTCGAGCTGGACGCCGTAGGCGTTCGTGAGGGGCAGGGTGACCTGCTCGAAGGTGTTGGAAGCGATGCGGATGTCCGAGTTGGCCCCCGGCGAGGGGATGTAGAGCCCGTAGACCGGCCCCGCGACGAACAGGCTGCTCGATATAGAGATGTCCCCGCTGACCTTTTGCTGGAGCTGGACGCCGTAGCCGCCGACCTGGGCGCGAAGGGTCGAGGAGGTCAGGGACAGGTTCACGCCCCCCGCCATGTCCAGGACGAGCCCGCTCGAGCCCGTGGCCGCGAGCGTGCTCCCACCCACCACGGTGCCGGTGGCCGTCGCAACCATCGCGTGGGTGCCCTGGAGGTAGGAGTCCAGGATCGTCGTCGTCGAGACCCCGGAGAGCTGGATACCCGTCCCGCTGGCGGTGGTCACCGTGCTCAGGACGATCAGGTTCCCGTTGGAGAGCGAGCCCAAGAGCACCCCGTTGCCGCTGTTGTTCGACACGAAGCTCTCGCGAAGGGTGTTCGACGAGGAGCCTTCCAGGTAAAGGCTGTTCATGCCCCCCCCGCCGCAGATCGCATCGAGGATGAAGCGGTTGAAGTTCGAGCCGCCGACCAGGTAGGCCCCGATGCCCGAACCCGTAATGGAGCTGTGGGTGACCGTGTTTGAGGAGGACCCATCGAACTTGAGCGCGGCGCTCAGCCCGCCCGCGGCGCTCGTGAGGGTGCTCCCCCGGATCTCGTTGCCGTTGGAGGCCGCCAGGAAATACGCGCCGAATCCCGACAGGCTGGTGATGAGGCTCCCCTCGACCGTGTTGGAGGAGGAGGCGCTGAGGTAAAGCCCGCGGGTTCCGCCGCCGGCGCTGGCCATGGTGCTCTGGCTGAAGGTGTTGAAGAGCGAGGCGTTCTGAAGATGCGCGGCGTCGCCAAGGGCGTTGTACAGGTAGCTGCGGCTCACGGTGTTCGAGGAACTGCCATCAAGCCAGAGCGCAGCCTCGTCCGCGCTTTGCGCGATCACGGTGCTCTCGACCACCTCGTTGCCGTTGGAGCCGTTCCAGAGCGAGACCCCGTAGGCCTCGGCGTGGCGCAGGAAGCTCTGCCGCACCGTGTTGGAGGACGACTGCCAGAGGTAGAGGGCCGCGCCGATGCCTGCGGCGGAGAAGGTGCTCCGGCTGAAGGCGTTGTGGTTCGAACCGCTCTCGAGCCCCACGGCCGTCGCCAGGGTATTGGTCGCGTGGAACAGGGTGAAGGTGTTCGAGGACGAGGAGGGCAGGTGCAGGGCGTACTTCAAGGCGCTCTTGGTCGCCGCGGTGCTGCTGTAGACCTGGCTATAGAGCCCGGTGACCTGCAGGGCATGCGCGCTCTGCACGCTGATGGTGGAGTACTCGACCACGCTGCGGCTCGATATGAGGACGCCCGCCCTCGAGATGAAGCTCCCGCCGTCCCGCACGCTGACGCTGCTCAGACGCAGGTCGCCCTCCTCCGCCCGGATGCCGTAGTCGACCGGCGCATTGGCGCGGATGTCGAGGCCCTCGATGCTGACACTCGCCGTCCGGACGATGAAGGCGGCGTCCGAGCCGCCCGGCGGCACGACCTCGGGCCGGGCGGGCAGGTTCGGCCCGGCCAGGATGCGGATGCGGCGGCCGTCCATGGTCTTCGGGCCCAGCGTGATCTGCGCGCTGTAGGTCCCCGCCTCGCGGAAGACGATGCAGGGGTTGTTCGTGAGCGGGCTGGGGATGGCGTTGTAGGCGGCGAGGAGGTCGCCGTTGTAGGGCGGGATGCTCGGCCCGATGGAGTACTCCTCGTCGCAGCCCGCGGGCGGGGCGCTCTTCGAGGCCTCGGCGGTCAAGCCGTAGGAGCCGAGGTTCGGACGGCTGCCGCTGGGCTGAAGCTCGGCGCCCACGCCCTCGGCGGGGTCGCCCGCGTCGATGGTGGGAGAAGTCTGCGTGTCCTGCACGAAGCCGCCCGGCGTCCAGCGCCCGCCGGCCGAGAGCGGGTGGAAGTCCTCGATGCCGGAGCGCGGGTCGTACCAGAGCGGATGCGCTGCGATGGAATGAGCATCCTGTCCTGTGTTGGTCTGCCAGGCCGAGAGCAGTTGGTAGGTCGACCCGTTCCAACTGCCCGACATGACTCCGACCGAACTGAAGAATCCATTATAGTCGGATTGGAAATCCGTCATGCTTCCATTGTCGACGTAGATCGCGAATATGGAGCCGGTCACCGCGTGCGAGCTCGCGATGACGTTGTTCCTGACCCGGGCGGAAGTCGAGTTGTTGGCGAACTGGACGAGATAGACGTCGGCCAGCGTCCCGGTCGAGGCCGAGTAGACGTCGTTGAAGGTGAACTGGACGCCCGGCGTGCCGTTGAAGGTGACGCCGCCCGAGACCCTCCCTGGCGTCGAGAAGCGGTTGTGGTCGACCGAAAGATTCGCCGAGTTCATGGCGTAGAGCGGATAAGCCGCGCCCCCTACCGCCGGCCCCGTGTACCGATAATAGACCCCGTTGCCGTAGAGGGTCGCTCCGGAGGTCAGGCCGTCGAGATAGACCCCATAGGTGTTGCCGGCGCTCGACAGCGAAGAAAGGATGGTGTTCGAGGCGATCCAGACGAGGGCGCCTTTCTGGTTCTCGAGCCGGATGCCGGTCTGGGCGTCCTCGCGGACGGTGTTGCTGGAGATGTCCAGCACGCCCTCGTTCATATAGCCGAGCCGGATGCCGGCGCCCTGCTGGCCTGGGAAGCCGCTGCGCCCGCCGTAGACGGTCGAGGAGGTCAAGGAGAGGTTGTAGGCCCCGCTCGTGATCCAGAGGCCGTAGCCGCCGGCGTAGAGGACGCTCCCGCCGATGGCGGTGCCGGTCGAGCCCTCCACGTAGACCGCGGTGGAGCCCTGGATGTAGGAGTCGACGACGGCGTTGCTCGAGGCTTTCTGCAGATACAAAGCGTACCCGCCCGCGCTCGTCAGGGTGCTGCGGGCGACCGTGTTGCCGTAGGCCCCCGCGCCGGCCTGGAGCGCCGCCGCGTTGGGCTGGTCGAAGAAGCCGTTCACGAAGGTGTTCGAGGACGAGCCGTTGAGCATGAGGGCCGGGAGCGCCCCGGAGCCGGCCACCGAGCTCCCGTCGAAGAGGTTCCGGTTGGACAGGGCGTCCATATAGACCCCGTAGCCTGTCCCTCCGTTGATGCGGCAGTCCTTGAAGGTGTTGCTCGAAGCGGCGGTGAACTGGACGGCGGCGTCTGCGCCGCCGACGATCGACGTGCGCTCGAAGAGGTTGCCGGTCATGGAGCCGGAGAGCAGCAGAGCGCCGAACCCCGTGTTCTCCAGGTGGCTGTCCTGGACCGTATTGGAGGAGGCCATGATGAAGCTGACCGCGGGGCCCGCGATATAGCCGGCGCTGACCGTGCTGGCGATGATGCGGTTGTGGTGCGTGTTGTTGAGCACGAGCGCCTGGACATTGCTGGTGCGGATGACGCTGCCGGTCACGGTGATGCTCGTCGAGAAGTTCGCATAGACGGCGTTGTAGGACGAGGCCGTCACCGTGCTGTTCCGGAGGGTGTTCAGGCCCGAGCCGGACTCGAAGTAGGCCCCGTAGCCCTCCGCGTGCTCGACGTAGCAGTCGTCGACGGTGTTCGACGAGGACTGGTTGAAATAGAGGGCTTTCGTGGCCATGGACACGGCCGCGATCGTGCTCTTCGAAACGGTATTGAGGGTGGCCTTGCCGGTGAAGCTGACGGCGTTGCCGCTGGTGTTCCTGAAGAAGCCGCCGGTGACCGTGTTGGAGGCCGCGGCGCCGGAGAACTTGAGGGCGGCGCCCATCATGGAGCTCACCTGCGCCGTGCTGAGGCTCAGGGAGCTGAAGCTGCCGGCGAACTCGTAGCCGCTGGCGCCCGAGGACGTCACGCTCGAGTATTCTACCGTGACCCAGGTGGAGAGGGCGATGCCGGCCGTCGTGATCTTGCCCCAGAGGTCCGCGATACTGATGGTGCTCAGGGTCACGTACGGGGAGGAAACGATGATGCCGTAGGAGGCGATGTTCGCCCCGCCGGGGTAGATGGCCAGCCGCTCGACCGTCACGCTGGCGTTGGCGATGGTGAAGATGTTCCCGTCCACCAGGGGGGCGAGGTAGGGCCGGGAGCTGATGAAAGTGGGGTCGGGCATGATCTTGAGGCGGTAGCCGTTGTTCTGGATGTCGTAGACGTTGAGCCGTTCGTTGTAGGCGGCGTCGTCGCGGATGACGACGCAGGTGGTCGTGGTGAGGGCGAGCGGAAGGGCGGTGAGGGCGTCCTGGATGCGCGCGAAGTCGCGGATGCCGCCCTTGGCCACGTCGAAGCCCTCGCCGCAGCCCTCGGGCATGGGCCAGTGGGTGGAGGTCGAGCCCAAGACGAACCAGGAGAAGTCGGTCTGGCCGATGGTGTTAAAGGCCTGGACGCGGAAGTAGTGGGTGGTCAGCGGGGTAAGGCCGCTGAAGGCGGCCTGCGTGGCGTAGGTCATGGACGAGGCGAGGACGGGGAGGAAGTCCGCGCGGGTGGAGGCGTGGACGAGGTAGCGGGCGCCGGCGCCGTTATAGTCGGGGTAGACGCCGGAGGACCAGTAGACGGTGACGCTGACCGAGGAGATGTCGGCGAAGACCGCGGAGCCCGAGGGGAGGCCGGTGGCGATGGCGAGGGTGTAGGTGGAGACGGTCGGGGTCTCGGCGGTCTCGAGGCCTTGCTGGTTGCGGGCCTTGGCCTTGACGAAGTACTGGGTGTTGGGCTGCAGGCCGGTGAGCTTGGTGGAGACACCGGGGTTGTAGGATTCATGGGTGTTGATGAAATCCCCACCGACAATGTAAATCTTGCCGTCGATGGCAACACCCGCAGCATGTTCGCGCGCCGTCAGCTTGTTTGCGCGAGTTGTCCACGTATCGATTGCTGGGTCGTATTCTTCCACCGTGCGCAACGCAACCGGGTTATTTCCGCCGATCACATAGATCTTTCCTCCCACGCTGGCGGCAACCGGCGCGGCACGTCCAGTCGGCATAGACGCCCTGGACACCCAATTGTCGTTTGCGGGATCATACTGTTCATGGACTCTACCGGTTGTCGCAAACTCCTCGCTCCCGAAGATGTGAATCTTCCCTGCGAGTACCGCAGCAGCAATCGATCTTCGGGCTGTAGGCATTGGGTTCTTCGTTGACCATCTATTCGTGAGCGAATCATACTCCTCATTGAGCGTCATATTCGCTGCATTGATACCGCCGATTGCATAGAGTCTTGGCCCGACCATAGCAGCACCCATTGCATGCCTGGCCGTCGACATCGGGGCCTTGGTGGCCCACAGCCCCGATGCGGGGTCATACTCCTCATTGATGGCAGTATTCGGATATCCTCCCACGGCATAAACCTTATCTGCAGATGCGACGACTGACAGCCAGCGACGTCCTGCCGTCATGGAATTCTTGTTGGACCAGCCAGTGTTAGGGTCATATTCCTCATTGACTGCTGTATACGAGCCTCCACCGTCTGTTCCCCCACCAATTGCATAGAACTTCTTACCAACAGCCGCCGTGCCCAACTGACCTCTGGCGGTGTTCATCGACGTCAATGTTGTCCAAGCATTCCCCCCCGACGTCCACATTGCCCAATCCGCCCCTTCCCGATAGATGCTCGTCGCCGAATACCCGCGATCCAAGCCCGTGAAAGCCGGGGTTGGCGCGTAAGCTGACACGACGAGGGTGTTCGTCCCGACCTCGTCGAAATAGATGCCGGTCGGCGCCTCGATGTTCAGGATGGCCGAACCGAGATAGGCCCAGGAGAAGTCCGTCCCGCCGGCGGAGTTGTACGCCTGGACGCGGAAGAAGTGGGTCGTATTGGGCCAGAGGCCGGTGAGGGTCTCGTACTCGAGGGAAGTGGCCGAGGAGACGAGCACGGGAATGAAGGTGGAGACCGTGGAGGCCTGGATGAGATAGCGGGCGCCGGCGCCGTTGTAGCTGGGGTGGACGCCGGATGACCAGTGGACGGTGAGGCTGGAGGCATAAACGTTCTCGAAGGTCACGCCGCCGTTCTGGGGGAGGGTGGCGACGGCGAGGGTGTAGGTCGAGTATTCGACGGTCTCGGCGGTCTCGGTGCCGGCGAGGTTGCGGGCCTTGGCCTTGAATACGTACTTCGTGTTGGGGAGGAGGCCGACGACCCTTGTGGAGACTCCTGGGGCGTATTCCTCGTTGTTGTTCACCGTAAAGGATGTCCATCCTGCGACGGCGTAGAGACGGCCTCCGACAACGGCGTGAGCGGCATGCATGCGCGGCGTCGTCATGAGGGGAGTTCGACGGCTCCAGGCGTTCGTTTCGGGGTCGTACATCTCCACCATGGACAGCGCACTGCCGCCCGCGTGCCCGCCGGCGGCATAGATCTTTCCGCCGATCGCTCCGGCGGCGAAGCCGGCGCGAGTCGTCGGCATCGGCGCGCGCACGGCCCAGGAGTCGTTGACGGGGTCATACTCCTCGTTGGCGGGCGTGTACGTGCTTCCGCTGGTCTCCCCTCCAATCACGTAGATCCTGCCGTTCAGCACCCCGCAGCCGGGATTTGCACGGCCCGTGCCCATCGGCGAGCGCGCCGTCCAGTTGTCCGAAGCAGGGTCGTACGCTTCGTTGAGCCCGATATACGCCCCGCTGTAGCCGCCGATGGCGTAGATCTTGCCGCCCACCGCCGCAAGCGCCATCCCTTGGCGCGCCGTTGCCATGGTGCTCTTGTACACCCAAGCGTTGGATTCCGGGTCGTACATCTCGTTCGTGGCTTTAGGCCCCCCGCCCCCGACAGCGTAGATCCACCCTCCGAACGCCACTGCCCGGAGAGCTTGGCGGGCCACTCCCATCGGCGCCCTTGCCGTCCAGTTGTTCGCGACCGGGTCATACTCTTTGTGGTCCGTCACGTCAGGGATGAACGCGCCTCCGAGCATATGGAACTTCCCATTGAGCGCGACCCCCGCAGCGCTGTTCAAGGTCGCCCCGGCCATTTTGGACGTCCATCCCTCGTTCATCCAGCCCTTATAGCCGAAGCTTTCGACATAGAGGTTCGTCCCGGACGCGCCCCTGTCCAGGTTCTGGAACGCGGAGCCGGACGCGTAGGCCGAGGCCACGATGCTGGCCGTCCCGACCTCGTCGAAGTACACCGAGGTCGGCGTCTCGATGGCGGTCGCCGTCGAACCCAGCGCGAACCAGGAGTAGTCGCTCACGCCGCCCGAGTTGTAGGCCTGCACGCGGAAGTAGTGGGTCGTGTTGGTGAAGAGGCCTGAGAGGGTCGCGTAGGTATTGCTCGTTTTAGCGGAAGATGAGAGCACCGGCAGGAAGTCCGCCATCGTGGAGACCTGAACGATGTACCGGGCGCCGGGGCCGTTGTAGCCGCCCTCGGTGGTGCCGGAGGACCAGTTGACGCTCAGGCTCGAGACGCCGACCCAGGAGAAGAGGGGCGCGCTGTTCTGGGGCAGGGTGGCGACGGCGAGGGTGTAGGTGGAGACGGCGAGAGATTCTCCGGTCTCGACGCCCTGGAGGTTGCGGGCCTTGGCCTTGAAGGAGTAGAGGGTGTTGGGGAGGAGGCCGGCGATGCGGGTGGACACGCCGGGGTCGTAGGATTCGTTCTCTTGGCTTGTTCCTCCGTCTCCGCCGATAACATATATCTTCCCGTCTACCGCGGCCACTCCCATGTTGTTTCTTCCAGTCAACCTCGTTGAACGGAATGTCCATGTATCAGCGACCGGGTCATATTCCTCATTCGAAATCGCATACCCGGAGCCGGTCCATCCACCGAATGCATAGGCTTTGCCACCGACTCCGACACCCTGCGTTTGGTAATTCGTCAGCATAGGCGCCTTCGCGCTCCAGCCATCGGTCGCCGGGTCATATTCTTGGTTCGTTGTCAGTTGACCGGCATTGCCGCCGCCGTACACATATATCTTGCCTGCGACTACTGCAGAACCCATATAGGCTCTCTGTATAGGCATCACCGTCCTGGTTCTCCATGAATCGGTGGCGGGGTCATATTCCTCATTCGTATCTTTGTAACTCCCATCCGTGCCGCCGATCGTATAGATCTTCCCGTTCACTTGTGCGATCGCGAATGATGCTCTCGGCGTCGGCATCGAAGTTCGAGTCACCCATGTATTGGTGATTGGATTGTATTCTTCGTTCTCGCGCTTCGAACCCCCATCTCCGCCGATGCCATATATCCTGTCGTTCACCGACGTAGCCCTCAGGCAGGATCTTGCGGCATTCATGTCGGCTTTAGGCGCCCAAGTATTTGTGACTGGGTCGTATAATTCAGTCGTCTTGATAGCGACACCGCTTTGTCCGCCTATGACATAAACTTTCCCTCCTATCGCTGCAGTCCCTACGCAGTTTCTTGCAGTTGTCATGGAAATTTTCGTCGTCCAAACATTCCCCTTCGTATGCCACTCGCCCCACCCGCCCGTCTTGCTGTCCCAGATGCTCGTCGCCGCGAGCCCCCGCTCCAGCCCCGTGAACGCCGGCGTCGGTGCGTACGCCGACGCCACGACGCTCGCCGTCCCGACCTCGTCGAAGTACACCGACGTCGGCGCCTCGATGAACGTGGTCCCGGCCGCCGAGACGGAATCCGTGGAGATATCCAGGCACCCGTACGCCCGGACGAACGCCGTGAACGTGCTGTTCGCCGCGAGGCCCTCCTGCAGGTACCCGAGACTCGCGGCCGGGAGCATCGGCGAGACCGCCCCGCCCGACGAAGCCCATAACTGGTAGTTCTTGACCCGGGTCCCAGCCGGCCAGGACCACTGGACCGCCGTCGTCGAGACCGCCGCGGCCGACAACGCCGCCGGAGGGACCGCGCCGTCGTAGGTCGTCCCCCTCCCGCCCGTCGGGCCCGGAGTCCCCGTGGGCGCGGCGCCGCCGGCCCCGCCGTCCGCCGTCGCGGTCGACAACGAGCAGGACGCGTCCTCCATCACGACGGATATCCGCCCCCCACCTCCCCCGCCTCCGCCCTCCGTGCCGCCCCCTCCGCTGCCCGCCCCCATGCCGCCGTTCGCGTTCAAGCTTCCCGCCCCGGAGAGCGTCCGCGCCGACAGATAGACGGCGCCGCCCGCTCCCCCGCCGGGCCCGCCCTGCCCGTTGTCCGCCGGCTTCACGCCCGAGGCGTCGATGGTGCAATCCATGACCATCTCGCCCGCTTCCAGGCGGATCACTCCGCCACCGCTCGCGCCGGCTCCCGAATAGGAGCCGCCTCCGCCCGAACCGCATTTGATCGGGTTCGTATCGGAATCGTATATCGGGCCTCCTCCCCCGCCCGCTCCGCCATGGCTGCCGCCGCCGCCGCGCTGGCCGATGGTGTTGCCGGCCCCCGAGCCCCCTCCCGGCCCCTTTCCGGACTGCTGGGCGGCGCCGCCGCCGTAGCCCCGGCCCTTCACGTCGACCGTCGCCCCGGCGTCCAGCCGCAAGATCCCCTTGACGTCCATGTCGACGATATTTTGGCAGGCGGCGTCGTTGCCCGCATGCGTCAGGACCGCCCCCGCCAGCAGCGTCAGATCGCCGCCGATCACGATCTTGTCCGCGACGGCGACGTTCAGCGTCGCGTTGCTGTGGACGATCACGCCCCCGCCGGCCGCGATCCCCGTCGAGAGCGTGAGGGTCGGCGCGAACGTCCCGGCCGGGTCGCCCAAGGTCAGCCGGTTGAATTCGATCGGGGGCTGGCCCGGATCGGTCAGCACGGTGAGGCTCATGTCGATCTTGACCGACTCGCTCGCTACCGGCACACGGCCCAGGTCCCAATTGGCAGGCGTGTGCCAGTACCCGTTATTGGGGCCGACATAGGTGAACAGGTTGCTCACGCGCGTCGCCGTGGCAAGGTAGGCGGCATAGCCCGGCACGCCGTTCCAGTTGAGGCTCCCGACCCGCAGGTAATAGGTCACGCCGGCGGCGAGCCCGGTGAAACTCACGGTGCTCAAAGAGACGTTCGGCGTCGAGGAAGAGAGGAGCCTCCCCGAGAAGTCCGGCGCGGTCGAGAGGTCGACCTGGTACCCTTCCGCCGTACTCGAGGAGCCCGCCTCCGCCGCGGTCGGGAGCCGGGCCCAGTTGACCGTCACGCTCGTGACGTGGACCTCGGCGAACAGGTGGTTCGAGGTCGGAGGCGCCAAGGTCGAGGTCGAGCCCAGCACGAACCAGGAGAAGTCCGTCGACCCTGCCGAGTTGGCGGCCTGCACGCGGAAGTAGTGCGTCGCGTTGGGGTAGAGCCCCGGCAGTAGGGCGTAGGGGTTCAACGTGGCCGACGCGGCCATGACTGGCAGGAAGGTCGCCATCGTTGAGGCCTGAACGATGTAGCTCGCGCCTGGGCCGTTGTAGTTCGGGTGCGTCCCGGACGACCAGTTCACCGTGACGCTGTCGACTCCGACCATCGTGAACAGGGGCCCGTTCTGCGGCGCCGTGGCGGCGGCGAGGGTGTAGGTGGAGACCCCCACCACCTCCCCGGTCTCCACACCCGAGGCGTTGCGGGCTTTGGCTTTGAAGGTGTACTGCGTGTTTGGGAGGAGAGCGGTAAACTTGGCGGAGACTCCGGGGTCGTAGGATTCGTTTGTTTGCTTTATCGTGCTGTCTTTCCCGCCGACGGCATAGATTCTTCCGTTCTGCGCCGCCGCTGCGTGTTGATATCTCGCCGTCGGCATCGGCTGCCTGGTGGTCCATGCATTGGCCAGAAGGTCATATTCCTCATTGACATCCAAGTAGCCTGAGCCGTTGTAGCCGCCCACAGCATAGACTTTACCTCCCACAATCCCGGCCGCCAGGCTGCTTCGTCCGGTAGGCATCGGCGCTTTGCTGGACCACGAATCCCCGACCGGGTCATACAGGTCGTTGTTCGTCAGCCATGAACTCCCGTTAGGCGTACCGCCGATCACATGGACCTTCCCTCCATAAGCCACTGCGGCCATCTCTCTGCGTGAGGAGGGTATGCTGGCCTTGCTGGCCCATGTGTTGTTCTCCGGATCATATTCCTGATTCACGTTCGTCGCATCCGGGCCGCAGGAGGTACACCCGCCCAGCACATAGGCTTTGCCCAATACGCTGACGGCAGCGGGCACATTCCGGCTGGTCGGCATGGCCAGCTTCGTAGTCCATCCATTGCCGATCGGGTCATATTCCTCGTTCTTGTTTACCGATCCCCCCGTCCAGCCGCCGAACACATACGCCTTTCGATTGATGCCGGCGACTGCCGCATTCTCCCTGGCCGTAGTCATGTTCGCTTTGCCGAGCCATGAATCCTGAACAGGGTCGTACTCCTCGTTCTTCGCCGAATACGTCCCGGCAACCCCGCCGATCAGATAGATCTTGCCCACGATCACAGCCGCCGCCGGACCCGAACGCGCCGTCGGCATCGCCGCCTTTGCCGTCCAAGTGTTCCCTCCCGTATGCCATCCCGCGTACCCGCTGCCCGGCGTGATGGACACGTTCGTCCCCGACTGCCCGCGCTCGAGACCCGTGAACGCCGGCGTCGGCGCGTAGGCTGAAGCGACGACGCTGAAGGTCGTGATCTCGTCGAAATACACGCCGGTGGGGGTCTCGATGGCCGTCGTGGTGGACCCGGGGCCGACGAAGCCCGGCGCGCTGTTCCAGTTCAGGCCGCCCAGGTTGAAATAGTAGACCGTGTTCGTCGAGAGCCCGACGATGGTGAGCGTACTCAGCAGGACGTTGGGGGTGCTCGAGGACAGGAGCGTCCCGCTGAAGTCCGCGGCGGTCGAGGCCTGGAGCAGGTAGCCCTGCGCGCTGCTCGATGAGCCGGCCTCGGCCGCGGTCGGCAGCCTGTTCCAGGTCACGGTCGCGCTGGCGAAGTAGACGGCCTGGAAATCCGGGTGTTGGAGCGTACTCGTAAGGGTCGAGGTGGAGCCCAGCACGAACCACGAGAAGTCCGTCGCGCCGACGGCGTTGAAGGCCTGCACGCGGAAGTAGTGGGTCGTGTTGGGGATGAGGCCGGTCAGGGACGCATAGAGGGCCGTGGTCTGGGGCGAGGATGAGAGCACCGGGAGGAAGTCCGGCATCGTGGAGGCCTGGACGAGATACTTCGCGCCGGGGCCGTTGAAGCCGGCTGCGGCGGTGCCGGAGGACCAGTTCACCGTGATGCTGCGGGAGGAGACGCCGGCGAAGAGCGGGCCCGACTGGGGCATGGTGGCGACGGCGAGGGTGTAGGTCGAGACGGCGGGGGAGTCGGCGGTCTCGACGTTCATGGCGTTGCGGGCCTTGGCCTTGAAAGTGTACTGCGTGTTGGGCTGGAGGCCGGAGAACTTCTGGGAAGTGCCGGGGAAGTAGGATTCGTTGTACGGAACATTCGATCCAGTTCCAGCAGCGGCATACAGTTGTCCTGAAATGACTCCCACAGACCTTCCGCAAGCCGTCGGCATGGGCATCCTAGATACCCATACGTCGGATACGGGATCGTATTCCTCGTTCGCAGTCAAGTCGGTCCCGCTGTAACCTCCAACTGCATACAGCTTGCCGCCTATCACTGCCGCGCCCAGATTTCCTCGACTGGTCGGCATCGGCGCCTTTTCTAGCCAAGTGTTGCTGGCAGGACTGTATACCTCATTGGCCGTCCCAACCGAACCGCCAACTGCGTACAATCTGCCATCAATGACCCCGGCAGCTAGCCCCGAACGCGCGGTTGTCATGGGCATCTTCGCAACCCAACCATTATTCATGGGGTCATATTCCTCGTTATTGTTGAACGGCGCCCCCCCCGCCGACCCGCCAACAGCGTACAACTTACCTCCGATGACCCCAGCTGCCAGCCCACCCCTAGCCGTTGGCAATGGCGCCATGATGGCCCATGTGTTTGTCAGCGGATCGTATGCTTCATTTGCATTGAAATAAGACGAGAATCCCGTGATTTGCCCTCCTACCACAAAAAGTCTGCCGTTGATGACTCCTCCAGCGGCGTTATCGCGAGCCGTAGGCATTGGCGCCCTGGCAGCCCAGCTATTGCTTGCGGGGTCATACACCTCATTCGTTGTCTGCGGAGTTCCTGTGATTCCTCCGCCGACCACATACATCTTGCCGTTCACAACTCCAGCGACCGGTCCTCCGCGCGGCGAAGTGATCGCCGTCTTGACCGTCCACCCATTCCCCCCGATCGGCCACGCCCCCCACGTCCCGTCGATCGAGATACTCGTCGCCGCCGACCCCCTGTCCAGCCCCGAGAACGCCGGCGTCGGCGCGTACGCCGAGGCCACGATACTCGCCGTCGTGACCTCATCGAAGTACACGCTCGTCGGCGTCTCGATCGGCGTGGCGGTGGAGAGCAGCCGCGAGAACGGCCCGTCCGCCGACGTGGATATCTGCGCGTAGTAGACCGTGTTGGTCGAGAGGCTCGTGAAATCGTAATAGAGTTCCGTCGTGTTGACGCTCTTGTTGCCGGCATGGGCGTTCGGGAAGACCCCGGTGGAAAGCTGGACGTTATAGGTGGCCCCGGCCGGGGAGTTCGAGTTCCATTTCACCCGCAGGGAGGTGTAGGTCATGCTGGCGTAGGCCGGGTCGTAGATCTCGAGCCCCGCGTCGCGGGCGATCTCCTGGGGAGTCTTCGCGTACTGGTAGATGCGCACGTCGTCCAGGATGCCGTTGACCGGCCTATCCTGCGGGCTGACGCTCGCGTCGCCGACATACAGCGTGCCCGAGTGCCCCAGGCTCCCGTTCGCCGGCGCGCTCCCGACCAGCACGGCGTTGAAATAGACCTTCGCGCCCAGGCCCTTATCGTACGTGCAGGCGATGTGGTTCCACTTGCTGTAAAAATCGGCGTAAGGCACATGGACGTTCGCCACGCCGATATCGAAATTGCATGAGAAGTGGTCCGGGAAGATGTCCCATCTGAGGATGTAGCCGTTGCCCATGTCGACGGCTTTCCTGAGGGCCGTCTCGTACTGCTGGCCCGCGAACGGGTTCTTCTTGATCCAGAACTCCACCGTGATCCCGTCCGTCGGCTCGAGCGAAGGCTTGGCCGGCGCGTTGATATTCACGCCGTCGGCCGTGAACTGCATGCCGTTGCCGAAGACCCCCGCTGTCCAAGTCCCCGCGCCCGCGACGACCGCATGGTTGTTGTTGCCCGAGGAATCCAGCTGCGGAGTGGTGGCGACCTCCTCCAGCTTCCAATGCCCGCCCATCCCCCCCGTCCGGACGACGGGCAGGACGGTGAAGTTCGGCGTGTCGGCCAGGTTCATGCTCCCGACCCGGAAGTAGTAGGTCGTCCCAGAGTCCAGTCCCGTCACGCTGAGGGTGCTCTGGGCGACGTTCTTGGTGCCGGTCGTGTAGACCACGCCCGAGAAATCCGCCGCCGTGGACGCCTGCACGAGATACCCCTTCGCCGAGCTCGAAGAGCCCGCCTGCGCTTCGGTGGGGAGCGGGAGCCAGTTGATCGTGGCGCTGGTGACGGCCACCATGGCGTACATGTGGTTCGTCGTCGGGTTCGCCAGCGTCGTCGTCGACCCCAGGGTCGGGGAGTAGGGCCCCGTGCTGTTGCAGTTCTCAGCCGCCACGCGGAACCAGTAGCTCGTATTGGGCCAGAGGCCGTAGACCGAGGCCGACGAGAGCCCCTGGCGCGGGGTGAAGCCGTAGCTGTTGCCCCTGTAGTAGTCCGCGTAGGAGGAAGCCTGGACGAGGTAGCTGTCCACGTACGCCTGGCCGGTCGGCGTCCACTGCACGGTGACGGTCGTGTTCTTCACTTCGAGGAAGGTCGGTGCGGCCGCGGTCGGAGCCAGCGTAGGCGGCGGCGGGACGATGCGCACGGCGGTGAAGGTCGAGGGGATGGCGTTGGCCATCACGAAGAGCTGGTAGTAGCCGCACTGGGTGTTCGGGGGGATGGTGAAGTCGAGCGTCGTGGAGGATTTCCCCTGCTGGTAGTAGGCCTGCTCCGCGGCGCCGTAGACGGAGGTGGTGAGGTCGATGAGGCGGCCGCCCTCGCTCATGTGATTATCATTAGTCGAGTCCATCCTCATCAAGTGGACCCGAGGCATGTTAGCGGAAGGGTTCGTGTTGCTGTAGCCCCCGGCAGCCTCGCCCGCGCCTGTGAATGTCGTCCCCGTGATCGTATAAGTGCCGGTCGTCAAGGTGACCGGGAACACGCTGTAGCCGGCTATGCCGGTGATCTTAGGCTGGGCGAAAGCCTTGGTGGAGATGTTGTAATCATACTCGGTGTACCGGATGATCTCGGCTTCAGAACGGTAGAGCCCCCCCCCATTACCACCCGCGACCAAGACATCCCCATTCGGCATGAGAGCTGCCGCATGCCCGGCGCGCGTAGTCGACATCACATTGCCTGCAGTCCATGCGCCCGCTGATGGGTCGAACAGCTCCGTTGTGCTTAGAGCGCCGCCGTTGCCTCCCCCGGCCACAAGCACCTTGCCGTTAGGCAGAAGAGTGGCCGTATGCCACTCGCGTCCGCTGACCATGGAAGCGGCCGTGCTCCAAGTGCCCAGCGACGGATCATAAAGCTCGGCGTAGCCGACGGCCCCTGCGTTCCAACCGCCGGCGACCAGCACCTTGCCGTTGGGCAATAGTGTCGCCGATGGATTTCTGCGCTGGTAGGTAATACCGCCCGTCGAGCTCCATGTCCCGACTGCGGGATCATAGAGTTCGACACTCGAGACATAGCCCGCATTGTTGCCGCCCGCCACCAGAACTTTTCCACTGCGCAGCAAGACAGCGACATGGTTGGCGCGCGGCGTGGGGATCGCATCGACCGCACTCCATGTGCCGGCAGATGGATCATAGATTTCAGCGATGGCTGGATAGGTCCCTCCGGTTCCGGCGCCTCCCGCGATCAATACCTTGCCGCTGGGCAACAAAGTGGCGGAGTGATAGTAGCGCGCGATGGCCATCGAGCCCGTGGGAGTCCATGTTCCGGCCGTCGGATCGTAAAGATCGGCATTGGCAACGAAGATTCCTCCGGTCGTCTGACCTCCCGCCACCAGCACCTTCCCGTCAGGCAAGAGCGTAGCCGTGAACCCAGTACGCGCAACCGCCATGGAACCTGCCGGACCCCATGTTCGCATCGACGGATCATATAGCTCGGCGGTGGAGAGCTCACCGCCCGCGTTCGCTCCACCCGCTACCAAAACTTTGCCGTTAGGCAGCACGGTGGTCGAGGGTTGATTGCGTTGAAAGGCCATTGAGCCCGTCGCCGCCCACCCCCCCGCCGACGGGTCGTAGAGCTGCGAATCCGCATTCACGCTGGTGCCGTTGTACCCCCCCGCGACGAGCACCTGCCCGCTGGGCAGCAGCGCGGAGACATGCCCCCTCCTATACGCCGCCATGTTCGGCCCCGCCGTCCACGCCGCCGTATCCGGGTCGTAGACCCTCGTCGTCGCCAGCTCCGAGGGGGACGTGCACCCCCCGCTCGAGCCGCCCATCAGGAGGACCTTCCCGTCCGGGAGCAGGTGCGCCGAGTTGCCGTCCGAGCGGATCGAGCCGGGGTTGGCGGTGGGGGTCCAGAGCCCGGTGGCCGGGTCCCAGATCTCCGCGGCGACGCCGCCGCAGGAGCCGCAGTGGAAGCCCCCCGCGATGAGGGCCTTCCCGCTGGCCAGCAGGGTGGCCGCGTGCCCGTACTGGGAGCTGTTCATGTTGTTCGTCGCCGTCCACGAGCCCGCGCCGCCGGCCCCGTTCGGGTCGAAGAGCTCCGCCTGGATCACCTCGTTGACGCCGCAGGCCCCGCCCTTGTCCCCGCCGGAGACGAGCACCCGGCCGTCCCTCAGGAGGACCGCGGGGAAGGCGTTTCGCCGCGAGATCATGCTCGCCGTGGCCGCCCAGGTCCCGGCCGCGGGGTCGTAGATCTCCGCGCTGCCCTCGCCGCGCCCCGAGACCGCGAGCACCCGGCCGTCGCCGAGCAGGATGGCGACGTGGCCGGACCGGGTCGACGTCATGACCCCGGCCGCCTCGAAACCGCCGGCGGCGGGATCAAAGAGCTCGGAGCTGGAGAGGCCCCCCGAGACGCCGGCGCCCCCGGCGATGAGGACCTTCCCGTTGGGCAGGAGCGTAGCCGAGTGGGAGTGCCGCGCGCCCGACGCGAGCGGCCCGGCCGCCGACCAGGTCCCCGCCGAGGGGTCGTAGAGCTCCGCGGTGGAGAGGATGGGAGAGCAGCCGACGTTGGAGCAGCCTCCCACGACCAGCACCTTCCCGTCGGGCAGGACCGTCGCGCTCGCGTGCCAGCGCGCCGTCGTCATGTTCTGCGTCGACGGGGTCTTCCACGCCGGGTCGATGAGCACCGGATAGCTCAGCCCCTCGTCCTCGAAGGACAGCGCCAGCAGATAGCTCGATGGAACTTTTTCGGGCCCACATCCGTACTTGTGGGTGGACTTGCGGGGTAGCTCAATGGTAGAGCGGATTCCTGTCAAGAATAGAGATGTGGGTTCGTCCCGAACTCCCAAACGTCGTAGGTTCGGGACGTCCCAAACCAACGGATTTTGGATGTTTGGGACGAGTCCCACCCCCGCAGGTTCCTCTGGGCCCCGGGTATCGACAGGAATTGCCCGGGGCCCTGCTTGTTCCGTCCTTGACAATCGGACAGTCCCCCGGTATCCTATACTCGACAGGAATCCGCTGCTAGAGCTGCCCCAGGCCCCGGCCCGTCCGGGGCCTCTTTTTTCCATCAGCCCGAACCGCCCCTCCCTCCGCCGCCCCTCCGCGTCGAACACCACCGGCCGAGACAGCCTCATCAAGGCCGCCCCCTCCGCCCCCACCGCCTCCAGCGCCCCGTCCTCCGCCAGCCGGAAACCCTTGACCCTTCCCCGAGGCCGCAGTTCCTGCACGAACCGCTTCGGCGCCTTCGCGGACCTCAGGTAGTAAAACTCCTCCACCTCCCCGCCCGACGCCGTGAACAAGACATCGGTATCGCGGAACGCGGAGCGATACAGCGCCAGCCCCCGCCCGCGCTCCGCCCGAGCCGAGCGCCCCGCGACCGCCCGCACCTCCACCCACGAATCCCCGCCCCCCGCCTTATACGCTTCGCCGTACTCCGCCGGGAAAGAGCCCCCCTCCAGCAAGGAGGGCCACTGATGCTCGATGGCCGGGAACTCCCGCTGGAGCCGGGCCACGAAGCCCGGCAGCCCGGCGCGCTCGCTCACATCCGCCCCCAAGAAGACGATGAGCGCCAGCGGTGCCAACCGCCGCGCCAGCCTCATCGTCCTCTCGAGCAGGCTCACTTAGCCGTTCCTCCAGGGAACTTTTTCGGGCCCACATACGTACTTGTGGGTGGACTTGCGGGGTCGTTTAACTGGTAAGACGGCCAGCTGTCAACTGGACCATGCGGGTTCGAGTCCCGCCCCCGCAGGCGCCATGGGTGCCGAGGCTTCCATACAGCTGGGGCCTCGGCATCCGCCATCCCCAGCCATTGACTGGAGACGAAGCGGCTGTTAACATCAGATTGGACAGCTGGGCAGTAGACGACCCAAACAAGGCCTTGGGCGACCGAGGCCTTGCCGTTCATGCATCCGCCTGCTACACTAATGGTGTTGACAGCTGGCTGTGACCAGGCTCCGGACGCTCGGGGCCTGGCCTGCTTTTGTACCCTCACTGCACCTCCGTCGCCACGAGCCGCGGGTTCCCCTTGATCCCCTTCACCCAGCCCCGCAGGCCCTCGTCGAGGATCTCCAGCTTCATCTTCGGCATTCCCTTGAGCCACTCCACCTGGTCGAGCTTCAAGGCGTACGCCGACTCGAAGAACCACTTCTTCCCGTCGGTCTTCAGCAGACGCACCGCGCGAAAATCGTAGTCCGACTCGATGGCCGCCTTGCCCAGCTCGCCCGCCTTCAGCTTCTTCAGGTGCTGCTCGATGAACTCCTTCTCGTAGGGCGACCACGGCAGGGCCGACCCCGTCGTCGCCTCGAGCGAGTACGTCATGCTCGAATACACCAGCCCGTATTGCTTGGCCGCCTTCTGAAGCGACCCCTGCCGCGCCTTCCTGATGGCGTCCTCCACCTTCTTGCGCGACCCCGCCTGCACCCCGACATCCTGCATCAGGTAGCTGCGGAGCTTCGACTCCACCAAGGTCGGCTTCACGAACGCCTTGAGATACCGCTCCCCCTTCAGCCCGTTCTTTATGCAGGCCAGGATGTCCGGCGCCCGCGTCTCGCGGTCGATGCGCGCGGCCTCGGCCTCCACCTCCGCCTGCGTGAACTTCGAGGCCCCCGTGTCCTTCAGGGCCTTCTCCGCGATGGCCGCCTCGAGCAGGCGCATGAGCCCCGCGTTCCGGGAGGTCAGTGCCCCCTCCCCGTAGCAAGCCTGCGCCGCCTGCCAATCCGCCAGTTCGCCCTCCGTCACCACCGCGACCCCGTCCAGCTTCGCGACCACCGCATCCCTCTCGGCGCTCCAGACTGGAGCGCACAGCAGCAGCCAGAGCATCAACCTCATTTCGAAGGACCTCCGACGATGGGCTTGAGCGGCTTCGCCCCTCCCCCGAACCGAAGGGTGAATGAAAATCTATGCGCGTTCCCCAGTTCCCCGTACGGCATCAGCGTATAATCGAACTCCCCGATCCTCGACCGGAACCCCGCCCCCATGAACATCCCGTAGAACTCCGAGATCCCCGACGCCGAGCTCCCCAACGCCTTCCCCAGCACCGCGTCCTTCTGCCCGCCGCTCGTCGACCGGTACCCCGCCCGCATCGCGAAGGGCCCGAACCCCAGGTACTCGAACCCCAAGCGCCACACCGGGTCGTTGTCCCGCGGCAGGTCCAGCTCGAAGCTCACCGCGTGCGGGAACGCCTTCGTCTGCCCTGCGCTCACCCCGAGGCGCATCACCATCGGCAACGGGTACCCCTCCTCCACGAACTTCACCTTCGTCCCCAGGTTCCCCAACGCCGCCCCGAACGTCACCGGCCAGCGCTGTGTCCGGTACAGCGCCCCCAGGTCCATCCCGTACGCCGTCGCCGAGTACTCACCGATCGTCTGCCTGACCAGCTTCAGCGTACCCCCCACCCCCACCTTCCCCACCTTCTTCCCGTAGCTGAACCCCACCATCAGGTCCGAGGCCCCGAAGTGCCCCTCCGGAGCGGCCGTCTCCTCGGTCCGCCGCTCGATGCCGTCCAAGGTCAGGTGGGTCACGCTCATCCCCCAGGGCCGCTTCATGAACCCCATCTGGGTGAGCCGGATGTCCTGGATATGCAGGGAGTGGGACAACAGCATCTCGTAGGGCCGGATCCCCTGCACGGGGACCATCGAGGGCGCCATCGAGAGCCCGGCCGGGTTGTAGTGCAGGGCCGCCGCGTCGTCGGCTATGGCCACGTAGCTCTCGCCCATCGCCAGGGGGCGCGCGCCGAAGCCTAGGCTCAGGAAGGTGGCGGCGGAGGTTCCGGGACCTGCGGCTGAGACTGAAGAAGCTGGGAGCAGAAGGAGGACGGCTGAGAGGAAGGCCCGCATGGAATAACGCTATTAGTGTAAAATGTCCACTCGAAGTATTTGTTGCGCGCGCGCGTGCGTTCGGTTACAAGGATATGTCGAAGAAGATCCTGATCGTGGAAGACGAGCCGGACTACCTGGACCTCCTGGAGCACGTGCTCAAGAAGGCCGGCTACTCGGTCGCCAAGGCCGCCAACGGCGAGGACGGACTCAAGGCCTACAAGGAGTCCAAGCCCGACCTCGTTCTGCTCGACCTGAATCTGCCCGATATGGACGGCTTGGACATCTGCCGGAAGATCCGCGCGGAAGGCCCCCGTCCCAAGACCCCCATCCTGCTCTGCTCGGTGCGCTCGGCCGTGGCCCCCGTGGCCGAGGGCCTCGAGGCGGGGGCGGACGATTACGTTCTCAAGCCCTTCGACGCCTCCGACCTGCTCGCTCGGGTCAAGGCGCACATTCCGAAGTGAATTCCCGCTGGAACATCGTCATCGTCGAGGACGACCCGCAGACGGGCGCCTTCTACCGCGCCACACTCAAGAGCGCGGGCTACAAGGCCCTGCTCTTCACCCGCCCCGCCGAGTTCTTCACCGCCCTCGCCAAGGCCAAGCCCGACGCCGCCTTCATCGAGCTCAAGGTCCCAGGCATGGACGGCAAGGACGTCATCCGCGTTCTGCGCGCCAACGAGGCGACGCGGCGCATGCTCCTCATCGGCCTCTCGCGCAGGCCGGCCGATTCCAAGGAAGCGATCGGCGTCTTCAACGCGGGCGCCGACGAGTACCTCTCCTCCCCCGCCGACCCGGAGTTCGTACTCGTGCGCCTAGCCAGCCTCCTCCAGCGCCGCCTCGCCTCGCCGGCCAAGGAGGAGCCCATCGTGCTCGGCGAGCTCAGCGTTTTGCCCGACGAGCGCGTCTGCCGCCTCGCCGGCAAGGCCTTGAAGCTCACCCGCATCGAGTTCGACCTCCTCGTCTACTTCCTGCGCCAACGCGGCCGCATCTTGACCCGGGGCCAGCTTCTCAAGGACGTTTGGCAGGGCGACCCCGTCACCGGCACGGCCACGGTGGACAAGCACGTGGAGAACCTGCGCCGCAAGCTCGGCCTCTTCGGCGCGCGCATCGAGACCGTCATCAAGCTCGGCTACGTCCTGAAGGCTTAGACCGCCGAAAACCCTTCAAGAGCGCAATGGGTGACGGCGATGGGTCGAATCGGCCGGTTGCGCAGCCACTGAACCCAGGGAGAAGCGAGCAGAGGCCGATGGCCCCATCGCCGGCAGGCCCTGTTGCGCCATATGAGGACGGGGTTTTCGGCGGATTAGGCTGGAAGCTCGAAGACGAAGCGGCTGCCCTTGCCGGGCTCGGACTCCGCCCGGAGGTGCCCGCCGTGCATCTCCACGATGGACTTCGCGATGGCGAGGCCGAGGCCCGCCCCGCCGGCCTTGATCGGGTTCTTCACCCGCTCGAAGGGCGCGAACACGCGCGCGAGGGCCTCGGGCGGGATGCCCACGCCCGTGTCCGCCACGGCGACTTCGACGCCCCTGCCGCCCTTCCCGGCGCTCACGAGCACGCGCCCCCCCTTCGGGGTGAACTTCAGGGCGTTGGAGACGAGGTTCGTGAGCACCTGGGCGATGAGGTCGCCGTCGAGCTTGAGCTCCGGCAGGTCCGGCTCCACCCGGCAGGAAAGGTCGATGCCCGCCTCCCGCGCCCTGGGGGTGAAGAAGAGCGCCGTGTCCTCGACGATGGGGCCCAGCGCCCCCGCCTTGGGCGAGAACTCGAGCTTGCCCCGCTCGATCTTGGCCATCTCGAGCAGGTTCGTGACGAAGTGCTCGAGGCGCGAGGCGTTCTTGCGGATGCGCTCGAGGCTCTCCCTGTCGGACTGCGCGCGGGCGGGGTCCGCCATGAGCTCGCGCACCTGGCTCTCGATGGCCCCCAGCGGGGAGCGCAGCTCGTGCGTGACCGAGGCGACGAAGGTCTTCTTCATGCGGTCGAGCTCCTGGAGCTTGGCCGACATCTCGTTGACGCCCCGGGCCAGGCGCGCCACCTCGTCGGAGCCGGAGCTCTCGACGCTCTCGCCGAGCTTCCCCTCGCCGATGGCGGCCAGGGTGCGCTCGATGCGCAGGATGCGGCGCGTGAGGGTCGCGCTCAGGAGGATGGCCGTGAGCAGCCCCAGCGCCGCCGTCCACAGGGCCGCGCGCAGGACGTCGCGCACCACCCATTCCAGGGCCTTCCTCTCGCGCTCGAGCAGGACGGCCTTGGAGAGCAGCAGCTCGGCCTCCACGCGCCTGCCGTCCCTTTCGGCCGCGATGAGGCGCCTCTCCACGCCGCCTTCGGGCTCCGGCGGCGCCTTTCCGCCCGACTCCTGCCACTTCCCCTCCAGCAGCGCCCGCCCATGGTGCACCTCGGGCCGGTCCTTCTTGAGGAAGGCCAGGGCGTCGAGCAGCATCAGCGGGTCGTTGGCGAGCAATGACTCCTCGGCGGCGCGGCGCACGCTCTCGACGAGGAGCCGCGTCTTCTCGGCCTCCGCCTCGCGCAGGGCCGCGCGCTGGAGCTCGACGAAGGCGAGGCCCGCGACCGCGTTCGCCGCGGCGATGGCGAGGGCCAGGACGAGGGCGAGCTTCAGGCGGATGCTCATCTGCGCGTGCGCAGGCGCTCCAGGGCCTTCTTCGCCCGCGCATCCTCCGGGTCGAGCTCCAGGATGCGCAGGTAGACCGCGGTCGCCTGCAGGTATTCCCCGCCCGCGTAGAGCTCGACGCCCCGGGCGTGGAGCTTCTCGAGCTCGGATGAATCCGGCTTCTTGACGGGAGGCTTCGGCTTCGCCGCCGGGGCGGCGGGCCGGGGCGCGGCGCTAAGCTCCGCCGCAGGGGCCGGCGCTTCGCCGAGCCCCAGGCTCCGGCGGGTCGTGGCGACGGTATCTTCCAGCGCCTTGCGCCGCTGGGGGTCCTTCTCCATCTGGAGGGCCCGCTCCCAGATGGTCAGCGCCTCGGCCTCGCGCCCGAGGGCGTAGTACATCGAGCCGATGCGGTCGTAGGAGGAGAGGCTGCTCGACTTGGAGCTCAAGACCTCCTTGACCAAGGACAGCCCCTGGGCGTAGTCGCCCCGGGCGTAGGCGTCCTTGACGCGGGCGAGCATGTCCTGCACCGAGTTCTCCTCCTGGGCGGGGGTCGAAGGGACCGGAGGCTGGGGCGTCTTTGCGAGGGGCTCCGGTCCGGCGCACGCAGAGAGCAGGCAAGCCGCCACGACGGCCCAAAGGAGCCCTTTCACAGGATGGAGTTTACAACTTCTGCCGTGGGGGTTACTTCTGGCCCTTCTTCTTGAGCTTGAACTTGACGCCCTTGCCGTCCTTCGTCTTGAACTCGAGAGTCGACTGCCCCGCTTCCTTGCGGAGCTTCTCGAGCTGGCCGTCGGCGTCCTTGGGCGAGATCCCGTCCTGCCAGGTCAGCCGGTCGGAGGCCCCCATCTCCCGCGGGGCCTGCGGCGCCATGGCCGCGCTCATGACCGTGGTCATCTGCCCGGCGGAGAGCGCCTGGCTGCCCTGCGCGTTGGAGACGTCCACGTGCCCCTCGTAGACGCGTACGTCGAGCCTGTTCTGGAGGGAGACGTCGGCCTCCGTGCCCCGCACCGACATGGTGGCGACGTTGGAGATCACCCGCACCTTCGCGCCCTTGTACATGACGCGCGACCAGACCTGCCCGAGCTTCAGCCCCAGCTCGGCCGGCCGGTCGCCCGCCCCGCCGTCGCCCACCTCGAAGAAGGTGTTGCCGTTGATGCGGAGTTCGACGCCGGAGACCATGGCGATGGCGGCCATGTCCTCCCCCTTCGTGCGCACGGTGTCGCCCTTGTAGAGGAACTGCCCGACCTTGACCTTGGACGACTGGCTCTCCCCCGCCTTCTGGACCACCGGTGCGCCTTTGACGGCGGTGACCACGGCGCTGACCTGGCCCTTCTTGCCGGCGGCGAAGGCGGGTACGCAGAGGGCGGAGGCGAGAGCTAGAGCGGAGATCTTCGTTCGAAGCATCGGGGTCCTCTGGGTACGGGTATGCAGGAAGCGACCGGCGGTTCCCACGGCCTTCCGGCGGGCCCGGCGACTGCGCTCGTATTCTAAATCATTTACTTCACGACGGCGAGCTTCTTGATCACCTTGGCCGACTGCCCGTCGGGGCCGCCCTTCACCTTCACCATGAACAGGTAGACGCCCGAGGCCACCGCCTCGCCGCGCGAATTCGTCAGATCCCAGCGCGCGTGGTAGACGCCCGGCGCGGCGGGGACGAGTTCCGAGCCCGCGAGCTCCCTCACCAGCACGCCCGCGATGTCGAAGACCGACACCTGGGCCTCGAGCGGCCAGAGCGGCGAGTAGAAGCGCACGGTCGTCTGCGAGCGGGCGGGGTTCGGGAAGGCGAACACCTGGCCCTCCGGCAGGGGGTCCTCGATGAAGGCGACCTCCTTGGTCTCGCCCTCACCCACGTCGACTTCGTGCACGTCCGTGAACTCCGTCCCGTTGTAGGCGCGCACGCCGTAGCGGCCCGGCAGAAGATTCGAGATGGCCCAGCGGCCGTTGGGGGCGACCGGCACGCTCAAGGCCCGGCGGCCTCCGACAAAGAGCTCGACGAAGCTGCCCGCGCAGGCCTTCGCGGAGGCCGCCGCGGCGAAGCGCGCCCGGGACGCGGGCGTGGGCATCACGTAGACCGAGCCCGTCAGGGTCGCGAGGGTGTAGCCGATCTCGAGCATGAAGTCCACGTCGTAGGAGCCCATCGCGACGGTCTCGAGCTCGACCGAACTCTTCACCTCGCCCACCGTCCAGGTCGCCCGCACCCGGTAGGAGCCCGAGGAGAGGCCCGTGAGGGTGAAGCTCCCGCCCTCCACGGTGAAGGTCGAGACGGAGGGCGCCCCGTTCGAGTCGAACGCCTCGACCAGCACGGCCGTGATGGGCTCGCTCGAGGACTTGAGCACGTGGCCGGTGATCTGGTTGAAGGGGTTGTACCCCGCCATCGCGGTCGCCCCGTTGGAGAGCGGCGACCAGTTCCCGGCCTCATCGGCCAGGAAGGCGCGCAGGTAGTAGGTCGCGTTGGGGACGAGCCCCGAGACGCTCAGACTCTGCGCGTCCCCGGGCCGCACGGACGCGGTCGCCAAGACCACCTGGGCGGCCGCGGTGCTGAAGCTGGCCGCAGGGTCGGTGGAGTAATTCACGCGGTACTCGCCCAAAAGCAGGAGGCCTGAGCCGCCGTCGTCCCCCGGGGCCGTCCAGGAGAGTTGGATCGTGCCGGGGGAACCCCCGGTCAAGGCCGAGAGGTTCGTAACGGCCCCCGGCCCGACCGCATCCAGGCAGGTCAGTCCGGAGCCTTCCGAGAAATCCCCGACGTTGCCGGGGATGGAGCCGTCCTGGGCCCGCACCGCTAGAAAATAGCTCGTTCCGCTGGCCAGATTCGCCCTCAGCGTTTCCGGCACCGCGTACGACCAGATTCCGGCCCCTGAGACTGTGGTCGATACGGCCACATCCGCCCAATCCTGAGCGACGAAGTCCCACCATTTCCCGTCGGAGTTCCGCCGCACCCGCAGCTGGACGATGTTGATCCCGGAATCCGTCGGCGCTGGGTCCGTCGCCGTGCCTGAGAGGGTCTCAAGTGTGGTCATTACGGCCCCATCCGCGGGCAAGGTCACCGCCGCCGACGGCGTCGAGGCGTCGAAGACGAAGTCCGCGGTGCTGTAGGACAAGGAGTAGTTGCCCAGGGTATCCGAGGAGCGGGCGACCACGCGGTAGGCCGCGCCGTTCGTCCAAGAGATGCCCGGCTCGAGGCTCCAGGTGGTTGTGCCCGAAGCCGTGAACCACTGCTCATTCGATAGGACGAAGCTCGCGCCGGTCCAATAGCGTTCCGTCGCGAGCTCCTGGATCTTGACCTCGACGCCGCGCACGCCGTTCAAGTCCGCCGCGGTCCCGGAGAGGGTGACGAGCTGGGAGCGGTAGGCCGTGGAGGGGGCCAGGATGACGACGACAGGCCCCGTGACGTCCTTGCGCACGTAGAACGCGTCGACCAGGGTGGTCGTCGAGCCGGCCTGGTCGATGGCCCTGACCGAGACGTAGTTGGTCGTCAGGGAGGAGAGCGCGGCGAAGTCCACCGGCCAGCCGGCCGTGAACGAGGCCTCGCCGGCCGCGGCGGGGATGTCCGTCCAGGGCACGAGCGGCGCGGCCGTGGAGCCGGCGACGAGGCTCACGCTGTACTGGAACTTCGCGAGCCCCGCCCCCGCGTCGAAGGCGTCCACGTCGTAGAGCGTGCCCGCGGCGATGCGCAGGGCGTCGTCGCCGGCCTGGTTGTCGGCCAGGGAGGGCGGGGTCGTGTCCTTGCGCACGTAGAAGGCGTCGAGGCGCGTCTCGTGGTTGCCCAGCCCGTCCCAGATCCGGACTGAGACGTAGCTCGTAGCCCCGTCCGGCAGCTCATCGAACAGGGCCGAGGGCAGGGCCCACTCCGCGCTAAAGGTGTCCGACCCGATGCTCACCACGACGTCGGTCGAAGCGCTCCCTTCCGTCCAGAGGTCCCCCGCCCGGGTGGAGACGCGCACGGCGAACTTCGAGAGGCCCGACCCGCCGAGGTCCGCGAAGTCCACGTCGTAGCGGGCGATGTTCGTCCGGCGCCAGAGGTCGTCGCCGGCCTGGTTGACCGTGACCGTCGGCGAGGTGCGGTCCACCGTGAGGAACGGATACGTAGCGGCCCCTGCTGAAGCCGCTACGCCGCCGCTGGCCACGGCGACGGCGTAGCGGTAATAGGTCGTCCCCTCGAGCAGGCCGGTCTCGGTGAAGGTCTTATAAAAGCCGCTCCCGGGCGCCGCGGAGATGGCCGCGGTGCCGGCGATGAGGGCGAAGGGCCCGGTCGAGGTAGAAGCGCCATAGAGCTGGAAGCCGAGCTCGTTGACGGAGTTGTCCATCCACGACCACTGGATGCCGGTGGAAGAGACCGCCGTCCCCTGGAAAGCGGTGGGCGCCTGGACGCGCCCGCCGGGGCCCCCGACGGGGGGCGGGAAGCCGCCGTCCCAGTGCGCCGACTCAAGCCGCGCCGCCGTCCCGTCGCGGTAGAGCAGGGTCAGCTCGCCCAGCGCACCCATGCTCAAGGCCGAGTCCTCGCCCATCCCGGCCGAGGCGTCCACGGTCATGGTGCTCCAGGCCGAGCCCGTCCAGCGCCCGTACTTGAGCTCGCCTGTCGCTCCGTCGAGGTAGCTCACGTGCGCGTTCCCCGCCCCGTCCAGCGCAAGCCCGCCCGCGCTCGACGCCCCGTCCACGGCTCCCTTCGTCCAGCCCGCGTCCGTCTTCCCGGCGAACTTGAGCGTCCCGTTGCTCCTGTCCAGGTACGCGATGCGCGCCTGCCCCGAGCCGTCCAGGGCCAGCGCCGCGCGGCTCCCCACGTCCACGCCCGTCCC
>DMEZ01000044.1:41716-50489 GCA_003450735.1 Elusimicrobiota bacterium | reverse complement strand
GCGTCCACCGTCTCCACGCCCCAACCCGTCCCCGTCCAGCTCGAGTACTTGAGGGCCCCGCTCGCCGCGTCATAGTACGTGATGTGCGCCCGCCCCTCGCCGTCCAGGGCGAGCGAGGTCGGGACCAGGTTCCCGGAGGCGACCACGCTCGTCGTCCACACGCCCGCCTTCTTCGCCAGCTTGAGCTCGCCCGTCTGCGCGTTCCGATAGAGCACCTGCGGGTTTCCGTCCTCCCCGACCGCGACGAAGGTCTCGCCGACGCGCACCCCGGGGTCGGGCGCTTCGAGCGCGCCCCACGCCCCGCCCGAGCGTTCGAGGAACCTCAGTTCCTGGAACGCCCCGCCGCCTCGGAAAACGCTCAGGAGGTTCCCCCCCACGTCGCCGGCGGCCGTGACGCCGCGTCCCGCGTCGACGCCGGCTCCATCCAGGGTCTCCAGGACGAAGGGCGAGACGTGCGCGCTGAAGGTGGCGGAGGGCGCGGAATAGTTGCCGGCCTCGTCCTTCGTCCAGAGGCGGAACCAGACCTTGCTCTGGGAGGGCAGGCCGCCCACCTGCACGGAGGCGAGCGTCCCCGGCGCCACCGCCGAGGTCCCCACGACGACCTGCGCGTTCGCCGTGCTCCAGCTCACCCCGGCCGGGTCCATGGTGCTCCACTGCACATAGAAGCTGCTGCCCGCGATGAGCGTCCCCGCGTGGAGGTCATCGCCGACCGCGCTCCAGAGCACCAGCAGGGCGTTGGCCGCCCCCGCCGGCTGTGCCGTCCCCGTGGAGACGCCCGGCGCGAGCGCGTCGAGCCCCGTCCAGGCCGAGACGGCGGCATCGTAGGCCGTGAGGATGCCGCCGCCGTTCAAGGCCCGGACGCGGGCGTAATACGTGGCGGCGCTGGGCAGGCCGCTGAACACCACGCTCGTCGAGAGGGTGACGCTCGACTGCAGGACGCTGCTGAACGCGGAGGCCGTCGCCACCTGCGCCTCGTAGCGCGTCCAGGCTGGGTTGCCGGCGGAAGACCATTCGAGCGTGAAGCCGGTGGGGCCGACGTCCCTCGTCAGCGAGCCGGTGGGCGGCGCGGCCAGGGTCATGACGGCGCCGAGGGAGCGGTAGGGGCTCTCAAGCAGGGATGCGTTGCGCGACTGGGCCCGGAAGTAGTAGCTCGTGTTGGGCGTCAGGTCCGCGAAGGCCGTGGATACGGCCGTGAGCCAGTCCGAGCTTTGGGCGCCGCCGAAGTCCGCCGAGGTCGACGCCTGCGCGCGGAACTCGGTGCCGGCCGGGTTGTCGCCCGATGTCCAGGAGACGGTGATGGAGCCAGTTTCGACCGCCGTGAAGGTCGACGACGCCGCCCCCGGCAGGGCCGAGAGCGTCCGGGTCGAGCCCAGGGAGAGGTAGGCCGTCTCGACGCCGTGCAGCGAGCGCGCACGGAGACGGAAGTAGTAGGTCGTGTTGGGCAGGAGGCTGTAAAGCTCCTGGCGGGTCCCCGCGCGATAGCCTATCGATGAGAAGCTCGCGGTGAAACCCGTGTCGCTCGCCCGCTCGACCGAGTAAAGCGTGCCCAGCAGCGCCGCGCTCGAGATCGACCCGGAGGCTCCCCCGCCCTCGTCGCCGCCCAGCGCGATGAGCCGCCCATGGGCCAGCACGCAAGCGTGCATGAAGCGGGCTCCAGGCAAGGATTGCGAGAGCGTCCAGGATTCCGCCGTCCCGCTGTAGACCGTATCCCGGGCCGAAGCCCCATCATGTCCGCCCAGGACGTAGAGCCGGTCGCCCGAGGCCGCCATGCAATGCCGAGCGCGTCCCTCGGGCAGGGAGGACGCCGCGTTCCAGGAGTCCGGCGCGCCCGAAGCCAGGGATGCCCTCCAGACCGTGCTCTCCACCCCGGCCCCCACCCCGCCGGAAACATACAGGACACCGCTCGAGATTGCCATCGCGTGCCCGCTTCGAGCCGAAGGCAAAACAGCGTTTGTGGCCCATGTGGCCACACCTCCAGCCGATTCGATATCAGCTGAATATACCGTGTTTTGCGATGTTATCCCATTATCCCCTCCTGTCACGATCAGTCGTCCACCATAGGCCTCCATGGCGTGCTTGTAGCGCGCGGCGGGCAGGGGGGTGGTCTCGGTCCAGGAACCCAGGGAGCCGTCCGAGAGGATGGGCGCCCACCACACCGTGGCCTTCGCCATGCTGTCGAGGCCTCCGCTGACATAGAGCCGTCCAGCCCAAGCGGCCATCGCATGGGACTCGCGCGGGGCGGGCAGGGGCGTGCCGACGCTCCAAGCGCCGATGGAACCCTCCAGGCTCACAGCCGCATGCCAGACCGCGCTCTGCGCCCCCCCGTTCGCCCCGCCCGAGACGTAGATCCGACCGCCATAGAAAGCCGCTGCCAGGGCGGACCGAGCGACCGGCAGGCTGGAAGCGGAAACCATCCAGGACCCCGGTTCACCCGAGCGGGCCCCGTTCGCGCTCCAGGACAAGCTGGCCGAATTCGGGCCGACGCTCTCGATTAGCGCGCCGGAGGGCATGGGCAGGAGCGTCGCGCTGGAGCCCAGCGCGGCGTAATCGGTGAGGATCCCTCCAACGCTGCGGGCCTGGACGCGGAAGTACCAGGTGGAGTCCCCGGTCAGTCCCTGGATGGCGGTGCTCAGGGCGGTCATCCAGCCGGAGGAGCTCAAGGCCCCGCTGAAAGCGCTGTCGCTGGCGGCCGTGACCTGGTGCTCCGTCCAGTCCGGGTTGCCGCCCGAGGCCCACTGCAGGGTGATGGAGCTGTACGCGACCAGGGTGAAGGTCGAGGCCGCGGAGGCCGGCGCCACGGCCAGGGTGGAGGTCGTGCCCAGGAGGGTATAGTCCGTCTCGATGCCGGAGGGGTTGCGGGCCTTGGCGCGGAAGGCGTAGAGGGTGTTGGTCGAGAGCCCGACGAAGGAGGTCGAAAGCGCGACGCCCCAGCCGCTGTCCTTGACGAGCGTCCCGGCCGCGAAGGCCGCCGAGGAGGCTTGAGCCAGGTACTGCGTGCTCGGCGGGTTGGCCCCCGCCCCCCACTGGAACGAGACCGAGCCCACCCAGACGGCCGTGAAGGTGGAGGCGCCGCCGGAAGGCGGCGAGGGCATGTCGGCCAGGGTGGCCGTAGAGCCGAGCAGGACGTAGGCCGTGGGCGTGCCGTCGTGCGCGAGCGTTCGAACGTGCAGGTAGTAGGTCGTGGCGGGGCGGATGGGCTGGAAGAGGGCCTCGACGGCGCGGGTCGAGGCAAGGAGGTTATAGGCGTCCGTCACAGCCAGCGTCGAGCTCGTGGAGAGCCACGCCTCATAGAGGGTCTCGGGAGCGTTCTCATTGGCGCTCCAAGCCGCCGCCATGGAGGACGCCCAGACCGCGGTGAAGGTGGAGGCGGCCGTCGCGGGCTCGTTGGCCCGGGTGAGCGTCGAACCCAGCGCGGCATAGGCGCTCAAGCCGCCCGAGCGGCTGTAGGCTGCGGCGTAGAGGTAGTAGGTGGCGTTGGCCTTGAGGCCCGCGAACGCGGCGGAGGGGTCGCCCCAGGCCTGGGTCGTGACGGCGAGGTTCCAAGCGTCGGTCTCGGTCAGGATGGAGGAGGTCGACACGACGGCCCGGTAGACGGTGCCGGAGCTGTTGGCGTTGCTGTCCCAGTAGGCGACGAGGGAGCCGGTCGAGACGGCGCTGAAGGTGGAGATGACCGAGGCGGGGAGGTTCGCGAGGGTCGCGGTCGAACCGAGGAAGACTCCGGGCGTGGGGACGCCGGCGTGGTTCTTGGCGCGCATGAAGAGGTAGTAGGTGGTGTTGGGGCCGAGCGGGGTGAAGACCATGGAGGGCGTGCTCCAGGGCTCGGAGGAGAGATGGACGTTGCCGGCATGGGTGTCGACGTAGGGATCGGCGGTCGAGGCCACAGCTTCAAAGAGCGTCCCGGGCGGGTTGCCGTTGGGCTCCCAGTGGACGGTGAAGGAGGTCTGGGCGACGAGGGTGAAGGTGGTCAGGGCGCTGGCGGGGTCGTTGGCGTGGGTGGGGGTCGAGGCGATGGAGAAGAAAGCGGTCTCGTCGCCCTCCATGTAGGCGGCGCGGATGCGGGCGTGGACGGTGGTGTTGGCGGCGAGGCCTTCGACGGCGGCGGAGCGGCTGTAGGCGGTGGTCGTGATGAGGGGGTAGCTGAAATCGGAGCGGGTGGAGAGTTCGAGGATGTAGAGGGTGCCGATCGGGTTGGGGACGGTGCCGTCAGCCCAAGTGAAGGAGATGGAACTGGGGTAGGCCTCGCTCGCCTGCGCCGAGGCGGGGGTGGTGGCGACCATCGAGAAGTAGCCGGCCTCGATGGTCGTCCCTGAGGCGAGGTCGCCGGCCATGGCGGCGTCCTGGGTGAAGGCGCCTTCGAGCTCGATGCCCGGGGCGGAGTGGGAGCCGGCGGCGGAGCCGGTGAGGTGGTCGTCGCTGACCTGCAGCTGGCCGGAGGACTTCGGCCCGGCCGCGTGGGCGGCCGCGCTGAAGAGGGCCAGGGTCAGGACGAGGAGGATCCTCAAGTGACCCTCCAAGGGAACTTTTTCAAGCCCTCATACGTACTTGTGGGTGGACTTGCGGGGTGGACTAACGGTAAGTCGGCTCCCTGTCGAGGACGCAGATGCGGGTTCGATTCCCGCCCCCGCAGGTTTCCGCGGGCTTTGGACAGCGTCAACAGGGAGTGTCCGGAGCCCGGATTGACAGGGAAGAGAGCGCCTGTTATCCTTTTGAGGACAGGGAGCCGTTCCACCCAAAGCGAGGCCTCGGGCGACCGGGGCCTCGCTGTTTGTCCTGGAGGATCCTTCCCAATCGAAGCGGCGTCATCAGGCAGGAATCCGACGGCCGGTCTCGACCCGGCCGCGTGGGCGGCCGAGCTGAAGAGGGCCAGGGTCAGCACGAGGAGGCGGGTCATAAGGTCAGGAGGGGCTCCTCATCCCGGCTGTAGGCTGGCCAGCCGGCTCTTTGGAACTCGGGAGTGAGATTCCTCATCGGATATTCCCCATACGAAGCCCCCAATCAACTCTTCTGGCAGACTAGCAGTTGAACATAGGGCGCATTTGTTCCCGCAACAGAGCCGGAGTTGTTGATGGTGATGCCGGTAGGGTTGGTCGACGTATTCGTGGTCACCGGCGGCGCCCCACCCCCGCCGTGCGTCGACCCTGACCCCGAAGCAGTATCATCTCCCCATGTGTGGTAGTGCCCGGGATCCGTGATGGGGTGGCTATGCTGCCCAACGGGTCGGTTCTCCAAATCCGTCAACGCCGTTCCCGCTGTTCCCGCCAAGGTGCCTGCTGACGGGAGCCCCACAAGATAGCGCCCCCTCGCCGAGGTCAACTCAGTCCACCCCGCCGGACAGACCGCCAGGTTGAAGAACATGACGGCTCCTGTCGGCACGCCGGCCGATGTCTGCCAGCTAGCCAAGCCGTTCCCGTCCGAGGTGAGTACCTTCCCAGTGCCTTGCGCTCCATCGACGATCTTAACCTGTCCGGCCACCTCCAGCTTCGCCCCAGGGCTCGTGGTTCCGACACCCACGTTGCCGGAGCCGCTGATGACCATGGACGAAGCCCCGCCGCCGTTGGTGTTGAACATCAGCTTGCCTCCGGTCGTACGCAGCACCACATCGCCTGCGATGGAATCCGAAGACCACTGGTTGCTCGTCCCGACGTAGCCCAGGCCCCCCTTCTCCGCGCCGGAGAGCTTCAGCAAGAGCGCGGCGGGCGTTCCTCCGCCCGCCGTATCGGAAGCCATCCAACCGTTGACGTCCAACTTCGCGCCAGGGCTCGTATTCCCTATGCCGACATTGCCGGTGTTGCTGATCGTCAATCGAACGCCGCCGCCATCGTTGTCATAAATCGAGAACATCCCTGCCGTCGGATGCCCCGAGTAGATCCCGTAGGCTCTTCCGCTCGTCCTGTTGTCATCGAAGCCGACCATCGGGGGGTTCGTCCCGTCGTCGTTGAGCAGGAGATACCCCCGCGACGAGCTATGGTTCCCGACCTCCAGCGGCGCAGTCGGGCTCGTGTTCCCGATGCCGACGCTGCCGGCGCCGGTGATCCTCATCAGCTCGTTCGTGCCGCTGGGCTGGACCCCCCCGCCGCTGTTGAACGAGAAGTGCGCGCTTGCGGGGATGAACGACTGCATCTCGCTCGACTGGATGCCGAAGCCCATATGGCCGGCGGCGGCGTCATGGAACAAATGAATGAGGTCCGTTCCGATGCTCTGCCCGAAGGACAGCTTGGCCAGGGGGTTCGCCCATCCGATGCCGACGCTGCTCCCATTGTCGTAGATGACCCCGCTGGCGATCGTGTTCACATCGGACCAGCGCGCGACCCGGTTCGTCGTGCCGGTCATCGCCGTGGGTGCTCCCGCCCCGTTCCCCTTCAGGACGCCCGTCAACGCACCCGTCCCAGTTAGGGCCGTCGCGCCCTTGTACAGCAACCCGCCTGTTGCCAATCCGGAGAGATCCGCGCCCGTCCCACCGCGCATCAGCGCGGTATACTGCTCCGCTGCAATCGTGTTTGCATCTGACCAGTACGTGTTGAAGCTTGCCGTCCCTGTCATTGCCGTAGGCGCAGCGGCCCCGTTCCCTTTCAGAACACCTGAGAGCGCGCTAGTCCCCCCCAGCGTCGCTGCCCCAGACTTATAGACCAGCCCGCCGGTCGCCACGGCCGATAGGTCGGCGCCCGTACCGCCGTCCGCCACCGCGACGTCCGTCCCCCCGGCGCGGTAGACGTAGCTTCCTCCGATGGTGACTGCCGAGGGAAGGTCGGCGCCGATAGCCGGGACGCCGCTGCCATTGGTCACGAGCACTCCGTTGTTCGCCGTAGCGAGCTGCGATACCGTGTTCGCGGCGCTGCCGTATAAAAGGCCGCCCTGCAAGACTGTATTGGGATACGCTGCCGCCGACCACACGGGCGCAGTCCCATTGGAGCGCAGGAGCGAGCCCGCCGTCCCCGCCGTGAGCATCGAGGTCGCCCCTATCCCGCTCTGATACGGGAGAGAGCCCACCGCGCCGCCGGCCAGGTTCGACGCCGTCCCCACCGACAGGGCGGAACCGTCGCCCTGGAAGGCCGTGGCCCTCACCGTACCGACCACCTCCAGCATCTGCGCAGGGTTCGTCGTCCCGATGCCGACGTACCCATTCTGCTGCACACGGAGGAGTTCCGTCCCCCCATTGCTCTGGACGTTGAGCACCGGATTGAGCGCCGTCGTGGACGTCGACCTCACCACCAGCGTCCCGGCCGTCAGCGCCGACGCCCCCACTCCCAGCGCCCCCGTCACGGTCATGGAGGACCCGTCCAGCAGCGTGAGCTGACCCGTCATCGCGTCGCCCGCCTTCTCGACCCAGACAGAGCCCGCCCCGCCCGAGACCAGCCCCAGCGTCGTGCGCTGGGCCGCGGCGTCCGCGTCGTCGAGCAGAGCCTCGCCGGCGGCCGTCAGGGCATACGTCCCCCAGGCATCCGCCGCCGTGCGCTTCACGCCGCCCGTCGTCGCGAGCGCTTCGACCGCCGCCAGGTCGTTGGCCAGCGCCAGCGTCGGATTGCCCGACACGCCGCTGCCGTTGGTGATCGTGATGCCCGCGGCCGGGCCGGTGAGGCTGCGCCCGGCGAACGTGTCCGCCGCGGTCTGGACGAGGAGGCCGTTCGTGTTGTACTGAGAGAGCGCGTTGAGCGTCGCATCCAGCGTCACGTCGGTCCGCCCTGAGCCCACGTTGTCAGCCGCCGTGAGTCCCGACCCGACGAAGTTGAGGACGCTGCGCTGGGTAAGACCGCTGCCCTCCTCCTGCGCGGTCTGGTAGGCCTGGGTCACGACCCCGGAGTCCCATGACCACACCCCGCCCGTGTTCCTGAGCACGCCGTTCGACGACGCCGTCGGCAGGGTGTACGCGATGTTCCCCGCCTGGTCTCCGCCCTGAAGCGCGGTGTAGTACTGCGGCAGGGCGCCCGTCTCGATGACGCCCAGGGCGCCGGCGATGGAGAGCGCCTGGCTCGGATTCGTGGTGCCGATCCCCACCTTCCCGTCCTTCGGCATCATGTGGATATAGCTGCCGTTGATCCGGATGCCCCGGTCGTTGTTGTCCGTATCGAGCGTCAGCGTATCCGTGTCGTGGTCGTAATAGACGTTCCCCTGCCCGACCGGCGTCACTCCTCCGCCCGTCGTCTCCGTCATGCTGAGGCCCGAGCGGCCGCCGGCCGTCGTATCCCTGGCGAGATAGATCTGTCTTAGCGCATCCGCACCCGTCCCCAGGATCGTCAGTTCGTTGCTTGGGCTCGTCGTCCCGATGCCGACGTTCCCGTTCTGCTGCACCCGCATCAACTCGACGCCCGAGTTGGCCTGCACGTTGAGCACCGGATTAAGCGCCGTCGTAGATGTCGAGCGGACCACGAGCGTGCCGTTGTCGGGAACCGTCGTACCCACCCCGACACCGATGTGGCCGTTCGTCTTCGCGATCGTGAGAGCCGGCGTATCCCCCGTGAACCCGGGTCTCAGGTTCATCAACGACCCCTCGAACGTGAATGTGAACGCGCTGCCGTTGTAGAACTGCAGGGCCGGATAGACCCCGCTGTTGCTGCCGGTGATCCGCATCCCGTCAAGACTGCTGGCGGTCTTGACCTCCAACTTCATCATCGGGCTCGTCGTGCCGATTCCGACCTTCGACGAGTCCACAGCCATCAACCCGCCGCTCACTTTCGCCAACGAGCCCGTGTCGCTGGCCAGCTTCAGGCTGTCGATGGCCCCCGCCGCCAGCTTCGACGCCGTCACCGCCCCGTCCGCCAGCCTCGCGCTGTCGATC
>DMEZ01000044.1:0-41615 GCA_003450735.1 Elusimicrobiota bacterium | reverse complement strand
CCGCCAGCCTCGCGCTGTCGATCGCCCCGGCCGCGATCTTCGAGCTGTCGATGGCCCCCGCCGCCAGCTTCGCCGCCGTCACACTCCCATCGGCAAGCTTCGTGTTGCCGACCGCCCCATCCGCCAGCTTGCCCGAGTCCACGCTCGCGGCCGCCAGGTTGGCGCCGCTCAGGTTGGTCAGCCCCGAGCCGTCGCCCTGGAACGCCGTGGCCTTGGCCGTCCCCGAGACGTCCAGCTTGGCCGATGGCGTCGCGAGCCCGAGGCCCAGGTTCCCGCCCATGAACACATCGCCGCTCACGAAGTAGCCGGCATAGGTCTTCCCCAGCCCGCCGGCCGTGCCCTCGCCGTAGACGCCCGCCGTGACGTCGTTGACGTCGCTGGCCGCCCCGGCCCGCCCGTAGACGCCCACGGAGACCTGCGCCGTCCCGTCGTTGGCCGTCCCGCCGCCCAGGCCCGAAGCCCCGACGGTCTTCGCCCCGCCAGCCCCCGTGGCCGAAGCCCCGGCCCCAACGATGGCAGACGAGTTGCCCAGAGTTGCGTCGCCGATGTGCGCCCCGGTCGCCTTGAAGGCGACCATGTCCGAGCCGGCCCCCAGCACCGTCAACTTGGCGGAGTCAACGACCGCGGTGCCAACGCCGAGCCGGCCGCCGAAGAGCCCCGTCCCGCTGAGGTTGAGATGCCCCGTGTCCTGCGCGCCCGGGGTCGTCGCCTGCAAGGTCACGGCTCCGCCCGCGCCTCCGATGAGGTTCGTGAAGCCGCCGCCGTTCTCCGAGATCTGCAGCTTGTTGGTGCCGGAATTGAAGAAGAGCTTCCCCTGTCCCGCCGCTGAGAGCCCCGGAGCGCCCATGCCCCGGAAGACCATGGCGCCGCTCAAATCCAGCATCTCAGTCGGGGAGCCGTTGCCGATGCCCACGAGGCGTCCGCCCGTGGTCGTATAGATCCAGTTGTTCCCGACGTCCTCCGTCCAGCCGCCGCCGCTCGGGGCCTGCACGTCGAGCGCCTTCCATGCCGCCCCGTCGTAGCCTTCGAAGTTCGTCCCGGTCCAGCGCATGGCACCAGCGGATGCGGCGACCGCGTCGTCGCTGAGCCGGATCTTCCCGTTGACGTCGAGCTTCTGAACCGGGCTCGTCGTACCCAAGCCGACCCGGCCGTCCACGGAGAGACGCACGCTGCGTGTCCCGCTCGGCGCAAAATCGATCGGGTAGCCGATCTTGGCTGCCAGGAGCAGGTTGTTGTCGTAGACGCTCCCGTCCACGGCGGTGCCATGGATGACGCTGAGGGCCCCCGTGATGGCGCCGTTGCCGGCGCTCAGGACGAGGTTTGCGATGTTGGCGTCTCCCCCCGTGGACGGAGTCGGGTTCGTATTCTCGATCCTCAATGTCGGATTCTGGGTCGTATCGAGAGTATTGGAATTCTTGACCAGATGCAGCAGGTAGGACGCGTTCAGCGTCCCAAGCCCCACCTTGCCGGTATCGGCGGCGGGGATGGCCAGGAGGCCGCCGCTGACCACGGCGAGGGAGTTGGGATCGCTTGCCAGCTTCGTGCAATCCACCGCGTTGGCGGCGAGCTTCGCGTTCGTCACGGCATTGGAGGCCAATTTTGCCGAGTCGACCGCGCCGGCCGCTAGCTGGTCGGCCCAGACCGACCCCAGCGCCAGCTTGGAGCTGTCCACGGACAGCGCCGCGATCTTCGACGCCGTCACAGCGTTGGACGCCAGCTTGGAGGAATCCACCGCGCCGTCCGCGATGGAAGTGGCCACGACGCCGGTCAGGCTCCGCCCGTCGCCCGCGAAGAACGGCGCATACACCCCGCCCGCCGCGACCTGGATGCCCGAGCTCGTCAGGAGGCTGAAGGTCGCGTCACCGGTCGCGGTGAAGCTTGCGGTCGCCGCGCTCACCCCGTACTGCACGTTGACGCCGTCCGCGCCTTGCACGTCGAGCTTGGCCGAGGGGAGCCCGGTGCCGATGCCGACCTTGCCGTCGCCCGTGAGGGTCATGCGGGTCTGCGTCCCGCTGAGCCCTGTCGTCAGGAACTCGAGCTTGCTGTTGGTGACCCAATCGATCAGCCTGGCGCTGCCGCCCTGGTAGTCGATCTGGAGCAACGAGCTGTTCACGTTGTTCTTGAAGGCTAGAACACCCACGCTGCCGGCCGAGTCCTGGATGTAGAGCTCCGGCGTCGGAGCCAGGAGGTGCAGGTCCGCTGCCGGGGACGCCGTCCCCACTCCAAGCTTCCCCGTATCCGAGGACGGTATGGCGAGCAGGCCGCCCGAAACCCGGGCCAGCGAGGTGAAGTCGCTGGCCAGCTTGATCGAGTCCACGACGCCGGAGGCCAGCTTCGCGTTCGTCACGGCGCTGGAGGCCAGCTTGCTGGAGTCCACCGCCCCGTCCTGGATGCCGGTCGCTGTCACCCCCGTCAGCGCGGAGCCGTCGAGAGCCGGCAGGGCCCCCGTCAGCTTCGAAGCGCTCATCGAGGCGATCTTCGAATCCGTCACCGCCCCGCTCAGGATGGCTGCCGTCGTGACCGCGTCGGCCGCCAGCTTCGCCGTCTCCACCGCTCCTGCGCCCAAGTGCAGGGCCTGGATGCTGTCCGCCGCGATCTTCCAGCTGTCTACCGCCCCGTTGACCAGCTTCTCGTTGTCCACCGAGTTGGCCGAGAGCTTCGAGCTGTCCACGGCCAAGGCCCCGATCTTCGACGATGTCACGGCGCCTGCGGCCAGCTTGTCGGAGTCCACGGCGCCGTCCGCGATGGAGGTCGCCACCACGCCGCTCAGGCTCCGCCCGTCCCCGGCAAAGAAGGACGCGTACACGCCGCCCGCCGCCACCTGGATGCCCGAGCTTGTCTGCAGACTGAAGAGCGTGTTCCCCGTCCCGGTCAAGCTGGCCGTCGATGCTGTCAAACCGTATTGGATGCGGATCCCGCCGCCTCCCTGCACGTCGAGCTTGGCGGCCGGATTGACCGTCCCGATGCCGACGCTGCCGCCGGCCTGCTGGAGCGCCAGAGGCCCGCCATTCGTGCCGCCTTGGCTGGTCTGGATATTGCCGTAGCTGCCGTTGACTGCGCTCACGACGACGGCCGTTTGGTCGCTCGATTCGATCTTGAGGTCGCCGTTGCTGGAAGTCGACTTGATATGCAGCTCGGTCCCCGCCGCAGGGCTCGTCGTGCCGATGCCGATGAGCCCCGAATCGATCGCCATGATCCCGCCCGTGACCTTGAGCAGAGAGCCCGCATCACTGGCCAGTTTCGCGCTGTTCACCGCCCCGTCCTGGATGCCGGTCGCCGTCACTCCCGTCAGCGCCGACCCGTCCAGAGCCGGCAGGGCCCCCGTCAGCTTCGAAGCGCTCATCGAGGCGATCTTCGGATCCGTCACCGCCCCGCTCAGGATGGCCGCCGTCGTGACCGCGTCGGTGGCCAGCTTGGCCGTTTCCACCGCCCCCGCGGCCAGCTTGGCCGAATCGATGGCCCCGTCCACGACCGTTCCCGCCGTCGAGGCGTACACGGCGTACGCGCTCGAGGTCAGCAGCTCGCGGGGCGTCAGCGCCGTGCCGCCCACGCTGATCTGGACATACCACACCCCTGAGCCGAGGTCCGCGGCGGCCGGGACCGTGAAGTTGACATGGAAAAGCCCGCTCGAGACCGCGACCGCCTGGTTCGCCGCCTCGTGGCAGACCCCGCCGGCCGGCAGGGTGCAGAGCTCGACCTTGACCGTGCGGGCCCCCTGCACGGGCAGGCCGGCTTCCTTCAGCCGGCCTTGGTAGGTCAGCACGCTGGGCGCCGCCGCCCAGGCGCTCTGCTCCCATATCAGCAGGAGGGTCAGGACCAGCCGGAGGAGGGTGGAGAAGGCCTCGATGAAGGTTTTCATGGCAGTGCTCCCTTGTTCACGGTATTCGGAATCGTCTTTACCGGCATGCCCCCGAACCTCAGGGTGAATGAAAATCGGTGCGCGTTCCCCAGCTCCCCGTACGGCATCAGCGTGTAGTCGAACTCCCCGATCCTGGACCGGAACCCCGCCCCCATGAACATCCCATAGAACTCCGAAATGCCCGACGCCGAGCTCCCCAGCGCCTTCCCCAGCACCGCGTCCTTCTGCCCACCGCTCGTCGACCGGTACCCCGCCCGCATCGCGAAGGGCCCGAACCCCAGGTACTCGAACCCCAAGCGCCACACCGGGTCGTTGTCCCGCGGCAAGTCCAGCTCGAAGCTCACCGCGTGCGGGAACGCCTTCGTCTGCCCCGCGCTTACCCCGAGCCGCATCACCATCGGCAAGGGGTACCCCTCCTCCACGAACTTCACCTTCGTCCCCAGATTCCCCAAAGCCGCACCGAACGTCACCGGCCAGCGCTCCGTCCGGTACAAAGCCCCCAGGTCCATCCCGTACGCCGTCGCCGAGTACTCACCGATCTCCTGACGGATGAGTTTGAGCGTCCCCCCAAGCCCCACCTTCCCCACCTTCTTCCCGTAGCTGAACCCCACCATCAGGTCCGAGGCCCCGAAATGCCCTTCCGGAGCCGCCGTTTCCGTCGTGCGCCGCTCGATGCCGTCCAGCGTCAGATGCGTCACGCTCATCCCCCAGGGCCGCTTCATGAACCCCATCTGGGTGAGCCGGATGTCCTGGATGTGCAGGGAGTGCGAGAGCAGCATCTCGTAGGGCCGGATCCCCTGCACGGGGACCATCGAGGGCGCCATCGAAAGGCCGGCCGGGTTGTAGTGCAAAGCCGCCGCGTCGTCGGCCACGGCGACGTAGGACTCGCCCATCGCCAGGGGGCGCGCGCCGAAGCCCAAGCTCAAGAAGGTGGCGGCGGAGGTTCCGGGACCTGCGGCTGAAACGGGATAGACCAGGAACAGGAGGAGGACGGCTGAGAGGATGGCCCGCATGGAATAACGCTATTAGTGTAAATAGCAGACCCGAAGTATTTGTTACGCGGGGGCGTGCGTATAGTTACGAAGGTGTTATACGGGGGACGGTCAGCGGGAGCGCGAAGAGGTGGACACCACGACATCCTCACCGAGCTCGGCCAGGGCCATGGCGGCGCGCTGGCGCAGGTCGGAGCTCTCGGAGTCGAGGCATCTCTTGAGCGGGTCGATGGCGGCGGGGGAACCCAGCTTGCCCAGGGCGGCCGCGGCGTTCAAACGCACGGCGTCCACCGGGTCGTCCAGGGCCTCGATGAGGGGCTGGAGCGCCCGCTTGTCGCCCGATTCGCCCAGGGAGTGGGCGGCGGAGGCGCGCTCGAAGATGTTCCTGCTCTTGAGCATGACCACGTCCGTCTCGAAGGGCTCCGGAGCGCCCAGCTTGCCGCCGAGCGTCCAGCCCAGCCACAGGAAGAACAGGGCGAAGGCGGCGCCGCCTCCCCAGAGGGCGGCCTTCGGGAGCTTCACTCGGCCCCCCGCCGGAATGCCCCGTCACGGCGCAGGAAGGCCAGCTGGAGCTGCCAGAACATGTAGCCGTCCGAGCGCTTGAGGTCGTCGAAGACCACCGCGGAGGAGAGCTCCTTCTTGAAGGCGTCCTTGGCGCCCCGGTTGATGGGCACGTTCGGGGCCTTGAGGACGGCTTCCTGGAGCAGTTCGAAGTAGCGCCCGCCCGAGGCCGCGGCAGCTTTCACGTCGGAGGAGGGCGTCCAGCGCAGGCGCCTCAACGGCCCGAAGGCCACCACCTCGATGAGCGGCACCACGCGCTCGACTTCCTCGTACTGCGGCGCGCGATAGGAGGGGAGCGCCGTGTAGGAAGGCTCGGAGTCCATGCTGATGAGGCTCCAGAGCCCGCGCCGCCGTCGCCGGGGCATGAGGGCCGCCTCGACGACCTGGTCGAGCACTCCGCCGCTGCCGAGTATGCCGGGGTCCACTTTCACGGACGCGGTCATCTTCACCCCGAAGCCGGCGATGAGCAGGCAATCCTCCCAGGCCACGTCGGTCTGGCCCCCGCTGGTTAGGCGGAAGGTGAGCCCCCGCTCGGTGACCTCGAGGCCCGTCGAGAGTTCGGCCTCGGGCAGGTCGAGCATGCCGCTCTTGGGGATCACGACGACGGGGACGCCTTCCTTCTCGTAGAGCTCGGCCCGGCGCGCGGCCGCCTCGGGCGGGAGGTCCTTGAGCAGGACGCCCGGCTCGCCGGCGCTGACGGCCTCGCCGCTCTCCTGGAAGATCCAGCACTCCTCGCCCTGCTTGGGCGAGTCCACGAAAGTGCGCGACACCAGCGGCGCGACCCCCTCGAGGCGCTTGCGGGCGTCCTCCTTGGTCGAGAAGTTGGCCTTCGGGTCGGCGAGGGCCTTGCGGTAGGCCTCCGCCGCGGCGGGGAAGTCCCGGTAATAGTTCTCCTCGATGAAGCCGATGAGCAGGCGCGCGTGCGCGGCCAGCGGGTCGTCGGGGTAGCGCAGGATGAGCCGCTCGAGCGCGTCCTTGGCGATGTGCGGGTGACCGTGGCGCGCCACGCGGTCGGCGACCCAGAGCTGGGCCGGGGCGGAGAGGGTGAAGTAAGGGTCCCGGCGCACCGTGCTCACGTACTCGCCGATGGCGGCCTCCTCCTGCCCGCCCCGCACGGCCTCCTCGATGGCGGAGAGCTCGCCCTTGGAGGTGCCCGCCGCGGGCGAGAAGCCCGCCGCGCCCGAAACCAGGGGGGTCTCCTCGGGCTCGAGCGAGCGCAGGAAGGCGCCGACCGCGAGGCCGAACACCGCTCCGCCCAAATGCGCGCTGTAGCCCACCCCCCGCGCGTCGCCGTGCAGCCAGAAGAGCAGCATCTGCCAGAGGATGTAGATGATGCCGAAGGCCATCGCGCTCAGGCTGATGAACGCGCCGCGGAAACGGAAGAGAGGCCAGAAGCACTTCACCTTGGCGCCAGGGAAGAGGACGAGGTAGGCGCCGATGACGCCGCAGATGGCGCCGCTCGCACCGACGGCCGGCAGGGAGGAGCCCGGGTTGACCGCCCAGAGCGCGGCGTTGGCGGCCAGGCCGCTGAGGAGGTAGAAGGGCAAGAACCAGACGCCCAGGCGGGCCTCGACGTTGTCCCCGAAGATCCAGAGGAACCACATGTTCCCTAGCAGGTGCAGCCAGCCGGCGTGCAAAAACAGCGAGGACACCCAGCGCAGGGCCTCGGGGTTCGCGGGCACGAAGCCGTAGGCCATGATGGCCGCCTGGCTGTGGAACTGCAGGAAAGCGGCGAGATTCATGGCGATGAGGGAGAGGACGACGATCTTCTTGCCGGGAAGCGGGTTCTCGTCGGCGTAGGGGAGCGGGATCATGCGCCGAAGGCTTCGAAGAGTTTCTCGATGGCGGCCAGGCGCTCGTGGCGCTTCGCGGCGCCGGCGGTCAGCTCGGCGAAGCAGTCGAGGTGGCAGAGGGCGTTGACGTTCACGTCCTTGAGGCAGGCCTCGTAGAAGCGCTGGCAGAAGTTCTTGTTGACCAGGCGCACGTCCTCGATGAGCAGGCCGAACTCGTCGAGCGTCCAGTCGGGCTTTTTCCCGCGCTTGGCCGCGAAGAACTGCGCGAGCAGGTACATCGTGAGCGTGCGGTAGATGGTCTCCTGCACGGTGGCGAAGGGCAGGTGGGTGAGCACGTTCGGGCGCAGCTTGGCCAGCACGGGACAGCCGCTGGTGGGCATGAGCACGCCGAGCAGGGCCGAGACCCCGTCGGCCAGGGACACGCGCTTGGAGAAGGCGCGGGCCTGGGTGAGCACCTCGACGGTGGCCTGCTCGGTCGAGCGGGAGTCCCTGAAAGCCTCCACGATGTCGATGACGCTGAGCGCGGCCGGGCAGTAGGGGTGCTCCGCCTCCTGGAGCGGGCAGTTGGGACAGCGGTGGTTGGCGAGCCTTGCCCAGGCGGGGATCATGGCGCGGGCGAGGGGCGGCGCCTTCAGGGTGGAGGGGTCGAGCCGGACCGGGAACTCCCGGACGCTCCCGTCAGCCAGGATGAAACGATAGGTCAGGAAGGGCGCGTCGGCCGCCATGACGGCCTAAGGATACGAAATATTTACCGCTTCCGGAGCGGCCTCCGGGGCCGCCGCCGGCCGTCCCGTCTTCTCGTCCGGCAGGCCGTACTTCGCGATGAGGGCCAGGGTGTCGTGCGCCTGGTTGTGCGCCGCGACGACCTTGTTCTTCCAGCCGGGAGCGTACTCGCAGAACTCAAGCGCCGCGTCGAGGAGCTTGTCCACGGAGGCCTTGTCGTTCTTCCCCGCGGCTTCCTGGGCGGAGGCGAGCATGCCGGGCAAGAACTCGGCGGCCCTCAGCTCCGCCTGGGAGCGCAGCCCCTCGAGGAAGCGGGAGCCGTCCTGGTAGTTGAGCCGCAGGCGGGCTTCAGTGCGGGCCTTGCGGAGGATGGCGAGGGTCTCGAAAGGGTCGGCGGCGCGCATCGCGTCGCGCAGCATCCGGACGAGGTAGGCCTTGGGCTCGCGCACGGGGTCGAGCGGGACGTCCTCGGCGGGAGTCAGCGGGGCCGGCTCCTTCGCCGTCTCCGGCGCGGAGGAGGCGGCGAGGTTGGCGAGCACCGCGGCCACGCGGAAGTACAGCCCCCCCTCGGCCTGGTCCTGCGCGCGCGCTTTCTCGACGCGGCCGGCCAGGGCCCGCGCCTGCGCGGAGGGCCGGGCGGCGAGCTCGGAGAGGTCGAGGACGATGGGCGCCAGGGAGGGGTCCTTCATGGAGAGCGCGGTCAGAACGCCCTTGTCGACCGTGATGATGACCGCGCCCCTGGAGAGCAGGGGCTCGACGCCGAGCAGAACGCCCGCCTTGAGGGTCTCCTCGGACACCCCTTCGAGGCCGGCCAGCCACGAATAGAACCCGTAGGCGCTCTCGTGGAGCTGGGGCGTGGCGGAGAGGTCGTTGAGGGAAGGCGCGAGGCCGAGGCTGCGCAGGAAGGCCTGCTCGTTGGGCTCGCGGCCCAGGAAGGCCTTCATCTGCTCATTCTCGTCGACGCTCGAGCCGCGCTCGAGGATGGCCTCGCGGTAGCGCCGGCCGACCGCCGGGTTCAGCACGCCTTCCTTCTCGAAGAGCGAGAAGATGTCCAGCGCGAACACCTTCGACCACAGGTAGCCGTAGTAGCCCGCCGAGTAGCCGCCCATCAGGTGGCCGAAACGGCCCTGGAAGTGGGTGTCCGGCGAGGGGCCCTTCACGTCGAACTGCTCGAAGACCTGCCGCATCACCTCGGTCGAGTCGACGGGGACGGCGGTGTGGTAGACGAGGTCGAGGGCCGCGAGGGCGACCTGGCCGAGGGTGCCCATGGCCGAGAGGAAGTTGCGCGCCGAGAGCATCTTGTCGAGCAGTTCTTTCGGCAGCTTCTTAGAGGGGTCCTGGTAGTGCCCGGAGAGCTTCGCGAGCACCTCGGGGCGCCAGACGAAGTTCTCGAGCATCTGGGAGGGCGCCTCGACGAAGTCCCGCGCCACGCGCGAGCCGGAGAAGCTGGCGTAGCGGGCCTTCGTGAGCGTCTGGTGCATCAGGTGGCCGAACTCGTGGAAGAAGGTCTCGACCTCGCCGTGGGTCAGCAGGGAGGGCTTGCCCGGCAGGGCCTTGGAAAAGTTCGCGACCATCGCCGAGACCGGCTCCTGGTAGCCGCCGGGGAGCTCGTGGCCCGAGCGGATGGTGAAGGCCGCGGCGTGCTTATACTTCCCCTCGCGGGGATAGAGGTCGAGGTAGAACCAGCCGATGCGCCGGCTCGTCTGCGCATCCGAGATCTCGAAGAGGCGCACATCCGGGTGCCAAGCGGCGGCCTGGATTTCGTGGAACTTCAGCCCCAGCACCTGCTGGTAGACCTCGAGCGTGCCGGCCACGACGGTGTCGGCGGGGAAGTACTCCCGCACCTTCTCCGGGTCGTAGTCGTAGCGCTGCTTCAAGAGCTGGCGGGCATAGAAGGAGATGTCCCAGTTCTCGACCTCCTTGGCGCCGGGCTCGCTCCGGCGCTTCACCTCGAGGAGCTCGGTGAGCTCGGCCTTGCCACGGTCGTAGAGGAGGCCCTTGAGGCGCTTGAGGAAGTCCCACACGCGAGAGGGGCTCTTCGCCATGCGTTCTGAGAGGGCGTAGTCGGCGAAGTTCTTGTAGCCGAGGAGGTTGGCGAGCTTCTCGCGCAAACGCAGGGTCTCCTCGAGGATGGGCACGTTCTTCGCGGAGGCCTGGTTGTTGAACTTGGCCTCGAGCTGGCGGCGCACGTCCGCGTCCTCGGCGAACTTCATGACCTGCCGGTAGGTCGGGTAGTCGAGGCCCACCCGCACCTTGCCGTCCTTGAGGACGGGGAGGCTGCGGACGAACTCGTCGGGCAGGCCCTTCAAGCGGCCGGGCTCGACGGCCAGGGCGTCGTCGGCGTCCTTCAGGTTCTCGGAGAAGGCCGTGGAGAGCTCCGCCAGGCGCTTCTGCACGGTCTGGATGTCGGCGCGCTGGGAAAGCGGCAGGTCCATCCCGTCGCGGCGGAAGCCGCGCAGGGGGGTCTCGAGCAGCTTCTTGTCCTCGCCCGAGAGCGCCTCGCCCTTGGCCGCGTACTCCTTGACGGCCTTATAGACGTCCTCGCGCGCGGAGAGCTCGATGAGGAAGGCGTCGGAGAGCGCGTCGGCCTGCTTGACCGCCTCGCGCACGGCCGGGTCGGGCGAGACCGAGAACAGGAAGCCCGGGGCCGCCACGGCCTCGGAGTAGCGCGTGTAGGCCTTCTCGAGCGCCAGGACGGTGTTCTGGAAGGTGCGCTGTCCGGCGGGGACGGCGACGAGGGCGTCCACCTGGGTTTTGAGGTCGAGCCGCGCGGCCTCGAAGAGCGGGCCGATCTTCTCGGGGGCGATGTGGAAATCGAGGCCGGGGCCGGGCGCGGCCGGCCTGGAGACCGCGCCAGCGACGCCCGCCAGCCCGCCCGGAACGGCGGAGAGGCCTGCCGCGGGCGTCGGGAGGGCGAGTTGGGCCCAGAGGATCTGCGGGGATAGGAGCGCGAAGATGAGGGTGAAAGAAAGGGCGCGTTTCATAGCTTCATTATACGCGCGCGGGAGAATGCTTCCCTCGGGCCAAAGTCCCAGCCAGGCCCGGGGAATCGGCCTAGCTCGGATTAGGCCCGATGCGCGGACCGCCGCACACGCATCAGAACCCGTCAAGCATTAACACTATGTATAGTGTTTTTCTCATACGAGATCCTGCACGTGTCCGTACTCCCGCAGGGCCCTGCCGCGATGCCGGGCCGCGGCCCCGTCGCCTTGACCCTACTGAGGCTTCTGGGCTTTGGCGATGATGTCGCGGACTTTCTTGAGAAGGACGGCGGAGTCGAAGGGTTTCATGAGGAAGTCCCTGGCGCCGAGGGTCAGGCACTTCTCCACGTTGTCGAAGGTGCCGTGGGCCGAGCAGACGAGGATGGGGATCTGCGCGGTCTTCGGGTCGGCGCGCAGGGCGGCGGTCGCCTCGATGCCGTCCATGCCGGGCATGTTGATGTCCATGACGATGAGGAGCGGCTGCTCCTTCCTGGCCATCTCGACGGCTTCCTGCCCGCTGCCCGCCTCGAGGATGCGGTAGCCCTCGGTCTCGATGACGTTCCCGATGACCGAACGCACCACGATGTCGTCGTCGGCGACCAGGACGCAGGGCTCCCTCTTCTTGGGCCCGAAGAAGATCATTTCGTCTCCTTGCCCTTCGCCAGGACGGCCTTGACCTTGTCGCGCAGGCGTGCGGTGTCGAAAGGCTTGATGATGAAGTCCTTGGCGCCCAGGGCGAGGCACTGCTCCACGTTGTCGAAGGTGCCGTGGGCCGAGCAGATGAGGATGGGGATGGCGGCGGTCTTCGGGTCGGCGCGCAGGGCGGCGGTCGCCTGGATGCCGTTCATGAGCGGCATCTGGATGTCCAGGATGATGATCGCGGGCGGTTCCGCGCGGGCCATCTCGACGGCTTCCTGGCCGTTGGCGGCTTCGAGGATGCGGTAGCCCTCCGCTTCGAGGATGCTCCCGACGACCGAGCGCAAAACCATGTCGTCCTCGGCGATGAGGATCGTGGGGCGCTCGTCCTTGCTCCCGAATAGGGCCATTGCGATGTAGATGATACTAAAGACGGCGCTCGGGAAGGCCCTTCCGTCCGCCCAGGCGCAGGCTCTTCTCGCCCGCGACCTCCTGCGCGAAGCGCAAAGACTCCTCGAAGGCGCGCCCCCTCAGGGCCGCCGCCAAAAACGCCCCGTGGAACACGTCGCCGCAGCCCGTGGTGTCCACCGAGGCGAAGCGCCTCTGCGGCAGGCGCCGCACGCGACGGCTCTTCTCGTCGAAGAAGCTCACGCCCCGCGCGCCCTCCGTCACGGCGACGCTGAAGCCGAAGCGTTCGCGCAGGGCGAGCAGCGCGGCGGGGACGCTCAAACCCAGCTGGCGGGTGAAGCGGCTGGAGGCGATGAACACGCGGGTGAGGGCCGCGAGAGCCTCCCAGCCGGGCTTGAGCGAGCCGCAGTCGAAGGAGGTCAGGGCGCCGCGCCGCAGGCCCTCGCGGGCCAGACGGATGGAGAGTTCCATCAGGTGGCCGTCGAAGTGCAGGCAGCGCGCGCGGGGCGCCCGCACGGGCAGGCTCTCCCCGCGCAGGCCGCGGGCGTTCCACACGATGGTCCTCGAGCCGTTCCGCGCGTTGGCCAGGACCATCGAGACCGCGTTGGACGCCCCGGGGACGACGCGCAGGGACTTCGTCGAGACGTCATGGCGCCGGAAGCCCTCGCGGATGAACGGGGTCCACTCGTCCTGCCCGATGAAGGAGAGGATGCCGGTCTTCAGGCCGTACTTGCCCAGCACGCACGCGGCGGTGCCGGCGGGACCGCCGCCGTCCACCACGACGGCCCGCGCGCGCCTCTTCTCGTCCTCGCGGGGCCAGCCGTCCACCGAGGCGATGACGTCCATGGTGCTCAAGCCCACGCACAGGCAGTCGAGCATGGGTTCAGAAGGGGGAGATGCGCCCGGGGAAGGTCTCGCCCCGGGGCTTCTTGAGCCCCGCCTGCGCGAGCGGCTTGAGGTCCCAGAGGTCGGGAGCGTCCGCGGCCAGGCGGTACTCGGCGAGAGCGGCCTCGCGCTGGCCCATCAGATCGAGCAGCTGGCCCGCGCGGATGCGCGCGAAGACGGCCCAGCGGGTCGGGCCGTCCTTGTAGCGGACATCGGCGCCGAGCTTGAACTCGGCGAGCGCCTCGTCCTGCCGGCCCTTGGCCCAGAGCACCGTGCCGCGCATGAGATGCCCCTGCGCCGCGTGCAGGGGCGGCCAGTCTCCCGCCTTCACGCGCCGGAGATAGGCGTCCGCGCTGGCCAGGGCTTCGGGATAATGGCCTTCCTCGTAAAGAGCGACCAGCTCGGCCGCGTGGAGCATGGCGCTGTCCGGATACTTGGCCCGGACCTCCTTCATGAACCGCGCGGCCGCCTTCGGTTCGCGCAGGCCGAACTGGTCCTCGGTGAAGATCTCGACGAGGATGAGCTTCGCGGCCGTGCCGGTATAGCGCGCGCGTTCGACGGACTTGTAGAGTTCCGCGATGCCCCGCCTCCGGTCTCCGCGCAGGACGATCTTGGCCAGCACGCCGATGAAGCGGGGGTAGGTATCCGTGTAGTAGTCGTACATCCCCAGGCCGAGCCAGGCCTCGTTCTGGTCGGGGTCGGCCTTGAGCGACGCCTGGGTGTACTTGAGGGCCTTGCGGCCGTAGAAGTAAGCCTTCAGCCAGCTCCGGCGCTGGGTCATCACCCGCGCGGCGATGCCGTAGGAGGCCCCGAGCGCCGCCATCGCCTCGCTGTCCTGGGGATTCTTCTTGAGCCAGGCCTGCGCGGCCGCGCCGGCCTCGTCGGCCAGCTTGTAGAACTTGTCCAGAAGGGCCTGGTCGCTCTGCTCGGTGCCGTAGATGTAGCGGGTCATCATGGAGCCCACCAGGCCGAGGTAGGGATAGGGGTGCCCGCCCATCAAAGCCAGGGCCTTGCGGTACGAGGCGTCCGCCTCGTCGAACTCCATGCGGAACACGCAGTCGATGCCGCGCAGCAGGGCCGCGTCGGCCTCGGGCGGGATGCCCTTGGGAGCGATGGACAGCCGCGGCGGGGCCTCCGACATGGAGAGCGGGTTCTCGCTTTCCGACATGGACAGCTCGCCGGCCTCCGCGGAGGGCGGCTCGGCGCCGGCCGGCGCGGCCAGGGCGAGGGTCAGGAAGAAGGGAGCCAGGAACCTCATGCGGGAAGGCGGATAGCCTACTTTATTCCTGGGGCTTCTCGAAAGAAGAGCGCAGGCGCCCGATGGCCGCGGCGGCGTACTCCGGGATGCGGTCCTCGAGAGTCTTGGAGAGGCCCATCTCGTTCTTGAGGCTCTCCGGCTCGATGCCCATGAAGAGGATGGGCGGGATGTGCGCCCCGGTGGCCCGGGCGAGCTCAAGGACTTTCAGGAGGTCGCCCTCGTGCGTGCTGAAGCCGGCGAGCTCCTTGCGGCTCTCGACCTGGCCCGGGGCGAAGAAGAGGAACTCGCCGGGCTTCTTGCCCATCCTGGCGCTGTCGACGATGAGCAGGGCTTCGACGGAGGGGTCGAGGTAGGCGAAGAGGTTGAGGCTGTTGGCGGAGAGGTCGACCGCCCGGAAGTCGGTGTCGAGGCCCTTCTCGGAGATGTGCTCGATGACGCGCAAACCGACGCTGTCGTCATAGCCGGAGTAGTTGCCCACGCCCACGAGGACCTTCATGCGCGAACTATACTATCATAAGGCCGCACGATGAAGACCGCGCTCTCGGTCCTCCTGCTATGCCCCTCCCTCGCGCCGGCCGCCGTCGTGTCCAAGACCCGCGTCGCCTCGCGCCCGGCCTCCGTGGTCTGGACGGCGGCTTCGGCCGACGGCTACCACTTCGCCTGGCTGGCCGTGGAAGGGAACAAGGAAGCCTGGCTCTTGGACGGGCAGGAAGTCCTCCAGGGAGTTCAAGGCGACCTGACCTACTACCATGAGCTGGGACGTACGTGCGAGGCGGCCCTTTCCCAGGACGGACGGCTCGCGGTGCTGCGGCGCTCACCCTTGCGTCCGGGCATGCCAAGGACATTCTCGGTGTGGGAAGACGACCGTTTTGGACCCGAGTATGAGGAGATCTACGAGCTCGTCCGCAGTCCGGATGGGAGGCACCTGGCCTACGCCGCCCGACGCGATGGGCAGTGGCGCGTCGTGCTCGACGGACGGGAGCAGGCCCGGGCCTTCCCCGATTACCGCCCGCATGAGCTGCGCATCTCCGACTCCGGAGGGCTCGAGTATCTGGCCTACGACGGGCCCTCGATGCTCCGCGTCCGGGACGGCAAGATACTCGAGACGATGCCTCAAAAGAACCTCGAACTGAGCGCGGACGGCCGCCACACCCTCTTCAAGCAAACCCTGCACGGTTCCTTCCGCGTCCTGATCGACGGGAAGCCGGTCGGCAAGGACTATCCCTCCGTGGCCGCGCCGGCCCTCGCCCCGGACGGCAAGCGCCTCGCCTTCTTCGCGGGCCCCACCTCGGATGGGCCCTTCCGCGCGATCATCGACGGCCGCGAGACCGGCCCCGAACTGCACGGCATCGAGACCGCGGGGGGAGCGCGCTTCTTCTTCGCCCCAGGGAGCGGGCAGGCCTTCTGGTTCGGGCGTCAGGGCGGCGCCTGGAGCTTGTTCACGGAAGGTGCGGCGGAAGGCCCCTACAAGAGCATCTCCGGCAGGCCGGCTCTGGCCTTCAGCCCGAGCGGCAGGCACCGGGCATACGCGGCCGACACGAAGAGCGCCGGCCTGCAGATCTACGTCGACGGGGCCGCGACCACGGACGCGCCCGCCCCGCTGCTCCAAGGCACCGGGATCGCCTTCGACGGCGAAGACGAATACCACTATTTCGAGCAGGAGGCGTTCGGAGGAGTGTTCCTGGTCTGCGCTTCCCGCGCCCCCAAGGGGAAAGCGCCCCGCTGCAGCGCGAAGGCCCGGCGCCTCGCCGAGGCCGCCCGTTAGCCGGGCCGGGGCTCCACCCGGCCGCTGAGCATCCTGTCCCCCTCGAAGCAGAACAGGCCGCGGAAGGGCCGCCCCTCCAGCATCCACGGGATCCAGTAGGCATCGTCGGCCCACATGTCCTGGTAGGGGATGGCTGAGGTCTCGACCCAGAAGGGCGCGGCCTCGTCCGTCTCGACGAGCTCGCCCGCTGCGTCCTCGGCCGTGAACACCTCGCAGTGCAGGGCGTAGCCGTCCGTGAACTGGAAGAGCAGTTCGCCGGCCGCCTTCAGGCCCCTCGGCGTGACCCCGACCTCCTCTTGGGCCTCCCGGACGGCCGCCTCGGCCGGACTCTCCCCCGCCTCGATGCGCCCGCCGGGCCCGTTCACCTTGCCGGCCCCCAGGCCCCGCTTCTTGTGGATGAGGAGGACTTTCCCGGCGCGGAGGACGAAGCAGAGCACGCCCCGCTCGGTGGGCTTCCAGGACGGCCAGTGGGGCTCGACGAATGCCGGGGCTCCCACTAGGCGGGGCGCTCGACCTCGATGCCGATCATGCGGATGCCCTTCTCGGCGCAGGCGGCCTCCATCAGGGCGTGGTAGGCGAGCGGGGCGGAGGCCTTGCGCAGGGGCCGGGTGAAATAAACGACCGCGCTGACCTTCTCCCGGACGAGCCGCGCGGCGACCTTGGCGAGCACCTGGCCCACCCCCTCCCACTTCAGGAGGTGGTCGTAGTAAGGCACCTTGTCCTCCGGGGCGAGCAGGCCGAAGCGGCCGGAGAGGATGCGGAAGTTCAGGCCCAGGTCGGCGGCCGCCGCCGCGATCTGGCGGATGCGCGGGCTGTCGTAGCGCTCGAGGGCCTTGAGCAGGCCCTTGTCCTTGCGCTTGGTCTTCGATGAGTAGGTGACGAAGATGGGGCCGGCGGGTCTCTTGGGCATGGGCGCTCCTAGTCAGGGTCCTTCCCGGGCTCCTGAGCGGGGTCCGGGAGGTCCAACGGTTCCTTGGGGATCTCCAGCTTGCCGGCCTTGCGGCCTTCCCGGACGGCCTTGCGGATGAGGTCTTCCGGCACGAGCGGGTACTCCGTGACCTCGGGCGGGATGGGCATGGGCTCGTCGCCGATGATGCCCTTGTCGATCTCCGAGATGAAGCGCTGGCCGGAGTCCACCGCCTTGCGCTTGCCGCGGCGGTCCTCCAAAGCCAGCGCGCCGCTGAAGAGGTCCACCGTGGAGCGGCCGGCCTTGTCCACCGCGACGCGGAAGCGCGTCCCGCGCACGGAGCACACGGCCGAGGGGGTGTGGACGACGAAGCGGCGCGAGGCGAGCTTCTGCACCTCCGCCTTCAGCAGCCCGAGGCTCAGGAGGAGCTCCGTCCCGTCCCCATCATGGCGCCGCACCTCGAAGACGGTGCCCGGCCCGAGATCCACGCGGGACTTGTCCGAAAACCCGACCGCGGCCTTCCCCTCGGGGTAGTGGGTGGTCAGGCGGCCGCCCTCCGGCAGGAGCAGGCCCACGGAGGCCCGGTGGGTGAGCCCGTCGGGGTCCTGCCAGCGGACGTCGTTGCTGACCTCCAAAAGCACCGGCGGGGCCGCCTTTTTTGAGCAGGCGCAGAGCAGGAGGAGGGGCAGGAGGGCGGTTTTGAGGCATTTGGGCATGGGAGGCACCCCGCCTATTCTACGAAAAACGTGCTATAATGTCTGCGGGGGTGTAATTGCCCCTGCCGCAGGATGCTCCGTCGAGCCTCCTGTGAGCCAAGCCGCAACGAACAAGAGGATAAGCAATCAGCATGCCTAAGGGTAAAGTGAAGTGGTTCAACGACCAGAAGGGGTTCGGCTTCATCACGCCGGACGACGGCTCCAAAGATCTTTTCGTCCATCACTCGGCCATCCTGGGTGACGGGTTCAAGACCTTGGCCGAGAATCAGGAAGTCGAGTACGAGACCCAGCAGAGCGAGAAGGGTCCCCGCGCCGCGAACGTCCGCAAACTCTAATCGCGCCGACTGACCTGCAAAGGCCCCCATCGCCCCCGGCGATGGGGGCCTGACTTTGGGGTCAGCCGAAGCGGATGCAGCGCATCGACAGGCTCGCGTGGGCGAAGCCCTCGGCGAAGAACGAGGGCTTCTCGCCCTCCTCCCTCAGCCCCAGGGCGTAGAGCAGGGGCAGGTAGTGGCTGGGCTCCGGCACGGCCAGGCGGGCGACGTCCCCCAGCTTCCCGTAGGCGACGAGGTTCGCGTGGTCGCCCTTCTGGACCGAGCGGCGGACGATGGCGTCGAACTCCACGGCCCAATCCAGGGGATTGGCGTCGAGCATCGGGTCCATCAGGGCGAGGTTGTGGGCGATGTTCCCGCTGGCCAGGATGAGCACGCCCTTGCGGCGCAGGGGCCTCAGCTCCCGCCCCAGGTCGTAGTGGAACTGGGCGGGCTTGGTCGCGTCGAGGCTCAGCTGGAACATCGGGACGTCGGCCTTGGGGAAGAGCCGCTTGGCCGGAACCCAGGCGCCGTGGTCCAGGCCCCACTCCCGGTCGACCTTGACCAGGACCCGCTTCGCCGTCTGAACGACCGCCTCCGCCCCGGCGGGCGAGCCGGGACAGGGATAGACCTGGTCGTAGAGCTCCTGCGGGAAGCCCTCGAAGTCGTGGAGGGTCTTGGGCCGTTCGCCGGCGTGGACGAAGGTGCCGCGCACGTGCCAATGCGCCGAGATCACGAGGACGGCCGCCGGCCTGGGCAGGCTCTTGCCGGCCTTCAGCCAAGCGTCCGAGAAGCGGTCGGCCTGGACGGCGCTCAGCGGGCTTCCGTGCCCGATGAACAGGACCGGCAGCTTCTCGGTGTCCGGAAGGGCCATGCGTTGCCTTTCTCCTCTCGCATGGCCCCTGCGCCGCTAAGGCCCGGCGCGGGGGCCATGCCGACCCTATTTTACGAATTTCACATCCAGGTAGTGCGTCGAGCAGGAGATGCACGGGTCGTAGGCGCGCACCAGCATCTCGAGCGCAAGCTCCATCTCCTTTTCGGACTTGTCCTTGGCCAGGAGCTCCGGCACCAGCTTGTCGAAGTCCTTCTGGATGTTCGCATGGTTCTGATTGGTCGGGATGATGCAGTTGCCCATCGTGCACATCCCTTCCTTGTCGTAGGCGTACTCGTGGAAGAGGATGCCGCGGGGCACCTCGACCGCGCCGGCGCCCTGGGCGTACTTGGTCGGCTTGACCAAGCCCTCCTCGCGGATGCCGGACTTGAGCAGCTCGTCGATGAGCCGCAGGCTGTCGTAGGCGCTGTGGACGATCTCGACCACCTGGGCGGCCGAGTTCAGGTAGGGGTTGCCGCAGACGGGCTTGAGGCCCAGCGCCGCGGCGGCCTTCTTGGCCTCGGCGTGGAGCTGGTCGTAGTTGTTGTTGAAGCGCGAGAGCGCCCCCGCCGCGTAGCTCTCCCGGAGGTTCTTGGTGTACTTGGCCGTGGAGAGCGGAGTCATGTACTCGTTGGTGACCTTGCGGTAGTCCGACACGGGCCAGCGCTGCCTCTTGCCGTCGGGCAGACAGGACTGCACCTGGCCGTCGTAGAGCGCGTAGGCGTCGTCCGAGCTCAGGGCGAGGTACTCGGTCGGCCGGTCGAAGGCCGGGATGGCCCCCGCGAGCGAGAGGACGGTCTTGAGCGTCGCCTGCAGGTCGGGGACGGCGGCGAGCAGGCGCTCCTTCAGGGTCTCGAGCTCCTTCTTGGCCGGGAGCTTGGTGAACCCGCCGGGGACCACGGTGGTCGGGTGGGTGGTGCGCCCGCCGATCAGGGAGCCCCACTCGTGGGCAAGGCGCTTGAGGCGCAGGGCCCGGGCGACGACCTCTCCGTGGGTCTTCACGAGCGGGAAGACGGAGGGGGCCCCGGCGAGGTCGGGGGCGACGAGGAAGTAGACGTGGAGCACGTGCGAGTCGAAGTTCTCGGCGTGCTTGAGCAGCTCGCGCAGCTTGAAGGTCTGCTCGGTCACCCGGATCCCCAGCGCGGCCTCGCTGGCCTTCACGGAGGCCAGGGTGTGGCCGACGGAGCAGATGCCGCAGATGCGGCTCGTGATGCGCGCGACCTCGGAGTAGTGCCGGCCTCGGACCATGGCCTCGAAGAAGCGGGGCGCCTCGGGCACCTGCCACTCGCACTTCTCCACCTTGCCGCTCTTGACGTTGACGACGATGTTGCCGTGCCCCTCGACGCGGGTCAGGTGATGGACGTCGATCTTGATGTCTTTCTTCATTTCGCGTCCCCCCTCTGGTTGGCCGTGAACATCCGGGACTTGCCTTCGGCGCGGGCCTCGGAGAAGCCCGCCTTCTGGATGAGCGCCTTCTTGAGCGCCGCCTGGTTGGCGTCGCTCACGAAGCCGCGGCAGGCCTCGCAGGGGATGCCGTCGGCCGGGCAGGGCGCGCCGCAGCCGGCGCGCGCGGTCTGGCCCATGCAGTGGTCGCCTTCCTCGTAGCGGCAGATGGTCTCGCGGCGCTTGCACTCCACGCAGACCGGGTAGTCCGGGATGACCGGCTCCTTGCCGTGCAGGAGGTGCGAGACGATCTGGAGCACCTCGACCTTGTTGACCGGGCAGCCGAAGGCGTTGTAGTCCACCTTGATGACGGCCGAGATGGGCTGGGCCTTCTGGCTGTCGAGGTGGGGCATCCCCGCGTCCTTGCCGTAGACTTCCTTGCGGTAGTCGGCCGTGTGGTTCTTGAGGGCGTTGATGCCGGCGGTCGTCGCGCACTGGCCGTAAGCGATGACGATCTTGGCCCGCTTGCGGATCTCCTCCAGCCGGGCGCGGTCGCCCTCCCGGGTGAAGCTCCCTTCGATGAAGGCGATGTCGATGGGATCCTTGGTCTTCTCGCTCATCGCCTCGCGGAACTCGACGACGTCCACGTGCTTGATGAGCTCGAGGAAGGCGGGCTCGCCGTAGTTGGTGAACTCGATCTGGCAGCCCTCGCAGCACGCGAAGTCGAAGAACGCCACCTTAGGCTTAGCCATCAGACCGCCTCCTCGAGGCCCTGGATCTCCGCGAAGGAGAACACCGGGCCGTCCGTGCACACATACTTGTCGTTGATCTGGCAGTGGCCGCACTTGCCCACGCCGCACTTCATTCGCCGCTCGAGGTCCACGAACACGTTCTCGCGCGGGATGCCGAGCTTGTCGAGCTCGGCGATGACGAACTTGAACATGATGGGCGGGCCGCAGAGAGCCGCGCGCGTACCCGGGTCGATGTTCGTCTTGCCGAAGAGCCTGGTGATGACGCCCACGTTGCCCTTCCAGGACGGGTCGCCCTTGTCCACCGTCTCGTGGTACTCGACGTCCTTGGACTTGCGCCACTCCGCCAGGTCCTCGAGGAAGAGCTGCTGTTTCGGGTCGCGCGACCCGTAGAAGAGGATGAAGCGCTTGAACTCGGAGCGGCGGTCGAGGATGTACTGGATGAGGCTGCGCGTGGGGCAGAGGCCGATGCCGCCCGCGATGATGAGCACGTCGCGGCCGCGCAGCTTCGAGAGGTCGAAGCCCTTCCCGAGCGGGCCGCGCAGGAAGAGCGAGTCGCCCTTCTTGAGGGCGTTGAGCGCCTTCGAGACCCGGCCCACCCCGCGGATGACGATGTCGAAGGTGTTCTTGCGGGTCGGGGAGCTGGCGAACCCGAGCGGGATCTCGCCGAAGCCGAAGAGTCCGACCTCCAGGATCTGGCCGGGCTCGAACTCCATCGGAGAGCCGTCGGCCAGCTTCAGAGTGAAGTGGCGCTCGTTCTCGGTCGGAGCTTCCACCCGGACGATCTTCGCCTCCTTGGGAAGGAAGAGGTTCGACTGGGTCTTGCCGTGCTTCTCGCCGCAGGTGCAGGTGCTGTCCATGGGGATCCTCTCTCTCAGGCCTTGACGATCTGCTCGATGACGCGGACGGGGTCCGCGATGTCCGAGGTGCAGGCGCTCGAGCAGCGGCCGCAGCCCACGCAGGCCGGCCCGCCGAGCTTCTCGTTGAGGTAGACGGCCTTGCGCATGATGCGGTGGCGGAAGCGCTCGCCGCGGCTCTCGCGGAAGTTCTCGTGCGCCCCGGCCCCGAGCGAGACCTCGGCGAACTCCCGGGTCAGGCAGGCGTCCCAGGTGCGGGTGCGGGCGCCGGACTTCTGGTCGACGTTCCAGACGTCCTGGACGTCGAAGCAGTAGCAGGTCGGGCAGACCGTGTTGCAGGAGCCGCAGGAGAAGCAGTCCTCGGCGAGCTTGTCCCAGAGCGTCTCGTCGTCGAAGGCGGCCCGGACCTTGCGCGCGATGGAAGCCGAGGGTTTCTTGAGCTCCTGGGGGCATCTCTTCTTGATGTCGTCGTTGGCCTTGCGGGCCTCGGCGACCTGCTCGTCGGAGGCCTTGCCGAAGGCGCCGTGCTTGAGCAGGGCCTCGCCCTTGGGAGTGCGGGGCTCGTAGACAAAGCCGCCCTGGATCTTCGTGAGGAAAGCGTCGTGCCCCTTGGGCTGGACCTCTCGGCCTACGCTCCCCCAGAAGGCGCGGGGGGCGACCGCCTGGATGCTCGAGGCCACCAGGGTGGTGCACTCGCGGTGCGCCAGGTAGTTCCAGTCGGGGTTCTTCTCGCGGAAGAGCAGGTCCGTCATGTCGAGGGCCTTCACGTCGTAGAAGTGCACGCCGAACAGGATCTTCTCCTCGGGCTGGACGCAGGCCTCGAACTTGTCGCCGTCGAAGCGGACGAGGTCCTGCGAGGTCGGGAAGAAGAGCTTCTTGGGCGGCAGAAGGGTGACGTCGTAGTCCAGCCGGAGCTGCTCCGGGGACTCGAGGCGGGAGAAGACGAACTTGGATCTTTTCGCCGTGGGCCCATAGACCGGCTTGGCCTTGATCAGGGCCGAGACGAAGGCTTTGAAGTCGGACTCCTTGATGAAGTGTGCGCTCATGAACCCTCCAACGGATATGTCGTCAAGCTCCTTAATGCAACGCTCATGCCAGCCGCTGCCGTTCTCCTTTCGGCTGGCCCCTGCGGCGCTATGACCCGACGCGGGGGCCAGCCGATGCCGGACGAGGGAGAACTTTCATAGAATACCCGCGTGATCCGCCTTGCGGCGCCCTCCGGCTGTCATTTCCTCTGCCGCAACGACCATCCCCCGACTTGGGTGCTCCAGGCGGAACCGGGAGCCCAGACCCTCATCGACGTCGTGGAGTCCCCCTTCCTCATCGGCCGGGCCTTCGACTGCCAGCTCGTCCTCCCGGAGACGGGCGAGAACGCCCGCACCACCAGCCGCTGGCACTGCCACCTCTTCGAGCGGGAGGGGGTCTTCTTCCTGGCCGACGGCAGCGCGCGGGAGGTCGCCGAGATGGGCGGCCGCAAGCCCAGCGGCACCGGCACCTACCGCAACGGCCGCCGTCTCCGGGAGCCCGAGCCCCTCCAGCCGGGGGACGTCCTGCGGGTCGGGCCCTGGGAGTTCCGGGTCGAGGCCCGCCCCGAGCAGGTGGACATCGACCACCTGCTCTCCCGCGTCGCCCAGGGGCAGACCCGCGACCTCCGCGCCGACGACCCGAAGGTGCAGGACGGCTACGCCCGCCTGCACGACCTCTTCGAGCGCATCCACAAGGCTGCCAGCTCGGAGGACTCGCTCGCCCAGATCCTGGAGTTCGCCTCCGCCCACATCGCCGGGGCGGAGGTCGCGGCCCTCATCCTGGAGGAGCCTGGGCGCGAGCCCCAGGTGCGCATCGCCTGGCAGAAGGGCGTCGGGCGCATCCTCGACCTCCAGTTCAGCTCCGGGCTCCTCGCCCGCATGAGCGACGAGGCCTTCCTGCTCCAGCCGCGGATCGCGGACCCCAGCCAAAGCCAGGCCGAGGAGGACATCGACTCGGGTCTCCTCGTCCCCATCCGCGGGGGCGCCGGCCGCCTGGGGGTGCTCTACATGGACAACCGCGGGCGCGGCGAGGCCTTCTCCGAGAAGGACCTCTACCTCGCCAACGCGCTGGCCGGAGCAGCGTCCCTCCAACTCTCCCTCGAGCGCCAGGCCCTCCTCTCCGCGGTCGAGCACAACATGCGGCGCTACTTCGGCCCCGACGTGGTGCAGATGATCGTCGACGAGTCGCGCGCCGGCAAGCGGGTCGGGCTCGGGGTGCGCGAGTGTCACGCGACCGTCCTGTTCGTGGACATGAAGGATTTCAGCGGCTTCAGCCGCAAGCACACGCCCCAGGAGATCGCCAACCTCCTCAACCCCTACTTCGAGCTCATGACCCGCTGCATCCAGGCCCACGGGGGCCACGTGGACAAGTTCATCGGCGACGCGGTGATGGGGGTCTTCGGCGCCCGGCCCGTCGAGAACGCCCCGCAGGACGACAACCACGCCTCCCAGGCCCTCCGCGCGGGCCTCCAGATGCTCCGCGAGTGGACGCAGGGCCAGGCCTCCCCCTGGGGCGGCGAGATCCCCCTGCGGGTCGGCATCAACTCGGGGAAGGTGGTGGCCGGCAACATCGGCTCCCCGGGCCGCATGGAGTACAGCGTCCTCGGCGACACGGTGAACCTCGCCTCGCGCATCGAGAAGCTCGCCAGGCCCAACGGGATCGCCGTGACGGAGGCCTCTTTCGAGATGACGCGCGGCGAGTTCCGCTTCCTCGATGGGGGCGTCTGCGAGGTGAAGGGCATGGGCCCCGTCAAGCTCTGGCACCTCGACATGGACGCCCACGCATCGAAGAAGGAGGGGTTCCGGCGCTGGGAGCCGGGCCAGCTCATCGAGGGCATCTACGAGGTCAAGAACCTGCTGGGCGTCGGCGGGATGGGCTCGGTGTACCGCGTGCGCCACCGGGAGTGGAACATGGACGTGGCGGTGAAGCGGCCGACCCCCCAGCTCATCGCGGCCACGGGCGGGACGGAGCGCTTCGTCCGGGAGGCCGAGACCTGGGTCAGCCTCCCGATGCACCCCAACGTGGTGACGGCCTACTACGTCAGGACCATCGGCGGGGCGCCCGCCATCTTCGCCGAGTGCGTGGAGGGCGGCGACCTCCTGCAGTGGCTCGAGGAGGGCCGGATCCAGAGCATCCCCCAGGCCCTCGACATCGCGGTCCAGGTCTGCTGGGGCATGGCCGTCGCCCACGGGAAGGCGCTGGTCCACCGCGACCTCAAGCCCGCCAACGTGCTCATGACCGGCGGCGGCGAGCCCAAGGTGACCGACTTCGGGCTGGTCAAGACCGCCCGCCAGGACGACGTTCCGATCGGGCTGCCCCAGGCGCTCGGGCACGCCAGCCAGATGCACATCACGCGGCACGGCGCGCAGATCGGGACCCCGGCCTACATGCCGCCCGAGCAGTGGACGGGAGCGACGGCGGGCCCCGCCGCCGACATCTACGCCTTCGGCGTCATCCTCTTCGAACTGCTCTGCGGGCGCCCCCCCTTCGAACTCGGGCCGGAACTCGAACACGCCGACCGCAACTACCGCTGCTCCGAGTTCAAGAGGATGCACGCCCACGAGCCTCCGCCCGACCCGAAATCGCTCAACTTCCGCATCCCCGAGGGGCTCGCCGCCCTCCTGCTGGAGTGCCTCGCCAAGCCGCCGGAGAAGCGCCCGCAGAGCTTCCTCGACCTCGCGGGCCGGCTCGAGGCCCTCTACAAGGAGGTCTCGGGCGAGGAGTATGCGCGCAAGAACCCCGGCGACCTCGAGAGCCGCTCCTCGGACCTCAACAACCGGGCCCTGTCGATGCTCGACCTGGGCAAGAAGGACGAGGCCAAGCGCCTGCTCGAGGACGCGCTCAAGGCCGACCCCCACCATCCGGAAGCCTCCTACAACCTGGCGGTCCTCTGCTGGGGCGACGCGCAGATCGACGACCTGCAGGCCGTCAAGCGCGTCGAGGAGGCCGTCAAGGCGCACCCCGGCGCCGGCACGGGGGAATACCTGCTGGGCCTTCTGCACCTGCGGCGCGCCGACGCCCTGGCCGCCGAGGACGCGCTGGCGCGGGCCGTCCGCTCGCCGGCGGCGGGGCCCCACATGCTGCTGGCCCTGGGCGACGCCAAGATGGCCCTGGGCAAGCACGCCGAGGCCGAAGCCGCCTACGCCAAGGCCTTGAGCCGCACGCCCCAGTCCCTGGAGGCCCGGCGCCGCATGGCCGCCGCCCTGCTGGCCCAAGGCAAGAAGGCCGAGGCGGCCAAGGCCTGGGGAGGCGAGGTGCCCGAGGAGGCCCTCAAGGGGCTCCCGTTCCCGAACATCGCCTGCCTCCGGGCGCTGGAAGGACACAAGGGCTACCTGGAGGCCCTCTGCGCGGCACCGGACGGCCGGCACGCCGTGACGGGCAGCCTGGACAAGACCCTGCGCCTCTGGGACCTCTCCTCAGGGGAGTGCCTGCGCGTCATGGGCGGGCTCGAGAACACGCCGTTCGCGGTGGTGACCCCCGATGGACGCTTCGCTCTGTCTCAGGGCCTGGGCGGCGCCGTCGCCTTCTGGGACCTGGCCACCGGCGACTGCGCGAAGCGGCTCCAGGGCCTCTCGGAGAGCGTGCACTGCCTCGCCCTCGCGCCCGACGGCCGCGCGGGCGTCTCCGGCAGCGACGACGGCTCCATCCTCCGCTGGGACTTCGCCAAGGGGGAGTGCTCGCTCCGGCTCGAAGGGCACAGCGGCGTGGTCTACGGCGTCGCGCTCACCCCGGACGGGAAGCGCGCCCTTTCGGGCGGAGGCGACGGGGCGCTGAAGCTCTGGGATCTGGAGGCGGGCGCCTGCCTGCGCACCTTCGAGGGGCACAAGCAGGCCGTCGTCTCCGTCCTCTTCGCGGCGGGAGGCCGCCTCGCCGTCTCCGGCTCCTGGGACGACACCATCCGCATCTGGGACCTGACCAGCGGGCGCTGCCTGCGCGTCCTGGAGGGCCACTCGACCGTGACCTCGCTGGCCGCGGGCTTCGAGCGGCGCCTGCTCCTCTCGGGCGCGCTCGACAAGACCCTGCGGCTCTGGGAACTGCCGGGCGGGCGCTGCCTGCGCACCCTCAAGGATCTGCCGGGCTCGATCTACGCGGTCGCCTTCACCCCGGACGGGCGCCGCGCGCTCTCGGCCGGGAGCGACAAGGTCCTGCGGGTCTGGAACGTCCCGGACTCCCTCTCCCTCCCGCCGCTGGCCTTCGCCCACTTCCTGCGCAGCGAGGAGGCCGCCAAGCTCCAGCAGAAGGTCCTCGGCATCCGGGCCCAGGTCGTGCGCGAGACCGAGCGCGGCCGCTGGGCGCAGGCCGGACTCCGGCTCCAGGAGGCCCGGGCCGTCCCGGGCTACGGCAAGGACCCGGGCCTGCTGGCCTTGGCCGACCGGCTCGCGCGCAAGGGGCGCCGCAAGAGCTTCGCCTCGTGCTGGGTGCACCGCACCCTCCGGGGCCACGAGGGGCCGGTGCTGGCCGCGGCCATCAGCCCCGACGAGCGCCATGCCTTCTCAGGCGGCGCCGACAAGACCCTGCGCTTATGGAACCTCTCGACGGGGCAGAGCTTATGCGTCCTGGAGGGGCACGCCGGCCCGGTCACCTCGGCCTCCGTCTCCCCCAGCGGTCGGCAGGGCCTCTCGGCCAGCGAGGACGGGACGCTGCGCCTCTGGGACCTGGCGGCGGGCCGTTTCGTGCGCTCCTTCGAGGGGCACGCCGACCGGGTCTACTGCGCGGCCTTCTCCCCGGATGGACGGCGCGCGGTGTCGGGCGGCGAGGACGGCTCGCTGCGGGTCTGGGACGTCGAGACGGGACGCTGCCTGCGCGTGCTCAACGCCCACCAGGGCGGGGTCAAGGGCGTCTGCTTCACGCCGGAGGGGCTCTGCGCCCTCTCCGCGGGCGACGACAACGCCCTCTGCCTCTGGGACCTCGAGGAGGCCCGGCGCCTGCGCTCCTACGCGGGCCACGAATACAGCGTCTTCTGCGCCTCGATCGCTCCCAACGGCCGCTTCTTCGTCTCGGGCAGCGGCGACCAAAGCGCGCGCATCTGGGACATCGCCTCGGGGCACTGCCTGAGCACGCGCGAGGAGAAGGCCCCGGTCGCCTTCGTCCATATCTCGTCCGAAGGCCGCTTCATCCTCTCCGGGACGCGGGGCTCGACCGCGGTCAAGCTCTGGGACATGGACGGGGAGCGCTCCGGGGGCGAGCTCGACGGCCACTCCAAGCCGGCGGCCTGCTGCGCCGTCTCCCCCTCGGGCGGCTTCGCGCTCACCGGAGGAGAGGACGCCCTCCTGCAGCTCTGGCGGCTCGACTGGGAGTACGAGTTCCCCGACCCGGGCGCCTCCGCCCCGGGCCTGCGGCCCCACCTCGAGATCTTCCTCGAGCTGCGCCGCGGCAAGTGGGGCGAGAAGGACTGGGAGAACCTGCTTTCCCAGCTGGAGCTGCGCGGCTACGGCTGGATGCGTCCCGAGGACATCCGCCGCCAGCTCGACGCCCTGACGCAGGCCTACCCCTCCGAGCGCACGGAATGGCTGCGCAAGCGCTGCGGCCTGTGACCCGCTCCCTCCTGTTCCTCGTCCTGCTCGCCCCCTCGATCTCTTCCGCCGCCGACCCGGAGGCCTCCATGGAACGATTCCTCAAGCCGTCCGACGACGACCTGCGCAGGAAGCTCTCCTCCCTGCAGTACGAGGTCACCCAGCGCTGCGGCACCGAGCCGCCGTTCAAAAACGAGTACTGGGACGAGCACCGGCCCGGCCTCTACGTGGACGTGGCGACGGGGGAACCGCTGTTCTCCTCGCTCGACAAGTTCGACTCGGGCACCGGCTGGCCGAGCTTCAAGAAACCCCTCGACGCCGCCGGAGTGGTCGAGAAGAGGGAGGAGGACGGCAGGACGGAGGTCCGCTCCAAGCGCGGCGGCTCCCATCTGGGGCACGTGTTCCCGGACGGGCCGAAGCCGGCGGGCCTGCGCTACTGCATCAACTCGGCCGCCCTCCGCTTCGTCCCCGCCGAGCGCCTGGAGGCGGAAGGGTACGGAAAATACGCGCCGCTCTTCGCCCGGGCGTCAAAGAAGGAGACGGCCGTGCTGGCCGGAGGCTGCTTCTGGGGCATGGAGGAGATCCTGCGCAAGCTCCCCGGCGTCCTGGAGACGGTGGTGGGCTATACCGGCGGGACGACGGAGAAGCCCACCTACGAGCAGGTCAAGACCGGCGCGACCGGACACGCGGAGTCGATCCAGGTGGCCTTCGACCCCGGGAAGATCTCCTACGAAGAGCTCCTGGGCACTTTCTTCCGCATGCACGACCCGACGACCCCCGACCGGCAGGGCAACGACGTGGGCACCCAGTACCGCTCCGCGATCTTCTACACATCGGAGGCGCAGAAGAAGACGGCCGAGACGGTGTTCAAGAAGGTGGAGGCGTCGAAGAAGTGGAAGCGGCCCCTCACGACGAAGATCGTGAAGGCCGGAAAATTCTGGCCCGCCGAAGACGCTCACCAGGACTACCTGCAGAAGCACCCGGGCGGGTATTCCTGCCACTTCCTGCGGGACTGAGGGACCGAGACCGCGCTCAGCCCGCGCCGAAGGCCGACCAGAATTCCTCCGGCGCGAACGGCTTCTCGAGGATGATCCGGAAGCCCGCCTCCCGGCACTCGCGGATGTTCCCGCCGTCGCCGCTGAGGAGCAGGAAGCGGCAGGCCGGGAGCGCGTCGCGGAGCATGGAGCACACCCGGGGCCCGCTCAGGCGGCAGCGCATGTCCACGTCGACGACGACGTACTGCGGCTCCACGACGGCCGAAGCGGCCAGGAATTCGACGGGAGTGGTGCAGACCCCGACCTGCCAGCCCCTCTCCGAGGCCAAGCGTTCGAGGTAGCTCAGCAGCACGGGCTCGTCGCTGAGGATGATCAGCTTCGTCCGGGCATCGGCGTCCTGCTTCTCCATGTTCAGGCAGATTATGCCGCGGATGAGGTGGATAATGTGTGTGCGGCCTGTGGAGAGCTTGTGAATCCCGGCGGGGCTACTTCAGCTTTTCCTGCCCGGAAAAGTTCCGCTCGAGCCTGAAGCCCGCCAGGATCTCCCGATCATCGGCGGAGGCCTGGCCGGAGATATGGGCCGCCAGCGTCTGGGCGAGGCCCGGGCCGAGCATGAAGCCCTGGCCGCACATGCCCACGGCCAGAACGTAGCCCTTGAGCGCGGCGGGGAAGTCCACCACGGGGAAGCCGTCCGGCGTCATGGGATAGAGCCCGCGCCAGGTGCGGCGCACCTTGAGCGCCGCCAGGCTCGGCATCAGCGAGACCATGCGGCGGGAGACCTCGGGCAGGAACTCGGAGGTGGAGCGCCGGTCGCTGCCCCAGAGCGGCGGCTGGGGGGTGAGGCAGAACACGATCTGCCCCTCCCAGTTCTGGTAGAAATAATAGTTCTTGGACTTGTCGCCGGGACGGATGTCCACGACCATGGGCTCGAAGAAGCGCTCCACCGGCTCGGTGATCCCGGCCTCGTGGCAATCGGGCCGCACGGGGACCTCGATGCCGGCCAGCTTCGAGACGGCCGCCGCCTCGGCCCCGGCGGCGTTGACCACCCAGGGCGCGCGATAGCTCCCCCGCGGGGTGCGCACGCCCTGCACCGCGCCCTTCGCGGCCAGGATCTCCAGGACCGGTTCCTTGAAGCGGAACTCGGCCCCCAGCTTCAGCGCGCGGCGGTGGAAGGCGTTGACCGAAAGCAGCGGGGAGGCGGAGCCGTCGTCGGGAGCGAAGGTCCCGCCGCGCAGGTCCTTCTCCGCGATGCCCGGCACCAGCTCGCGCATGCGCTTCGGGTCGGCCCAGTCGATGTTCAAACCGAGTCCGCGCTGCACCTTGAGCAGGCTCCGCAGCGAGGCCTCGTCGCCCTCGGTGTAGACCGGGAAGAGGTAGCCGCCCTTGATCCAGCCGATGTCGTCGCCGTGCTTCTCTCGCCAGGTGGAGAAGACCTCGAGGCTGCGCAGGCAGGCCTTGATCTTCGAGGCGTCCGAATGGGTGGCCCGCACGCCGCCGATGGCGCACTTGTTCTGCCCCTGCCCCGGCGAGGCCGCGGCCTCCAGCGCCAGCGTGCGCACCCCGCGCTCCGAGAGCGCCATGGCCAGCGGCGTCCCGATGCTGCCCGCGCCGATGACGATCGCGTCGAAGCGTTCTTCGTCCATGTCAGAACCCGCTCCAGCGGGCCTTCTCCTCGGCCTCGCTGCGGCACTTCACGCCGGAGAACACGCCCAGGGGCGCCTCCACGAACAGCGGCCGCCGGGTGAGGGGGGTGACCTCCTTCAGATCCACGCCCTCGCTGCGGAAGACGCTCATAAGCACCGAGGCGCAGGTCTTCGAGCCGCAGGCGCCCATGCCGGCGCGGGTGATGGCCTTGAGCTCGTTGAGGTCGCGCACGCCCGAGCGGATGGCCCGGCGGACCTCCCCCAAACTGACCCTTTCGCAGCGGCAGACCATGGTCTCATCGTCCGCCTTCGCGAGCTCCGCCGAATACCGCTCCCCCTCCTCGGCCGGGTAGAGCGTCAAGGAGACCGCACGGTCGGCGACCTCGGGGGAGGGCCTCACGATGACGAGCAGGGTGTTGTCCGCCTTGAAATCCTTCACGTCCAAAACCTCGGCTTCTCCGAGGTCCTCGCCCTCGCAGCCGGCCAGCCGCACGCGGTCGCCCTTGGAGACCAGGCCGCGCCCGATCTCGAAGGGCAAAGCCACGCTCGGGTGGTCGGGGTCCTTGCGGCGGTCGACGAGCGTGACCGCGAGGCCCGGGCAGACCAGCAGGCACTTGAAGCAGCCGATGCACTCCCCCATGAAGCGCGGGACGTCCATGATGCTCTCGCCGGCGAGCTTGATCGCCTTCTTGGGGCAGACGCTCACGCAGGGATTGCAGGGGATCTCCTGTCGGCAGTGCAGCACCGGGTAGACCCGCTGGCCTTGCGCCTGCGCCTCCGCGGGCCGCGTGGCCCCGGGGCGGGACTTGAGGACCTGCAGGCGCTCGAACCAGAACGGCGGGACCGGCGCGGCCATCACGCCGAGGCTCTTGAGCACTTTGTGGGCGGCGATCTTCCCGCTGAACATCGCGGCCGAGGCCTCCGCGATCTCCTCGGCGTCGCCGCAGACGAAGGAGTCCATCCCCGCCTCCTGGGCCTGGGCATGGAACTCGTCGACCGAGCTGAGGCCGACGGCGATGAGCAGGGTGTCGGCCTTGAACGACTTCTGCGTGCCGGGCAGGACTTTGAATTTCTCGTCCACCTCGGCGATGACGACGGCCTCGAGGCCCTCCCGTCCCTCCGCGCGCACGATGGTGTGCCGCGCGAGGATGGGGACGCCCAGGCGCTTGATCTTGTCGGCGTGGACCTTGTAGCCCCCGCAGGCGGCCTGGGCCTCGATGAGCCCGACCACCCGGATGCCGGCCTGGAGCGCGTGGTAGGCCGCGATGAGCCCGACGTTCCCCCCCCCGACGACGAAGAGGCGCTTCGCAGGGCGCACGAGGTCGCGGTTGACCAGCGTCTGGAAGGCGCCGGCCCCGTAGACGCCGGGCAGGGTGTTGCCGGGGAAGGCGAGGCTCTTCTCCCGCGCGCCGGCGGCGTGGATCACCGCCTTGGGGCGCACGAGGACGTAGTCCTCGCCGCGCAGCACGCCGACCTTCCGGTCGGAGAAGACCGCGAGGCAGGTGGCGCCTGTCCAGGCCTTCACGGAGGGGTATTCCTTGAGCTGCCCCTCGAGCTTCTCGGCGATGTCGATGCCGCGCGTGCCGGCGTAGCAGTCCTCCACCGAGCCGAAGAACTTGTGGGTCTGCAGCACCAGCTTGCCGCCGAAGCGCGTCTTGTCGTCGACGATCAGGGTGTCGACGCCGAGCTTGCCGAGCTCGACGGCCGCCGCGAGCCCCGAGGGGCCGCCGCCGATGATCAGCGCATCGACCGGAAGCTCCTCCACCCGGCCGAACTCCTGGGCGCAGACGATCCGGGGGAGCTTCGCCTCACCGCGCAGGGTCTCGACCTTCAGGCCCTCGCGCACCGGGGTCACGCAGGACTTCACGCCGCGGCCGTCGGCGAGGACCGAGCACTGCGCGCACTGCCCGTTGGCGCAGAAGAGGCCCTGCGGAGCCGAGTCCTTCTTGTGGCGGCTGAAGACCTTGATGCCGTTGGCGAATAGGGCGCTCGAGATCATCTCGCCCTCGAGCGCGGAGCAGGGCTTCCCGTCGAAAGTGAACTGGACGGCCTTCCGCTCCTGCGGCTGCAGGATCGGATGCTCGGTGATCCTTTCCATGGAAGGATGATACCATTCCGGGAATCCCCAAGCAGGGGTCTGCGAAGGCTGGAGGGTAATGGGCTTCCTCCTTCCCATCAGGCTAGTACAGCCGGAACTCCCCCCAAGCTGAAGTCTTCTCCCAGCGCTCAAAGGACCAGCCCGGGTCCAGCGCGATGAGCGACGCCCCCCAGAGCGCCGCGAACGGCAAGCCCGTGAGCAGACCGCCGTAGACGAACAGCGCGAACGCCTCGGAACTGCCGGGGGTATCGAAGAACGCGAACAGGAAGAAGCGGGCGGTGCCGACGAGATAGCCGCCGAGACAAAGCCGGAGGAGGACGCCCGCCTTCGAGAAGCCCGGAGCCGGGGCGCTCCACCGGCGCCAATAGAGATAGTGCAGGGCCAGGCCGTACGCGACGCCGGCCGCCGTCGTGAGGAGGAAAGGGACCTCGATGCCGGAGAAGAACTCGCTGCCGCCGGGGCTGCCAAGCGGCCGGTATCGGTCGATGAGCCCGCTCCCCAGACCCGCGAGCAGGCCGCCGACGAGGGCGACCGCGAGCATCGTCCCGCGCGCCGGCGGCTCGCCGGCCTCGAGGCGTCTGCGGCTCAGGTGGTCGAGCGCGACGACGCTTCCGGAGAGGACGAACCCCAGCAGCGGGCTCTTCAAGAGAGAATACGGATCGGTGACGATGGCGCCGACGGAACTCAAGAAGCCCGCCCAGGCCCCGCAGAAGAGCAGCAGGCCGTAGCGCAGGAGCAGCCAGGGCTGGACCGGGAAAGCTACTTCTTCTTCTCCTTTAGCCCCGCCGCCAGGCGCGGCAGGATGTCGTGCAAATCCCCCACGATGGCGTACTTGGCCACCGAGAAGATGGGGGCGTTCGGGTCCTTGTTGATGGCCACGATGACGTCCGAGGCGCGCATCCCCACGATATGCTGGATGGCCCCCGAGATGCCGCAGGCCAGGTAGAGCCGCGGCATGACGGTCGTGCCGCTCTGCCCCACCTGCTGGGTCTTGGGCTTGAGGCCCATGTCCACGGCCGCGCGGGAGGCGCCCACGGCCCCGCCGAGCAGGTCGGCGAGCTCCTCGAGCACCTTGAACTTGTCCTTGGTCTTCACCCCGCGCCCGCCGGAGACGATCACGTTCGCCTGGTCGATCTTCTTCTCGCCGTGGACCGCGGTGATCCTCTTCTCGAGGGTCTTCACCCGCGCCACGTTCTTGTCGATCTTGGGGGTCTCGCGCACGAGGGCGGCCTTCTTGAGCGGCTGAGGCTCGTCCTTGCGCAGGACGTTGGGGCGGACGGTGGCCATCTGGGGCCGCATGTTCGGGCAGAGGATGTCCGCCATGATGTTCCCGCCGAAGGCCGGCCGGGTCTGCAGCAGCAGGCCGTCCTTGATGGAGAGCCCGGTGCAGTCGGCCGTCAGCCCGGCGTGGATCTCGGCCGCGATGCGGGGGGCCAGGTCGCGCCCCACGTAGGTGGCCGGGTAGAGGACGATGTTCGGCTTGTGCTTCGCGATGAGCCCGATGACGACCATCGCGTAGAGGTCGGTGTTGTAGTCCTTGAGCGCCTCGTCCTGGACCAGGTACACCTTGTCGGCCCCGTAGGAGGCCAGCTCGTCGACGAAGCCCTCCACCTGGTCCCCGACGAGGACCGCGCAGAGCTCCTGGCCGAGCTCGTCGGCCAGCTTGCGGCCGGCCGAGAGCAGCTCGTGGGTCACGGGCTTGAGCGTCTTCGCGTCGGTGATCTCGAGGTGCCCGCCCTTGCCGGGCTTGAGCACGGGCGCGGTCTCGACGAACACCCAGAGGCCCTTCCAGGCCGAGAGGTCGGCGGAGGCCTCCGGGCGGGAGATCTCGATGGCCTCGAGGGCGCAGACCTGCACGCAGGCGCCGCAGAGGGTGCAGGCCTCGCCGACCACCGCCTTCTTGTCCGCCACGTGGATGGCCCCGAAGGGGCAGACCGGGACGCAGCGGGAACAGCCGGTGCACTTGGAAGTGATCTCGATCATGGCTTGATGAAATTCTCCTGCCGGAGGATGTCGAGGAGCTTGGACGCCATCTCGCTGGCGCTGCCGGTGAACACGGTGCCCTTGGCGCGCAGGGGCGGCGGGTAGACCTTGTGCACCTGCGTGGGCGAGCCCTTGAGCCCGATCTTCTCGGGCTCGGCGCCGATGTCGGCGGCCGTCCAGACCTCCAGGACCTTGGACCGCGCCTGGGCGACCTTCGGGAAGGAGGGCCAGGGCAGAGGGTGCGCGTGGGGCAAGCTCATCGTGCAGAGCACGGGGAGCTTGGCCTCGACGATCTCGTAGCCGTCGTCGATGTGCCGCTGGACCTTCGCCTTGCGCCCCTCCACCTCGATCGAATCGCAGAAGGTGATCTGGGGGATGTGCAGGCTCTGGGCCACGCCGGGGCCCACCTGGGCCGTGTCGCCGTCGATGGCCTGCTGGCCGCAGAGGATGAGGTCGAACTTCCCGATCTTCTTGACCGCGCGGGCCAGCGCGTAGGAGGTGGCCCAGGTGTCCGAGCCGGCGAAGGCGCGGTCGCTGAGCAGCATGGCGCGGTCGCAGCCCAACGCCAGGGCGAGCTGGAGGACGGCCTTGGCCTGGGGCGGACCCATGGTGAGGACGGTCACCTCGCCGCCGTGCCGGGCCTTGAGCTTCAGCGCCCACTCGACCGCGAAATGGTCGTAGGGGTTGAGGATGCTCGGCACCCCCGCCCGGATGAGCGTGCCCGTCTGGGGGTCGACCTTCACCTCGGTCGTGTCGGGGACCTGCTTGACGCAGACTACGGTTCTCATGGTCTTACCTGCTCTTGAAGACTTCGGTCAATTTGCGGGCGATGAGGTCCTGATCCTCGAGGGAGCCCGCCTGCGCGGCCAAGGCGGCGTCGAGCCCCAGGGCCTGGACGAAGCCCTCGGGGAGCGGGCCGGCGCCCAGGATGAGCTTGGTCCCCTTGAGGCAGAGGTCCAAGGCGGCCTCGCGCGCGTAGACCCGGCTCATGGCCTGCCAGGCCTCGGCGTCGAAGCGCACCGACTCGCTGTAGTGGGGCTGGGCCGCGGCTCTCGCGAAGGCGGCCGCGGTCTCGGCCTGGGCGATGAGCTCTCCCAGGCGCATCGAGACGTGCTGGTGGCGCGTGAGGCGCTGGAGGCGCACCTGCTCGAGCACCTGGTTGAGGGCCCGCAGGGCGAGGGCGGCCGAGCCCGCGCCGACGCTCGGGCACTCGGCCTGGAGGCGGTCCATCTCGGCCGCCTGGCCCTCGTAGTACTGCCCGCGGGACTTGAGATGCTCCTGCCAGCGGCCGCGCTGGATGGTCATCTCCATGATCTCGCTGGTGCCCTCGTAGATGCAGGTGATCTTCACGTCCCGCTTGATCTTCTCGACGGGGAAGTCCTTCGTGTAGCCGTAGCCGCCCAAAGCCTGGATGGCGTCCTCGGCCGTCTTGTTGCCGGCCTCGGTGGCGGAGAGCTTCGCGATGGCGCCCTCGGTCTGCAGGCCGTGTTCGTCGCCGTCGAGGCGGTGCGCCGTCTCCTCGATGTAGGCCCGGGCGGCCTCGAGCTTGACCGCGTTGGGCACGATGAGCTTGAGCATGTAGCCCTGCTTCTTCGAGAGCGGCCCGCCGGCCTGGATGCGCTGCTGGCTGTAGCGGATGGCGGTCTCGAGGGCCTCCCAGCCCGCCCCGAGCCCGAAGGCGGCGACCATGAGGCGGGTGTAGCCGAACACGGCCTGCGCCTGGAGCAGCCCTTGGCCCTCGACCCCTCCGATGAGGTGGTCGGCGGGGACGTACACGTCATCGAGCGCCAGGCCGGCCGTATTGCTGAGGCGGATGCCGTACTTGTCCTCGTGATGGTTGGCCGAGAAGCCTTCGGCGGTCTTCTCCACCAAAAACCAGGAGGGCCCGCCCGGGGCGGCGGCCAGGATGGTGATGACGTCGGCCACGCCGCCGTTGGAGATCCACTGCTTGTTGCCGGTGATGCGGTAGCCGACGATCTTGCCGTTCTTGACCACGTGGGTCGCCCGGGTGGTGAGGGCGACGAGGTCGCTGCCCGCGTCGGGCTCGGTCGCCCCGTAGGCCACGAGCAGGGCTTCCTTGGCGATGCGGCCCATCCAGTGCCGCTTCTGCTCCTCGGTGCCGCCCACGCGGATGGGGTCGGAGCCGAGGAAGGTCGCGAACACGGAGGTGGCGATGCCGAGGTCGATGTGAGCGAGGGCCTCGCAGACGCGGGTGATGTCGAAGGTGTTCCCGCCGAGCCCGCCGTACTCCGAGGGGATGAGCAGGAGGTGGATGCCCAGGATGTCCGTGTCGTACATCTCCTTGAGGATGTCGGCGGGGAACTCGTTCTTCCGATCGAGCTCCCGCAGGAGGTCGTAGGGGATCCTCCTCTTGGCGTACTGCTTGAGGCTGTCGAACATCAGGCCCCGCGAGATGGCGTCTAATCCTGGCATGGGTGTCCCTCGCTAAAAGTCCGGTATTTTATAATATATCGCACTCATGAGAGGCCTTCTCCTTCCGTTCCTGCTGGCGTGTTCCCCGGCTTCCGCGGCGCCCCAGGCTCCGAAAAGCCCTGCGGTCGTCACGGTCGGAGCGTACCTCAACGACATCCAGAACCTCGACCTGAAGTCCCACAGCTACAGCGTGGACCTCTACGTCTGGTTCCGCTGGAAGGACAAGGACCTCGACCCGGCCTCCTCCTTCGAGTTCATGAACCCCTTCGAGCTCTGGGGCCACGTGCGCACCAACGCCTACGAGAAGCCCCTGCGCCTCCCGGACGGCGACTACTACCAGGTCGTGCGCAACCAGGGCCGCTTCAGCCACAAGCTCAAGCTCTTCGACTACCCCTTCGACGAGCAGAACCTCACGGTCGAGATCGAGGACACGGACATGACCACCGACCGGATGGTCTACGTCCTCGACCCGAAGGGCCTCGTGGTCAACCCCTCGGTGGAGCTGCCGGGGTTCACCCTCGGCCAGTCCGAATGCCGGGTCTCGGAGATCTCCTACGCGACGAACTTCGGCGACCCGCGCCCGCCGCCCCGGACGGCCCATTCCCGGGTGACCCTGGACGTCCCCATCGCCCGTCCGGTGCTGACCTACGGCGTGAAGCTGCTGCTGCCCATCGTCTGCGTCATCTTCTGCGCCGGGCTCATGTTCCTGTTCCACCCCAAGCACGTGGACGCGCGGGTGGAGCTCGGCATCACGGCCCTCCTGACCATCGTCGCCCTGCAGATCACCCTGAACGACGACCTGCCGGAGGTCGCCTACCTGATCCTGCTCGACAAGATCTACCTGGTGGCGTACATGTTCGTGATCGCCGGCCTGGCGGTGGTGGTACGAACCACCTGGCTGCTGGAGAAGGAGGAGGTGGAGCGGGCCGTCCGGCTCGACCGCCGAAGCCTGGTCTTCCTGGCCCTCTGCTACCTGGTCACGAACCTGCTGCTCATCTACCGGGCCGTCTAGGAGCCGCTCATTGACGCTGAAAAGCGGGGGTGTTATACTGGCTCCCATGGAGCCTCTCGAGCCCCTGGCCGACCCGAAGACCAAGCGCGTCCTCATCGTGGACGACGACTCGAACATCCGCAGCCTCCTGGAGATGGGCGCTCAGCGGGAGGGCTTCGTCACAGCCACGGCCGAGGACGGCGCGGAGGCGGCCAAGGCGATCCAGGAGTTCCATCCGGACATCATCATCACGGACCTGATGATGCCCCAGCAGGGGGGCTTCGAGCTCATCCGCGGCCTGCAGGGCACGGACCACGGCGCCGTCCCCATCATCATCATCACGGCCCGGAGGCTCGACGAGTCCACCAAGGAGATGCTCCGCCGGGAGGGCAGCGTCGTCCAGGTGCTGACCAAGCCGCTCTCCCTGAACATCTTCGCCATCACCCTGCACCGCCTGCTGAAGACCCAGCCCCCCGCGTCCGAGCGCTCGCGGGGCCTCAACGACCGCTTCTAAGGCGCACTCACCAGGAGCGAGCGGGCGGCCTCGAGCACCAGCCCCGCCGCGCGCGGGCCCAGCGAGTTGGTCTCCTCGTAATGGTCGCCGGCGGGCCGCGGATGCATCGCCCGATTCGACGCCGCCTTGAAGTCGTACTCCGGCACGAAGTAGCCCACCTCGTCGTTGGCCTGCCCGACGATGAGCCCATACTTCGGCAGGCTTCCCCTCAGATAGGGCCCCTTGGGGGCTTTCGCCAGGTCGGGAGGAGCGGGGTTGTCGGGCTTGACCAGGGGCTGGCCGAACGCGAGACGGCCCTCGTACCCGCCGAGGAGAAGCTCCGGGAAGGGCTCGCCGGGGAGCCCCAGGATCCCGACAGCCCCAAGCCGCACCAGGGAGACCTCCGTCTCGACCCAGGGGCGCAGGCGAGGCGGCAGCGGGAAGAGGAGCAGGTGCCTCAACGGGATCGTCCACTGCCGCCAGCGGGGCAGGGGGCTTCCGTCCTCCCGATAGAGCCGGTGCCCCGCACGCAGGGAGCGCAAAAACAGCAGGTAGCGGGAATTCTCGACCGGCAGGCGAACGAGCCGGGACTCGGAGCCCACCGGGCCGGGGGCGATGCGCTCTCCCTTCTTCAACGCGGCCAAGGCGGCCGCGGCGACGCTCTCGCCGACGCGGCGGGCCTCGTCGAACTGTTTCTCGACCGGGGCCGCGCGGTCGGTGTCGGGGGTCAGGAGCCCCCCCACCATCCCCGTCAGGAACACGCAGTCCCCGCCGGTCTCCTTCTCGACCTTCGCGCACAGGGCGCCCGGGAAATCGGCGCTGACCAGCCGGTTGCTTTTGCCCAGGACCTCGGGATGGCACGACCAGCGGACCACGGTCGCGATGGACTGGTCCTTCTTTGAGCGGAATTGCAGGGCGACCAGCTCGGGGTCGATGACCGCGGGGTCCCGCTTATCGCGGCAGAGCCCGCGCGGATCGAGCTCGGCCTTCGCGGCGACGAGCCGGACGGGCTCCAGCTCCCCGGCCAGCCGGCGGAGGAGGCCTTCGACCGCGCCCAGCACGCGCGCGCGGTAGCGCGAGTCCACGCCGCTCACCCCGGGGAACGGGCCCCAGAGGCCGAGGGTGTCGGGAGCGGAGTGGGAATGGGTCGCCGACAGGAAGAGGGCGCGCTCACCCCCGTTCCAGCCCAGCCTGCCCCGCAGGGCCTCCACGTCCTCGCGGAAGAGCCCGATGCTGTCGACCGAGACGAGCGCGACGGTCTTCGCTCCGTCCGAGACGACCACGGCCCGGGCGTAGAGCGGGTCGTGGACGCCTTCGGCGAGCCGCCCCTTGGCCCCGTAGCCGGCCAGGCGGATGCGCTCGCGCTCGAGGTCCGGGGTGATGTCGGCCTTCCCCGACGCGGCCAGCCAGCCTCCGGCCCAGGCGGGCTGGGTTAATAGCAGGAAAAACAGAGAGACCGCCCGACAGGACGGCCTCTCCATCCGGATCCCCCAGCCCCGGCCTAAGCCGGCGAGATCGCCTTCTCTGGGCAGGAAGACTCGCAGGCGGCGCAGTCGATGCACTTCTCGGCGTCGATGCTGTAATGCGGGTCGCCCTTGATGATGGCTTCGGACGGGCAGGTGTCAAAACAGGTACCGCAGGCGGTGCAGGCTTCGCTGATCTTGTAGGCCATGATGTTGTGTGTTCCTCCTAACTCTCCGATGGGGATTATACCAATTCCCCCCAACGAGGTAAAATACCCGGCGATGCGCCTGCTTTTCGCGCTCCTCTGTTTCTGCGCTGAGCTCGCCTCAGCCTCCTCGCTGGAAGTCCGCCGGCTCGAGAGCCTGCGCGTCGAGCTCATCCGCAAGATGTCCGAAACGACGCCTCACATCGAGACACTGAAGGCCGTGGAGGCCGCCTACCTGAAGGCGTCCGACCCGACGCCCTTCGCGGGCGAGCGTCTCCAAGCCGCCCAGCTGCTCGCCCTGCGCCTGAGCGAGCTCCAGGACCTCCATGAACGCTTCCTGCGGGCGCACGACGCCCACACGGCGGTCGCGCTTCTGAAGGCCGGCCGCGGCGAGGACGCTAGTCCCGCCGCCCTGCTCTCCAACGACTCAAAGCTGTTCAGCGAGGACGTGCGCCTCTTCCGGGAGAAGGCCCGCGTCGCGCTGATGGCCGAGGGGGCTTCATGGCAGGCGGCCAACGACGGCTGGCGCGTCCGGCGGCGCTGGCATTGGGCGCTGGCCCTGGCCGGCCTGCTCGCTCTTCTGTCGGCGGGCGGGCTCGCGGCCCACCTCAGGGCTTCGGGGAACCGTCCTTCTTGCGGATGAGGGCGGCGAACTGACCGTCCGGCGTGCGCATCAGCCGCTCGAGCGCCATCAGTTCCTCGCAGGCCAGGCGGTCCAGCTCGTCCTTCGGCTCGACGACGCCGAGCGAATCCTCCTCGGCCTCGGCCCCCTCGATGTCCTCGAGGATCCAGCGCATGCGGTCGACGATCTCCTCGTGATGGGGCGGTCGGCGGCTGCCTGCGATGTCCTCGAGCAGGCGGTCGCGGAACTCCGCGAGGCCCAGGCGCTTGAGCGCCCGCTCGCGCTCCGATTCGCCCGGCTCGGGGTCGCCGGAGAGGCGCCAGAGCCAGCCCCCCACGACGACGAGGAGGGCCAGGAAGCCGGCGAAGATCCAGGTCCAGGACATCGGGCGATTATGGCATAATCGCCCCATGGCCACCACAGTCGACACCAAGCAGATCATCTTCTCCATGGTGGGGGTGAGCAAGATCCACCCCCCCAAGAAGCAGGTCCTC
>DMEZ01000012.1 GCA_003450735.1 Elusimicrobiota bacterium | reverse complement strand
ACGTAGCTCGGGTTCACGCAGACGGAGGCGAAGCCGTGCTTCTTGGCTTCGTCGCAGAGCTTGCCCACCTCGTCCTGGGTGGCGTTGGGCTTGAGGAGGGTGTGGTCCACCATCGCGGCGAAGCTCAGGCACTGCTTCGTGGGGTCGCAGGCCGCCACGCGGTCGGCGCCGGCGCTCTTGAGGGACTGCGCCGCCTCGGCCATGCCCCGGCAGTGCGGGCACTCCGGGCCGTGGGTGTGGCCGTCGTCGTCCTTGATCGGGGTGCCCTTGCGGGGCTTCCACTCCTCCGAGGTGAAGACCTTGCCGGCGGTGCCCATGGTCACCCGGACGGAGGAGGGCTGGGTCGGAGCCTGCGAGGCCGGCACGGGACAGCCGCAGGCGGGGTTGACCGCGCCCGAGGAGGCTTTCTGGATGTAGCCCCGCTCCGCCAGCGCCCGCACCACGGCCTCGACGACGACGCGCAGTTCCTGCTCATTCATATTTCTTCTCCGTTCCGTTCGACAAAACCTTGTCCACGATGCCGCAGACGACGGTCCGCACCGGCGCTTCCTTGTCCTTGAGGATGATGCGCGCCGAGTTGCCCTCGTCGACGACCAGCACCACGCTCCCCGGGCCCGCCCCGAAGCCCCCGTCGAGCGCCATCGTGATCTCGCCGGTCGGCTCCTCGGTCAAGGGATCGATGGGCCGCACGAGGAGCAGCTTCCTGTTCTTGAGGGACGGGTGCTTGACCGTGCCCCACACGCTGCCCACGACCTCGGCGATGATCATCTCTTCTTCCTGAAATCCTTCGCCACGCGGCCTTCCACGATGCCCACCACCGCCGCGTCGATGGGCGGCACGTCGGGGAAGGCGACCGCCGCCTCGCGGGCCGCCACCCAGACCACGTCCTCCGAGGCCCCCGCGCCGACCACCTCGCAGGCCACCAGGGGGTCGCCCTTGTCCTCGCCCGTCTCCCAGTCGCGCGGCTGGATGAGCAGCAGGCGCTTGCCGTCCAGCGACTCGTACTGGCGCGTGCAGAACACCCGGCCCACGACCCTGGCGAACTTCATCGCAATTGCTTGGCCTCGATGGCGGCCACCTTGGCGAGCCGCCGCTCGTGGCGGCTGCCCTCGAAGGGCGTGCCGAAGAACTTCTTCACGATCTCCTGCAGGGCGAGCTCGCCGTGCGTCTTGCCGCCGAGGCAGAGCACGTTGCAGTCGTCGTGGCCCGCGGCGAAGCCGGCGCTGATGAGATCATAGGCGCAGACAGCTCGCGCTCCCTTCACCTTGTTGGCCGCCATGCACACGGCCCCGCCGAAGCCGTCGAGGAGGACGCCTTTCTCGTACTCGCCGCGCACCACGGCCTCGGCGACGAGCTGGGCGATGTCGGGGTAGTCCACGGCCTCCGTGCTGTAGCAGCCGAAGTCCGCGACCTCGTGGCCCAGGCCCTGGAGGAACTTGAGGAGCTTCCCCTTCGCTTCGAAGCCGCCGTGGTCGGAGCCGATAACGAGTCTCATGGCTACTTCCCGATCTGCTCGAGGAGCTGCGGATCGGCCTGCGGGATGACGACGTGGCCGATCAGCTGGTCCTTGGGCACCGCCCCGATGCCCGCGGCGACGGCGGTCTTCACCGCGCCGACCTCGCCGGTCAAGGTCACGTAGCCCTTCCCGCCGGGCACCACGGATCTCACGTCGATGAGGTGGATCTTCGCGGCCTTGGCCGCGGCGTCGGCGGCCTGGATGGAGGCGATCGCCTCCTTCGTCTCGATGACGCCCACGGCCTCGAGGGCGGCCACGGGGGCTCGCTTGTCGAGGGCGTCCAAGACCCCCTGGTGCACGTTGCGGATGAGGACCTGGTGGACGAGGGCCTTGCCCACGGTCTCCACCCCGGCCCGCAGGGAGCTCTCGACCTCGCCGACGGGGCCCGAGATGAGGATCGTGTACTTGCCCTTGGCGATGACCTGCGCCTTGACGAGCTTCACCGAGGCCATCTTGCACATGGCGTCGGAGGCCTCGACGCCGAGGGAGATGGAGGAGGCCTCGAGGACCCCTATCGCGATGTTCGCCTGCATAAGCATGTCTCCTAAGCGATCCGGAAGTACCCGACCAGGCTGCAGTGCAGCGGCCGGACGAAGTGCGTGGGCTTGGTCAGCCCGTCCCCCGTCGGGGTGCCGATGGACATGGTCGCGTAGCCCTCGCCCATGCCCAGCCCGTAGAGGGTCGGCGCGTTCTTGACGTAGATGGAGCAGGCCATGCGCCGGCCCATCTTGGTGAGGGCCGCCACGTCCATCGAGTGCATGCTCGCCGTGTGGTGGTTGTAGCCCTCGGTGTGATAGGCGAGCTCGATGGCCTCATCCACGTCGCGGACGACGGTCACGGGCATCACCGGCATGAGCTGCTCCGTCCAGACGAAGGGGTGGTCGTTGGGCGTCTCGGCCCAGAGCAGGCGAGCCCCCTCGGGGATCGAGAAGCCCGCGCCCTTGGCGATGACCGCGGCGTCCCGGCCCACGAAGTCCCTGTTGAGCTTCGGGTCCTTGCAGCCCCTCCCGCCCTCGACGATGACGAGCTTCGTGACGGCGTCGAGTTGGGCCGGGGTCATCTCGTAGGCCCGCGGGTCGCGGCGCATCGCCTCGAGGAAGCGCGAGCGCACGGCCTCGACGAGGATGGTCTGCTTCTCGGCCGTGCAGAGCACCCCGTTGTCGAAGGAGGCGCCCGTGATGATGTCCTCGGCGGCCTTGGGCAGGACGGCGGTCTCATCCACGACGGCCGGGGGGTTGCCCGGACCGGCCGCGATGGTCTTGCAGACCTTGCCCGCGGTCAGGGCGACCTTGACGATGGCCGGCCCGCCCGTGACCAGGTTCACCCGCGGCCCCGGGTGCGTGAGCAGGGCCTTGGTGGTCTCCTGGGAGGGCGGGTCGACCGTGACGATGAGCCCGCGAGGGCCCCCGGCCGAGACGATGGCCTCGATCAGGAGCCGCATGGCCTCGCGGCTCGACTTGACCGAAGCCGGGTGCGGCGAGAAGATGACCGCGTTGCCGGCCGAGAGGCAGGAGAGGGTGTTGTTGATGACCGTCGCGCAGGGATTGGTGGAGGGTGTGATGGCCGCCACGACCCCGAAGGGGGCATACTCGACTAAGGTCAGGCCCTTGTCGCCCGTATAGGCCTGCGCCCGCAGGTCCTCGACGCCGGGGGTCTTCAAGGCGCAGATGAGGTTCTTCTGGACCTTGTCGGGCCAGCGCCCCATCCCGGTCTCTTCCCGAGCCATCTTGGCAAGGAGTTCGGCGTTCGCGACCGCGGCCCGCCGGATGGCGCGGATGATCTTGCTCCGCGCCTCGAGGCCCATGGCCTGGAACTCCTCCTGGGCGCGCCCGGCGTCGCGGTAAGCGTCGTCGATGCTCGCGTAGATGAAGTCGGAGCCGGAAGGCGCCCGCGTCGGTGGAGCCGCGGGAGAGCCGGCCCAAGCCTCCCGCGACTCCACCTGGCGCAGGACCTCGGCGACGATGCGCTCGACGTCCTGTTCGTTCATGGCTTACTTCCCCCCGTCTTCGTTCTTGCGGAAGACGGTCTTGCCGCCCAGCTCGACGTTGTCCACGATCGCGATGATCGTGCAGTCCACCGGCGTGCCCTCGGTCTTGGCCGTCTGCCGGGCCGAGGAGCCCTGGACGATGAGCACGAGCTCCCCCTCCCCGGCGCCGACGGCGTCGATGGCGACCAGGGGGGTCGCGGCCTTGGGCGCGCCTTGCGGGTCGGCCGGCTGCACCAGCAGCAGCTTCCGGCCGACCAGCTTCTCCTCCTTCTGGGTGGAGACGACGTTGCCGACGACTCGGGCGAACAGCATGGCCCGGGTCTTGCTACTTCCGTCCGCGGTTGAGCGTCTCCGGGATGGAGATCGGCATCTTCCCTTCGAGGTCCGGGTGCGGCTGCGGGATGACGTGCACCGCGACGAGCTCCCCGACCTTCTGGGCGGCCGCGCCGCCGGCGTCGCAGCTCGCGCGGCAGGCGGCGACTTCGCCGCGGAAGAGGACGGTCACGAGGCCCGTGCCGACCTTCTCGTAGCCGACGATCTTGACGTTGGCGGCCTTCACGGCGGCGTCCGCGGCCTCGATGCAGGCCGTCAGGCCCCGCGTTTCGATCATTCCGAGAGCATCCATTCTGTTTTCCCCCTTAGCTTGTTTTGCGATGTAATTAGCTAATTGAGTCTATCATTTCCCTAATCAACGCCTCGATCTGTTTTCGCATCGACACCGGCTTCACTCCGAACATCTTGTGCAGTTCACCGAGGTTTGACGGAAGCCCGCATTCTTCGACATCGATTCGTCCATCCTTGCAAGTTTTTTGCGCATCAGAGACTCTTCGCGATCCATGCTTTGCACGTTTTCAGATTGATGTGCACTGCGAAATAGTCGTGAGGATTGTTGCTTTTCCCCCAGTATGAGATGCTCATCAATCTGACCGGTGTCTCTTCATTGATATGCACTATGGGGGGCATGAATCGGGACAAATCGTAGTGCTTGCGCGCATACGATTCCGCGAATTGGATTATTATCGGGTCATCAACGTTGAGCTTTGCGCAATTCTCAAGTTTTACTTCGCGACAGCCGGAAAATATCGCCAAGGAACCCGATAGGATTAGGAGCATCTTTACATCTTGCATGATTTACTCACATTTGCCGAATTTGTTTTCAAAAGCGTTTTTTCTTCCGATGACATCTGATAGGAAGAATGATATCCGCTCTTCACAAAACGCGGAGGGGCCTACGGACAACTTCCTTTTCATGCATTCAATTCCGACATCGAATGCACGGCATTGAGATAGAATCCCTAGGCGTTCCCTTTCTGCTGTATTGAAAATGGGGGGTATACCATCGTCGTTGATCCCAATACAGGATCCAGGGAAATCTCGACTATAATCAATGACATGAGTCTCCTCATGTCGCTTGCTGCAGTACTCAATTCCACATGGAGCTCCTTGCCATTGCTCAAGCTTGTATTTCCATTTCCCTTCCCCATTGCACGAGACGTGGGCTTCTTTCCCCTCTTCCCACTTCTTTTCCCATGACGGATAAGTCAATCTCCCAAAAACGTTTTCCATGATTGCACGTTTAAACCAGCTCGGTCTCTTCTCTGGTTCTGCGCGCGCGTAATCGATCATGCAATCCGAATAGGCTTTCTGCTCTGAATCCGTCAGTTCCCCCTTGGCGCTGCATCCCTTTTCTGAGATGCATTGGACATAAAGATGTATGGTTGCATCGTTCATGCTATTCTTAAATCCGCATTCCTTCGATATCTCCGCGTCGTACTTCCCGCCGATGCACGCCCCCTGCGCGCTCAGCGTCTTGCCCTCCGGGCATCCGCACTTCCCGCCAGCCACAGGGGTCAGCCCCGGATAGAGCACCCCCGCGGAACAGCAGGCCTTCGCGTCGTCGTAAATCTCTTTCCCACAAAGCGAGGCGCAGTCCCCGTCCGGCGTCGGCACCTTCCCCGGATACAGCACGCCCTTGCCGCAGCAGGCCGTGCCCGGGTCATAGCCCGCCCCGCCGCAGCGGCAGTTTCCGCCCGAGTCCGTCATGCTCCCGTCCGGACACTTCTTATTGCAGCGTTCCTTGGCTTGAGTCTGCAGACCCTGATACCCCTTCAGCATCTGCAAGGCGCACTCGCGGGCCTGGCTATGCTTCTCCGCCTCCCGCTGACAGTACGCCGGGTCGTTGATGCTCGGGCACTGCACCTTGTCCCAGTCCAGCGCCTTCTGCCACTGGGCCGCCAGCGCCGTCTTATCCTTGATGTCGACGGCGTAATCCCGCTCGCAACTCAGCGTGCCTACGGCCGAGGAGCAATCGCCGCTGTCGCCTGCCGGTGCCGCCTTGTCCTGGGCCGCAGGACGGATGTCCGCAGCCTGCGTCCCCGCTCCCGCCCCGCCGGCCAGAACCGAGCCGGCCGCGCCCGCGCTCAAGAGCTTCAGCTCCGCACCGCACTCCGCGCCGAGAACCTGAAGCGATTTCTTGCCGAACGACTTGGAGTCTAGGGCGCGGCCCAGATCATCCGCCGTCGACGCCAGCCCCTTTTTGAGGCTCGTTTGATAGGCGCTGAGCCTGAGCACCGCTTCGTCCTTGGCCTTCGTCGTCCGGAGGCGGCGGCCAGCGTCGCGCAAGAGCTTATCCGCCGCGCGATTCGTCCACAACGCCTGGTTCTTGGCCTGCAGAACGCGGGTCAGCGTCTTCTTGAGGAGCTGGAGGCCGGCGGCGGCGAAGCGCCGTTCGGACGCATCGCGTGCCTTGCACACCGACGGGGCGCGCGCAAGGGCGTCCCGGCTCTTCGACAGGTCGCTCTCGATGGACTCCAACCGGGCCAGCATGCCTCCGCCGTAGTCGCCCGCCTGCGCCGGCTTAGAGGTCAGGGCGGCGTGGATCGACGCGAACGCCCCCTGCGCACCCGGCGTCTGCGAGCGAGCGCGCAAGGTCTCCTGGTCGAGCCGCTGGATGGTCTTCTTCGCTTCCTGCACCTTGGCAAGCAAGGCCTGGATATCGACGATCACAGGGAGCGCCGCACTCCGAGCCAATTCCTTCTCCTTGATCTTCTCTCCCTGGGAGCCGGCGGCCGCCAGACAAAGCACGATTGACACCCCCAGAAGCACTCTCAAGCTTCTAGAAAACATATGCCCTTAGGTGATGTGGACGAAATCCCCGTTCTTGAGCCAGGCCGCGTTCGCCTCGTCGCTGTCCACGTGGAACTCCAGCGCGAACTCCGGCGAGACCCGCACCAGCACCTGCTCGAACACGAGCTCACGCGGGCCGCCGAGGCCCGCGCGCATGCGCACGACATCTCCCGTCTTGAGACCCAGCGCCTTCCCCTCGTCGGGGCTCAGATGCAGGTGGCGCATGGGGATGATGACCCCTTCCTTCGCCTCCACGCTGCCCTTGGGCCCGTAGATCTTTATGGGCGCGGCCCCCCCGAGCTTGCCCGAGCCCGCCACCGGCGGCTTGAGCCCCAAGGCGAAGGCGTCGGAGCGCGAGAGCTCCACCTGGGTGGCCGGGCGGTGGGGTGCTATGAGGCGCACGCCGTTGATGCGCCCCTTGGGCCCTTCGATATCCACGGTTTCGTGGCAGGCGAAGTAGCCCGGCTGGCGGAGCTGGCGCAGGGAGGTCGGCTTCACATCCCGTCCGAAGAGCAGATCCCAGTGCTGGGCGCTCAGGTGGACGTGCTTGCTGGAGATGCCGACCGGGACGGCGACCTTGGAGCGGCGGATGCGCTCGAGGACGTCCCGGGCGATGTCTCCGGCCAGGTCCATGCTCAGCGGCCCACCGGCGCCTGGAACTTGATGATGCGCAGGAAGACGTCGGCCTTGAGGCTGGCGCCGCCCACCAGGGCCCCGTCCACGTCGGCCTCGGCCATGAGGGTGTCCGCGTTGTCGGCCGTGACCGAGCCGCCGTAGAGGATGCGAAGGGAGGCGGCGAAGTCCTTGCCCAGCAGATTCGCGGCCGTCTTGCGGATGAACACGTGCGCGTCCTGGGCCTGGGCCGGGGTGGCCGTCTTGCCCGTGCCGATGGCCCA
>DMEZ01000019.1:61489-110106 GCA_003450735.1 Elusimicrobiota bacterium | reverse complement strand
TCGTTGGCGCCGGCGCTGATCGTGGCGCCGCCGGCCAGCGTCACGTTCAGCAAGCCGCCCGTCACCGTCAGCTGAGTGGTCGAGAGGTTGCTGTCGACGTCCGCCACGCTGATGTCGGCGATGGCCGTTTGGATCAGCTCATTGACCGTCTGTGCGCCCGGTACGGTATTGACCGGAGGGTTGGTTCCGCCGACGGCGATCGTGCTCACGGGGCTGTTGGAGTCGGTGCTGCCGTCGTTGACCGTGAAGGTGAAGGTGCGGTTGCCGGCGGTGGGAGAGCCGGCAGTATCCTTATAAGTCATGCCCCGGATGAGCAGGTCGATGTCCCCCTTGGGCATCTCCCCGCCGCCCGACTTGGTGATGGTGAACGTCCCGGTGGCGGCGACGTAGGCGATCTGGAAGGTCGTGCCGCCGTAGGCCCTGGTGGCGGTCTTGTTGGCGTTCAGTGCATATGTCTCCGCGCCGAAGTACACCTCCTCGGCTGCCCCGTCCTGCCTCCCCCCCACCACGATGGCAAGGGTCGCCATCGCCGTGTCGTCGATGTCGGTGACCGCGGCGTCGCTGTTGGTCACGTTCACCGCGGCCCCGCCGCCGACGTAGGCCCCGGAGTAGTTGGCGGTGCCGGCGTTGGCCACGTCCAGGTCGAGGGCCGGGGCGGCGGTGTCCAGGAAGTCCTGGTTCGCCTTGTTGTCGTTGGCCATGTTGCCGTCGCGGTCCGTGAGGACGGAGACATGGATGATGTCCTGTCCCGTGGAGGCGTCGGCGTCCCTCACGCTCGTGTAGCCTGCGAGGGTGGTCGCCGTGATGCGGTACTTGCCCGGGGAGAGGCCCTTGAAGGCGTACGTGCCGTCCGCGCCGGTGTCGATGAATTTGTCGTTGGCGACTCCGTCGTGCACGACGTCGTCGCCCGTGCCGTACACCCCGTCGACGCCGGGATCCCTCCAGGAGATTTCGACGTCGTCCCCCGTGCCGAGGGCGTCGTCGGCGCCGGGCCCGTAGATGCGCACCCTCACGCCGGCGAGCGCGCCGTCGCTCCCGTCCACCTGTCCCCCGGTCGTGCCGGTGTCCGTGACGACCTTGCCCGAGATGGAGAAGGGCGTCAGGTCGAGGAAGTTCTTGTTGTAGTACTCACCGTCGGCAACGAGCGGGTCGACGTCCCCGTCGGAGGGGTCATGGTCCACCGGGATGGTGTTCCAGCCCGGGCTCGTGGTGTCGCCGACCGGGACCCCCTCGGTGGTCGAGTAGTGCAGGTCGCGTACGCTCAGGTAGCCGGCCTTGTCGGTCTCGACTACAGCGAAGCGGGAGCCGTCCACCGCGAACTCGAAGGAGTAGTTGCCGGCCGCGTCGGTGGTGGTGGTTGCGACGAAGGTCTCGTAGGAGCCGTTGTTGTCGGTATCCTTATACAGCTCGACTGTGACCCCGGAGATGCCCACGTCGCCCGCGTCGAACGCCCCGGAGGTGTAGCCGTCGTGGTCGTCGTAGACCCGGCCCGTGATGGTGGCCGAGCGCAGGCGGATGCTCACCTCGTCGTCGTCGCCGCGGCCGTCCGAGCAGTCGTCGACCGCGGAGCCCTGGTCGACCCTGGAGTCCCGGTCGGTCTCGTTGGCCGCGGTGATCGAGGCCTGCATGCCCAGAGTGGCGACGCTGCCGATGGTCCCGGTCAGGGTGATCGTGGCGTCGTTGCCGGTGGTGAGGTCGCCCACAGTCCAGACCCCGGTGCCGCTGACGTAGCTGCCGTCGCCGCTGGAGGAGGCGAAGGTGAAGCCCGCCGGCAGGGTCGCCTGCACGGTGATGCCGGTGGCGGTGTCCATCATCAGGGCGTTGCTCACGATGAGGACGTAGCGGAAGTCGGCTCCGTTGACAAGGAAGCCGGCGTTGGCCGGGAGTTCGGCGTTGTACCAGGTGCCGCCGTTCTTGACCTCGGCGCGCAGCTCGAGGCTCAGGTCGGTGAGGCTCTCGTTGACCGTGACCTTGGCCTCGTCGTCCTCGTCGGCGTTCTGGTTGGTGTCGTTGTTCGCCGTGGAGTCCGGGTCCGGCAGGCTGGACGCGCTCACCTGCGCGAAGTTGGTCAGCGCGGCCCCAGTCGAGAAGCGGGTCAGGATGTCGATTGTCTTGCTCGTCCCGCCGGCCACGGTCCCCACGGTCCAGACCCCGGTGCTGGAGTCGTAGGTGCCGTCTCCGGTCGCGGACACGAAGGTGAACCCCGAGCCGAGCTGGTCTCTGACCTGCACGCCGGTCGCCTGGTCGGAGCCGGCCGCGTTCGTCAGCGTGAGCGTGAAGGTGGCCTCGAAGTAGCCTTTCGTGGCGATCTTGTCGACCACGGCCGTGGACTTGCTCAGGGAGAGGTCGGCCTGCTTGGCGTCGACGCTGACCGTGCTGGTGTCGTTGCCTCCGGCCGGGTCGGGCAGGTCGGAGGCGGTGACGCTCGCGGTGTTATCCTTGGAGGAGGCGCTCGTCGCCCGGGCGACGATGGAGAGACGCGCGATGGAGCCAGGCGCCAGGGTGCCGACCGTCCACTGGCCGGTGGCCGGGTTGTAGGAGCCGCCCGAGTCGTCGGAGATGCGCGTGAAGGCGGCGTCGAGGGAGTCGGTGACCACCACGCCAGTGGCCGTATCCGTGCCGCTGTTGTTGGTGACGACGATGGTGAAGGTGACGTTGTCGTTGATGTTCGGGGCGGCGTTGCTCACGGACTTGACGACGGAGATGTCCGCCTGGCGGGCGTCGATGGAGACCTTGGCCTCGTCGTCCTCGTTGAGGGTCTGCCCCGCGTCGTTGTCCTTGACGGAATCGGAGTCGGCCTGGTTCACGGCCGTGACCTGGGCGAAGTTGTCGAAGGCGGCGGCACTCGTCACCCGGGCCGTGAAGGTGAGCACGGCTACGCTCCCTGTGTTGACGTTGCCGATGTCCCACTCGCCCGTGCCGGTGTTGAAGCTGCCTTGGTTGCCGCCGTTGACTGTGGAGGAGACGAAGGTCACGGTGTCCATCCCGCCCGGGAGCCCGTCTATGACCTTCACGCCGGTGGCGTTGTTCGGGCCGCTGTTGACGAGGGTGAGAGTGAAGGTGACCGTGCCGTTGACCAGGGGCGCGGCGTTGCTGACCGCCATGGACAGGCTCAAGTCCGCGGAGGTGGGCGTCAGGGAGGCGCTCGCCTCGTCGTCGTCGGCCAGGCCGTCGCCCAGATCGTCCGCGCCCGGGCCGGTCGAGGGAGAGGAGTCGGGGTCGCCCAAAGTGGAAACGCCGTTCTTGGCGTCGCCCACCAGCTTGTCCATCTCCACGACCTGCGCCGAGTTGGCGAATGGGACGGCGGAGCGCACGACGCCGGTGAACTGCAGGGTGGCCACGCCGGCCGCGAGGGTGCCGATGTCCCAGACGCCCGTGCCGGTGTTGAAGCTTCCCTGGTTGCCGCCGTTGACGGTGGAGGAGACGAAGGTGATGGTGTCGAGCGAGCCCGCGGCGGGCAGCTGGTCGTTGACGACCACGTTGTAGGCGGTGTTGGGGCCGGAGTTGACCACGGTGAGGGTGAAGGTCACCGTGTCCCCGACGTTCGGGGCCGGGTCGCTCACTCCCTTGGAGAGGCTCAAGTCCGCGCCCGCGGGCGTGACGATGCACAGGGACTCGTCGTCCTCGTCGGCGGTCTTGGCGCCGCCGTCGTTGTTGGGCGTGGAGTCGGGGTCGCGGAGGGTGGATGTCCCGTCGCCGCCGGTGTCGCCCACGAGCTTGTCCTGCTCGATGATCTCGGCGAAGTTGGTCTTTGGGGCGGCGGTGTCCACCCGGACGGTGATTTCGATCTTCTTGAGCCCGCCGACCCCTATGGTGCCGATGGTCCAGATGCCGGTGCCCGAATCGTAGGAGCCGTCGCCCGACTGGCTCTGGTAGGTCATCCCGGCCGGGAGCGTGTCCCTCACGCGCACGTTGTAGGCGGTGTCCGTACCGCCGTTGGTCACGAAGAGGGTGAAGACGACGTTCGCGCCGACGGCCGGGTTGGCCGTATCCACGGAATTGATCAGGGCGAGGTCGGCCTGGACCGTCTGCTCGCTTACCGTGACGGCGGTCTCGTCGTCCTGGGACGGGGTGGGGCCGGCGTTGTTGTTCGGAGCCGAATCGGGGTCGGCCTGGTCGGCGGCCTTCACCTGCGCGTAGTTGGCGAGGGTGGAGGGCCCCACGACGTCCCAGTCCATGGTGGCCACGATGTAGCAGTTGACGGTCCGGCCCTTGGCGATCGAGGCGGGCGCGGTCCAGACGCCGGTCCCGGAGTCGTATGTCCCGTCTCCGTAGGAGTTGTTGTAGGTGAAGCCCGTGGGCAGGGCGTCGCTCACCGTGACGTTGGTGGCGATAGAGGTGGAGCCTGCGGCGTTCGTGAGAGCAAGACGGAAGGTGACGGTCTGGCCGTCCATGAGGCTGGCGGAGGAGGCGTAGTTTTGGCCGCCGTCGAGCGAGATGGTCTTGACCAGGCTCAGGTCGGCGGACTGAGATGAGCCGATGGCGGTTATCGCCTCGTCGTCGTCCACGACCCCGTCCGAGTAGTCGTCCGTGGTGTAGTCCATCTGAGCGGCGTTGTTCGCCGAACTGAAGACGATCACGTCCGGCACCGTGGAGTCGCCGTCCACCTTGCCCGCGATCTTTGTGAACCAGGAGGGGTTCTCGAGCAGGTTGGAGGCGGCCCCGGAAGCGTTGACCGTTCCCGTCAGAGTCATGGTGCACGAGGTTCCCGCGAGGAATTTCGTCCCGGAGCCGGAGTTGTCGATGAGCCACCGGATGTAGCTGGGATTGGCGTTGTAAGCCCCGTAGGCCTGCCCGCCGCTCGCGGCCGTGGAGTAGTCGACCGCGCTGCCGTCCGCGGCGTTGGTGATGGCGACGCTGTTCACGAGATCGAGCCCGGTCGGCCACCTGTCCAGCACGTAGGCGCCGCCCACGATGTCGGCCCCTTGGTTGGTGGCGGTCAGGAGGTAGACCACGGTGTCCCCGGCCACCAGGGTCGAGCCCACCGTCTTGGCGCCGCCGTTTATGGTGACCGTCTGCGTCAAAGCCACGTCGGCCCGGGTGCTAGAGGGGTTGGTGACGGTAGCCGTGGACTCGTCGTCCTGGACCGCGGCGCCCCAGGCCGGGGTGGTGGTGTCGGTCACGGAGTTGCTGTTCTTGGTCGAGTCCGGGTCCGGCTGGTCGACGGCGGTGACCTGGGCGAAGTTGGTCACATCGGTGTTGAAATCGTTCGCGGCCTGGGCGCCGGCGGTGCCGACCTTGAAGTTCAGCCTCAGGGTCGCGGACTCGCCGTACGCAAGAGAGGCGATGTTCCAGAGCAGGTCGTTAGCGAAGCCGCCCTTCTCGGCCGCGGGGTAGACCGCCGGGCTGGCGCCGCCGATGGTGTAGGTGCCATTTGAAAGCGCTAGCGACGTGATCTGCCAGATGTCGCCGGCTCCGTTGTTGTCCCAGCGGGTCAGGTAGTCCGTGACGACGATGTTCTGAGCCGTGCCGGGGCCGGCGTTCGTGAGGGTAAGTTCGAAGTACGTGTTCGTGCCGACTGCCGGGGCGGGGTTGCCGATGACTTGGCTGAGCTGGAGGTCCGCATAGTCGGAGACCCGCACCGTGATCGCGGCCTCGTCGTCCTCGTCGGGCACGTTGTCCGCGTCGGGCGTGGCGCCGCAGGGGGTGGAGTCCGAGTCGTTGAGCGTGGAGGCGTTGTTGCCGCCCGTGTCTCCGACCAGGGCGTCCGCTTCGACGATCTCGGCGAAGTTCACAGCCGAGGAGGCGGTGGCGGTGGCTACGATCTGCAGGGTGGCGCTCCCCCCCCCGGCCACGGTGCCGACGCTCCAGATGCCGGTGCCGCTGACGTAGGCGCCGCCGCCCGTGTCCGAGACGTAGGCCAGGCCCGAGGGGAGCAGGTCGCGCACGCGCACGTTGTAGGCGGACCGGCCGCCCGAGTTGACCAGGGTCAGCGTGAAGGTGACGTTGCTGTTGTGGGTCGGGCTGGCGTTGCTCACGCTCTTGAAGAGCGAGAGGTCCGTGGCGCCCGGGGTGATGGTCACGCTGGACTCGTCGTCGTCGGCGATGCCGTCGCTCCAGTCGTCGGTGCCCGTGTTGTTGCCTGGCGCGGAGTCGGGGTCCGCGATGGCCGCGCCCGCGGCCGCGACCAGCGAGCGCGAGACGTACGCGACGTTGCTGACGACCGCCGGCGAGGCCACGGTGACCGTGATGCCCAGCGTGGCGGTCTGGCCCACGGCGAGGCTGCTGATGTCCCAGACGCCGGTGCCGGTGTTGTAGCTGCCGCCGCCGGTGTTGGAGACGTGGGTCAGGCCCGCGGGCAGGAGGTCCACCACCTGGATGTCGTAGGCCGTGGCCGCGCCGTTGTTGGTGAGCATCAGGGTGAAGGTGATGTTCGCGCCCGTCTCCGGGGAGCGGTTGTCGACGACCTTCGAGAGCGAGAGGTCTGCCGTCAGGGGCGTGACGGTGACGGAGGCCTCGTCGTCCTCGTTGGCTGTCCTCGCCCCGCCGTCGTTGTTCTTCGTCGAGTCCGGGTCGAACTGGTCCACGGCCAGGACCTCGGCGAAGTTGGCGAAGGCCGGCTGGGCGGTCGAGGACTTGACGGTGGCGGTGATGGTCAGCCGGGCGGTCGCGCCGTTGGCCACGGTTCCCACCGTCCAGATGCCCGAGCCGCTGTCGTAGGAGCCGTGGCCTGTGACCGGGTTGGAGGAGACGTAGGTCAGGTTCGAGCCCAGGAGGTCCTTGACCGTGACGCCGGTAGCCGAGTCGGGGCCGGAGTTGCTGAGCAGGAGAGTGAAGGTGATGTTGTCCCCGACGTTGGGACGGGCGTTGTCCACCGTCTTGAGCAGGGAGAGGTCCGCCTGGGAGGCGTCCACGGTCACGAGCGCTTCGTCGTCCTCGTTGGCGGTCTTCGCCCCGCCGTCGTTGCCGGCGGTGGAGTCCGGGTCGCCCGTGCCGGAGGAGAAGACTTCCGCGAAGTTCGAGACCGGCGTGTCCGCCGCGACCGTGGCCACGACCTGCAGGGTCGCGGTTGCGCCCGAGGCCAGGGAGGCGACGTTCCAGGTCACGGTGCCGCCCGCTTCGGAGGCGTTCGCGCCGCCGTCGTTCGAGACGTAGGTGAGCCCGGCCGGCAGGTAGTCCTTGACCACGATGCTGCTCGCGCTGGCCGGGCCGGCGTTCCTGAGCGTGAGAGTGAAAGTGACGTTTCCGCCGAGCTGGGGCGCGAGCGTACTCGCGGTCTTGGACAGCGAGAGGTCCGCCTGACCTTCCACGAAGTCGGCGCGCTGGTAGCCCACCAGCGTGGTCGCGAGCAGGCCGGAGAGGCCCGTCATGCCGAGGTCCCCGGCCGTGGCGACCGTCGGGGTCTTGGTGATGGTCACCGCGACCGTGTTGAGGCCGTTGCCGGCGCCGTCCGTGTCGCCGAGGTCCCCGTAGCCGGCCGCCGCCCCCTCGCCCACCGTGTAGTGGCCGGGGTTGCGGTCCCTGAAGATGTAGCGGCCCTGCGCGTCCGTGACGGCCGTGGTGCCCCCGGCCACCGCGGTGTCGTCGATGCCGTCGAAGTCGGTGTCGTAGTTTCCGGTCAGCGTGACCGTGACGCCGGCGATGGGCGCGTCGCCCACGCCGTCGCCGTTCGTGTCCGCCTTCACCGTGCCCACGATGGAGCCGGTGACGGCCTGGAAGCTCACGAACTCGACGCCCGGGGCGGCGCCGTCGAAGTCGGCGTTGTAGTGGAAGGAGGAGCCGGAGTAGTCGAGGATGAGGGTCTTGAGGCTGCCCGCCCCGTCGCCCACGACCCGGAGGGTGTAGTCCGTGACGATGGGCCCGCCGCCCGCCTTGGGCGGGGCCGAGGTGATCATGAGGCTGTGGGTGGCCGGGTTCCAGCCCGCGGGGCTCGCGTAGATGGAGGTGTTGGCCGAGCCGTCGATGCTCTCGAAGTTCCCGTCTCCCTCCGTGCCGGTCCCCAGACCCTGCTGGTAGGTGGTCTCGGCGATGGGCACGTTGTAGGCCTGGCGCACGCTCACGATCTCGAAGACGTTGTTGTTGAAGATGGTGGAGAGCGTGAGCTGGGGGTAGCCCGAGGTGGCGGTCGCGCCCTCGGTGCGGATGTGGATGGTCGAACCGATGAAGAGCGTCACCTGGGAGTCTGGGTAGGCCCCGCCGACGGTGTAGCCTTCGATGCGGACCGCGGCCGCGTCCGTCGTGGGGGCGGCCTGGTTCGGGTAGGTGGCGTTGGTCACGTCGTTGCGGGCCTGGGAGATGTACTTCTCGACGTAGAGGTAGAGCGGGGTGTTGGCCGCGGCCGCGTCGGGCAGCCAGGTGAACTTGCTCAGACTGCGGCCTTCGCCCGCGTCCAGGACCCCGTCCGAGTCGAGGTCCTGGAAGACCTCGAAGAGGAACGGCTGGATCTGCGTGTGGGATGCGAGCAGGCGCTCGACCTGGACGTTGAAATAGAAATCCTTGTAGGAGTTGGCCGCGATGTCCACCCCGGTGTAAACCGTCTTGTTGACGAAGCGGATGTTGTCCACTCCGTCGTCGAAATCGGTCAGCGACGCCGCCGTGCTGTCGCCGATGAGTACGCCGGTGCCGAAGACGTCCACGCCGTCGAGGTCGCGGATGCGGACGGTGTAGCCCGAGAGCCCCGTGTCATCGGCTTCGACGCGCAGGCCGACCATGAACAGGTCGGGGCCCGAAGTGTCCGGCTTGTTGGAGTCGAGGCCGATGACGTTCCAGGTGATCATCCGCAAGGGGTCGGCCGTCCCGTCGGCGTTGTAGTCGGTGTTGCCCCACCCGTCGCCGGGAAGAAGGCCGGTGTAGACGGGGTCGATCAGGGGGACGGCCTCGATGGGGCCGGTCGCCGCTTCGAGCACCCAGTCTCCGCCGGCCGAAGCGCTCCCGGTGGCGTCCACGGACCCGGCGGCGTCCGCTCCGGTCGCGGCCGAGAGGCGCTGGAGCAGGGAGAGGCCCGAGGGCCCCGCGGCCAGGTCGCATCCGTAGAGGAGGATGTCCGCTCCAGGCGCCAGGCGGTCCGCCCAGGAGGAGGCGTTCGTCCCATCGCTGATGTCGGAGGCCGAGTAGACCGAGCCCCCGAGGCGCAGAGACCCAGCCTCGGAGTGGGAGACGATGTGCACGGCGTCCACGGAGCCCTGGGGGGCCGACGCCAGGGCGGCGGCGATCTGCTCGAAGCCCGCCTGGTCGGGGGAGAGGAGCCGGACCTGGAGGTCGACGCCAGAGGGCGCGGAGGCGCTCAGGCGCTGAGCGAGCCCGGCCGCGTCCGGAAGGGAGCCGTCCACGAAGAGGAATTCGCTGCGGGCCGTCTGTTGCGAGGTGTCGGACCGCACAACGGTCGATGACTGCTCTGCGGAGGGCGCGGAAGCGAGTTCCGCTGGCGCCTGGGCGACGGGGTCTTCGATGGGAGCAGGCGCGGCTTCCGGGGCGAGAGCGGGAGCCGCATCGCACAGGATGCGGTCTTCCAACTGTTCGAACAGAGGACGTCTGCGGCCATCTTGACCTCGGCGTTTCAGCATGCGCTCCATGTGCGATCCGCATAGCGAACAGCAACGGTGCTGCTGCCGCGGCTCTATCTATAAATCAGATTATAAGGTAAGGGGCTCAAATCCGGCTCAAGTGCCACCTCAAAACCGGCTCAAATTTTCATAGAATGCCTGTGAGACCCATGCCCCAACGCAAGTCTGCCATTCTCATCGTAGACGACGACCCCGTGGTGCTGCACGCGCTCACCCTGACGCTCCAGGCCACGGGCTATGAGGTGAAGACCGCTTCCTCCCCCGAGAACCTCGACGTCCTGATCCGGAGCGTCCGGCCCGCCCTGGTCCTGATGGATGTGCTCCTTGGACGCGAAGACGGCCGGGAGATCTGTCGGGCCCTGCGCCGCGACCCTGCGACCGCGACGCTGCCCGTCATCCTGATCTCGGCCAACCGTAAGGAGGAGGACGATCAGGCCTACGGCCTCGAGGCCGGAGCGGACGACTACCTGCTCAAGCCCGTCAAGCCGCGTCTCCTCAGGGCCCGCGTCGAGTCGGTCCTGCGGAGGTTCAGCGCGCCGGCCGACTGCTCTGCCGTTCTTCAGGAGTCCGGGCTGCGGTTGGACGTGCCGGGCCGCCGCGTCCAGGTCGGGAAAGAGGACGTGCTTCTCACTCGCAAGGAGTTCGACCTCCTCGTGGCGTTCATGCGCGCGCGCGGGCGCCCCTTGTCCCCCACCTTCCTGCTCGAGGCCGTCTGGGGCTACGACACGGCGGACTACAACGACACGCATACGGTGGAAGTCCACGTTTCGAGCCTGCGGCGCAAACTCGGGAAGAAGTTCTCCTCCCGCCTCACCACGATGGTCGGGACCGGCTACCGGCTCGACTGACAGCGGGAATTCCCATCCCGTTCAGTATCACCCGCAGGCGTGAACAGCCGGCCCGCGCTCCAGTTGACGAGGAGGGCGCAAGCGGATACCATGGGGCTTGATGCGAGCCCTCCTCGCCGCGCTGGCCCTCGCCGCCGCCCAGGTCCATGCCGCTGACGCGCCCCCCTCCGCCACGCGCACCGCCTTCTTCTACGTCCCGATGAAGGGCGTGCTCGCTCTTACCCCGCAGACGCTCTACACCCTCTCCTCCCCCTTCGACTCGACGCGCTCCGGCGCGACCATCGCCGACACGACGCTGAGGCAGGGCACCTTCGGCCTCTCGATGGACTACGGCGCGCTCAGCGCGCTCTCGGTCGGGGCGCTCGGCAACTACCGCCGGCTCGACACCCGCACGAGCGCCCGCGGGGCGCAAGGGAACATCGCGCTCACCAATGAGGGCTTCTCGGACGTTTCGCTCTACGTCCGCGGACTCCTTCCGGCGGGCCGTGTCACCCTGCTCTACGGCATCACGCAGGGCTTCAGTCCGGACCACGCCGCGACCGCTCTGGCCGACTCGCATGGCAACCAGTTCTCCGGCGGGCACAGCCTTCAGCCCCTGCTCGGACTGCAGGCTGAGTTCGCCCAGGGCCATTTCCTCGGCCTGCGCATGAGCTACCTCAAGCGCTCCGATCGGACAGTCGAGTCCGGGACGGCCGTGAAGACCCTCTCGGGCGGAGACGACTTCGAACTGGCCACGATCTACTACGAGCGGCGCTCCATGCCCTGGATGGCCGACCTCGTATTCAGCCTCGACCGCATCGGCGAGACCCGTACGGATGGAGTCCTATCCGCCGCCTCCTACACTACGCCCACTCTGCAGGCGCGGGGCTACCTCACCCTCTCTCGGCGCGTCGTCCTTATCGCGGGCTACGGCATCCAGAAGATCCCCTCCGTCACGGCGGGGGCCGCGGGGACCTCAGGCTACCTGCTCCACACGGTCGGGGCGGGGCTGCGCACGCTGCTCGTTTTGCCCTAGAGCTCTGCGTGTCGTGCTATGACAGGCTTGCCGTCTCACCACGATGGTCAGGGCCGACTGCTGGCTCGACTGACTCAAGGCGTCCCTTCCCGTTTAGTATAATCCGTAGGCATGTTGATCAGTCCCGTCGGATTTTCTGAGGAGAATTCATGAGCGACGAGCATAAGCACACCGTCGAAGAGGAATCCGAGGGCTTCCCGGACCTGGAGGATTTCAAGGAGACCGAGCCGCAGAAGAAGACGCCCGCCCAGCTCGACGCGGAGTGGCTCAAGAACACCTACAAGGGCGACATCCCCCAGCTCACCGTGCGCGCGGTCATCATGGGCGCTCTGCTCGGCGGGTTCATGTCGCTCTCGAACCTCTACGTGGGCCTCAAGACCGGCTGGGGCCTCGGCGTGGCCATCACGGCCTGCATCCTCGCCTTCGCCATCACCAAGGTCCTGAGGACCCTCAACCTCTTCAAGACGGACATGACCATCCTCGAGAACAACGTGATGCAGACCACGGCCTCCTCGGCCGGCTATTCCACGGGCGGGACGATGGTCTCCGCCATCTCGGCCTACCTGCTCATCACGGGCACGCACATGTCCTGGCAGGTGCTCGGCGCCTGGACGCTGTTCCTCGCCGCGCTCGGCGTGATGATGGCCATCCCGATGAAGCGGCAGATGATCAACGCCGAACAGCTCCGCTTCCCGAGCGGCCTCGCCTGCGCCGAGACGCTCAAAAGCCTGCACGCGGAGGGCGAAGAGGGCATGAAGAAGGCCCAGGCCCTCGGCTGCGCCGGCGCCCTGGGCGCGGTCGTGGCCTGGTGCCGCGACGCGGGCCTCCCCAAGTTCATCCAGATCCCGGGCCACCTGTCCTTCGGGAACCTGACCCTCGGGGGCTTCGCCCTCACCAAGTGGACGATCCACTTCGACATGAGCGCCATCATGATCGCCGCGGGCGCCATCATGGGCTGGAAGGTGTGCTGGTCGCTCTTGCTCGGCGCCTGCATCAACTACGGCATCCTGGCGCCCTGGGCCGTGAAGATCGGAGCCATCCCCATCGGACCCGACGGCGCGGACCTCGGCTATCGGGCCATCGTGCGCTGGAGCACCTGGGCGGGCGCGGCCATCATGGTCTCTTCGGCCCTCTTCTCCTTCGCCCTGCAGTGGCGCTCCATCCTGACGGTCTTCAGCGGCTTCGCCGCGACCCTGGGTCTGGGGAAGAAGAGTTCCGAGAGGGACCCGATGGACGACATCGAGGTCCCCAACTCCTGGTTCCTGTGGGGCACGCTTTTCTCCGGCCTGGGCTGCATGGCCGTCATGCAGTACTGCTTCCATACCTCGTGGTGGATGAGCATCGTCGCCATCCTGATGACCTTCTTCCTCGCGGTGGTGGCCTGCCGCGTGACCGGCGAGACCGACACGACCCCCATCGGGGCGATGGGCAAGATCACCCAGCTGCTCTTCGGCGTGCTGGCTCCGGGCAACCACGTCACGAACCTCATGACTGCGGGCGTCACAGCGGGAGCCGCCGGCTCCTCGGCCGACCTGCTCACGGGCTTGAAGACCGGCTACCTGCTGGGCGCGAACCCGCGCAAGCAGTTCCTGGCGCAGTTTCTGGGCATCTTCGCGGGGACGCTCATCGTGGTGCCGGCCTTCTACATCCTGGTGCCGGACGCGGCCGCCCTGGGCTCGGACAAGTGGCCGGCGCCCTCGGCGCAGGTCTGGGCCGCCGTGGCCCGGCTGCTCTCGGAGGGCTTCCAGGCTTTGCACCCGACCGCCCGCTGGGGGCTCTTCATCGGGTTGGGCGTCGGGCTGCTCATCCCCGCCCTGGAACTCCTCTTCCCGAAGGCTCGGGCCTACATCCCCTCGGCCACGGGCATCGGGCTGGCCATGGTCATCCCGTTCTTCAACTCCCTCTCCATGTTCATCGGGGCGCTCATCACCCTCTACATGGAGAAGAAGCACCAGAAGGCCGCCGACGACTACATCGTGACCACGGCCTCGGGCATCATCGCCGGCGAGTCCTTGCTCGGCGTCTTCATCGCCATCCTCTCGGCCGCGGGAGTGCTGGGATAGAGGGTCCGCTCGAGGAGCGCCTCAAGGCCGCCGGCATCCGACGCGAGGATGTCGAGGAGAGCTTCGCCCGCTCGGGCGGGGCCGGCGGGCAGAACGTCAACAAAGTCGAGACCTGCGTCGTCCTCAAGCACCGCCCCACCGGCATCGTCGTCCGCTGCTCCGAGGAGCGCAGCCAGTGGCAGAACCGTCAGCGGGCCTGGGAGCGCCTTCTCTCGACCGTCGAGGAGCGCAAGCGCCTGCTGCAGGAGGCGCGGCGCTCGGCCGCCGAGAAGGAGCGCCGCCGCAAGCGCCCCCGCCCTCGCCGCCTGAAGGAGCGCATCCTGGAGGCCAAGCACCGCCGCTCCGAGACGAAGAAGAACCGCGGGAAGGTCTACGAGTGAGCAGTCATAAAAAGGCTCTGCCCTACGCGCTCGCCGCGGCGGCCGGGGCGGCGGTCTGGCTCGGGATCATGGCGGAGTCGGGACGACGGGAGGCCTGGGACAGCGGGCTCTACTGGTCGGTCGGGATGCCCGTGATGTTCATCGTCTCGGGGGCGCTCGGCTACGCCTTTCCTGACCGCTCGTGGCGCTGGGCGCTGGCGGGGTTCGGGGGGCAGGCGGCGGCCGCGTTCGTCCGGAACCCCAGCGGGAACCTGCTCCCGCTCGGCCTCATCCTGTTCCTCGTCCTCTCCCTGCCCTGCATGGCCGGGGCGCGCATCGGCGCGGCTCTGCGGCGGCGGCTGGACCGGCGCTAGGGCTTTTCGACCGACAAGGACAGATTGAACTCGTCGCCCGACTTCGCCTCCCCTTCCCAGGGACGATAGTAGAGCAGGCGCAGAACGGTCTTGCCGGTCTGGAGGGCCCGGAGCTCCCACCACGCCGTCCCCCCCGCTCCGGCCAGCTTCGGGTTGGAGGAGCGGTCGTAGCCCGACGAGTCCACCCGGAGGAGGTTCCCGTCGAGCTCCTTGAACTTCCACTCGTATCCCGTGGTGGCGTTGGCCGGCAGCTCGATGCGGAAGGTCTCTCCGAGGGAGACCTCGTGGGAGCGGCTGGTGGCCTCCCGGGTGAAGACCGTCTTCCCTGCGTTCTTCTTGAAGGGCTTGGGGGCAAAGCAGGCGCAGACGGCGAGGAGGCCGGCGAGAAGGGGAACCCAGAGGCGATGCAGTCTCATAGTCACCTGTCCTGGACGAGGATGTGCCACTTGGGGCGCCGCCAGCTCCGGCAGAACTCGTCTTCCTTGGCGTCGGCTGCGGCTCCGGCTTGTTCGTTGCCGTCGTAGAAGAACACGAAGTCCAGCTGCTTGGAGGCGGTGCCGAACTGCTCGTCGAACTGCTTGGCGATGAGGTTGGCCGGGGTCGCCATGCGCCCGAGGATGTCCACGAGCGGGAATTTGAGGCCCTTCTGGCCCTTGGCGGGCTCGTAGGCCTTGTAGACGAGCTCGGTGCAGACGAGCTTGTCGTCCGTGGCGAAGTCGAAGTCGAAGTCGTAGGGCCGGCCCGCGTAGCGGAACGCCTTCAGCAAAGCCAGGGCCTTCTCCTTCCGGGAGAGCCGGGGGCGCAGGGCGGCCGCCGAGTCGGCGTCGAGGGCGTGCTCGAGCGAGGTGAAGGTGACCCCTTCGCTGATGGCCTCGAGGACCCGCGGCGGGAGGCCGTCCCAGAAAGGCTCGCGGCTCTTGCCGTAGGTGCTCTTCGCCTTGACGCTCAGCAGCGTCTCGAAGTTCCCGTCCCCCACCCCCTGCGCCGAGACCCAGGCCTTCAGCTCCGGGTCGCCGAAGTACTTCCGCCGCTCCTCGGGCGTGCCGACGTAGAGGGCCGCGTGGGGCCAGTAGCCCGGCAGGCCGACGTTCGAAAGGTACCACTCGCGGCGGGTCAGCAGGATGTCCCCGGGCTGAAGGCGCCTGCCGGCCTCCTCGGCCTGCTGGGGCGAGATGAGCGACCAGTCCTTTCTAAGGACCTTCGTGTCGCCCATCCACTCGGAGACCCCGGCCTGCACGGGGAACCACGCCTCGGTGCCGGCCTTCTTGAGGATGGCGAGCCCGTTCTTGAGCGTGAGGGCCTCGGCCTGGCCCTTGCCGAACTTCCAGACCGCGGCGGAGTCCTCCTCGACGCCCGTGACCAGCGAGTTGCGGCGCTTGGGCGGGTCGGCCTTGTAGACGGCCTCGAAGGCGGCGAACTCGGTGGCCCGTGCGACGTGGAGATATCGGTACTTGAGCTGGTCGTAGGCGCCTTCTTCGGCGAGGCCGAGCTCCCGGACGGGCTCGTTGAGGGCGATCACCGCGGCCGGGTCGTTCTCGGCCAGGCGGATGAGTTCCAAAGACCAGCGGTAGCGGGCCAGGAAGGCCGAGTAGGCGATGAGGAGCGCGTCCCGGCGGTCGGCTCCGTCGAGGCGGTAGAAGCCGTGGTAATAGCGGCCGATGGAGTCGAGGGCGAGCAGGTAGTCGAGGAAGGGCCTCCACACGCTCCAGAGGACCTCCTTCTGCTCCCGGCTCAGGATGCGCTTCTGGGAGAGCTTCTTGGGCGGGAAGAGGTCCGGGTGCTTGGCGGCGGCCTGGAGGGCGGCCTGCAGGCCCCTGCGGTAGTTGCGCACCGAGCGGGCGTCGGATTCGAGGCGGCCGAAGAGCTCCTGGCGCTCGAGCTTGTGGAGCGGCTGGGGCTCCGCGGCCTTGGAGTCCATGACGCAGACGACGGCCAGCAATAGCTGCAGCAGCATGAGGGCCTTACGCGTGGGCTTGAGGCGGCCCCGCGGGCCGGTCGGAGATGAGGCCGAAGCGCTCCTCGTACATGCGGACGTTGTCGGCCAGGGCCGCGAGCATGCGCTTGGTGTGGAGGGGGCTCGAGATGATGCGGGAGCGGAGCTTGGCCTTGGGCTGGTTGGGCTGGAGGAAGAGGAAGTCCAGGACGAACTCGGTCTCGGTGTGCATCACGCCGGCCAGGTTCGCGTAGACGCCCTGGGCCGTGGCGTCGTCGGCGTCCACCTGCAGCTGGACGGGGTTCGGCGGCTGGCTTTTCGGTTCGGACATGGTGCGGACCTCCGTGACCTTCCCCCACTGGGTGTACTGGTGCTTGCCCTTGGTGAATTTCTTTGGCTCCATGGCAGGCTGTATCTTACTAAAGCGCGGCTATCTCCGCTTGCCCGGCTTCTGGCGGCGCTGGCGCTCCTGCGGGCGTTTCTGGCCGCCCTGCTTCAAGCGTTCCTTCGGCGGCGGGCCCTTCAGGCGCTGCTCCGGCCCGCGCCGCGGCGGGTTCTTGCGCTGGAGCGAGGGCCGGCGGGGCTTGGATCGATCGTAGCGCCTCTGCCTGAGCTTCTCTCCGATGCCCTTGAGCTGTTCCGGCCTGAGGGGCTTGCGCCCCCCGAACTTCATGCGCAGGGCCCTGCGCTCCTGCGGGGAGCGGGGCTTCCAGCGGGAGGGCAGGGAGGAATGCCTCTGGCGCACGAAGGCGAGCCGGCCCTTGCGTCCCAGCAGGGCCTTGAGCCTGCGGGCCTTGCCCGGCGGAAGGCCGCGCCGCACCTCGGCCTCCTGTCCGGGGCCGAGCAGGGTCTCCCCGTCCGCGCCCCGCGAGCGCACCGAGACGCGCCCCTCGTCGAAGACTCCCACGTGGGCCGGCTGGTCGTCGCCCTCCTGGGTGAGGGCCAGCTCGGTGCCTCGCACCGAGCAGACGGCGGCGTGGGTGTGGAAATCCATGCGCCGGCCCTCGAGCAGGGCCTGGATCTTGGCCACGAGCGAGCCGATGCCCAGGCGGAAGCCGCTCTCCTCCGGGGCGAGCGAGTCGACGATGAAGTCCGTGTCGGGCCCCAGCTCGATGATCGAGTCCCCGCCCAGCGTGACCTCGGCGGAGGCGCCGGAGCCGGTGCGCACCAGGTCTCCGGCCTCGAGGGACATGTCCTCCTCGGCCGGGAGGAACTCCTCCTCGCTCCCGGTCGAGGTGTGGACGTAGACCGCTCCTTCGACGCGGGTCAGGCGCGCGTCGAGCTCATCGCCGCTCTCCTCCTGGGCATGGGCGGGCAGGCTGAGGGCGGCGCAGGCGAGGAATGTCCGGAAGAGCCCACTCATGAGGGCATTAAAGCAGAAATCACGCGCCCTCCGGAGGGCGCTCAGGCGCCCTCCGGCCACTTCGCCTTCAGCTCCTTGTCGCTGATCCCCAGGTGGTGCGCGATCTCGTGGCGCAAAGTCAGCCGGACCTGGCGGACGAGCTCCGCCTCGTCCTGGCAGAGGGCTTCGATGTTGCGGTGGTAGAGGAGGATGCGCGAGGGCAGGTAGGAGCCCGAGAAGGGGCTCATCATCTCCTCCCGGGTCGCGCCGACGTAGAGCCCCAGAAGGCCGCGGTCGCCCTTCCAGCGCCCGGCCTCCCGGCCGGGCGAGGCCTTCACGTCGATCTCGACGTTGTAGAGGGTCTCCCGCAGGTTTTCGGGCAGCTCTTCGAAAGCCTGGTCGGCGAGGTCGAGGAAGCGCTCTTTGGGGACTCTCATCCAATGGAACGGTAACAAATGGCATGGGATGCCGCAAACGGAAGCCGCCGATTAAGGCGTATAATACCCGGAAGACCATGGCGCGCTTCTGCTGGCCCGCCGTCCTTCCCTGGCTCGCCCTGGCCTGGGAGCTCGTCCGCGGCTTCTCCAGCCTGGATTGGACGCGGCAGAGCCTTTTCGCCCACATCGCCCTCGTCCGGGCCCTCGGGCCCCTGCTCTGCGCGGCCGCGGCGCTGCTCCTCTGGGCGCCCGCGCGCCGCCGGCTCTGGTCGGACTTGGAGGAGGGCTCGGGCACCTGGGGGCCGGGCCCCTGGGTCGCCGCGGCCGGGGCGTTCGCCTACGTCTCCCACCTCTACCTCGTCCGGCACTTCGCCTACTCCCTGGTCTACCCCATCGACAACGCGGACACGATCAACCTGGTCTGGGGCCTCCTGCACGGCCAGGGGACCTACAGCACGATCCGGGGCCTGGACATCCTCTCGATCCACTTCCACGCCACCCACGCGCTCTATGCCCCCGTGCTGGCGCTCGTCCCGCGCCCGTGGGGGCTCTACCTGCCGCACTCCTTCCTCCTCGCTTCGACGGGGCTGTGCGCGTTCATGCTGGCCCGGCGCCTGACGGGCTCGAGGGCCGCGGGCTGGCTCGGGATGCTCCTGGCCTACGCCGCGCCCTCCGCCGTCGAGATCATCCGCTCTCCGATTCTGATGCAGAGCGTCCTGCCCGCGTTCTTCCTGTGGGCCGTCTACTTCCTGGAGACCCGGCGGCCGTGGCCCGCCTTGGCCGCCGGCATCGCCTTCCTGGGCTGCAGCGAGCATGCGGCCGTGACCTTGGGAGGCTTCGGCGCCTACCTCGCCGCCTCCGCCCTGAGCCGCCGCGACAAGGCCGGGGCGCTCAGGGGCCTGGGGACGGCCGCGCTCGCGCTCGTCCTCTTCGGGCTCGAGATGAAGCTGAGGACCGCCGGGAACCCCGAAGAGACCGCCCGGTACGTCGGCAACTATTACGCCCACCTGCGGGCCGGAGCCGGGGACCTCCCGTCGCCCCGGGCTGTCGTCCCGACCGTCCTCACCCTCCTTCATACAGCCCTGCTCCCGCTGGCCTCCGGCTGGGCGCTGCTCGTGTTCGCCGCCGCCTCCCTTCCGATGCTGCTGGCGGATCCGGGCACGACCTTCCATCAGCTCACCGGCCATCAGGCGGCCTACCTTTTCGGCCCGGCGCTCTGGTGCGCCATCCTCGGGCTGGCTTTCCTGTTCCGCTCCCCGCTGGCGAGGACGGACCCCGGACGGCTGGCCGCGGCGGTCTGCCTGGTCCTGGGCCTGACGCACCAGGTTTTCCGCGTCCACTTCCTGGACTATCTCTCGGCCGCGGACGCCCGCACCCTGGGGGCCGCGGTGCGCGCGGTCCCGGAGGGAGCGAGCGTCTGGACGGAGGCGCCCGCCGCCCCCGCCCTGGCCTTGAGGAAGCAGCTCAAGCTGCTGCAGGCCGTCGACGAGATGTTCATGCGGGGCCTCTTCCTGCCCGAATACGTCCTGGCGAGGAAGCAGTACGTCGCCCGGCCCAAGGTCGGGCGGGTCGTCACCCTGCTGGCCCGGGAGGGCTACCGGAAGGTCTTCGACGCGGACGCCATCGTCGTGCTGAAGCACCCGCGTGCGCCCTTCGGGACGGACTCTCCGTCCGTGGAACTGCCGGCGACCGAACGGGCCCCGGCCGAGGCTTTCGCGGCCTATTTCCTCTCCCCCCCGGACTTCCCCCAGGAGGGCCTGAAGCGGTACTACCGCTCGCTCCGGGGTTGGGGGCCCTGGGTCGCTTTCGCGGAGGAGGTCGGCCGGCATGCCCCGCCGGGCAGCTTGCTGCTGCATTCCGGAAGGTTCTATCCTCTGCCGCCCTTGTTGAACCTGTTCGCGGGGCTCGAGCAGATCGCACTGTCGGAGCGGCTGGATAGCGGCGGGCGGGGCCCGGGCCTCGATGCGGTCAACGCCTATCTCGCCCAGATGCGCAGGAGCGGGGCGCCGGCCTTCACCCTCTCCGAGACCTTCGGCGTCGAGTCCATGGGGCACCTCGCCAGGGCGTGCGGCTTCACGAAGGAGATGGCCGAGCCCCTGATGGCTCCCTACGCCCCCGTCCGCGCGTCCAGGCTGGATTCTCCGGCCGGCAGGATCAGCCTCCTGCTGATGAGGCCGAAGGACGCCTCCGAGGCGGCGCGGCTGGACGCGAAACTCAGGAAGAGGGCCGGGAAGCCGTAGGCTTCAGGTCTTCTGGCGCTTCTTGTGGGCGGCGGTCGCGGCGCTCTCCTTGGCCGTCAGCTCGGTCTGGAACTCGCCCATCTCCCGGAGGCGGCGCTCGCGCAGGGCCGCGAACTCGGCCATCTTGGCCTTCGGGACGGAGCGCTCGCGCGGAGTGCGGATGCGCATGAAGTTCACCGGCCTGCCGTTCTGGCTGAACTGGAAATGCAGGTGGGGGCCGGTCGAGAGCCCGGTGGAGCCGACGTAGCCCAAAACCTGGCCCTGGCGCACCCGCACGCCGTGGGCGATGCCTTTCGCGAAGGCCTTGAGGTGGCCGTAGAGGGTCGTGTAGGTCCCGTTGTGGCGGACTTCCACCGCGTTCCCGATGGCGCCCAGGTAGCCTTTCCTCGCGACCACGCCCGAGCCGATGGCCGAGACCGGCGTCCCGTAGGGGGCCGCGTAGTCGATGCCGTGGTGCGGGCGGCGCTTCTTGAGGATGGGATGGTAGCGCGAGGAGGAGAAATACGAGGAGATGCGGCGGTAGCTCAGCGGGGCCTTGAGGAACATGCTCTGCAGAGATTCCCCCCGGGCGTCGTAGTAGCCGTCCATGAACTGGATCCCTAAGCTGCGGCCGGCCACCCGGCCGTCATAGACTCCGGCTTCGATGGTGCGGCCCCAGACGCGGCCGTCGGGGCTGTGGCGCTCCGACCAGGTCATGGCGAAGCGGTCGCCGTCCTGGGTCTCGGTCAGGAAGTCCACCGACCACTGGAAGACGTCGGCGAACTCCTGGATGAGGGTGGTCGGCACTCCCTGCTTCTGCATGGAGATCCAGAGGTTGCCCTTGATGGGGCCCTTCGCGCTCAGATGGATGAGGGCGACCGGGACGCTGCTCACCGAAACCGAGAATCCCTTCTCGTCGGGCGTGACGACGATCTTCTTGAGGCCCCGCACGAGGGTCAGGTGGAGGAACTCCTCGGAGGTGGAGCGCACGAGCTCGTAGGAGTCGCCGGGGAACTGCCGGTTCTGCCCGCCGTGCTTCTGGATGGCCTTCAGGATGGCCGAGACCTCGCGCTTGTCGGAGCCGGTCTCGGCCAGCTTGAGCTCGAGGCCGCGGCCGCCCAGGTCCCCCCCGTAGGTCTGCGTGCCGCGGGCGTCGTACTCGATGGAGATCTTGCTTCGGAGGTGCTGATAGGCCTTCAGGCCGCTCAAAACGCAGGCGAGGAGGAGGCCGTAGACGAGGACCCTCTTGAGCCAGTGAGGCAGTTCCCGGAGCGCCCCGATGAGTCCTTCCAGATAGCCGAGGTCCATACGCGCAAAGGCAGGTGATTATAGCTTACTAGAAGGAGTCGAATAGGACCTTGAAGAAAAGGCCCGCGCAGACGAGGGCGATGACCGGGCGGATGGCCTGGGAACCCTTCCGCAGGCCGAGGTGGGAGCCGGTCCAGTGGCCGGCGACGCTCACCGCGCCCATCCAGAGTCCCACGGCGAGGTGCGCCTTGCCGGCCAGCAGGAAGGCGGCCAGGGCGGAAGCGTTGGACACGAGGTTGACGGCCTTGGCCCAGGCGGTGGCCCTGAGAAGGTCGAAGCGGCAGAGGCGGCTGAAGCCGAGAGCGAGGAAGGTGCCCGTGCCGGGCCCGAAGAAGCCGTCGTAGGCGCCGATGGGCAGGGCGACGGCGCACGAGCGGGCGAACAGGGCACGCGGGGTGAACCGCCCGCTATCGTCCGCCTCTCCGAAGCGGTGCTTGCTGAGCACGGAGACCGCCACGAGGGGCAGGGCGCCCAAGAGCAGCCAGCGGATCCAGAGCGGGTCCATCCAGAGCGCGAGCCGCGCCCCGAACCAGGAGCCCAGCAGGGCGGCCGCGGCGGCTGGGAGCATGGAGTGAAAGGAGAGCTTCAGGCCGCGGCCGTACTTGAAGGTCGAGACGGTGGTCCCGATGGTCGAAGCGAGCTTGTTGGTGCCCAACAGCAGGGCGGGCGGCAGGCCCGCGGCCAGGTAGGCCGGCAGGGTGATGAGCCCCCCTCCGCCCGCCAGGGCGTCCACGACGCCGGCGAGGAAGACGAAGACGGCGAGCGAGGCCCAGCCGAGCGCCGAGAGATCCGCCATCAGGCCGGCGGGGAGAGGCGAGAGCGCAGGCCGAGCAGGAGGAGGGCGGCGAGGATGCAGAAGCTCGGCACGCGGTAGGCCGCCTGCAGGGAGAAGCGGTCGCTCACCCAGCCCAGGAGCACGTGCCCGAGCGCGAGCAGGATGGTGCAGACGGCGTACATGAAGGCGGTGAGGCTCGGGTACTCTTTCGGGTAGTCCTTCACCAGCCGGGTGGCCAGCAGCGGGAACATGGGGCCGAAGAAGAAAGGCGCGAGCAGGAAGCCCGCATCCCAGCCGGCCAGCCCGGCGCTCAGGGAGGCGGCGGAGGCGAGCATCAGCGGGGCGGGCAGGGCGCTCTCCCAGCCGGAGCGGAACAGGAAGATGCCCAGCGCCCGGCTCGAGGCCATCGCGAGGAAGTAGAGCTGCATCCTCCCGCTCGCCTCCGTCACGCTCAGGCCGCGCTGGCCGGTGAGGTAGGTCACGAGCCACATCGAGGTGAGCACCTCGCCCAGGATGTAGACCGAGATGAGCAGGTTCGAGACCAGGGCGTGGGGGGCCAGCATCTTGGCCCAGGGCATCTGCGGGGCCGGGGCCGCCTCGGCGTGCTTCGGGAGCGGCTCCGTGGCCGCCCAGAGCAGGATGAGCAGGGAGAGCGTGGGGAGCAGGATGGCGGGCAGAGGCAGGCGGTCCGCGGTCTGCGCGGCGTAGAAGGCCGGGACGATGGCTCCCAGGCAGTAGAAGAGGTGCAGGGCGCTCATCCTCCGGCTCCGGTTCTCATCCGTAGTACCCCGGAGGACGACCAGGTTCGACGACATCCCGATGGCGGTGTTGCCCGCGCCCCAGAACAGGCCCGAGACGATGAGCGAGGCGTAGCTCCCCCCCGCGGCGCAGAGGACCGCCAGGCACTGGATGAGCATCGCGGCGCGGATGTAGGTGCGCTCCGTCCAGCGCGCGAGCAGGGGCACGGAGATCATTCCGATGAGGAACGAGGTGACGCTCGAGGCCCAGAAGAAGGCGGCGGCCTGCCCGTAGCTGAGCCCGTAGTCCCGTGCGAAGACGGGGAGGAGCGGGCCGCGGATGTTGTCGAAGAAGGCCGAGACGACGATGACGGCGATGCCGATGAGGAGGAAGCGCAGCTTTCGGCCGTTCACTTCTTGCGGGTCACCGGTGCATCGAGCAGGCTGGCGGGCGCGCCGGCCGGGAGGAGCGCCGGGGTCTGGTCGCGGTTGAGCTCCCGGGAAGCCTCGCGTGAGACCTGGACGCGGGCGTACTCGTAGAGCTCGCCCACCGTGACCTGGCCGTCGCCGTCGGCGTCCGCCTCGCCGCGCATCCCCTTGAGGAGGTAGTAGGTGAAAAGGCCGTGCTTCGCCTTGTCGAGGTCCGAGCTCACCTGCCCGCCCGTCCCGGCCGCGAGCACGACCAGCTTGCCGCCGGCGGCGCCTTCGGGTTCCGCCGCCGTCGTGACGAGGGGCCGGGTGCCGGCGCCGGCCACGCTGCGGCCCTTCGCGCCGGAGAAGCAGCTGTCGAGCATCACGACGACCCGCTCGGCCGGCAGCTTCGCGAGCGCCTCGTAGACCTGCTTGACGGGCAGAAGCTTGGAGGGGAAGTCCGGGTGCCCCTCGTAGGGCACGAGGAAGGCCTCCTGCCCCTGCGGCCCCGGCGAACCGTGGCCGGAGAAATAGACGAAGACGGTGGAGTCCTTGCCGACGCGGCGGGGCAGCCAGTCGTTGAGGTAGGCCTCGATGTCGCTCTTGGTGGCGGTCTCGTTGGTGAGGAGCTTCAGGTTCTCGGGCTGAATGCCTCCGAGGTTCTCGAGGTACTTCGCCATGACCTCCGCGTCCCGGACCGCGTACTTGACCTGCGGGATGCTCTTCTCCCGGTAGCCCATGATGCCGACGACGAGGGCGGCGTTCTCCCCCCTCGGCCCGCCTTGGATGCGGGGAGGGACGTCGTCCACGTTGATGTCCGAGAGGATCTCGACGCTCTCCTTGCGCGCGCGCGGCCGCATCGCCACCTTGAGCGTCTTGGCGCCAGCGGGCGTTCCGGCTCCGTAGAGGATCTCCACCCGGAGGTCGGCGCTCTGCGTGGGAAGTTCGGCGCCTAGGCGCGCCTTGAACTCGGCGGAAACCGAAGCGCCGGGGGCGATGTCGCCCAAGCTCCGCTCCTTGCCCAGGGCGGAGACCAGCTCGGGAGTGCCCGAAAGGACCACGCGGGCCTTCTCGGCCGGGGCCTGGCCCTTGTTGGAGACTTCCACTCTTAAGGAGATCTCCTCGCCTCCGTCCAGGACGAGGTCGCGGCCCTCGTCGGAGAGGCGGGTCTCGAAGGATAGATCGGGGATCGATGAGAGGACTTCGACGCGCTCCTCTGGAGCCTTCGGCTTCGGCGCCGGCTTCGGAGGCGGAGGCGGGGTCTGGACGAGCGGAGGCGGAGGCGGGGTCTTCGCCGGCTCGGGCGAGGAGGCCCCGGTCTGAAGGCGGACGATGTGGTAGCCGGAGCCGCCTCCGAAGCAGAGAGGGCCGCCGCCCTTGATGGCGTAGTGCCCCCAGAGCAGGCCCTTCTCGGCGTCGATGCGGTCGATCTTCCAGTCGAAGCGCCAGCGGGAGGTGCCGACGATCATCCAGGTGCAGACGCTCGCGAAGGTGCCCTGGATGTCCGTGGGGGAGCGCACGCTCAGCGTCCCATCCCCCTCCGCGCAGAGGATGGGTAGGAACAGCCAGGTCGAGCGGGGCTTGATGCGGAACTTGATCTCCTTCTTCTCCCGGTCGATGAAGAGCACGTCGGAGATCCGGTAAGAGTTCAGCTTGGTCGGGGCGGGCATCGGGCCGCCCTGGATGTAGAAGTGGATGCCCTTGCCGGTCTGCTTGCCCGTGACGGGGTCTGCGGCGTAGACCTGCGCGTCCGAGTTCTCGGCCCTGCTGAGCATGCCGTAGAGGGTGCTCAAAAGCTTGTCCTCGTCGGAAACAGGCGAGGGCCGGCAATCCCCATCCCGGCAAAGGTCGATCCGGGAGACCTTCACGTTCTTGATGGAGCAGGCGGAGAAGAGCAGGAGGCACGGCAGCAGACGAGTGAAGCGCCTCATGAGGCCATTGTCGCAAATTCGGGAGGCTAGGCGAAGAGCGCCGCGATGAAGGAGTTCATCCGGCGGAAGAGGTTCAGCAGCAGGCCGTGGTACTCGGTCTTCTTGGGGTAGGCCCGCACGGGGCGGGCCATGTCGCTCTGCACGATGGGCAGGGTGAAGCGGAAGGTGGCGCCCAGCCCCTTCCAGCTCTCCGCCCAGATGCGCCCGCCCATGAGCTCCACCATCGCCTTCGCGAGGGTGAGGCCGAGCCCGGTGCCCTGCGAAACCTTCGCGCCGAGGGCCGACTGCTCGAAGCAGGCGAAGATGCGCTCGAGGTCCTCGTGGGGGATGCCGGGGCCCGAGTCCTTGACCTTGAAGGCCACGGTGCCGAGGTGCTCGTGCCGGCCGGGGGCGGCCGCGACCTCGATGACGCCGTAGGCGGGGGTGAACTTGATGGCGTTGGAGAGGAGGTTCACGAGCACCTGCACCGTCCGCTTGCGGTCGGCGTGGACGCGGGGCAGGGGCTCTTCGGACTCGAGGAGGACGAGCTTGACGCCCTTGGCCACGGCCCAGGCGCGCATGCTGTCGACGGCGTCCTTGATGAGCTCCTCGGGGCGGACGACCTCGAGGTCGACGCTCATCTTGCCCGCGCGGATCTTGCCGAAATCGAGGATGTCGTTGATGAGGAAGTTGAGGCGCTCGGAGTTGCGGACGGCGAGGTTCAGGATCTGCTTCTCGTCGCCGGCGAGGCGGCCGTTGAGCTGCTCCTGCAGGAGCGAGAGGGCCGAGCGGATGGAGGTGAGGGGCGCGCGGAGCTCGTGGGTCATGTAGGAGGCGATCTGCTTCTCGGGGTCGGACTGCGCGGGAGCCTTGGACTCAGGAGCGGGAACAGGCTTGGCCGAGCGGTCGACCAGGTCTTCCCATTTCGTCTGGACCTTCGTCTGGGGGCTCATCATCTCCTCCATCCCGAATATGGAATATGGAGGTTGCGGCCCTGTTACGCGATTGTTAAATGAATGTTAAATGAAAAAACGTTGGAAAGATCTATCTAATCCCGAGGTCCTGCTCGAGCTCCCATTCGGGCAGGGTCACGCGGCGGGTGGGCTGGGTCCGGGGCTCTTCAGGGAGGTCTTCTTCGTCCCGCAGGTCCACCGGGGCGGCGGCCTGGCCGACGACTCGGGCATCGCCGCCGTCGAAGACCTTGTTGAGGATGGCGCTCTTGGGGGTGTTCTCGTCCTTCATGACGTTCTCGATGAGGACGGCCACGGGAGCCGGGCCGGTCTGGCCGGGAGCGATGATCCGGGGCTGGGCGGGGATGGCGGCAGGCGGCAGTTCCACTTTGGGAAGGACGACCGGCTGGATCGCCTGCTGGGCCGGCATGAGGGCGAACTGGGTGGGCAGGGGCCGCACGGGGATCAAGGGAGTGGGAAGGCGGACGGGCTGGGTCGGGACCGGGGTGCGCACGCCGGGCAGGCGGATCTGGATGTTCACCTGGGCGGCGGCGTCATGGCCGGCGAGTCCGAGGGCGAGGGCGGCTGCGGCAAGAGTCTTCAAAGGGGTGGTCATCTGTTTTCTCCTGGTGAAAGTATAGCCTTCCCCCCCGCCTGTCCGTTATGGCTGGAGTCAACGAAACGGCTTGATGCCGGCCTTTGACCGGCATCAACGGACAATCTGGGACCCCTGTCCCGAATGCGCTACAATGGACGGGCCATGGCACGACGAGAGTTGCTGGCCGTCCTGTTGTCCGCCGCCGCGCTGGGCTCGCTGGCTTGCCGGGAGCCCAAGCCCATCTGGTCGGACGAGTTCGACAAGCCCGGCCTGCCCGACCCGGCCAAGTGGAGCTACGACGTGGGCGGCGAGGGCTGGGGCAACCAGGAACTGCAGTACTACACCGAGTCGAGCACCAAGAACGCCCGGGTCGAGGGCGGCAAGCTCATCGTCGAGGCGCGCAAGGAGGACTTCGGGAAGAACCGCTTCACCTCGGCCCGGCTCGTGAGCAAGAACAAGGGCGACTGGACCTACGGGCTCATCAAGGTGCGCGCCAAGCTCCCCAAGGGGCGCGGCACCTGGCCGGCGATCTGGATGCTTTCCACCCCCGTTCCGAATGACCCGGTCGGCTGGCCGGACCGGGGCGAGATCGACATCATGGAGCACGTCGGCCACGACCCGGGCTGGGTGCACGCCTCCATCCACTGCAAGGATTTCAACTGGCCGATGAACACGCAGAAGACGGCCAAGCTTTTCATCCCGGACGCGGACTCGGCATTCCACGAGTACTCGCTCCTATGGAGGCCCGAGCGCATGGAGTTCTTCGTGGACGACAAGCCCGTGCTGACCTTCCCCAACGATGGGAAGGGCTTCGGCTCGTGGCCCTTCGACAAGCCGTTCCATCTTCTGCTCAACGTCGCGGTCGGCGGCATGTGGGGCGGGCAGAAGGGCGTCGATGAGACGGTCTTCCCGCAGAGGATGGAAGTGGACTACGTGCGGGTGTACCGGCTGCCATGAAGAAGCTCTTCGTGGCTCTGGCCGCGCTGTTCGCGCCCGCGGCCCTGTCGGCCGCGGAGCTCAAGGCGGGCGACCCGGCTCCGCCCTTCACGGCGAAGACGGACCAGGGCAAGCCCTTCGACCTCAAGGAACGCGCGGGCAAGTGGACGGTGCTCTATTTCTACCCGAAGAGCGGCACGCCGGGCTGCACCAAGCAGGCCTGCGCGTTCCGCGACGCGCTGGAGCCCATCGGCAAGCTGGGCGCCGAGGTGTTCGGCATCTCCAAGGACTCGGTGAAGAACCAGAAGAAGTTCGTCGAGAAGCACAAGCTGACCTTCACGCTCCTGGCCGACCCCGACGGGAAGATCCTTTCAGCCTATGGGGCGAAAGGGATGCTGGGCTGGGCCAAGCGGTGGACATTCATCCTCGGGCCCGACCTCAAGGTGCGCTGGGTCGAGAAGGACGTGGACCCGGCGCTCGACGCGGAGAAGGTCGCCGAGGCGCTCAGGAAGCTGCAGGCGTCCTAGCCGAGCGGCTAGTCCGCCCGGGCCTTGCAGCCGGCCGGGTCTTCGCAGACCAGCTGGAACTTCGAGAAGCGGTATTCGTCCTGGGCCGTGCTGACGAAGGGCTTGTCGGGCCTGCTCTCCGGCGGCCGGGCCAGCATGAGGGTCAGTTCGACCTGCTTGGAGGGGCGCGGGGCCGGCGGGCCCGAAGTTTCGCACAGGAGCCGCTCCTCGTCCGCGTCCATGGCCGCGTGCGCCGACAGCTTCTCCCCCGCCCTCGACAAGAACAGGCAGAGGCGGCGCGTCGCGGGCGGCACTTCGAGGCGCCCCGGACCAGAAGAGCACGTCAGGGTCATCGGCCCCGGATGGAAATAGGCCACCAGCGCATAGCGGCCCTCCCAGTCGACCTGATCCGCCCAGGAGAGCCTCGTGTTGCGGGCCTTCAGCTTCGAAGCGGCCAGGTCGAGGCAGGTCTCGAGCCGGTGGGCGCCGTGCACGTTCCGGACGCCGGTGCCGGCGACTTCGAAGCCCTTGCCGATGGGGATCGTCTTCGGCTGCCGGAGGACGAGCGAGCCGTCGGGGAGGAACTCCGGCCTGGGGTAGTCGACGGACTCCGACTGGCCCGGCGTGACGATGTGGATGAGGAACCCGGTGCTGGCGGAATAGCCGGTGATGCGGTCGAAGCGCTTCGGCGGGGGCAGGCGTGAGGCCTCGGCCGCGGCGAGCGTGCGCGCCTGGGCGGGCCGCTCGAGCCGTTCTCTGATGACGCCCGCCAAGGGCCTGAGCAGCAGGTCATGGGTCATCCCGTAGAACAGGAAGACCACGATGAGGAAGGCCGGCACGCGCAGGAAAAGGTCGCCTTTGGGGTCGTGCCAGAACGACCGGCGGCGCTTCTTCATCGGAGCAGTTTCCGCAGTAAGCCGTACACCGCGCCGCGCCCGCCCAGCCGGAAGCGCGCGCTGGTCTTCCCCCCTCCCACCCGGTAGGTGTCCGCCCTCCGCCCGAGGGTCTTGAACCCCTCCTCGTCGGCGGTGTCGTCGCCGACGAAGACGATGTCCCAGCGTCCGCCGAGGCGCTCGGCGAGCAGGAGGATGGCGTCGCCCTTGTCCCAGTCCACGGAGGGCAGGACCTCCCAGACCAGGCAGCTGCGGCGCAAAAGCAGGCGGCCGCGGGCGGCCTGCACGAGGGGCTTGAGGAACGAGCGGGCGATGAGCTCGGCGTTGCGCCGCCGGGCCCGGCGGAAGTGGACGTTCACGGAATAGACCTTGTCCTCGATGACGAGGCCGGGGAGGCGCCGGCGCAGGGGGCCGAGCTTCGCCTTGAGCGCTCGGATGAGGGGCTTCGCCTTGCGCGCTGCGGGGTGGAGCCAGCGCAGGCCCGGCGCCTCGAGCTCGAGCCCGCAGTTGCCGATGTAGCAGGCATCGGGGAAGGCGGCCCGGGCTTTGATGTCCGAGAGCTTGCGGCCGCTCACGAAGGCGAGGCGTACGCCTGGCCTCTCGGCCAGGCGTACGAGCAGGCGGCGGGTGCGCGTGGGCATGCGGGCGAGCTCCAGGCGCTTCGCGAAGGGGGCCAGGGTGCCGTCGAAGTCCAGGCAGAGCAGGAGGGGCTTCGTCATGCGCTCAACACGTATAGTCTACTATACGAAATACAGCAGAATCCGTTCAGTAAACTATACGGTTTGCCAATCAGAGGAAAATAGTCCTTTAGACCTATTCGGGCCTAGGCCCAGGGGCTCAGCCGCGGGCTCCCTGGCGGGGCCATAGTATCCGCGAGGCTATGCAGAGACTATCGGCTCTCCTCGCGATGCTGCTCCTGGGCGCTCCGGCGCTCGCGGGCGCGTCCTCCGGCCAGCAGAAGAGCCTGCTCGAGCAGGGCTTCTCCGAGGCGGAGGATTTCGCCCGCTACGCCGACGTCGCGAGCCGGCGCCAGAAGGCCTCCCAGACGCCTCCGGTCGTCATCTCCGGCCGGGCGATGGGCCGCCGGACGACCCTTCCGGCCTGGGGCGGCGGCGAGCGCTGGCGCGCGACCTCCCGCGTGTCCGTCCCGGTCCCCCAGCCCGAGGCCGCGCCGGCGCGGCCCGCGCGCAAGAACCGGACAGTCTCCTTCCTCCAGCTGGTCGGGCTCACCCTCTTCGCCATCGGCTTCTCGGGCGCCGCCTCCAGGCGGCACACGGTCTACCGCTTCCCCCCCCCGGCGCAGTCCCCCCTGCGGCGGGTTGAGCCGACGCTTCCCGCTCCCAAGCCTTTCGAGCCCGAGCCGCTCGCCTGGGGCCCGGACCCCGAACCGAAACAGCCGCCGATCTGGGTCCCACCCGGCAAGGACTTCTCGCCCTGGTGGGCCATCACGATGCGCGAGCAGGCCGCCATCGAGCGCTGGGATGCCAGCTTCGAGAAGGAGTTCGGGATGATGTCGCTCGGCTCCTGGCTCAAGGCGCACGCGGGCGAACTGCGCGACGTGGACGCGGAACTCCTCGCCAAGAAGATCAGCCGGGATTCCTAGAAAACTCCATCACGAGCGCCGTGATGTTGTCGCCTCCGCCCGCCTCGTTGGCCTTCGCGACCAGCTTGCGGCAGGCCCCCTCGACGGTCTTCTCCTCGGACAGAACGGCGCCGATGGCCTCGTCGGTCAGCATGTTGGTCAGTCCGTCGGTGCAGAAGAGGAGGCGCTCTCCGGCCTTCAGCTTGAGCCGCAGGGCATCGGCCACAGCTTTCCCGTTCATCCCAACGTAGCGGCTGAGCGCGTGGCGCGCGGGGTGGGACCGCGCCTCGGCTTCGCTGATCTTCCCCAGGGCTTCGAGGACGCCAGCGACCGTATGGTCGCGGGTGAGGCGCTTGAGGGCGCCTTTTGCGAACAGGTAGGCGCGGCTGTCGCCGAGATGGAGAAGGTAGGCATCCGAGCCCCGGACGAGGGCCATCACGAGCGTCGCGCCCATCCCGCGCAGGCGGGGTTCCTCCTTCGCTTTCTCTCGCAGCATCTCGCTAAAGGAGGCGACGGCGTCCTTGAGGTCTTCCAGGAGGGCCTTCCTAGAACTTTTCGGGAGCTTCGGAGCGAGCAGCTTTGGGAAGAGTTCAGCTACGGCCTTGGAGGCCACGGCCCCCGAGTTGAGCCCCCCCATGCCGTCGCTCACGAGGTAGAGCCCCAAAGCCGGGTCGGCCACGAAAGCGTCTTGGTTCTCCTTCCGGCATCGGCCGATGTCGGTGAGGCCGAAGGCCGCGAGGACTATACGCGTCTTCATTTGTCCATAGCCTACGATAATTCGCCCTGCGCGGGGAATCCCCATCCTTTTGATACAATCCAGACTTGTTGAAGATCCAGTTCATCCTGCCAAACGGCGTCTCCCGCATGTCCGGATCTGGCGCCTGATGACATCGTCAGGATAGTTTCAAGATGGGCGACCCTGAATTCCTTGAGCATTTCAACAGAGCGGCCGCACATTACTCCAGCGGGCGCTTCCAAGAAGCCGTCCTCGAGTTCCAGCAAGCCATCCGGATAGACCCCTCCGTCGCTGAAGCTCACTGCAACCTGGGCGTGGCCTTGGCGAAACTCGAAAGGAACGATGAGGCGATCGCTGAACTGGAGTCCGCCGTGCGCTTGGATCCCCAGCATGCGGCTTCGTGGTACAACTTAGGGATGCGGCTCGAGGCCAAGGGCCGCCTGGCCGAAGCGGTGTCCGCCTACGAGAAGTTCATCGCCTATTCGGGCGAACGACGGCGCGAGTATGCGGAGGACGCGAAAGCCCGGATGGCGGACCTGAAGGTGAAGCTCGATCGCAAGGGACAGGAAACGATGACCTTGGGGGGCGGCGCCAAGGGGATGTCTTTAGACGACGAGCCGCAGGGAACGCTGACGCTGGGCCCTCAGGGGACGCTGACGCTCGGGCCATCATCTTCACAGGAGCGAAGGCCCGGTTCCTGGCACCCTGGCGACACGGTCGAAGGGCTCTACGAGATCCAATCGGTCCTCGGCGAGGGCGGCTTCGGGTCGGTGTACAAGGTCCGGCACCTGGGCTGGGGCATCGACTTGGCGGTCAAGTGCCCGCGCGAGGACAAGGTCTCGAGCCGGCGCGCGCTGGAGCGGTTCGTCCAGGAGGCGAACACCTGGGTCGGGCTGGGCCTTCATCCGCAGATCGTGACCTGCTGCTTCGTGCGCATCCTCGGCGGCCTTCCGCGCATCTTCATCGAGTACATGGAAGGCGGAAGCCTGGCGGACTGGCTGAAGGAGGGCAAGGTCGGCGGCCATGCGCTGGGCATCGCCATCCAGATCGCGCGGGCCATGGAGTACGCTCATAGCCGCGGCCTGGTCCACCGCGACCTCAAGCCCGGAAACTGCCTCCTGACGCCGGGCGGCGCGCTGAAAGTGACGGATTTCGGCTTGGCGAAGGTCGGCGATTCCGATGACGGGGAGGAACCTGAGAGCCAGAGCACCGGGGCGAAGATCGCCAGGGTGCGGCAGGCGACCATGACGGGTAGGATGGGCACTCCGGAGTATATGTCGCCCGAGCAGTGGTCCCAGGCGGGGAAGGCGACGGGGGCGGCGGACATCTGGGCGTTCGGGGTCATCCTCCATGAACTGCTCTGCGGCAAGCGGCCTTTCGCGATGGCCGACGACGAGCCGCCTGACTCGTTTTACGCGCGCATGCTGGAGAGCCGGTGGTCGTACCCTGTGCCGCTGGGTGTTTCGGAAGACACGGGGATGCTGATAGCCCGCTGTTTGCTGGAGGAGCCGTCCAAGCGGCCGGCGTCGTTCAGGGAGATCCGGGAGAGCCTGGAGGGATTTTTCGAGAGGCACACGGGACACCCGTACCTGCCCGAGGCGGTCAAGGAAGCTCCCCTCCTGGCCGACGCCCTGAACAACCAGGGCGTGAGCATGGCCGATCTCGACCGTGCCGATGAGGCCTTGCGCTTGTTCGAACGGGCTTTGAAGATCGATCCTACGCACCCTGGGGCGGCGTACAACCAGGGGATGCTCCGTGTCCTGACAGGCAAAACGACGGAAGCGGAGCTGATCTCGCGTCTGGGAGAGATCAAAAAAGCGCATTCCAAGGATTGGGCTCCGGGGTATCTGCTCGGGCTCGTCCACCTGCGCAGAAGGGATTGGGGTTCAGCGGCCAAGGCGTTGGACGAGGCTCTTTCGTCCTCGCACAGGAACCCGTTCGTCCTCGCGGCGCAGAAGCGGGTCGAGGAGAAGCGGGCCGACCTGCCGCTGGAACTCTTCGTCGTGCTGCCGCAGGGGTCCGAGGGCGCGAAGATGGAGGAGAGCGCCTTCCGGACGCTGTTTGCGCGGGCGGAGCAGGAGGCAGCCGAAGGACAGTACGGCAGAGCGTATTCGAGCCTGATGAAAGCCCGAGCAGTGAAGGGCTATGAGCAGTCCTCCGAGGCGCTGGACTTCCAAGCGCGGCTGAGCTTGAAAGGGGTTCGCAGGGAGCTCAAGTCGGCGTGGCTCCAGCGGGTGTTCGAGGGGGCCGGCGGAGCGCTCTGCGCCGTCTTGTCTCCCGATGGAGGGCTGGCGCTCACGGGGCATGAGGACGGAAGTGTTCGGCTTTGGGAGGCCCTTTCGGGGAGGCTCCTTTGGACGGCCCAAGGGCATGCGAAGGGCGCTCTGTCCGTAGGCTTCACCCCGGACGGCCGTCGGGCATTGTCGTCGGGCGCCGATGGGACGATCAAAATCTGGGACACCGCGTCCGGCAAGGCTTCCGGGACGCTGCTGGGCCATGCGGGACGGGTGAATTCGATCGACGCGATGCCCGATGGCAAGCAGTTGCTGTCGGTCAGTTCGGATAGGACCCTGCGTTGCTGGGACCTGTCGTCCGGGCAGATGGCATGGTCGTTCAAGTCGCATGAGGGCTCCGCGGTCAGCGTCTGCGTTGCGCCCGATGGGAAGCGGGCCGTAACGGGCGGGATGGACCGGGTGCTGAACGTCTGGCGGCTGCCCAGGGGTGGTCATGTCAGGAGGCTGGAGGGCCATGCGGGCGCGGTGAGCTTCGCCTGCCTGTCGCCGGAAGGCCGGCAGGTCCTCTCCGCCGGGGAAGACAAGTCGCTGAGGCTTTGGGACATCGAGACCGGCAGGAGCGTGAAGGCTTGGGATTTCTCGGGCCATGGGGGGCCGCTGAGCGCGGCCTGCTTCACGCCGGAGGGCAAGTTCATCCTCTGCGCCGGCTCGGATGGGGTTTTGAGGTTGTGGGATACGGCTACTAGCGAGTATGTCTGGACGTTCGAGGGGCAGAAGGACGAGGCGCGGGCGCTGGCCATCACGCCAGATGGGCGGTACGCGCTGGCGGCGGGTCGGGAAGGGATGAGACTATGGGAATTGGACTGGGCGTACTCGTTCCCAGAGGCGTCGGACTGGGATGAAGGGGCGAGACCGTATTTGGAATCGTTCTTGGACAAGAGCAAGGTCTGGACGGACAATGATTTTCAGAGTCTGCTAGAAGATTTGGGGAGGCGGGGGCTGGGGTGGCTCAAACCGGAAGGCGTGAAGGCGCGGTTGTCGGCAATCCGGAAGGGGGAGGTGGGCGCGCCTCGTTCCTCAGCCCCGGTGGGCGAGAGGATCAAGAAGATGAGCCCAGCGGTGATGTCCGGCATTATGGGCGCGATTGCGGCGCTGGCCGTGGCGTCGTTGTTTTTCCTGATGAGGCCGGCGCCGGTCAAGGTGGGGAAGGAGGCGGCTGCGAAGACGGACGAGTTTCATAAGGAGCTTGAGAAGCAGGTGGAGGAGGCTCGGCGGCACGAGCTGGCCAGAGAGAGTGCTTTAAAACGAGTAGAGGCGCCTCATGCTGAAAATCAGCATCTTAAGCTGGGATATGATCAGGAATGCTTGGAAGCGGATAAACGATATAACCCCCAACTTGTGAAGTATCGAATAGCCCTTCAGAATATTTCGGATGATTTGGCTCTCAGACAATGCCGTAGCCAGCCTCGTGCGATACAATGCATATCGTTGTTTGAGCGCTATGACGAGCTATGCAAAAGATTGATTTGGGTATTAGATACCAAGTTTTACGCTTGTAAAGCACTCCGTCAGACGCGTTTCGTTCCAAGCCTTGCTGCATGTCGTCTGTCTCTATCCGATGATGAGAGGAAAACCTTGGTTGAGGATGGACACGGAGAATCTCCGATGCCCGTCGACTATGGCCGGACACTGCAAGAGGCTCTTGATTCGGCGGTCCCCTATAATCCCCATTTCATCGGCGATCCCATCCGGCCGGGTGCGGAGGTTCGTTTTCGGGGCGATCCTTTCCAGCCGTTTTATCTTTGGGTGGCCGAGGACGAGCGGAAGAGGCTTGGACTGAAACCGCAAGTGACGGAGGCCGGAATCGAATGGGTGCGTATCCCAGGCGGGTCGTTCATAATGGGGTCAGAAGGGTATCCTGATGAGAAGCCGGCGCATCGCGTGAGGGTCAAGAGTTTTGAGTTGGCGAAGACGGAGGTGACGTTCGGGCAGTACAAGAAGTGCGTTGAAGCGGGAGTGTGCAGTCCTGCGCATGTTTCAGATGGGATGTGCTATGTGCGGGTCGGGAAAACCTTTCAGCGGGGTGTCCTCCCGGCGTCATTCCAAGATGACGTCAAGCCGGTATTATGTGTGGATTGGGATCAGGCCAGGGCATTTGCTGAGTGGGTCGGTGGGAGACTTCCCACGGAGGCGGAGTGGGAGTACGCGGCGCGCAGCGCAGGGAAGGATTCGAAGTATCCATGGGGTGATGAGGCCGCGACCTGCCGAAGGGCGGTGATGAAAGAGGGCGCAGAGGGATGCGGAAAGAGTTCGACCTGGCCGGTATGCTCTAAGCCGGAGGGTAACACGGTTCAGGGCTTGTGCGACATGTCGGGCAACGTGTGGGAATGGACTCGGGATGGGTATCATGATTCCTATAAGGGAGCGCCGACTGATGGGAGCGCATGGGAAGCGCCTGCGGGCTCGTTCCGGGTCTACCGAGGCGGCTCCTGGCACTCTGGCCTCCCTCCGACGTCCATGCGCGGCTGGCACCGTCCCGGCTTCATCAACGTCTACCTCGGCTTCCGCCCTGCGAGAGGCGGTGTCTCCTCAGGGGCGGACGCGATCCCAGCATCACGCCCGGATGAGAGAGCTCGACACGCCAGCACGCCGTTCTTTGCCCCTGGACCAAAGACTTCCAGCATCGCGCTGAACATCACGAGCGGCCGCATCGCCGGACAAGAGATCATAGCGAACAACCCGAGGATCATTGCCAGGCCTGGCGGGCGCATCGAGGGCAAAGTCTTTTTTCGGATTCGCAACGAGATGGATGCGAACGCGATCGCGCCGCTGGCAGGGACACCGACCTGGGGTGAGCCCTCGAAGAGCTATTGGGAGGTGTACTCGTGGGTGCGGGGGACCAGAACCGGAGAGGCCTTGGTGAAGCTCAAGGCTCCCATGGAGCCGGGAGAGTACTATATCGTCTTCGCGCTGGCAGGCACCTACAACTCCGCGCAGATCATGTCGGGCACTCATCCCGGGTGGGAGGCGGACTGGATCAACGGCAACAAGGTCGCGCGCCAGGACAAGAGCGTTTACCGCAAGGCCATGATGCAGGGATGGGTGCCTTTCGATTGGTATTCACCGGAAGGTCCCAAATCAGGGACGATGGCGATGTCGGCCATTGTGGTGAAGGTCGCGGAGCACGTCCTGTGGCCGATGCGCAAGCTCAAATTGCCCCAGCCAAACGCCATCAATCAACCCCCAGGCAGCGTTTCTGGGGCCAGCAAGGGGCCAATCGAGGGGCCGTCCCCTACCCCAGTGCTTCCTTCAACGCCACCCTGAACTCCCTCGCCGTCGCGTAGCGGTCGCGGGCTTCCGGCGCGGTCGCCTTCCCGATGACTTCAACGACCGCCTCCGGCAGCTTGACGCCGCGCTTCTGGATGGGCACGATCTTGTCGCGCAGGACGGCCGTACAGGCGTCCGGACAGGCGTCCACGTCGTAGATGAACTCATTGGTCAGCAGGTAGTACAGGGACGCCCCCATGGAGAACACGTCGGAGACCGGCCGGGTCATCCGGAAGTCCCGGAGCTGCTCCTTGGGCATGAAGACGGTCGTCCCCCCTCCCTGGGCGCTCCCGGTCATGCCGCTCAATCCTGCCAGCGTGAATTGCTTGGCCAGTCCGAAGTCCGCGAGCTTGGCCCGGAGGCTCGGGCCCTCGCCCGTGAGGAGGATGTTGTGCGGCTTCAAGTCGCGGTGCACGATCTCCTTTGCGTGGGCGTACTCCAGCCCTTCCAGCGCCTGGAGGATGATCTTGCCCGCCGTCTTCAGGTCGAGCCGGCCTCCGTTGCGTCCCTGCATCTCCGAAGCGCTGCCCTTCTCGCAGTACTCCATGACGTAGAAGAAGATCCCGTCGGCGAAGCCGTCCTCGTAGAACTCCACGATGTTCGGATGGCTCAAAGCCATGGAGACCTTTGTCTCGCGGCGGAAGATCTTCGCCTGCTTCTCGCTGATGCGGCGGCCGTGGGGCTTGATGACCTTGATGACGGCTTGGACGCCGTCGGAGAGGCGCTTGGCCAGGTAGACTTTGCCCATGCCGCCCTCGGCCAGTTCCTTCTCGATGCGGTAGCCCGGGAAATCCGGCGGCTGGTCGGGCGCGAAGGGTTTGGCGATGCCGGCCAAAAAGTTCGTGAAGTACCCGGCGTCTTTGGTCTTCTCCTTCGGAGCCGACTCCGCGGGTCTCTGACGGCTGCAGGCGGGGCAAAAGAACGTCCCGGGCTTGGCGTCCATGGGCGTTAGCAGCTGCACCTCTTTCCCACAGCCTTCGCATTCCTTGAAGAGCCGTATCCGCACCTCGAACTCGCTCTTGCCCGCCTTGATGAAGTCGCCATGGTGGACGGCGACGGCCTGAGCCCTCTTGGCCGCCTCCTCTGGAGCTTCCCCCCGCGCGCGCTTGCCGCAAGGGCTGCCGTTGAGGAACGTGCCGTTCTTGCTTCCAAGGTCGCGCAGTTCGCAGTCAGGCGGGTTGACCTCGAGGAGGAAATGGTTCGAGGAGATGAATGGATCGTCCGGGATGTGGCAGTGACACTCCTTGGTGCGGCCGAAGATGAAGATGTCGTGCTTGTCGAATTCGAACTGCTTGCCTTGGTGGGGGCCGCTCGTGACCGCCAAGGTGACTATCGAGCGCATCGGCTCCCTCAGTACTTCTCCCAGCGCAGCATCCCCTTGAGCGCCCTCTTCTTCATCAGCTTGAACTCGGCCTTGGACTTCGGATACCCCAGGGAGAGCACGCTCACGAGCTTCATCTTCGCCGGCGCGCCGACGAGCTTGAGGACGTCCTTGCCGTAGGGCTTCTTGTCCCCCGCCACCCAGCAGGAGCCGACGCCGAAGTGCGCGGCGGCGAGCAGGACGTTCTCGGTCGCGGCGACGCCGTCCTCGAGGTAGTACTTCGTATCCTCGCACAGGACCAGTATGCAGGCGCCCGCCTGCGCGATGAACTTCCCATACTCGCATAGTCCAGCCAGCCTCTCGAGGGCCGGCTTCCCGGTGACGACCACGAACTCCCAGGGCTGGACGTTGCGGGCCGTCGGGGCGTAGCGGGCGCAGTCGATGATCTCCTCTAAAACCTTCTTGGGGATGGGCTTGTCCGCGTATTCCCGGATGCTGCGCCGCTTCTTGAGGACTTCCAGGGTGTTCATGGTTCCCCCTACTTCACCGTCGAGTAGACCCGTGCCGCACGCTCCTTCACCTTCTCGTTCGTCATGGGCTCGTAGCGCCCGGTCTTCCCCCCCGCCGTCCATTCGATGGCGTAGGGCTGGCCCATCACCTGCGTGAGGTGGTGGAAGACGACGAGCTCGGCCGCGTCCTCCGCCCACGCCTTCGAGCCGTAGAGCGAGACGAAGGGCGAGGCCTGGAGCTGGGCGTAGAGCTGGGGGGCGTCCTTCCCGCGCAGGGAGGGACGGCCGTCGAGGCCGTAGAATTCCAGCTTGCCGCGCAGCTTGAAGTCCGAGTCCTTCTTCGGCTTGGTGTAGCCGTCCCACACGTCCCAGGAGCTTTCGAGCTTCCCGTTCTTCCGGAAGAAGCCGGTGCACTTGGCTTCGACGTAGGGCGTGATGCCGTAGACGAAGTCGTAGACGTGCGTCCCTTCATGGAGAAGGGTGTAGAGCAGGCCGGGGTACTTCGTCCCCGCGTCGATGCGCACGCCCTCCCCGTCGCGGAACATGGAGCGTTCGCGGCGCGTGAAGGTCTCCGAGATGGAGCGCGTGAACCCGGCGGGGTTGACCACCATCGCGGCGTAGACCGTCCCCTTCCCGTCGGACACCCAGTTCGTCAGCCCGTTACCCATGAAGTTCTTGATGAAGTAGATGCCGACGAGCCGCTCCTGGAAGGCCCGCTGGAGCCCCTCCGGGAGGAGGACGAGGTTCGTCCGCAGTTGGCCGAGCTCCGTGGGGGTCGGGATGTACGACTCGTAGTCCTTCGCGCCGTCCGCGTCGGCGAGGAGCTTGCGCAGCCACTCCGGCGCCGGCCCCGCGCGCCCGTCGACCGGCTTCGAGAACGCCTGGGGGTAGTTCTCGAGCCGGCCCATGGGATTGGCCCGGCACTGCTCTTCCGGAGAGGGCGGCGCCTTCCTGGCGGCGAAGGCGCCCTGCCCGCAGGCCAGCAGGAGGACGAGGAAAAGCTTCAGCGGCACTTCTTCGCCCAGATCTGGAGCACGTTGACGACCGTCTCCAGGGACTTCTCCATCGCCTCCACGGAAGTCCACTCGGTCTTGCTGTGGAAGTTGCTCGAGCCCGTGAAGAGGTTGGGGGTGGGCAAGCCCATGGCGGTGAGGCGCGAGCCGTCGGTGCCGCCGCGGATGGGCACCCACTTCGGGTCCGCTCCGGCGCGCTTGGCCGCCGCGAAGAGGAACTTCGTGACGCGAGTGTCCTTCTCCAGCCCCTCCTTCATGTTCCGGTAGTACTCCTTGATCGTGAGCTCGAACTTCGCTTTCGGGTGCTTCGGCTGGACCTTGGCGATGAGGCCTTCGAGGAGGCTCTTCTGCTTGGCGAGGCCCTCGGTCTTGAAGTCGCGCAGGAGGCACTGCAGGACGGACTTGCCCGCCGAGGCTTCGAGCTTGTAGGGGTGGATGAAGGGCTTGTGGCCGCTGGTCGTCTCGGGGGCCATGCCCTTGGGCAGGCGGGCGATGAGGTCGGCCATCGCCCGGATGGAGTTGACCATCTTGTCCTTCGCGAGGCCCGGGTGCACCTCGCGGCCGTGCACCGTCACGACGGCCATGTCGGCGCTGAAGGTCTCCTTGTTGAGGTCGCCGAGCTTATCGCCGTCCACGGTGTAGGCCGCTTCCGCCCCGAAGGCCTTCAGGTCGAAGAACTTCGTCCCTCCCCCCACCTCCTCGTCGGGGGTGAAGGCGATCTTCACCGGGCCATGGGGGATCTTCGGGTCGCTCAAGAGCCGGTCGACCGCGGTCATGATGACGGCCACCCCCGCCTTGTCGTCGGCGCCGAGCAGGGTGGTGCCGTCGCTCGTGATGATGCGCTTGCCGATCCAGTTCTTGAGGTCGGGGTTGTCGGCCGCCCCGATGACCACGGAGGGGTCCCCCGGGAGGACGATGTCGCCGCCCCGGTACTCGAACACCTGCGGCTTCACGTTCTCCCCGCTGACCGCCTCGGAGGTGTCCACGTGGGCGATGAGGCCGACGGCGGGCACCGCGTGCGGGACGTTGGCCGGGAGGGAGGCCATCACGTAGCCGTACTGGTCCATGCGCACGTCCTGGACGCCGAGCTCCTCGAGCTCCTTCTTGAGCATCTTGAGGAGGACGAGCTGCTTGTCGGTGCTCGGGTACTTGTCCTCGACGCCCTCCTTGGACTGGGTGTCGATCTTCACGTAGCGAAGGAAGCGGTCGAGCAGGGATTCTTTCATGGGGCCTCCGGTCAATGCGCGCGCCTGCCGGGTAGGCTAACAAAGGTCCCGGCAGGCGCACAATAGAGACGGAAGCCGTCTACAACAGGAACAGCATCTCCCGGTACTTGGGCAGGGGCCAGAGCTGCTGGTCCACCACCTCCTCGATGCGGTCGCAGGCCGAGCGCATCCCTTCCAGGGCCTCGACGCCCTTGGAGGCGAGCAGCTTGGCGCGCTTCTCGAGACTCGGCTCGGCGAGCGACTTCGCGAGGACCTCGTCCGTGACCCCCGTCGTCCGGTAGACCTCCTCCATCAGGGCGCCATACTCGGACAGGCGGGCCTTGAGAACCTTCGAGCCGCCGATGAGGGCCGAGGCCTGGCCGTAGCTGTTCATGTGCCGGGCCAGAGCGGGGGCGACGCAGGTGACGGCCAGCTCGCGCAGCTGGCGCAGCTCGATCTCCTTGAGCTTCACGTAGGTCTCGAGCTTGATCTCGTGCTTGGCGTGCAGTTCGTCCTTGGAGAGGACGCCGTACTTCGTGTAGAGCTCGACGACGTCCTTCTGCACGAAGGTCTCCAGGGCCTCCGGGGTGTTCTTCGCGTTGGGCAAGCCCCGTTTGGCCGCCTCCTTGTGCCACTCGGGGGAGTAGCCGTTGCCCTCGAAGCGGATGCGCTTGGTCTCCTTGACGACGTCGCGCACGACGGAGAGCGCCTTCGGGGCGATGTCGGCCACCTTGCCCTCGAACTTCTCCAGCCGCTCGAGCAGGCGGTCGAGGCCGTAGGCCACCGCCAGGCACATCGCGATGGCGGGCTCCGCGATGCTCTGCGAGGAGCCCACCGCGCGGAACTCGAACTTGTTGCCCGTGAAGGCGATGGGCGAGGTGCGGTTGCGGTCGGCGTTGTCCAGCGCGATGCTCGGCAGGCTCTTGAGCAGCTCGTGGCTCATCGCCTCGGGGGCTTCCATCTTGTCGAAGGAGCCCTTCTCGATCTCATTGAGGAGCCGGTCGAGGTAGCCGCCGAGGTAGAGCGACATGATGGCCGGCGGGGCTTCGTTGGCGCCGAGGCGGTGGTCGTTGCCCGCCTCCGCGACGGCGGCGCGCAGGAGGCCTCCGTACTTGTCCACCCCCGCCAGGATGGCGGCGAGGAAGACGAGGAACTGCACGTTCTTCTTGGGCGCCGTGCCGGGCTCGAAGAGGTTGCGGCCGTCCGAGTCCGACATCGAGAAGTTCATGTGCTTGCCGCTGCCGTTGATGCCGGCGAAGGGCTTCTCGTGCAGGAGCAGGGCGAAGCCGTGCTTCTCGGCCGTCTGGCGCATGATCTCCATGACCTGCAGGTTGTGGTCGATGGCGAGGTTCGCCGTCTCGAAGATCGGCGCGAGCTCGAACTGGTTGGGGGCCACCTCGTTGTGGCGGGTCTTGGCGGGGATGCCCCGCTCGAAGAGGGCTGCGTCGAGGTCCGCCATGAAGTCGAGGGCCTTCGGGTTGATGGAGCCGAAGTAATGGTCTTCCATCTGCTGCTGCTTGGCCGAGGCCGCGCCGAAGAGGGTGCGTCCGCAATAGATGAGGTCCGGGCGCCGGTTGAAGAAGTCCTTCGAGATGAGGAAGTACTCCTGCTCGGGCCCGATGGTGACGCGCACGTTCTTGGCCGTGCGGTTGCCGAAGAGCTTGAGCACCCGGAAGGCCCTCTCCTCGACCGCCTTGAGCGCCCGCAGGAGCGGGGTCTTCATGTCCAGCACTTCCCCCGTCCAGGAGAGGTACACCGAGGGGATGACGAGGGTGGCCGCGCGGCCCGACTGGAGGACGAAGGCCGGCGAGGTCGGGTCCCAGGCGGTGTAGCCGCGCGCCTCGAAGGTGGAGCGCATGCCGCCCGAGGGGAAGGAGGAGGCGTCGGGCTCGCTCTGGATGAGCTGGCGGCCGGAGAAGCGTTCGATGGGCGCACCCTGTTCGTCGAAGGCGAGGAAGGAGTCGTGCTTCTCGGCCGTCACGCCGCGCTGGGGCTGGAACCAGTGGCAGAAATGGGTGGCGCCGAGGGTCAGGGCCCACTCCTTCATCCCGTGGGCGACCTCGTCGGCGATCTGCTCGTCGAGCTTCTCTTCGTTGTCGATGACGTCCCGGAGCTTTTGGTAGACGGCTTTGCTCAGGTGCTTCATCATCGCCTGGCGGTTGAAGGTGATGCTGCCGAAGGTCTCCGATAGCGGCGCTTTGCCGTTCATTGTGCGCTCCTTTTGTATTGAAAGCTAGGCATCGGTGTAAAAATAGCAGAAAAATGTCATTTATGCAAGACCTAGATGCGATTTGTGCAATATATCACTAAAATATGACGTATAAAATGACGGATGCAATCAAGCAGGCGAACAGATCGGAATCTCGACAACACCGGTCCTTCCTTTTGATATACTCGGGCGCATGGACAACGCCCGAGCGCAGGACGTCTTCTCCCGGATCTCCTCCAACGTCTCGAAGGTCATGCGCGGCCAGGCCGGCACCATGCGCCGCCTGCTCGCGGCCTTCGCCGGCGGGGGCCACGTCCTGCTCGAGGACGCCCCCGGCACCGGCAAGACCACCCTCGCCAAGGCCGTGGCCAAGTCCATCGGCGCGGGCTTCAACCGCCTCCAGTTCACCCCCGACCTTTTGCCCTCGGACATCCTGGGCGTCTCCATCTACGAACAGCACAAGCAGGCCTTCCGGTTCCACGAGGGCCCCGTGTTCACCGACGTTTTGCTCGCTGACGAGGTCAACCGCGCCTCCCCCCGCACCCAGTCCGCCCTGCTCGAGGCCATGGGCGAGGGGCAGGTGAGCGCCGACGGGAAGACCTACAAGCTCTCCGAGCTCTTCTTCGTCATCGCGACCCAGAATCCCGTCGAGTCCCACGGCACCTATCCTCTCCCCGAGGCGCAGATGGACCGCTTCATGCTCCAGTTCAGCCTCGGCTACGTCGCGGCGGAGGAGGAGGTCGGCATCCTCTCCGACCAGGAGAAACAGCACCCCATCGAGAGCCTGCAGGCCTGCTCCTCGCTCGAGGAGGCCCTGGCCCTGCGCCGGCAGGTCAAGGAAGTGCGCATGAGCGAGGAGGTCAAGCGCTACGCGGTGGACATCGTCCGGGCCACGCGCGGCGCCGAGGGCGTCCACCTCGGCGCGAGCCCGCGAGCCTCGCTTGCGCTCATGAAGGCCGCCCAGGCCCTCGCGCTCATGGACGGGCAGCCTTTCGTCTCGCCCGAGCACGTGCGCGAGATCGCCGTCCCGGCCGTGGCGCACCGCCTCACGCTCGACCCCCAGGCCAAGTTCTCGGGCCTGAGCGCCGCGTCCATCGTCGAGGGCATCCTGAAGAAGACGGCGGCCCCGGCTTGATGCGCCTCGCGGCCCTTCTGCTCCTCCTCCTCCCTCTCTGCTCCCAGGCGGGCGAGAACGTCTTCATCTCCTACGAGAAGGGTGTCGAACGGCTCTTCATCGAGTTCGGGCCGGGCGGGCCTTCCGAGCGGCGCTTCTTCATCCCCGCCGAGCCCAAGGACGTGCGCCTGGGCCTCGCGGACTCCCTGCCGGAACTGCGGGGCTCGAAGGTGCTCAGCGCGGCCAAGGCCGATGCGCAGGAGATGGTCGAGCACCTCGCCCTCTCCCAGCTCCAGCTGCTCCCGGTCTACGGCGCCACGGCGGTGCAGTGGAGCGAGAGCTTCCTCGGCCTGCTGACCTCCAACCTGCGCGGCCTCGCGGGCGGCGAGCGCAAGGGCCTCGGGCTCTTCACGCTCGGCTCCAAGCCGAGCCCCAGGCTCGACGAGCCCGCGGGCGGGCGCGTCGACAACGAGGGCGTCTCGCTGGAACTGGGGCCTTCGGGCATCGGCTCCGTCGTGAGAGTCCACTTCCGAGCTTCCGATAAAAACCGCGCGATCGCCGTCGAGTTCCCCTCCGCCAGGCGCTACGCCCCTCTCCAGGGGCTGGGCGAGGGCCCGCTCGTCGTGCGAGCGGACGGCTTCATGAAGCCGCGCATGGGCGGGAAGCTTCATGCCCGCTATTTCATCCAGGGCCGCAGGACGCTCTATACCCGCATCAGGATCGACACGCTCCCCGCCGCGGCGCCGGAGGGCTTCTGGCTGGAGCGCGGCGCGCCGGCGCGGACGCGCTTCCTCAGCGCCTTCGTCCGGCACCCGAGGGCGAGCCTCGTGCTCCTCAGCCTGTTCGCCTCGCTTTTGGCCGGCCTCGCGCTGGGCCGCTTCGTGTTCGGCTGGACGGGCTCCCTGGGCTGGGCCAAATCCGCCGCCCTCGGCCTGCTCAACACCCTCACGAGCCTCCCCCTCCTGCTCGCCTGCCTGCTCAAGAAGCCTTTCCTCGACCGGCGCAAGCTGCTCTACGCCTTCTTTTTCCCCGTCGCCTACTGGGTGGCCCTGGAGCTCGTCGCCTTCCTACTCGTCGGCAAGGGCGTGCGGGTCCCGTGGGACGGCTACGACAAGCCCATCCCGGGCGCGCTGGGTCCGGGCTCGCTGAGCCTGGCCGTCCTGGCTTTGCTCGGCCCCGCGCGTGCTTTCCAGCGGCTCTCCTCGGCCGAGAGCCTCTTCCGGGAGTGGCTCAAGACCACCCTCTGGGCCCTCGCCCTGCTCTTCCTCGTCGTGGACATCCTCCCGAAGTCCGCCGCGATGCTCTTCGGCGTCGGGGCGGCGGGGGCGAGCCTCGACCCGTTCCTGGCCGGCTTCTCGGGCGCCGACCTGGCTTTGCTCGCCTACGGCTTCATCGCCTGCGGCCTCGTCGTGCTCGCCCTGGCGGGACTCTCCCTTGTGCCGAAAGAGGAAGAGGAGGCCTGGGCCACGGCGTCGCTCGCCGTCCTGGGCGCCTCGGTGTTCCTCTCCCTGTTCCGGCCGAACTCGCCGCCGCTGGCGGCTTGCGCCGCCTGCGGAGCCGTAGTCGCGGCCTGCCTTTCGGCGCGCGGGCGGAGCGCCGGTCGGATCCGCGCGGGCATGGCCGCGGCCGTGCTGGTCTACGGCGCAAGCCTGTGGCTCGGACTGCCGAAGTTCTACTGGCCTGCGCAGAAGCTCGCCGGAGCCCTGAAGAGCCGCGACGCCGTCATCGCGTGGTCGGTCGCCGAGCGGCTCGAGGCGAAGCCTGCGGCCGAGGTCGTCGCTGCGGTCTCCCCGCTCCTGAGCGACTCCAGCCGCTTCGTTCGCCGCTATGCTTTGGCCGTCCTGGCCGGGACCCGGAGCGTGGCCGCTAGCGCCCTGCCCCAAGCCCTGCGCCTGCTCCGGGAAGATCCCGACTACGAAGTCCGCCGCGTGGCCTTGCGCTTCGTGCATGAGGTCCACGGCCACCAGTTCTGGCGGGACGCCGCGCCCCGGCGCGGGGTTTCCGGCGGGAAAGCGTTCGACCCGTACCCGCTCATGGCCCGGGAGCCCGTCCTGCACGAGGGGGTCCTCCCCGCCTTGAGCGGAGCGCTGCAGTGCGACCCGGACGAGAGGATGCGCTCCGCCGCGGCCTCCGAGCTCGGCCACTTCGCCGCGCCTTCCGCCGCGCCCGCCCTCGTCGAGGCGGCGCTCCGCGGCGACCCCGCCTCGGGCCTCGGCCGCCGGGCGCTGAGGGCGGCGAGCCGCTTCCCGCCCAAAACCCTGCTCCCCCTCCTGGTGAAGGGGCTCGCCGACCCGAGAACGCGCCTCAACGCGGCGGCCGTCGTCGAGAGTTTGGGCCCGAAGGGGCGGGGCGCGGCTTCCGCGCTCGAGCGCGCCTTCGCCGCCGAGAAGCGGCCGGAGGTCCGCTCCGCCCTGAGGAGCGCGCTGGGGGCCGCCGACCGGGCCCGGCTCGCGGAGCTGCTCTCCCGCGGCGTGAACGACCCCGACCGCCGGGTGAGCGCCGAAGCCCTCCAGGCGCTCGGCGCGCTGGGTCTGAGCGCGCCTAAGAGCGCGCTGCCCGCGCTGACGCGGGCGATGCGCCAGAACGCCGACCCGCTCAAGCGCCTCGACGCGGCCATCCTCCTGCGCCAGTGGAAGGACGAGGAGGCGGGCATCGTCCTTTTCGGCTCGATGAACGACGGCCGCTTGAGCGAGCTCGACCGCTTCCGCGCGGCCCTCGCCCTGACCGAGTCCGGCGACCCGGCGGCGGTATCGTCCTTCCTGCGCCTGCTGGGCGCCGGCGACCCCGCCCTCAAGCGCTGGGCGGCCGGCGCGCTGGGCCGGCTGAGGACGAAGGAGAGCATCCCCGCGCTGGCCGAGGCGGCCAAGAGCGAGGACCTCGAGGTCTGCGCCGCCGCGGCCGGGGCCCTGACCCGGCTCGGGGCGCCGGAGGCGGTTCCCGGCCTGCTGCGGATGCTCGCCTCTCCCGGCCTGCAGGCGAGCGCCCTGCGGCTCCTGGGCGAGCTCGGTCCCGCGGGCGCGCCCGCCGTCCCGGCGCTCAAGAAGATCCTCCTCGAAGCCGAAGACGAGGGCGCGCGCCGCTCGGCGGGCCGGGCTCTGGTCAGAATCGCCCCGAAGGCGGCCGGCCCCATCCTCGACCAGGCGTCCCGGCTCTGGAAGAACCAGTCCCTCAAGAAGGAATTCGAGCGGATGCGGCGGGAAGCCGAGGCATCGCGCTAGGCTTCCCGATGGACAGGGTCCGCTGGCGGCTCCTGAGCTGGGGCACGGCCTTCATCCTCTGGGTCCGGCGCCGCTTCACCCCCGCCGGCTGGCTCGTCCTCTCCCTGCTCGGCGTTTCCGCGCTCGTCGGCTTCGACACCTACAAGAACCTCGCCTATCAGATCTTCACCTTCTCGCTGGCCCTCCTGCTTTTGGCCGTCCCCTTCGAGTTCTTCTTCCGTCCTCGCCTCTTCGTGCGCCGGACCCTGCCGCGCTTCGGAACCGCCGGACAGCCCCTGCCCTACGCGCTCGAGGTCGAGACGACCGGCCAGGCGGTTCCCGCGATGACGCTCACCGAGGTCCTGCCCGCCGCCCTCCCGGGCTTCGAGGAGTTCCGCTCGGCCGCCGGGGGCTACTGGTTCGACCGCTGGACCGGCATCACGCGCTGGCTGCGCCTGGTCGAAGGCTCGCGCGGCGCGTCAGCCGCCCCGATGGCCTTGCCGGACCTCCCCGCCAAGACGACGGCGGACGTCGAGGGGCGGCTCGTCCCCGGCGGCCGGGGCCGCATCGTCCTTCCCGGTCTCGAGGCCTGGCGGCCCGACCCGCTGGGGCTCTTCAACGCCCGCGCCTTTCTGAGCGCCCCGCAGAGCGTGCTCGTCCTGCCGCGCCGCTACCCCGTGCCGCGCGTCGAACTCTCGGGCAAGCGGCGCTACCAGCAGGGGGGCGTGTCGCTCTCATCGTCGGTGGGCGAGTCGCAGGAGTTCGTCTCTTTGCGCGACTACCGGCCGGGCGACCCCCCCCGCAAGCTCCACTGGAAGAGCCTGGCCAAGACCGGCAAGCTCATCGTGAAGGAATACCAGGACGAGTACTTCGTGCGCCACGCCCTCATCCTAGACACCTTCGGCGCGCCGCCCCCCGAGGTCTTCGAAGAGGCCGTGTCGGCCGCGGCCTCCTTCGCGTGCTCCGTGCTCACCCAGGAGTCTTTGCTCGACCTGCTCTTCGTGGGTGCCGAGGCCTACTGCTTCACGGCGGGGCGCGGGCAGGGCGGGCCCG
>DMEZ01000019.1:0-61396 GCA_003450735.1 Elusimicrobiota bacterium | reverse complement strand
CGCGGGCAGGGCGGGCCCGAGCGCATGCTCGAGGTGCTGGCCTGCGTGGAGCCCTGCCGAAGCCGGCCCTTCTCGGAGCTCGAGAGCGCCGTCCTGCGCCGTAGCGCGAACTTGAGCGGCTGCCTGTGCGTCCTGCTCGGGATGGACGACGAGCGCCGGCGCTTCCTGGCCCGCCTGCGCGGGCTCGGCGTGCCCGTCCTCGCGTGCGCGGTGGGAAGAGGAGCGCCGGAGCCGGGCGTCCACTGGCTCGAGCCCGGCCGGATGCCTGAGAGCCTCGCGAGGCTCGCGTGAGCATCCTCCCGGTCTGCGCGGCGCTCGTCTTCTGGGGCTGGCAGATGTCCTTTTTGCCCATCGCCGTCGCGATGGCCCTCGGGCTCGCGGCCTCTCGGCGGGTGAAGGCCCGGCTCGACGTCTCCGGCGCCGTCTTCGAACGGCTCTCGGACCTGTGCACCCTCTTCTTCGCGGGAGTGGTCGTCTTCGCCTACGCGACCAAGCCCGGGACGGCGGCCATCATGACGGTCATCGGCTGGCTGCCCTTCACCCTCTTCCCCCTCGTGGCCGCGCAGGTCTTCAGCGTCCAGGGGCAAGTGGACCTCGGCGCCTTCTTCTGGACTCTGCGCCGCCGAGCCCGGGAAGGGAAGCCCCCGGTCGCGGTGGACTTCGCCCCGGTCTACCTCGCCGTCTGCGCGCTCGCCGCCTCGACCGCGAACGTCCGGGAGCCGGGCTTCTATCTGGGCCTCTGCGCGCTCGCCGCCTGGGCGCTCTGGCGCCGGGATCGCCGGCTCGCGCGCGCCGCCCTGCTCCTCCTCGCCGCCGTCCTCGNNCCACAGGATTTACGACTGATCCGATTTCCCGACTCGCTTCGCTCGCTCGAAATGACACAAATAAATTTTGTAATTCAAAAGAAGGTTATTGACTCGATTGTCCTCAGATGGGACTGCTCCCAAATGTAAAACCCGTGACACAAGGTTCACGGGTCGTTGACCAGGGTCGAGCCGGTGCTCGATGGGTTGGTCGGTGGCCAGTGCGAACTGGCCGATTGCGAGCATGCTCGCTGGTGGGCCTCCTAGCCCGGCTCCTCCTCGTCCGCGGGGGCCGCGTTCTCGTCGTCGAGATCGCCGTCCTGCTCGTCGGCCTCGGGGGGCAGCTCCTCGTCGGAGGGCGCGTCGCCCTCGTCCGCGGGCTCCTCGCCTTCGGGCTCCTCCTCGCCGCCGTCCTCGGCTGGTTCGGGCACGTCGGCCTGCACGCCCTGCAGGACATCGTCGAGATGAGGGGCGCCGAGCTCGTGTTCGGGAAGCTCCAGGTGCGGGTGAACCCTTTCCAGGGGGACACGGCCATCGGGCGCATCGGAGCCTTGAAGCGCTCCGACCGCATCGTCCTGCGCATGCGCACGCGCTCCGGCGAGAACGCGCCGCGCCTGCTCAGGGATTCGGGCTACGACGTCTACAAGGACGGGAAGTGGTTCGCGCGCGAAGCCGCCTTCAAGCCGTCGGCCTCCGACGCGGAGGCGGGCTGGCGCTGGGCGCAGGGCCCCTCCTCCGCCCCGGTGGTCTTCATCGCGGCGGGATTTCGGGACGGGCAGGCGATGCTCGCCCTGCCCGAGGGGGCCTTCGCCCTCGAAGACCTCCCCGCGGAGGCGGTGAGCCGCAACCGCTTCGGCGCGGTCAAGGCCGAAGGCGGCCCGGGCTTCGCGGAGTTCGCCGTGCGCCACGACCCTGCGCTCGACCTCGACGGCGGGCCGAAGGAGAGCGACCTGCTCGTCCCGGACTCCGAGAAGGCGCTGTTCTCCGGCCTGGCCGCGGAGCTCCGCCTGCGTGGGCGGCCGGCCGCCGAGGTCCTGATCCGGGTGAGCGCCTTCTTCCAGGACGGTTTCTCGTACTCGGTCTACCAGGACGCGAAGAAGGTGGGAGCGCGGCCCCTTGAGGATTTCCTGCTCCGCCACAGGAGCGGCCACTGCGAGTACTATGCGACCTCGGCCGCGCTCCTCCTGCGCGCGGCCGGCCTGCCCTCCCGCTACGCGACCGGCTACTCGGTGCAGGAGTACGGGGACTTCGAGAAGGCGTTCCTCGTCCGGCAGAAGCACGCCCACGCGTGGACGCGCGCCTACGTGGACGGCTCCTGGCGCGACTTCGACACGACCCCGCCCTCCTGGGTCGCGGAGGAGACCGGCTCGTCCTGGAGCCGGCCGGTCCGCGATCTGCTCTCCTGGGCCTCCTACCGCTTCTCCCGCTGGCGCTGGCGCCGCTCGGAGGGCGGCGGGCCTGGGAAGACGGTTTATCTCATCCTCCTGCCGCTCGCGGCGTTCCTGGCCTGGCGCCTGAGGGTGAAGGTGGCCCTCGCGAAGGCCGAGCAAGCCGCGCCTCGCGTGCCGACCCGGGGCATGGACTCCGAGTTCTTCCAGGCTGAAAGAGCCTTGTCCAAGCGCGGCCTGGGCCGAAAGTCCTGGGAACCGGGCTCGCTTTGGCTCACGCGCGTGGGCGCTGAAGACCTGCGTCCGCTGCTCTCTTTGCACAACCGCCACCGCTTCGACCCGGAGGGGCTCTCCGCCGACGAGCGGGAGCGCCTCCGGGCCGGGGTCCGGGAGTGGCTCTCCAGGCGCTGATTTTCCGCTTGACAACCCCAAGGGGTTTGCTACAATGGACCTACGCCGAGACTAGGCCCTTCGGACCGTTCAGGGCCTAGATCCCAGCCAAGAGAAATATGCCAAAGGTGGGGCGTGGATCTCGAGAAGGCCTGAACCCGATTCAGGCCTTTTTTGTTGGAAGAGAACCAAATGAGGGAGGGTTCATGCTGAAGAAATGGACGGCGGTCTTGTGCGCCGCGCTGATGCTCTCGGGCTGGACCGCCATGGCGGCCGATGCCGACTTCGACCAGGGCAAGCTCGAGACGGGACAGTTCCTGAAGGCGAGCGACGCGCCGGACATCGCCGCGTCCGCCGTCGTCACGGCCGAGAAGGCCGAGACGAAGGACTGGACCATCATGGTCTATATCAACGCGAAGAACAACCTCGAGCCCTTCGGCATCAAGGACGTCAACGAGATGGAGGCCGTCGGCTCGACTTCGCGCGTGAACGTGGTCGTCGAGCTCGGACGCCTCGGCAGTGACGACGGCAAGGAGCCGGTCTGGAAGGGCCAGCGCCGCTTCCTCGTCAAGAAGGACAGCGACTCCAACAAGATCACCTCCCCCATCGTCATGGACATCCCCAAGGCCGACATGGGCGACTACCGCCACCTCGTCGAGTTCGGCAAGTGGGCCAAGCAGAACTACCCGGCGCGCAAGTACATGCTCGTCGTCTGGAACCATGGCAGCGGCTGGAACCTCGCCAAGGGCGGGCCGTTCACCCCGACGGGCATCTCCTACGACGATGAGACCAACAACCACATCACCACCGTGCAGCTCGGCCAGGCCCTCTCCGGCCTCGGCGGCGTGAGCGTGTACGGCAGCGACGCCTGCCTGATGCAGATGGCGAGCGTCGACTACGAGATCAAGGGCTCCGTGGACATCATCGTCGGCTCCGAGCAGACCGAGCCGGGCGACGGCTACGACTATACGGGCTTCCTCAAGCAGGTGAACGCGAGCGCCCTCACCCCCGAGGACGTCGCGAAGGCGGCCGTGCAGTCGTACCGCGACTGGTACGCCCGCAAAGGCGAGGACACCACCCAGTCGGCCCTCCGGGCCTCGGCCCTCTCCGGCCTGCTGAGCCAGGTCGGCGAGTTCGGCTCCGCGGTCATGGCGTCGGGCGAGGGCGGGCTCCTCAAGAAGGCCAAGAAGGAGGCCGTCTACTTCACCGAGAGCGACAACCGAGACCTCTACGACCTGGTGAGCATCATCGTCAAGGGCACCAAGAACGCGGCCGTGCGCACGAAAGGCACCGCGCTGATGAGCTTCATCGAAAAAGACCTCATGCTCGTCAACATGCCCACGGGCTCCTATACGAAGAACGCGCACGGCCTGGCCATCTACACGCCGCAGTACAGCTACTCCTCGGCCTACGACAAGCTGGCCTGGGCGAAGGAGAGCCAGTGGGACGAGTTCATGAAGTGGTCCCTCAAGAACACGACCGGCGGCGACGAGACCCCGGCGCCTCCGTCCGACGACAACGGGTCCGGCGACGACTCGGACTATCCTTGGTAGGCTAGGGCTTCGGCCCTCGCAAAGCGGCCCCGGGCTCGTGCCCGGGGCCGCGCTCTTCCTCGCTTTGGCGGGGTGGAGCGGCCGGGGCGCGTGGGGCTACCTGTTCCGCCATCCCGGGGCGTTCGACGGCCGCTCCGTGCGCATCCTCCTTCAGGACGCCCTCCTGCCCCTAGCCGCGGCCGCCGCGCTCCTGGCGCTCGCGGTGGGCTTGGGCCGGACGCTGCTCCGCCGGCTGGGCGTTGAAGAGGACGGCCTGCTGGCCTTCGGCCTGGGCTTAGGCGCCTTCGCCTCCGCGGTCTTCCTGGCGGGGCTCTCGGGCTTCTACGGTCTTGCGGCCTTCGCCGTCTTGGGACTGGCGTCGGCCTGGGGCCTGCGCGGGGCAAGCTGGCGGCCCGCTCTTCCGGCGGGCGGGCCGCTCCTCGGCGGTTTGCTGGCGTTCTGCGCGCTGCATGCCTTCGTCATCGCGCTCGCTCCAGCGACCGAGTGGGACGTGCTCGCCTACCACCTTGCGCTCCCCGAGCTCTACCTGCGCGCGGGCCGCGTCCTCGAGGCGCCCTGGCTGCTGCACAGCCACTGGCCGCATCTCCTGGAAGCGCTCTACGGCGTGCCGCTGGCTTTGGGGATGGAAGGGGCGGCCGCGCTCCTGCACGCGGCGGCTTGCGCCGCCCTCGTGTACGCGTCCTACCGCTGCGCACGCGAACGGCTGGGAGCGCAGGCGGCCTGGCTTGCCGCGGCCCTGCTGGCCTCCCAGCCGGTGCTCCTGCGCTTCGCCGGGACGGCGCACAGCGATGGAGGCTTCGCCTTGTTCCACCTGCTGGCGTGCCTCGCGCTCTGGTCGTGGGAGGAGACCGGTTCCCGTGGCCGCCTCGCGGCCGGGGGCCTGTTGAGCGGCTTCGCCGCCTCGGCCAAGCTGCTCGGCGCCGTGCCGACGGCCGCGCTGGCACTCTGGGTGCTTTCCCGTTCATGGAAGCGGGAACGCAGCCTCCGGCCGGCGCTGCTGTTCGCGGCCTGCGCGGGAGCGGTCGTCGCGCCCTGGTACCTGAAATCCTGGCTCTGGGCCGGCGACCCGTTCTGGCCGTTCCTGTCCGGCGGTTTCGACGCGTACAGGCAAAGCAACCTCTTTTCGGGCATGAGCGAAGCCGGCCTAGCCCTGCGCTACGGCCCGCAGTACCTGCTGGTTCCCGCCGCGGGCTTCGCCGCTTGGGCGGCGCTGAGGCGCTGGGAATGGCCGCCCTTCCTGAAGTTCCTCCTGCTTCCGGCGGTCCCCTACTCCCTGGCGGTGGCGCTGCACCACGAGGGCTGGCGCTTCATGCTGCCGATGTATCCGGCCCTGGCCTTGAGCGCCGCCTGGGGCGCCTCGCGCATGCTCGAGCGGGGCGGCCTCGAGAGGGCCGCGGCGGCGGCGCTGCTCCTCTTCGGACTCTCCCCGGTGCTGGGCGCGGCGACGAACAACGCGCTCTTCCCCGTGCTGGGCTTGAGATCCTCCTCCGAGCCGGCGGCGCATCCCCGCGAGCTCTACCTGGACAGGCTGGTCGACGTGAACAGGTTCTACCGCGAGATGCTGCCGGAGCTCCCCCCACAGTCGAAAGTCCTGCTGTTCCGCGAGGTGCGCGGCTACCGCCTCAAGACAAACTACCTGTGGGGCGACCCGCTCAACCAAGGCCTCATCCGGTACGCCCGGCTCGACGGGCCCGAGGCGCTCCTGGCCCGGCTGCGCGAGCTTAAGGTCACGCACGTCCTGGTCAACGAAGACACGCCGATGTACCGGGAGTCTCCCGGCTACTACGACCGGCGCACGCTGGAGATGATGGCGCAAGTCCTCTCGGATGCGCGGGAAGTCCGCCGCCGCGGCAAGATCGCGCTCTACCGGTTGGGGGAATAAATCGGCCCCCGGAGAGGAGGACTCTCCGGGGGCCGCTGTCCTGAGGCGAAGACTCAGCCTTTCTTGAAGAGCTTCTCGAGGCCCTTGCCGATCGCGTCGCCTACCGCGTCGCCGATGAGGACGAGGCTCACGCAGCCCGTGCCGGCGCCGATGAGGGCCTGCTTGACGACCTGCAGAGCCGGCTGGCCGCTCTGGAACGCCGGCCACGCCTTGACCGTGGCGCCGGCCACGGCCGCCATGCCCAGCGCGGCGGGCGCGGCCGCCGTGATGGCGATGGTCGCGGCGAGTCCGGCCAGGCCGCCGGCGCAGCGAACGAGCACGCGTCCGATGCTGTCTCTTTCAGCGGCGGGCTTCTTGGAGAGACGGGGGGCCGGCTTCGCCGCGGCGCTCACGTCGGCCGAGGAGGACTCGACCGACAGGGCGGGGCTCTTCCGCGCGGCTTCCTGGATGTTCTTGAAAGAGATCGTCTCGCCGGCATAGACCGAGCCTTTCTCCCGCCCGATCTGCACGGCCATGGCCGGGCCTTCGTTGAACCGGAGGCCGGACTGCGTCTTGGCCGCTTCCAGGCTGAGGTCGTTGGCCGCCGCGCTCAGCGGCAAGGCCAGGGTCATCGTCCACGCTGCGAGGGTCCGCTTCATCTTTTCCGTTCTCCTGGGCTTTCCGTTTAAATGAAGACCAGAGGAAAGCCGCGTCTCTTTCCCCTGGTGAACCCGGGTTGAGGCCCGGGGGTGGAGGCTCCCCGCCCAGATCGCGAGGATTACAAGGGCACTATGAGTATAGCAGAACGAAAGACAACAAGCAGTGTCCTAGGGCCCAGGGCGGCCTAGGACCAAGGGCCTAAACGAAGAGGGCTCCCTTTCAGGAGCCCTCGCTCGCTTGAACGGAGATCAGGCTAGTTCCAGGACAGCGGCCCCAGCAGCTTCTCGGTCGCCCGCTTCGCCTCTTCCTGGTAGGGGCGCTTGAAGGGCCCGCCGATCTCCTGGAAGAGCCCGTCGCCCTGCAGGTAGTAGAGGCTCTTGCCTTCCACGTGCTTGACGGCGGTGTGGATGGACCAGTGCAGGTTGCAGACCATGCCGGCGATGGGGTCCTCGGTGGAGCCCACGTTGGCGATGCTCTCCGGGGGGACCTGGGCGTCCATGGAGAACTTGTAGCCCCAGCCGACCACGACCATGAGAGGCTCCACGGTCACGTTCGTGAGGTACTTGCCCTTCCCGTTGTAGTTCCCCCCCGCCGTGCGCATCACCTGGTAGCGCACGCGGATGGCCGGCTTGCCGTACATGTTGTTGGCCTCGAAGGAGTAGACGGTGCCCGCCGGCGGCTTCCAGCCGGCCAGCTGGGTCCAGTGATCCACGCCCTTGGGCACGGCGGCCGCGTAGGACGTCTTCACGTCCACGACCGGCTGGTTGTCGAGGATGATCTGCCAGATCTGCTTGTAGATGTTGATGATCTGGTCGGGGTCGATGCCCGTGCCCGGGTCCACCGGCGGCGGGGCCGGCTCGTCGGCCTGGCCTCCGCGCGGCTGGAACGGGTACTCGAGCTTCTCGAACTTCACCGATGCGGGGTCGATGGTGTAGGCCAGCGGATCGGCCGCGGCGGCCTGGAGCTCCTTGGGGCTGAACTTCGCGGATTGCTGTGCGGCGGCCGGACACGTCATCAGCACGAGTGCGAGGATCGCCTGCATCGTCCCTCCCTGCGCGCCTTCGGCCCCTTCGGCGGATGAGGTCGGCATAGGACCGATGGTCCAGAGCAGGATACCACCGGGGCCCAGAAAACGATAAGAGCCGGGGGTCCTTCGATTTCATGGTGCGAAAGGCCCAGGTTGTTATATCATGCTCCTCGTCGGGCCCGCGCGATGGACTGGATCAACGAGAGGACTCTGACGCTCGTCTGCGCCGCGGCCGGCGCTCTGCAGGCGGCCTATCTGGCCCGCCTCTTCATCGGCCTCCTGCGCGCCAAAGGCCGCGTCGTGGAACAGGCGGGCCTCCCGCGCGTCGAGCCCGGCGTCCGCGGCCTGCTCGGCCTCGCCTACTCCAGGGCGGCTTTCGACCCTCAGACGAAGAGATGGAGCGTTCTCGCGCAGTACCTGTTCGCCTACGTGCCGTTCTGGATGCTCGCCGGGGCCCCTCTCCAGGCCTATCTCCTTTTCTGGGCTCTGCGGCCTCCGGCCTCCTGGGGGCTTTTCGGCTTGTGCGTCCTGCTGCAGGTCCTCCAGGCGGCCGCGGCGGCCGCGCTCATCCTCTGGGTCGCCCAAGACAGGACGCTGTCCCTCCTCAAGGCCTATGGCGACCTGGTCGTCGTCCCGTCCCGGAGGCGCGCGGCCCGCTTCGAGTGGGGGCGCATCGCGCGCTGCGTGCCCGAGGGCCTCAAGGTCATCGACGTCGGGGCGGGGCATGGCCTGCTCGCCGAGCTCATCCGAGCGGAGCGCTCCTGCGAGGTCCGCGCGTTCGACCCGGCGCCCTGGGCCTTGGGGACGGTGCCGGTCGAGGCCTGCGGCGCCGAGGCATTGCCGCTCGAGGACGGCGGCGCGGACGTCGCGCTGTGCCTCTGCGTCCTCCACCACTGCCCGGACCTCGACGCCGTCTTGCGCGAGCTCCGGCGGGTCGCCTCCCGCCTGATCCTCATCGAGGACCGCTGCGAGGGCTCCTGGGAGCGGTTCTTCTTCCGCGTCCTGCACCTGGCGCTCGAGCGGTTCTGGAAGATGCCTTTCGAGCGGGAGGGCTTCTCGACGAGCGCGGGCTGGCGCGAACGCCTCGAGAGGGCGGGGTTCCGGGTCACGGAGATGCGGGCGCTGCGGCTTCCGTTCATCGTCGCGGCCCAACTGCTGATCGTGGCGGATCGGACCCGGCCCTAGTCCGCCAGCGCCTCGAGCAGCCTCCCGAGTTCTCCCTCGGTGTTGTAGAAGTGCGGAGAGACGCGCAGGCACGGCCCCGCGGAGTCCGAGCGCAGGGAGACCAGTATCTTACGCCGGAGCAGCGCCTTGTGCAGCCTCTTCATGTCCCGGCCCGGCATGCGCAGCGAGAGGATCCCGGAGCGGGGCCCAGCGCTCGGCCCCAGGACCTCGCAGCCTCGCTCCAGCAGCGCGCTCCGGAGCACGCCGTGCAGAAGGGCGATGCGGCCGGCGATCTTTTCGATGCCGACGCGGTCGAGCAGGGAGAGCGCCGCGTGGAGGCCGACCAGGCCGAGCGCGTTGGGCGAGCCCGGCTCGTAGCGGGCGGCAGAGTCGGGGAACTCCAGCCTGCGGGCCTGGAAGTCGTAGGGCTCCCGGACCGAGCGCCAGCCCAGCGTCGAAGGGAAGAGGCCCCGCATCCGTTCCCGGCGCACGTAGACGATCGCGATGCCTTCCGGGCCCAGCAGCCATTTGTGCGCGTCGGCGGCGAGGAAGTCGACGCGGCGTACCGAGAGCGGCAGGGCGCCGAGGCTCTGGATGGCGTCCACGCAGAACAGGACCCCCCGGCGGCGGAGCATCCGGCCCATCCCGTCGACGTCCAGCACGGCGCCGGTGAGATAATGGACGCTGGAGAGGGAGACCAGGCGCGTCTTCGGCAGGAGGCGGCTCTCGACGTCCGAGACCCTCAGGGACCCGTCCGGCCTGCGCGGGACGAAGCGCACTCGCACCCCGCGCCGCTCGAGGCCCAGCCAAGGGTAGAGGTTGGCCGGGAAGTCGTCCTCGGCCAGCAGGACGCCGTCACCCGAGCGCCAGTCCAGGCCCGAGGCGACGAGGCTGAGCCCCGCGGAGGTCGAGGAGGAGAAGGCGATCTCATCGGGAGAGCAGCCCAGGAGCCGGGCGGCCAGGATCCTCGCGCCCGTCCAGGCCCGGGCATAGAGCCTTTCGAACTGGCCGCGGCGCATGGCGTCGAGCGCGTAGTCCGAGACGGCGCCCGCGACGCGCGCGGGCAGGGGGCAGACAGCGGCATGGGCGAGGAAAGCCGCCTGCCGGACCGCGGGGAACTCCTTTCGGCGCAGGCTTTCCCGGGCGAGCAGGCGGCTCAGCGAGGGGAATCCGGATATTTCCCTAAGTGTTCGCGATACCATGCGAAGGTCTCCTCGAGCCCTTTCTCCAGCGGGATCTCGGGCTTCCACCCCAGGCGGGAGGCCGCCTTGCGGGTGTCCAAGAGCTTCGACAGGGGGACCTCCCTGCGAGGGCCGCTGAAGACCGGCTCGCGGTCCTTCCCGTCGAACACCCGGGAAGCCAGCCGTGCCAGCTCGCGCGTGGACAGCGGACGGCCCCCGCCGAAATTGAAGGCTTCCCCGGGCTCTTCGTCGGCGTGCGCGGCGGCCGATAGGTAGGCTTGCGCCATGTCGCGCACGTGCAGGTACTCCAGCACGGTTGTCCCGTCGTCGCGGCCGCCGAAATCGTAGGAGGCTCCGGTCAGCAGGAGGCGGGCCGTTCGGGGGACGATCCGGCTGAAGTTCGAGTCTCCGGGTCCGTAGGTGTTCATGAAGCGGCACACGACGGTCCTCAGGCCGAAGGTCTTGGCGTAGCTGCGGGCCGCCGCGTCCCCGGCGACTTTGGAGGGGGCGTAGATGTTGGCGGCCGGCAGGGGCGCGGCGTCCTCCGCGATCGGGTCTTGGGAAGTGGTCGTCCCGTAATAGGCTCCGCTCGAAGCGAAGACGACGCGGGGCGGTTTTCGCGCGGTCCTGGCCGCTTCCAGGACAGCGTAGGTCCCCAGGGCGTTGTTGTGGAGCGTCTCGAAGGGGAGCTCGTTGCTGAGGGTGACCAGGGGCTGGGCCGCCAGGTGGAAGACCGTCCCGATCCCCTGCTCGTCGATGATGCGCCGCACCGAGTCGAGGTCGCGCGCGTCGCCCCTCGCGGCCTTGACGCGGGCCTCGCTCCCGCTCAGGCGCAGGACGCCGCTCGCGGGGAAATCCAGGTCCAGGACGCAGACCCGCGCGCCGAGGGAGAGCAATCGCAGACAGAGGTGTCCCCCCCCGAAGCCGGCGCCTCCGGTGACGAGACAGCGTTCGTGTTCCCAGACGATGCTCATGGACGCGGCCTCCTGGGCGCATAGTAGCCGCGATAGAAGCGGACCGTCCGGTCCAGCCCTTCCGAGAATCCCACGCGAGGCACGAAGCCCAGCATCTCGCGGAGCTTGCGGCTCTTGAGATGCTGTCTTGCGATGATCTTCAGGGAGGAGCCCGCGGCCCGGGCGCGCTCGACGATCTTCAAGCGGGCCATGGCGGCGGCGCGCTCGGGGCGCAGGCGCCGCTCCAGGCGCACCGCGGCCTTCAGCACGGCCGCGAGCATCTGGGGGGTGCCGAGATTGCGGCAGCAGCTCATGTTGTAGACCTCTCCACGGCAGCGCGGCTCGGCCGCCATCATCAGGAGCGCGCGGACCGCGTCGTCCACGTAAAGGTAGTCCCGGCGATGGCCCAGGGAATCGTCGTAGATCTCCGGCGGCCGCATCGGGGCGCGCCCATAGAGTCCCTCGAGCGTCCTTGGGACGAGGCGGTAGCCGGTGTTGAAGTCCCACGGCCCGAAGATGTTGCACAGGCGCACCGTGATGGTCGGCAGGCCGTACGCTTCGTGGTAGGTGCGCGCGAAGATGTCCGCCGCCAGCTTCGCCGAATCATAGACTCCGATCCCCCGAAGGGGCGTGCGCTCCTCGTCGTAGGGCTTCCCTCCGTTCTCGCCGTAGACCTTGTCCGTGGAGACGAAAACGACGGCGTCCGGCCGTGGGGAGCGCAAGCGCAGGGCTTCCAGGAGGTTCACCCAGGCCAGGGTGTTGCTGCGGATGGTCTCGAAGGGGGCCTGCAGCGCCTTCTCCACCACCGTGGCGTACGCCGCGTAGTGGAAGACCGCGTGGAAGCGGCCTCGATCGACGACCCGCCGCACGACCGAAGGATCGGTCATGTCGGCGGTCTGGATGCGGATGCGGCGGCGCAGCTTCGCCTCCGGGGCGTTGATGAGGGAGGTCCGCCGGGGAGTTGTCGAGATGTCGAGGCAGGTGACGTAGGCCCCCGCGTCGGCGAGGGCGCGCGTCGTGTGGGAGCCGAGGAAGCCGAAGCCGCCGGTGACGAGGACGCGGCGGCCGCGGAAGCGCCCGGCGGCGGCTTGGATGCCGTCCATCAGCCGAGGACCTCCACGTCCTGAGACCCGCGCACGCGGTAATGATAGCCGCCCCAGCGGAAGCCGCGCAGGAACAGCGAGGCGGCGAGGTTCGACAGATAGATGAGGAAGACGACCGGCATCGCCAGCGCGGCGAGGATCGGCATCAGGCGAGGGCCAGGGCCGGCGCCCGTGAAATAACCCGGGAATCGCATCGACAGCGTCCAGAATACCGAAAAGGCGTAGGTTGTGTCGACGGCCAGCTCTGCGGCCAGCAGCCCCCAGGAGACGGGCGCTCGCAGCGCCCAGAGGACGATCCACAGCTTCGCCAGCAGAGTCCCCGCCATCGGGAGCCACGCCCGGGGGGTGTGGATCCTGCTGACGAAGAACCATCGGCTGGACAGAGCCAGGAGCCCGGGCAGGGTGCAGGAGCCCCTGGAGTGCGGCAGGGCCGCCGGGACGGCCGTGACCCGGAGGCCCGCCCGCTTGAAGACTCCCTCCAGGCACGAGTCGTCGGTGACGCAGCGCTCCCAGACGGCGGCGACGCCCAGCCGCTCGTAGTCGCGCCGCCGCATGGCAAGGGATTGGCCGCACGGCGGAGGGGTCGCGCAGAAGAACGGCAGGCCGGCGCCGATCCAGACCGAGCGGAGGATGTCCGAGAGTCTCCAGGTCGCGGGCACGTACAGCATGAGCATCGTGGCGGCTCCGACGCGGGGGTCCTTCAAGGGAGCGGCCAGCCGCCGCGCCCAGTCGGAGGGCACCCGGAGGTCGGAATCGGCGAAGAGGAGGAGCTGCGAGCCGGGCGAAGCCTTCGACACGGCGTGGATCAGGTTGAGGTTCTTCTCGCCGCAGCGCACCGGGACGGCCTGGGATTCCAGGAGCCGCGCCTCGGCCCCGCTTCCTGCGAGGAGGCCTTCCAGCTTGGCGTAGGCGGCGTCCTGCCGGGATGCGGCCACGAACAGGTACTCGATCTTGCCGGGGTAGTCCTGTCCCAGCATGGAACGGACGGAGTCTTCCAGGCCCGGAGACAGGCCCTTGAAGGGGACGATGACGGAGAGCGCCGGGAAGGGCCCCGCTTCAGCCGGCGCGGGACGCAGCCTCCTTCGGAATCGCCAAAGGACGAACGCCTGGGCCGAGCCCAGCAGGGCGCAGAGGGCAAAGACCGTCCGGAGATCGATCCAATGGCAGGCCATCGCTCAGCGGGGGCTCTCCAGCACCGCGATCCTCTGTGGGCCGTGGATGCGGTAGAGATAGCCGCCCCAGCGGATGTCGCGCTGCACCACGGAGACGGCGAGGTTGATCAGGTAGAAGACGAAGACGGCCGGCATCGCCAGCGCGGCGGCCAGCGGCAGGAGCGTCGTCCGGAAATAGTCGGGGAACCGGCGGGAGAGGCCGGCGAAGACCTGGTGCACGTACGCCATGTCGAACGCCAGCGCCGCGGCGAGCAGGCCCCAGGAGACCGGCGGACGCAGGGCCCAGAAGAGGACCCAGAGCTTCGCGAGCAGGAACCCCGCGAGCAGGGCCCAGGTGAGCGGGTTGTAGGTCCGGCAGTACACGAACCACTTGTTGAAGACTCTCAAGAACTCCCGCAGGGTGCAGGCTTCCCGCGAGACCGGAGCGGCGCCGGCGGCCATCGCGACCTTCAGCCCGCGCTCCCGGAATATCCTGTCGAGGGGCGCGTCCGTCGTGATGCACCGGCTCCACAGGCCGGCGACCCCGAAGCGGTCGAAGTCTCCTTTTCGGAACGCCATGGACTGTCCGCAGACCTGCGGATCGGCCATGAAAAATGGCAGGCCGGCGCCGATCCAGACCATGCGCAGGAAGCTCCAGAGCCCCGGGGCGTCCGGGGCGAAGAGCATCACCGACGTGGCCGCTCCGACGGAAGGGTCGCGCAGGGGCGCGCTCAGGCGGAGCGCCCAGTCCCGGGGAACTTGCAGGTCGGAATCGGTGAAGAGGAGGAGCTGGGTCTCCTCCGAGGCCTGAGACACCGCGTGGAGGAGGTTCAGCATCACCTCGCTGCACTGGCTGGGCCGCGCCTTCGACTCCAGGATCCGGATCTTGGCCGGGCTCCCCGCGGCGATCCGCTCCAGCTCGGGGTAGACCGGATCGTTCCTGGACGCGGCGACGAAGAGGAATTCGAGCGGGCCGGGATACCTTTGATCGAGCAGGGAGCGGACGGCCTCGCCGAGGCCCGGGGAGAGGCCCTTGAAGGGGACGATGACGGCCGCGGCCGGAGCCGGCCCTGCGTCCGGGGCCTCCTCCGTCGAGAGCCGGCGCCGGAAGCGCCACAGGAGGACGGCCTGGACCAGGCTCAGCAGCGCGCAGACGGCGAAGGCGGCCCGGACGTCGATCCAGCGGAAGCTCACCGGGGCCTCTGGAGCCTGGACAGGAGGAGCAGGAGCGCCGGCGGCAGCAGGGCCAGCCAGTAGAACAGGCGGCCGGTGCGAGCGTGCGGCGTCAGGAGGTCCATCCTGGGGACCTCCGCGACGAGGACGCCCCGCTCTCCCCGGGGGACGCGCTGGAGCACGCGGCCGGTCGGGTCCACGACGTCGCTGACGCCCGTGTTGACGGAGCGGACCATGGATTTGCGCGTCTCGATGGAGCGAAGGGCGCTGAACCGCAGATTCTGCTCCGAGGCCCTCTCGAAATCGAACCAGATGGGATTGGTCTGATTGACCAGGACGTCGGCGCCCAGCCGGGCGAGGTCCCGGGGCCCCTCGGGGAAGAGGTCCTCGTAGCAGATGAGCACGCCCAGCCGGACGCCGTCGGGCGTCGTCAGGAGGCGGGGCTCCTTCTCGGCCCAGAGGCGTGCGGTCTTGGGACTCAGCTTATAGAGGATGGGGAACGTCTCTCCGAAGGGCATGTATTCCCCGAAAGGGAATAGGATGCGCTTGGCCGCCGTCCCGGCCAGCTCGCCGGAGGCTCCCACGAGAAAGGAGAGGTTCTGCCTTCTCAGGCCCCCGCCGGTCTCCGCGAGCCCTTCGGTGCCCAGCAGGAGCGGGGTCCGATAGGGGATCTCCGAGCGGATGACCGCGTCCAGGGGCGCGTCCCCGACCCTCGCGCCGGTCGCCGCCCCATCCTGCAGACGGTAGCGGAGCTGACGTCCATAGGAGAATTCCGGCCAGACCACCAGGGAGAGCGGGCCCTGGGCGAGCGCCTGGCGCGTGAGTGCGTTCAGGACGTCGAGGTTCTCCGGGGTGTGCCGCTCGCTCCGGTTCACCCAGCCGATGGGGATGACGGGCTGGAGCGCGGCGATGCGCACCGTCGACCGGCCCGCGGCGTAGGCGGAGACCTGCGCGATGCGGACGCGCCCGTAGGCTTCGTTGGCGAGCACGAGGAGGCCCGCGGCGAGCAGCGGCTTCCAGGCCGCTGCGCGGGAGCGGATGGCGATGAGGAGCGCGGCGTTGAAGCTCACCACCAGCCAGGTCACCCCGGCTTTGCCGAAGAGCTCGAGCATCTGCACCGTGGGCAGGTGGAAGTACTGGCTGTCCGCCATGCCGGCGGCGAACAGGTTGAGGAAGAACCCTTCGTTGAAGACGAAGGCCGGGGCGGCGGTCATCAGCAGGGCGAATGCGGGGCGCCCCGCGGCCAGGCGGTTGACCAGCCAGGCGGAGAACCCCCAGCTGAGGCCGTGGTAGGCGCAGAGCACGACGAAGAGCAGGACGCTTCCGGGCCGGGACACGCCCAGGAATCGATGCAGCGGCTCGACCATCCACGAGAGGCCGGCCAGCCAGGCGGCGGAACCGAACAGCCAGCCGAACCGGAAGGCCGTCGAAAGGTCGGAGCCGAGGACGATCCAGAGGAAGGGCACGAAGAGCACCCAGTGCAGGACGCCCCAGGCGCCTGGGAAGTAGCCCGCGGCCATGAGGAGGCCCAGGAAGACCGCGGCCGCCGCTTTCGCGGGAGGCAGGCGGCTGGGGCTGAAGGGGAAGGCGAAGGTCGCCAGCGAGGCGGCCTGCAGGCGGAGCCAGCCGGCGAAAGCCCTGGGCGAGGACAGCAGGCAGGCCGTCAGGAAGTCGAAGGCCAGCAGGAGGCCGAGAAGACTCCAGGACACCGGAGGCAGGAAGGCCCAGAAGAGCAGGTAGAGCTTGGCGCTCACCCAGAGCGCGGCCGCTCCCCAGAGAGGCGGGCGGGTCTTCTCCAAGCGATAGGTCCAGGCGTCGAAGCTCTCGCCGGAAGCCGGAGGCTCTCCCATCAGCGCCCCGCAAGCGTCCAGCCAGGAGATTGCCGTCTTCCCCTGGAGCCGATGCCGGAGGGCGAGCAGGGCCGGGAGCAGGCCGACCGCGGCCGCGGCGAGGAGCATGTGCCGCAGGGTGGGATTCATCTTAGGACCTTCACGTCGTAGGGCCCGCGGATGCGGTAGCGGTAGCCTCCCCAGCGCAGTGTCCGCACCGTCGTCGAGAAGACCAGGTTCGCCGCGTGGGCGGCCAGGAGCCCGGGCGCCGCGAGGGCCGCCAGCCAAGGGGCTCTTCCCCCCAGCGCCCCGAACTTATCGGGGAAGCGCGCCGCGAGGATCCGGAAGATCCACCCCAGATTCAGCATGTCGGCCAGGAGCAGGGCCGCCAGCGGGCGGGGCCAGAGGGGCGGGCGGAGGCATTGGTAGAGGACGTAGAGCTTGAAGGCGACCAGGCCCCAGGCGAGGACCCACGCCAGGGGCCCGTAGAGCCGGAAGTGGAGCAGCCACTTCCCGAAGCCGGAGAAGAAGGCGCGCGCCGTGCAGGGCTCGCTCCAGGTGGGCATGGCGTCGGGGACGAAGGCGAAGCCCCAGCCTCCCTCCCGCAGGGCCTGGGCCGTCGTGAGGTCCATGTTGATCGAGCGCTCCCAGCGCTCCCGCACGCGGCACGAGTCGAAGGCCTTCCGGCGGACCGCCATGCTCTGCCCGTTCAGATAGCGCATGGCCGAGAACCAGGGCAGGCCCGCGCCCACCCATGCCGCGCGCATCCAGCCCCAGAGGCTCTCGGGCTTCGGGATGAAGACCGAGGTGGCGGTGCAGGCTCCGATCGAGGGGTCTTCAAGAGGGGAGACCAGGGAGCGGAGCCAGCCTTTCGGGAAGGAGAGGTCGCTGTCGGCGAAGACGAGCACCTCCGAGGCCGGGGAGACGGCGCCCAGGCCGTGGAGCAGGTTCCAGTTCTGCTCGCTGCAGAGCTCGGGACGCGCGTCGGAGCAGAGCAGGCGGCGGCCCTCGCCGGGGTTCCTTTCGAGCACGCGCCGGACATCCTCGGCGGCCGGATCCGACCAGGAGGGGACGATGAAGAGGAACTCGACCTCGCCGGGGTAGTCCTGGCCGAGGAGCGTGCGCACGGAGTCCCCCCCGCCCTCCAGGGCGCCCTTGCAGGCGCAGAGCACGCTGACCTTGGGGGACGGGCCCGCCTCCGGGCTCTTCCGGCGGAGCAGGCGAAGGAAGCGGCCGGTCTGCCAGAGCTGGGCGGCGCCGACCGCGGCCGTGAGCAGGAGGAGCCCGTTCTGGGTCATGGCGCCCGGTAGACCTTCTCCCTGCGGCCGCGGAGCAACCGGTCGGCCCATTCGACGCCCTGCATGAAGCTGTGGTCCTGGTTGCCGACTTCGTAGCGCCAGCCGCCGAAGCGGCCGCGGGACTGCAGACCCAGGCGCTCGAGCTCTCTCTGGAGCGCGCCGAGGGCTTCGTCCCGGTCGAGGGTCGGCAGGGGATAGCCCCGAAGCAGGCGGCGATGCCAGAGGCTGAGGACCCGGCATCCCGAAGGGAGGAGGCCCTCCCTGCGCAGGGAGCGGACGGCGTCCGCGGCGATCCGGGCGCTTCGCGCGGGCTGGAACGGGGATTCGTTCACCTCGGCCATCAGCGACCACTGACGCCCGGGGGCGGGGACGTTGTCGGGCGAGTAGCGGGAGAAGACGGTGAGGCGGTAGAACGGGTGCGCGCTCTCCGGGAAATACATCCAGCACTTGTCCGCGAGCGCTTCCGGCGGCCGGCCGGAGAGCCCGATGCCGACGACATGCGTGGAGTTGGCCCGCAGACGCCGCGCCGCGCGAAGGGCGCTCTCCGGAAGGCCCGCTACGCAGCGCGCGAAGAGATCGAGCGGGGAGGTGTTCAGCAGCGCGTCGAAGCGAGCCGTCCTCCCGTTGGAGAAGCGCAGGGTGCGCGAGCGGGGATCGACTGCGGCGAGCCGGTGCCGGAGGCGGATGCGGCCCGGCCCGATGCGGTCGGCCGCCGCGCGCCAGATGGCGCCGGTGCCTCCTCGGGCGGGGAAGCGGAAGAAGCGGTTGGGCCCCCAGTCCGCGTCGTCTTGGCCCGTGCGCAGGGTGCGCCTGAGCCGCGCCAGGTCGGTCACGGCGACGCGGTCGCCGACCCACCCATAGGAGAGCTCCTCGAGCGGCCAGGCCCAGACCTTGCGGTTGTAGGGCGTCATGAAGAGGTCCGCGATGCCCTTCCCGAACGAGGCGAGGATCCAGCGCGCGAAGTCCTCGGGCCGCGTCCGCCGCTTCGCGGCTTCTTCGAGCCCCTTCAGGCAGCGGCGCCTGGCCGCCGCCGGCAGGCGGTGGATGTTGTATTGGAACGGGTAGGGGACGAAGCGGCCTTGGACCCGGACCGCCGCGACCCGCTCATGGCGCAGCCACGCGTGCGGGGCGAGGAGCTCATCGAGGACCCGGTCGTAGTAGGGGTAGTGCGAGAACTCGACGTGACCGCCCATGTCCCAGGTGAAGCCTCGGCCGTCCACGACGCTGGAGGAGAGGCCCCCAACGGCTCCCGACGCTTCGAAGATCGTGAGCTCCTCGCGGCCTAGTTCGAGCAGGCGCCAGGCGGCGCCCAGGCCGGTGGGGCCGGCGCCGATGATGGCGATGCGTTCGGGCCTGGGCATCTTCGCGGCTATGATATCATTCCTCCCTGCTTGATTTTGGCAGGGCGCCCTGTTAAACTCTCTATGAGATGAGCGAGAACTTGGCCCAAGGGCCCGAGGAGAAACCACAGACCGGGAACCCTTATCTGTGGGCCATGCTGCTTCCCTTCCTGGGAGCGGCCATCTGGGGCGTGTGGTACATCATCTCACCCAAGCAGGATGAGACCCCGGCGGCCACCTACAACGCCTTCAATCTGCCCGAGGCGCCGAAGAACGAGGCCAAGCCCGCCGCGGCACCCGACGCCGCTTCCCCGACGGACTCCCAGGCTCCCGCCGGGCCGGGCCCGGGGCCGGGCCTGGCCGGCTTCGTGCCCGAAGGCAGCGGCATCTTCGTGCGCCCGAAGGGCGGGCTGCCGACCACGAACGCGGGCGAGCAGGATTTCCTGAAGAAGCACGACGCCCAGCTCAAGGAGTACCAAGGCCGGGTCCTGAGCCCTCTCTGCCAGAAGTACTACAAGAAGTCCCCCATCGTCCGCGAGGTGGACGCGGCCTTCGGCAAGCTCCCCCGCTACATGGCCCTCGTCGACCAGTACAACAAGGACCGCGACGCCTACAAGTGGGCCCGCGGGGTCATCGGCCTGCCCGAGGTGCGCAAGACGATGATGAAGTACTCGACCAACGTCGAGGTCTGGAAGGTCGCCGTCCAGATGAGCCTGGAAGCCTTGAAGACCCCCCCGCCCAAGCCCATCTACGACGAGGCCCAGCGGTTCATGACCGGGGACAAGCAGATGGCCAAGTACGTCGGCGATTTCGCGATGGACGTCGTCCCGCTGATGGGCACGATGATGACCAGGGCCATCCCCCCGGGCACCGACATCAAGCCCCTGCAGGGCCTGGTCACCCAGCTGGCGCCGGAGAACCTGCAGGCCATGACCCCGAAGCCGCCCCAGCAGCCCCAGCCCGCCCCGCGCAGGAAATAGCCGTCTTAGCCGCGTTTGAGCGCTAGTCGACCCAGAGCCTGGCGTAGGTGGGCCGATGAGATCCTGTCGTGGGCCCACCGCGAGACGCGGAGTCCGCGTTCATAGGCCTTCCGAGCCGCGTCGTGGTCTCCCATCTGCTCGTAGCAGGAGCCGAGCGAGGAGTAGGGTCCCGGCTTGAGCGGGAACTTCTCGATGAGGGCCTCCAGGGTCTGGAGCGCCTCTGCGTGCCGGCCCAGCCCGCCGAGCAGGTAGGCCCGCATCTGGCTGGCGTTGACGTTGAGGGGCGACCCCCGGACGGCCCGGTCGAGTTCCGCCAGCGCGGCGTCGGCCTTGCCGCGACTGTCGAGATAGCCGAAGTCCACCCGGTTCGGCTGGAGCAGGCGATAGGCGTCGCGGACGATGAGGCTGTCGTTTCCGGGCGTGCGGCGGAGATAGACCAGCGCGGCGTCGTCCCAGAAGACGAGGGCCCAGTCGGGCGAGTCGTCGAGCGCCTTCGCTCGATAGGCGGGGCCGTTCCCGATGAAGGCGTAGTCGAACTTCCATCGGTCGTCCAGCCGCTTCCAGCCATCGGGAAGATGCCAGCGGAGCGCCTCGTGGATGAAGCGGGGGCCGTATTCCACGTTGCGTCCGTCCACGAACACCTTCCGCCGGGGCCAGGTCTTCCAGATCAGGTACCCCCCCAGGTTGTAGGGATTGAACATGCGGCCCCCGACCTTGTTCTCGTCGAGGTAGCGGATGGCGTGGTCGGGGAGGTCGGGCATGTCCCTGCCCACGAGCGTCAGATAGGTGGAATGGGACAGGATGAAGACGCCCGACAGGAGCGCCATGCCCAGGACAGCCGAAAGCGCCGACTTAGGGCCCTGGGGGACGGGCTTGAGTCGTGCCAGCGCCCTCGCCGCCAAGGGCGCGATGGCCAGGATGGCCAGGGGCAGGTGCCGGGTCTGCCTCATGCCCATGAAAGCCAGCACGACGGCCAGCAGGCTCAGATGCCTGTCCGAGCGCCAGGAGAAGGCCGCGGCGAGGACGCCCATCGCCAGGAACGACCCTTCCCAGCTCAGGAACGACCGCAGGGGCGCCCATTCCGCGATGAGTTCCTTGCCCGGGAACGCGAGGGTCGCGAAGGTGTGGGAGAAGATCTTGACGCCGTGGGGATTGAGGAGCATCGCGGCCGCGCAGGCCGCCGTGAGAGCGGTCCACAGCGTGAACGGCGACCAGCGCTGCGCCTCCTTGTGATGCGGGAAGAAGGGGAGGGAGAGGGCCTTCAGGCCGACGATCCCAAGGCCGATCAGCGCGGCCCCGCCATGCAGGTTGACCCACAAGGCTTGCAGGAAGGGGAGGAGGGCGGCGGTTGGCCCCGGCCGCTCCCGGCTCCGGTCGAGCAGGTCGAGATAGAGGGCCAGGAACAGGTAGTCGAATATCTGGGGGCGCGCCAGGAAATAAGGCCTGGCGGTCAGGGCGGCGAACGAGAGGAGCAGGGCGGCCCAGAAGCCGCCTCCCGCGAGGCGGAACAGGAGCAGGAAGGCGGAACTCAGGACCAGGACCTTCAGCACGCTCAGGCCGGTCTCCGCTCCCGCGGCGTAGGCCTGATAGGCGAGGACCTGGAAGAGCCATTCGAAGGTGATCCACTCCCGGCCGGCCAGGACGTAGGAATAGGGATCCGTTCTCGGGATGGAGCCCGATCCCAGGATCAACTCCCCGGTCTTGATATGCCACCACGTATCCGGGTCCCAGGCCGAATAGGCTCCCAGCCAGATGAGCTGGGCGAGGAAGATGCACGCGATGAGCAGCGTCCATCTGCCGCTCGAGCGAGCGGCATCAGCGGGTTTCATCGGGGGCATCCTTTAGGATGGGGCGTGCCCGAAAGGACAGAAACGCTTCCAACCCCCGCGACGGGGGCTGGAAGCGCTCCGTTCAAATCAGACGATGCGGCTCAGGCCCTACGCGCCGCCGCCGCCGCCGCCGCAGCACCCGCCCTTGCTGGCTTCCTCGGCCTCCTGCTGGGCCTGCTGAGCCTGCTGCCGGTTGGAATTCTGTCCGGCTTGGAAGCCATTCTGGTAGCCGCTGTCGTACGAGTTCTGGTCCGTGGCGTTCTGGACCTGCGCCGCGCGCGGCGACACCGACAAGGCCCCGAGGACGGCCACGGCGAACAGCACCACGGCGATCCGGGTCCGGCTCGCTTTCTTTGTCATAGGTCTCTCCTCGCTCGTTCGATAAATCAGCCGCAGCAGCCGCCCTTCTCGGCTTCGCCGGTATCCATGCCGTCCGTGGCGGAGGTCTCGTTCGGGAATTTCTGGCCGATGGGGGTGTTGGACACTTTCACCCCGCCCGACTGGGTCGTCGACTGGCCGGCCGAATCGCCGTCGGCGACGCCGTCGGTCTGGATGTTGGTGTTCGTCCCGTCCTGAGTCGCCGTCGTGGTGGAGATGTCGTCGGCCCGGCTGGAGGGCGAGGCGGCCATGAGCACCAATACCGTCAAGGAGAACAGCACGACCAGCCCCGGCATGAGTTTGCGCATGATTCCTCCCGCTACAGGGATACTGTAGGGACTTTTGGCCCCCATGGACAAGGGACTAAGGACCTATGCGGGCTTGTAGGCCCTTGGGCGGAAGATCGCCGCTATCGCGGCCAGGATGGCCAGGGAGATGAGCTGGGAGGTCGTCAAACCCAGCGGGGTCAGGATGCCGGCGTCCCCGCCGCGCAGGAAGTCCAGCCCGAAGCGCAGCGCGGCGTAGAGCCCCGCCGACCAGGCGAAGGCGCTGCCCTCCGGGGCCCGGCCCTCCCGGACCCGCCGGAGGAAGACCCGGTGGACGAGCAGGAAGATGAGCAGACTCCCGGCCGCCTCGTAGACCTGGGTCGGATGGAGCGGCCGGCCCAGCCAGGAGTCGCGTACGTTGCAGCGGGGGTCCGTGAAGATGATGCCCCAGGGCCTGTCCGTCGGGAGGCCGTAGCAGCAGCCGTTGAGCAGGCAGCCGATCCGCATGACGAAGAGGGCCAGGAGGCTCGCGGGGCCCAGGGGGTCGGCGATCTGGGCGAAGCTCTTCTTGCGGGCCCGGCAGAAGACATAGGCCAGGGCCGCGGCGCCGAGGAGGCTGCCGAAGAACGAGCCGCCGGGATTGCGGTGGCGGATGAACAGGGTGCGGAGGTTGGCCGCGATGCCTTTCCCGTAGGCGAAGCAGTACAGGACGACCCCCCCGACTATGACGCCTACGGCCAGGGCGAACATGAGCTCCCAGAACTCCTCGTCCGTGAGGCTGGCGGGCCGCAGGCGGGCGTAGTAAAGGTAGGCGGCCAGGGCGCTCAGGCCCGCGAAGATGGGGGCCGTGAAGAAATCGAAGCGGCCGAGGGAGAAAAGGATGGGGTGCATGGTCGAATCGACATTCTACAACAACTTGGATGGAACTTTTTCGGGGGGTCATACGTACTTGTGGGGGGGGCTCGTTGAAGACCCCAGGTGATTAATGCAAGAATCCAGCGGACGGTGCGCAACCCTGGTCGGATCCTTCAGGACGGCGGGAGAGGACTTGGACGAGGCCCGGTCGGTTTTGGAGAATTTCGTCGAAGACTACGGGGAGCGGGCGTTCCAGTTCGCCTTCCGTTTGAGCGGCAACGTCGAGGAGGCCAAGGACCTGGTGCAGGAGGCCTTCTGCCGCATGATGAGGAACTGGGACCGCTACGACCCGGCCCAGGCCCTGGACGCGTGGTTCATGTCGATCATGAAGAACATCCACTTCGACCATCGCCGCCGCTTCGAGGCCCGCAACGTGGTGTCGCTCTACGGCGGCCGCCAGGGCGGCGAAGAGGAGGCCTCCGGCCCCGCGGATGCCGTCGATTCGGGCGAGGAAGCCCTCCTCGACCGGCTCGAGCGCGACGAGACGGCGGGACTCGTCCAGGAGGCGCTCGCGGGCCTGAGCCCGGAGCATCGGGATATCCTCTCGCTCTGCGACATGGAGGGCCTCACCTATGAGGAGATCGCCTCCGTGGCCGGCATCGCGAAGGGGACGGTACGCTCGCGGGTCAGCCGGGCGCGCGAAGCTTTGCGGCGCGCGCTCGAGAGCGGCCCGCTCGCCGGGGAGGCTGAACGATGAATTGCCCTGACCGCGACCTCCTCTCGGCGTACGTCGATGGCGAGCTCTCTCCCTCCGAAGCGCGGGAGCTCGAGGGGCATCTCGGAGCCTGCGGCCGATGCCGCTCGAAGGTGAAGACCTTCAGGGCGCTCAAGGCCGCCGTGTCCGCGGCCGCCCCCGCGCCCGCCATGCCCGACGACCTCAAGCGGACGCTGCGGGGGATGGCCGCCCGCCGGGGCGAGCCGGCTTGGAAACGTTCGCTGAGCGAACTCGCCTTCGGTTGGAAGAGCCCCGCGGCCGCGGCGGCGTTCTCCCTGGCCGCCGTCCTGGCGGTGGTCTGGGCCGTCCGCCGGCCGGCTCCGGAGCGCGAGGAACTCCCTGTCGAGATGCTCTTGGCGGCGCACAGCGAGTACGCGAAGACCCTGCCGCTCGCGGCGGGGGTGGGCGATGAGGGCTGGGAGGAGGACGGCGATGTTCGCTGAACTGCTGCTGGCCGCTCTCGCGGTCCCCGTCCTGGCCCAGGACTCCGAGGACCTGCTGAAGCTCAGCTTGAGCAGGCCGGCGGCGGCCTACTCCGGCGAGATGCGGGTCTCGGCCCGAGGCCAGATCCGGACCATCCGGGTGAGTCACGCCCCCCCCGACCGCTGGCGCCGCGAGGCGCTCGACTCCGAGGGGAAGCCTTTGCTCATCATCGTCTCGGACGGGCGGACGCAATGGACCTACGACGTCCGCCGGTCGCTCGTCCGCAAGGGGGAACCGGCCGACCCGGACTATAAGCTCATGGACCCTGATGAAGAGCTGGCTTTGCTCATGCGCAACTACGAGCTGAAGCTCTCCGGAAAGGAGCCGGTCGCCGGGAGGAGCGCCTCCGTGCTCGAGGTCTCCTCTCGGATCACGGGCAAGCCGGCCCGCAGGCTCTGGATCGGGAAGGACGGGCTCATCCTGCGCCGCATCGCCTACGGCGAGGACGGCGCGGAAACCTCCTCGATGGAGTTCGTCCGCATCGGCCCCCTGCCGAAGGGGCAGGCGGATTTCTCCTTCGTTGCGCCTCCGGGCGTCCGGGTGGTCGAGAGCCGCTGGAAGCCCGACTTCATGGACCTCGAGGAGGCGGCGGACGCCAGCGGCCTCGAGCCCCGCCTGCCGGCCTGGCTGCCCCAGGGCTTCGTCTTCGAGAGCGTCAACGTCATGCCTTTCAAGAGCGGCTCCATCCTGCACCTGCGCTTCACCGACGGGGCGGACGCCCTCTCGCTCTTCCAGTGCCCGCCCAAGGCCCGTCTGCGCCTGGGCTGGAGGAGCATGGGCCCGCCCAAGACCGTCCGGGTCGCGGGGGAGAAGGCCCGCCTGGCCCTTTCGGCGGAGGGCAAGGTCCTCGACTGGCGCCGCGGCGGCCAGCGCTTCGTCCTCATCGGCCCCCTCTCGGCCGAGGCGATGCGCAAGGTCGCGGAGTCTGTCCCATGAGCCTCCTGTTGACGGCGCTCCTGCTCCTGGCGGCGCCCGCATCCGCCGCCCCCCCCGCTCCCCCCGTTCCGGCGCCTGCGCCCGCGCTCCAGGAGAAGCCGGCGAGCGTTCCGGAGCTCAAGAAGAGGATCCACGAGGTCCAGCTCGAGATCCGCCGGGCCCGCTACGCCCTGCGCAAGGCGCAGGGCAAGAAGGACGAGCCGGCGGCCAAGCTCGCGCAAAAGCGGCTGGATCTGGCCAAGGCCGCCCTCAAGAAGCTGCGCTCCGAGCTTCGCAAGAAGCTGGCGGAGGAGAAACGGTGACGACGCGCATCGGCGAGCTTCATCCAGTCGAGCGGCCCCGCGAGCGCCTGGCCGAGCACGGCCCCGAGACCTTGAGCGAGGAGGAGCTCCTCGCCGTCGTCCTGCGCACCGGCTACGCCGGCTGCAGCGCGCTCGACCTGGCGCGCGACCTGCTCCGCCGCTACCCGGGCGGAGCCCTGGGACGCCTGCCGCTCGGCGAACTGCGCCGTCTCAAGGGCGTGGGCTTGAGCCGCGCCGCCGCGCTCGGAGCGGCCCTCGAGCTCTCCCGCCGCTGGGAGGGGCGCCCGGAGCAGGGCCTCCCCCTGCTCGACTCGCCCGCCAGGATCTGGGAGCGGCTCGAGCCCTACCGAGGGAAGAAGAAGGAGCACTTCGTGGCTTTCTACCTCAACGCCTGCAACCGCCTCCTGCGCGAGGAGGTCGTCTCCATCGGCACCCTGACCGCGAGCCTCGTCCATCCGCGCGAGGTGTTCGGCCCCGCCTTGGAGTGCTCCGCGGCCGGGGTGGTCGTCTCGCACAACCACCCCTCCGGAGACCTGCGCCCCTCCCCCGACGACCGGGAGACCACCCGCCGGCTCTGCGCTGCGGGCCGCCTGCTGGGCATCCCGGTGCTCGACCACGTGCTCGTCGCCGAGGGCGGCTACCTGAGCTTCCGCGAACGGGGCCTGCTGGAGGAGGCGCGATGAGGACGTCCGCCGTTCTGGCCGCCCTGCTCCTGTGCGCCTGCTCGCGCGTCGACTTCAAGCAGGCCCGCTACCTCGATGAGACCGGGCAGAGCGCCCGGGCGGTGAAGGCTTACGAGAGCTTCCTCCGGCGGGCGCCGGAAGGCCCCGAGCGGGCCGAGGCCCTGGTGCGCGCCGCGCGCCTCTACGCTTTCGCCTTCGGACGCTGCGAGCGGGCGGTCCCCCTCTTCGAGGAAGCCGCGCGGCTGCAGTCCTTCCCCGAGTGGGCCGCGCAGGGCAAGGACGGCCTCCTGGATTGCCCGGACTTCTTCCCCCTGCGCGGCGGGGCGCGCTGGATGTACGTGGACAGCGAGACCGCCGGGGAGAACATGAAGCTCGACATCCGCATGTCCACCGGGACGCGCGCGGAGGCGGCCGGGGCCTACTACGCCGGCGAGACGAGGTTCCGCGACTACAAGCGCTCCTACGACAAGAAGGACTGGACGGTATGGGAATATGATGGCCCCTCGAAGGCTCCCATCCTGCGCTACCCCTTCCATGCGGGCAACGCCTGGACGGCCCGGGTGGCCGGCAAGGAGGTGCGCTACCTCATCGAGGAGGACTCCGCGCCGGTCGGCGTGAAGGCGGGCACCTTCACCGGCTGTCTCAAGGTCAAGTCCCACCCGGCCGGCGAGCCCGCGTGGGTGTACGACTACTACTGCCCCGGCGTGGGGCGGGTGAAGACGACGATCGGCGTGGCCGAAGGCGAGAACCCCAACACCGAGCTGGCCGAGTCCTGGCTTCTCCAGAATTGATAAGATGAGGGGCCATGGCGCCCCTCACGGACGCGGCCGAGAAGGAATTCCTCCCCAAGCCCCTCTCCCACTCCGCGGTCCACACCTACCTCGACTGCCCCCAGAAGTGGAAGCTCAAGTACGTCGACAAGCTCCCGGAGAAGCCCCGGCATTTCTTCTCCTTCGGCAAGTCCCTCCACGAGGCGCTGGAGTTCCTCTACGGCGTGAAGACCCTCCCGCCCCCCTCCCTCGACGAGGTCCTCAAGGCGTACTACGAGCACTGGTACAGCGAAGGCTACGCGAGCCTCCAGCAGGAGGAGCAGTACCGGGCCGAGGGCGTGCGCATCCTGAAGGAGTACTACCGCAAGAACATCCCGGGCTTCCAACTCCCCCTCTTCGTCGAGTACGAGTTCAAGTTCCACCTCAAGCACGAGCCACGCGCCGGCATCGTCGACGGCGCGGCCGAGTTCGACCTGGACATCGCGCGCCGGCCCCACCGCGTGCGCCTGGAGCCGCGCTGGCTCGCGCCGGTCCCGCTCATCGGCTACGTCGACCGCATCGACAAGACCGAGGGCGGACAGCTCGACGTCGTGGACTACAAGACCGGCAAGGCCTTCGACCTCGAGCGCGTGCGCGGCGACTCCCAACTGACGATGTACCAGCTGGCCTGCGAGGCCCAGCTCGGCCTTCCCATCGGCACGCTGACCCTCTACCACCTCCCGACCCAGACGCCCTTCAGCGTGGGGCGGCGGGAGGACGCGCAGGTCGAGGCCCTCAAGGACCGCCTGCTCGCGGTCGCCGGCCTCATCCGGCGCGGCATGGCCAAGCTCAAGCAGGCCCCTCCGGTGAAGGGCGACCAGCTCGACCTGCTCTCCCAGCCCGCTGTGCGGGGGGAGGCCGAGGCGGCGGACTTCGTGGAGGAGTTCGCCCCGAAAGTCGAGGAGACCAAGTGCGGGTGGTGCGACTTCAAGCCCTACTGCCCCGCCTGGAAGCATTTGTTCGCCAAGAAGGCCGACCCGGAGCGCGCGCCCGGCCTCAAGAGCGACAAGGAGCTCTCGAAGCTCGTCGACCAATACGGGAAGCTCAAGGACGAGGCCCACGCCCTGGAGACCCAGGCCGAGGACCTCAAGAAGAAGATCGTCGAGACCCTCCACCTCAAGAAGTACGCCCGGGCCTTCGGGTCGCAATACGAGGTCAGCGTGCATGAAGAGGAGAAATGGGATTTTCCGGACAAGCAGAAGATCCTCGACGCCATCCAGCGCGCGGGCTACTGGGACAGGATCCTGGCGCCCTCCTCGCCGCTGGTCCAGAAGCTGATGGGCGACCCGAACCTGCCCCTCGAACTGCGCGAGCGCTTCGCGAAGCTGGGGCACAAGACGCAGCACGCGGTGCTGCGCATGAAAAAGACCGAAGGGGAAGAGTGACCATGGAAGACCTGAAGATCGTCCGTCTCGACCGGCGCCACCTGGGGGATTTCGAGCGGCTGCACAGCGGCCGCGAATTCGGAGGCTGCTTCTGCGCTCTCTGGCGCTCGCCGCAGGAGGGCTGGGTGGAGCGCTGCAAGACGAGCCCCAAGGACCACTTCGCGGACACCCGCAGCCGGGTGCAGAGCGGCGAGCATATCGGCTTCCTGGCCATCCGCGAGAGCGACGGGGCCATCGTCGGCTGGACGGGCTCGGGCCCCAAGACCGCGTTCCCCCTCATGAAGGAGCGCCCCGGCAGCCGGTTGAGCCCCTTCGAGGACTCGCTCTGGGCGGTGGGCTGCCTCGCCATCCCCTTCGTCTACCGGGACCTCGGCTACGCCCGCGAGATGGTGCGCCTGCTCATCGAAGAGGCGCGCCGGGCCGGCGCCAAGGCCGTCGAGGCCTGCCCGGTCGAGCCCGCCGACGAGTCCGCCGCGTGGCGCGGCTCGAAGAGCCTGTTCGAGAGCCTCGGCTTCAAGGCCGCCGGCTCGGAGCCTCTGGGCGAGAGGACGGTTTTGCGCATGGAGAAGGTCCTCGTCGAGGCGACGACGGCTCCTGCGGCACAGGAGTCGCCGAAAGAGGCGCCGCAGGAGCCCCAGACACCAACCCCGGCTCAGTCGTCGTGAAGGCCCACACCGAGTACCTCTGGTTCGAGACCCAGGCCCGCCGGGAGCTCGTGAACATCACCGACACGCTCTCGGCCATCGTGGGCAAGAGCGGGGTCCGCGAGGGCCTCTGCCTGGTGAGCGCCATGCACATCACGGCCGGCGTCTGGGTGAACGATGAGGAGCCCGGCCTCAAGGGGGACCTGATGCAGTGGCTCGAGAAGCTCGCCCCGAAGGACGACTACCAGCACCACCGCACCGGGGAGGACAACGGCGACGCCCACCTCAAGCGCACGCTCATGCACCACCAGGCCGTCCTGCCCGTCACCGGCGGGCGGCTCGACCTCGGCCCCTGGGAGCAGGTCTTCTACGCCGAGTTCGACGGCCGGCGCAAGAAGCGCGTCGTCGTCAAGATCCTTGGCGACTGACCGCGTCCCGTTCTACCACGGCTTCCTGCACTTCTGCGCGCGCTGGCTGTTCACGGTCTATCACGACATCCAGGTGGAAGGGGCCGAGCACGTGCCCGCCTCCGGCCCCGCCATCCTCGCCGCCAACCACCCGACCTACCTCGACCCGGCCTTCCTGATGGTGGGGCTCAAGCGCCCCGTGCGCTTCATGGCGTGGGAGAAGCCCTTCCGCATCCCCGGGCTCGGCCTGCTCATGCGCCGCTACGGGGCCATCCCCGTCGACAAGAAGAGGCCCGGGCGCGCCTCCTTCGAAGCCGCGGTGAAGGTCCTGCGGGAGGGCGAGATCTTCGGCATCTTCCCGGAGGGAGGGCGCACCAAGGGCCTCGCGCCGATGAACCCCTTCAAGTCGGGCGTCGCCCGGCTGGCCCTCATCACCGGCGCCCCCATCGTGCCGGCCACCATCATCGGGGGCCTGCGGGTCTGGCGGCGCGGCGAGCTCTTCCCCAAGCCCGGCCCGATCAGGGTGGTGTTCCACCCCCCCCTCCGGGTGGAGTCCGGCAGCCGTCTGCTCTGGCGGCGGGACAAGACCCTCGAGCGGAACTTGATCGAGACGCTCATCGCGACCATCCACCGCCGGCTCATGCCCTCCCTCCGGCGCGACCGGCGGGTGGCCAAGCTGCTGGAGACCCCGTCCCAGCCGCCGTCCCTGCTCTACGAGGGCATCCCCTTCGTCTTCCTCCTCCTGACCTACTTCCTGGCACCGCGCGCCGTCTGGGAGGCGCGTGCGGGGCCGGCGGTGTGGTGGATCTCCAGCTACGGCACGGCCCTCATCGTCCAGCAGGCGCTCGAGGCCCGCGGCTTCTGGGTGAAGTGGCTTCGCGAGCTCCTGCCCTGGATCATGCTGAGCACCCTCCTGCACCGGGGCTCCGGGATCGCGCTCGGAGCCTGGCTCGCCGCCTGCCTGCCGGCCGTGGGCATCCTCCTCTGGCTGCAGTACTTCCGACATCATGTCTATCGTCGGATGAGGACGCCCCTCCTCGCGGCGGGCTACGGGCTGTGGCTGCTCAAGATCCTCGGACAAGGATAAGACCATGGAATGCGTGATCGCTCTGGACCAAGGCTCCTCGACGACCCGGGCGCTGGCGGTCGACGAGCGGGGCCGCGTCGTCGCGGCGGCCCGCCGTCCCATCCGCACCTTCCGGCCCCGGCCGGGCATCGTGGAGCACGATCCCCTGGAGCTCGCGGAGTCCTCCGAGGCCGTCCTCGACGCGGTGCTTTCCAAGCTGCCCAAGAAGGCGGCGGTCCTCGGGCTGGGCCTGAGCGCGCAGCGCTCCACCGTCGTTTTCTGGGACGCGGGCACGGGCGAGCCGGTGGGCCGGGCCCCGTCCTGGCAGGACGGCCGCGCGGCGGCCCTGCTCGTCCCGCTGCAGGGCCGCCAGCAGGAGGTGCACGAGCGCACCGGCCTTTACCTGACGCCGTTCTACTCCGCGCCGAAGATCCGCTTCCTGCTGGACTCCGAGCCCGAGCTCAAGCGCCGGGCCGACGCGGGGACCCTGCGCATCGGCCCCGTCACCACCTGGCTGCTCTGGCGCCTGACCCGGGGCGGCGCCTTCGCGGTCGACCCGACGATGGCCCAGCGCATGCTGCTCATGGACCTGGGGACGATGTCCTGGGACGATGGGCTCCTCTCCCTCTTCGGCGTGCCGCGCGAGGCCCTGCCCCGCATCCGCTCCACGACGGGCGAGTGGGCCGTGCTCGAGCGCGGGGGGCGCCGCTTCCCCGTGCTCGCGACCCTGGGCGACCAGCAGGCCGCCGCCGTGGGGCAGGGGGCCGGCCAGGCCGGCTCCGGCGTGCTCAACTACGGCACGGGGGCCTTCTACCTCCAGCACGCCGGCACCCAGACCCTGCGCGTGCCGGGCCTGCTGACCACCCTCGCGCTCCAGCGCCAGAACGCCGCTCCCGAGTTCTTCCTGGAAGGCACCGTCCACGCGGCGGGCACCTCCTACGATTGGCTCAAGGAGAACCTCGGCCTGCTCAAGGACGTGCGCAAGGTCGACGCCCTCTGCCGCGAGTCCACCGAGCGGCTCTGGGTGCTGCAGTCCATCGGCGGCCTGGGCGCGCCGCGCTGGGACTACCGCACGCCGGCCGCGGTGCTGGGGCTCTCGGCCCGCACGAGGCCCGCCGACCTCGTCCGCGGGGTCACGGAGGCGCTGGCCTTCCTGGTCGCCGACATCGTGGGAGCCGTCCGGAAGGCCGGCCTCGAACCCGTGAGCCTGAAGGCGTCGGGGGGCGTCTCGAAGATCGACTACCTGATGCAGTTCCAGGCCGACCTGCTCCAGAAGGGCATCCACCGCCTGCACGAGGGCGAGGCGACCGCGCTGGGCGCCGCCGCCCTGGCGGCCGAGAAGGCCGGAGCGCCCTGGGCCCGGAAGCTGGCGGACGCGGGGGTAGACCGCGAGTTCATCCCGCGGATGGAGCCCGAGCGGGCGCGGCGGCTCCACGCGGGCTGGCTCGCCTTCGTCGCGGGACAGCAGAGGCTGGCCGAGGAGCTGCGCGCTCTCGGGGCGCTCTGATGCGTGCGCTGGCCCTGCTTTTGCTGCTGCCGTGCGCCTCCTGGGGGATGGGGCGCATGCCCCCCGCCAAGGTCAGGGAGTTCTACTCCAAGAACCGGGATTACAAGGTCGTCGTCGTCCCGAGCAGCGCGTCCATGCGCACCGAGGGGAAGGGCCCGGAGCTCGAAGTCGAGAAGCCGAGCCAGGCTCAGGAGCTGGCCGTGGCCCCGGCCTTCCTCGCCGGGAAGCTCCCCGCCGGCGAGAAGCCCCGGGCGCACTTCTTCAAGCGCAGGCTCGTCGGGGGCGAGTACGACCGCGTCTCCGATTTCGAGCTCCCCAACCGGAACGCTCCCGCCTGGTGCTTCGTCGCCGACGACGGCCGCTCCTTCCTGACCCAGGGGGAATGGTTCAAAGCCCAGACGATCCCCGACCTGGCGCTCTACCGTCTGCCCCAGGGCAAGCTGGTCGCGGGCCACAAGACCGCGGCTCTCTTCGGAGAGGCCGTGGACAAGACCTGGGCCAGCGCCGAGCACGGTTCCTGGGCGGAGCACGCCTTCTTCAAGTTCGAGTGGGTGGAAGGCCAAGTCGAGCGCTTCGTCGCGTGGACCGACTGGGGCCAGCGCCTGAGCGTGAACCTCAGCAACGGCTACCCCGAGACCCATTGGGAGGACTCCCGCCTGAGGCCCGAGTACATGAGCGATGCCAAGGCCTGGGAGGCCTACGACGGGGCGAAGAGCGAGCGGTGGCGGACGCAGATGCTCATCTGGCTGAGGGACCACGGCGCCGAGGCGTCCCTGCCGAGGCTCAAGAAGCTCGTCGAGACCTGGGAGAAGCCCACCTGGTGGTACGCGCTGAGGGCTTACCGGGGGGCGGGCGGCCGCAAGGCCGTGCCGTACCTGCTCAAGCTCTTCAAGGAGGACCAGCGGCGGGAGGTCCGGATGAGCGCCGCCGATGGCGTGAGCATGGTCTACTGGAGCGAATGGCACGAGCGGAACATCCAGCTCCCTCCCGACCCCGGAGTGGTCGAGACTTTGAAGGCCGCCATCCTATTCGACCGCGACGACGACCTGAGGCAGGATCTCATCGGAAGCTTCTGCCACCACTTCTACCCGCGGCTGCCCGATACGATGGGATTTTTGCGCTCGGCCGCGCGGACGGAGAAGAACGGGAAGGTGAAGGCCCAGATGGAGCATTGGGCCGAGCACATGGAGAAGATGTACTCAGCCGCGAAGCCCTAGCCGGCCAAAAAGCGCTCGGCCTCGAGGGCCGCCATGCAGCCCGTCCCCGCCGCCACGACCGCCTGCCGGTAGCGGGAGTCCATGCAGTCCCCCGCCGCGAAGACGCCGGGCACGCTCGTCCGGGCCCGCCCGTCGGTCTTCACGTAGCCTGCCTCGTCCAAGTCGAGCTGGCCCTTGAATACGTCGGTGTTGGGCTTGTGCCCGATGGCGACGAAGACGCCGCCGCAGGGGAGTTCCTCGAGCGCTCCGGTCTTGACGTTCTTCAAGCGTACGCCGGTCGCCTTCTCCGTTCCCAGGATCTCTTCGACCACGCGGTCCCAGGCGAAGCCGATCTTGGGGTTCGAGAAGGCGCACTTCTGCAGGGCCTTGGAGGCCCGCAGCTCCGAGCGGCGGTGGACCACGGTGACCTTCGAGGCGAAATGGGTGAGGAAGCAGGCCTCCTCGATCGCGACGTCCCCCCCGCCGACCACGACGACCTCCTTCCCCTTGAAGAAGAAGCCGTCGCAGGTGGCGCAGGCCGAGACGCCCTTGCCGCGCAGGCGCTTCTCGGAGGGCAGGCCGAGCCACTGGGCCTCGGCGCCGGTCGCGACGACCACGGACTCGGCGAAAACGGCTCGGCCCTCGGTGGTCTCCAGGCGGAAGGGGCGCTTGGCGAAGTCGACCTTGGAGACCCCCTCCTGGACGACCTGCACGCCGAGACGGGCGACCTGCTTGGCCATGCGGTCCATGAGCTCGGGGCCGGGCACGGGCTCCGGGAAGCCGGGGAAGTTCTCCACGTCCGAGGTGATCATGAGCTGGCCGCCCAAAGCCACCCCGCCGAAGAGGAGGGGCTGGAGGTCGGCGCGGGCCGCGTAGATGGCCGCCGTGTAGCCGGCGGAGCCGGAGCCGACGACGACGACTTTGCGGGTCTCGAGTTCGGGCATCGTCACTCCTTGTAGCAGGCGCAGTTGTTCGGGGTCTCCCAGAGGCGGACGGAGGAGACGGGGAGGCCGCGCCCGCGAGCGTAGTCGAAGATGTGCTTGGCGAGGGCCTCGGCGGTGGGGTTCGTTGGGATGGTCACGATGGGCTCGCCCTTGTCCTTGAGGGGCTTGACCAGGGGGTCCTTGGCGCAGAGGATGGTCTTGTGGTCGAGCTCGGAGTCGATCCAGAGCGAGACGACGGCCTTGATGTCGTCGAAGTCCATGGCCATCCCGCGCGCGTCGAGCTTAGGTCTCTCGATGAGGATCTCGGCGACGGCGTTGTGGCCGTGGAGGTGGCGGCACTTGCCCTGGTGCTCGAGCAGGCGGTGGCCGTAGCAGAAGTGGATGAGCTTGGTGACGGAGTACATGGGGTCTCCTGCGCTAGCGCCTGGGCGGCGGAAGGTGGATGCACTCGCCCAGGGCCGCCTCGGCCGCCTCCATCAGGGCTTCCGAGAGCGTCGGGTGCGGGTGCACGGTCTCGGCGAGATCGCGGAGGGTGGCCTTCATGCGCAAGGCCAGCGCCGCCTCGCCGATGAGGTCGGAGGCGTCCGGGCCGACGATGCCCACGCCGAGCAGGCGGGCGTCAGCCTTATCGCCGACCACCTTGACGAAGCCCTCGGCCTCGCGCATCGTCTGCGCCCGGCCGTTCGCCGAGAAGGGGAAGCGTCCGACGAGGACGTCCGCGCCGCGCGCGCGCGCCTGGGCTTCCGTCTCGCCCACCGAGGCCACCTCCGGGTCGGTGTAGACCGCGGACGGGATGAGCCCGACGGGCTCGACGGGCTCGCCGGCGGCGGCGCGGGCGGCCAGGATGCCCTCGCGCGAGGCCTTGTGGGCCAGGAAGGGCGGGCCGATGACGTCGCCGGCCGCGTAGATGTGCGGGACGCTCGTCTTGAAGGCCGCGTCGACGGGGATGAAGCCTTTCGCGTCGGTCTTCACCCCGGCCGCCTCCAGGCCGAGCCCCGATGAGTTGGGCTTGCGCCCGACGCTGAGCAGGATGCGCTCGGCTTGAACCGTCTTCTCCCCCTCCGGCGTCTCGAGCGTCAGCTCGAGGAGGCCGTCCTTCTCCGCGCAGCGCACGGCCTTGGACTTGAGGTGGACCTCGGCGCCGAGGCGCTGGAGCGAGCGCGCGACGGGAGCGGCGAGGTCGGGCTCGATGCCCGGCAGGAGCTGGTCCAGGAACTCCACGACCGTGAGCTTCGTCCCGAGCTTGGCGAACACCGTCCCGAGCTCGAGGCCGATGACGCCCCCGCCGATGACGGCCAGGCTTTTCGGCGGCTGGGGCAGGTCGAGGGCTTCCGTGGAGCCTAGGATGTTCTTGCCGTCGAACTCGAAGCCGGGCAGGGCGGCGGGGCTGGAGCCGGTCAGGATGAAAGCGGTCTCGAAGCGGACCGCCTCCTCCCCGACGAGGGCCTCGTTGGGGCCGGTGAAGCGGGCCGTCCCTGCCAGCACCTCGATGCCGTTGGCCTTGGCCAGGCCGCCGACGCCGCGCGTCAAGCCGCCGACTACGGCGTTCTTCCAGCCCACGGCCTTCGTCCAGTCCGGGGCGGCTCCCGCCTCGAAGCCGATGGCCGCGGACTTCTTGAGCTTATGAAAGAGGCCCGCGGCGTGGATGAGGGCCTTCGAGGGGATGCAGCCGACGTTGAGGCAGACGCCGCCGAGCGGACCTTTCTCGGCGAGGACGACCTTCTTCCCCAGCTGGGCGAGCTTGATGGCGCACACGTAGCCGCCCGGGCCGGCGCCGACGACGAGGGCTTGAATCTGTTTCATCCGTGATGGGCTCCGCAGGAGGTCTTGCGGCCGAGGAACAGCTCCGCCGCCTTGTAGGAACTGCGCACGAACGGGCCCGAGGAGACGTGGGCGAAGCCCAGGCTCTTGGCCAGGTCGCCGTAGCGCTCGAAGCGCTTGGGCTCCAGGTACTCCTCGACCGGCAGGTGGCGCTTCGAGGGGGTCGGCCTCAGGTACTGCCCGAGGGTCAAGACCGAGACCCCGGCCTCGAGGAGGTCCTGGAAGCTGGCTTGGACGTCCGCCTCGGTCTCCCCGAAGCCCAGCATCAGGGAGGACTTGCTGCGCAGGCCGGGTTTGAGGCGCTTGGCGGCTTTGAGTACGCCGAGCGAGCGCCGGTAGTCGGCTTTCGCGTCCCGGACCTTCGGGCTGAGGCGCTCGACCGTCTCGAGGTTGTGGCCGAACACGTCGGGCTCCGCCGAGAGCACGATGCCCAGCAGGCTCTCGTCGCCGCGGAAGTCCTGGGACAGGAACTCGATGCGCGCCTTGGGACAACGCTCCTTGACCGCGCGCAGGCAGGCGGCCGCGTGGCGGGCGCCTTGGTCGGGCAGGTCGTCGCGGCAGACGGTGGTCACCACGGCGTATTTGAGGGCGAGGGCCTCCACGCTCTCGGCGAGCCTGGCGGGCTCCTCCGGGTCCGGGGCCGGGGGGAGGGCGGAGGCGGCGACCGAGCAGAACCGGCAGGCGCGGGTGCAGGTATCGCCCAGGATCATGAAGGTGGCCGTGCCCTCCGACCAGCACTCCCCCGCGTTGGGGCAGCGGGCCTCCGTGCACACCGTGTTCAGGCCGCGTCCCCGGGTGAGCTCCCGGACGGCGCCGTAGGTCTCTCCCGAGCCGAGGCGCGTCTTCAGCCAGGGCGGCAGGCGGCTCATCGCTCTTCGTCCGGGGTGCCCGTCAACTCCTCGGGAGGCGGGAGGCTGCGCTTCTTCCTCTTGGCGCCCGGCCGGGGCTGTTCCTCCGCCGGGGCCTGCTGCTGCATCTGGCTCATCATCTGCATGACCTGCTTCATCATCGCGTTCGGGTCGGGCTTGGCCGCTCCGGGGTTCCTCTCGGAAGCGCGGAGCTGGTCGATGAAGCCCGTGATCTGCTTCATCTGCTCCTGCTGCTGGGGGGTCATGTTCTTCTGCAGGTTCGGGTCGTCGCGCAGCTGCCGGCTCACGTTGTCGAGCACGTTCATGCTCGCGTTCTTCATCTGCTGGGCTTCCTGGGGCGTAGGCGGACGCCCGGAGGAGAGGAAAGGCATCATCGGCATGACGGGCATGGCGCCGCTCTGCGGGTTCGCGCCGGCGCTCTGCACCAGCCCCACGCTCGAGGGGTCCTGCGGCGCCGCGGGCTGCTGCTGAGCGCCGTAGTAGAGGGACGACGCCGCCGGCTCGCCGAGGCCCGCCCGCGGGTCGTCGAGGCCCGGGTTCTGAGCCGCATCGGCGCGCTGGGAGGGCGGGACGCCGAAGAGGCTCGTCCAGGTCTCGAAGCGGCGATGGAGCTGGCGGGCGGTCTGCTGGGTGAGGTACTGCCCCCCGGCGATGAAGGCGCCCGTCAGGCCGATGACCAGGCAGGCCTGGAAGTCGGGAGCTTCGTGGAGGATCACGGCGCCGCGGATGAGCAGGAAGGCCGCGTACGCGGTCGGCAGGAGCCAGAGGTAGGGCACGGGGGACCAGAGCACGGCCAGGTAGACCGGGGCCATGACGGAGATGAGGGAGAGCAGTTCGTAGCTCCGGTCGTAGGAGCCCTGCCCGCCGGACATCAAAGCCAGCAGGTGCACGAAGCCCCCGGCCAGGAAGCTGCCGGCGAGCGCGCAGAGCAGGATCCCGCCGAAGCCCAGGGCCACGGGCAGGAGCCCCAGGTTCGCCGTGGCCGGCAGGTTGTTGTAGACCATCAGCACGCTCAACGCGGCCCCGATCCCTGACCAGAAAAGCACGTTGGCCACCATGGTCACGAAGCCCGGGAGCGGGATGTCCCGGTAGGACTCGAACACGGAGTTCGGCGTGAAGACCGCCCGCAGGGAGGCCTCCATGAACTCGAGCAGCCCCGGCGGCAACGGTTCGGTCTCGCTCATCGCTTCACCCCCCGCGCGGCGCGGCGCGGCGGCCGGCCCAGGTCGATTGTTCGTTGCGGATCAAGGGGAGGCTCGGCTTGAGCGGGATGCGCAGCTGCACGCGCGTCCCCCCCTCCACGCCCATGACGTCGAGGGAGCCGCCGGAACGCTCCATGAGGAGCCGCGACATCGACACCCCGAGGCCCAGCCCGCCCTGCTCGGACTTGGTCGTGAAGAGGGGCTCGTAGACGCGGGCGGCCTGGTCGAGCGGGATGCCGCCGGCGTCGTCCGTGAGGGTGACCAGCGCGCAGGCCCCTTCGAGTCCGGCCTGGAGGACGACCCTCCCGCGCTTCCCCTCGGGATAGGCTTCGAACGCGTTGTCGAGCACGCTCATTAAGACCCCGAGGTAGAGCTTCCGGTTCCCTTGGATGCGGAGGGTCTCGTCGCAGGACAGGTCCGCTTGGACGAGGGGGCCCGCTCCGAGCCTGGAAGCTTCGAGGGCCTGCTCGAGCAGGCCGCGCAGAGGGAACTCCGCGGCGGCCGGCGCGCTCTTGCGGGTGGTCGTCGTCTTGACCGAGTCCACCGTGCGGCTGATCTTGGCGTTGGCCTCGGAGACGATGAGGCGCATCTTGCCGGCGAGGTCCTTGCTCATCGGATCGGGGGCGGCCATCGCGAGGTGCTCGGTGACGGAGGTGAGCGAGGTGAGGTACTCCCGGACCTGGAAGAGGACGTGGGTGATGTACTCCGCGACCTGCTGCTGGCGCTGGAGGGCCGTGGAGGTCCTGGCCAGGCGCAGGCGTCCGCGGAGCCCCCCCGGAGCGGCCGCGGCGGCGGCGGCCGGGACGATGGCCAGAGCGCTGAGGCGGACCAGCAGGAGCGGGTCGAGCCACGGACGGCCGGCGAGCTGGAGCAGGACGACGACGGCCGCGACGGCCAGCGCGCAGACGGCGGCGGCGGCCGGGACCGGCAGGGTCAGGACGGCGAGGACGAGCGGCGCGAGGAAGCCGAGATGCAGGTCGGCGGCCGCCGGCTGGATGAAGGCGGCCGCGTAGGCGATGCCCGCCACGTCGGCGGCGAGGAAGGAGCCCTGGACGGCGGGGCTCGGCTCCCGCAGGAAGAAAGCGGCCGCCGCGGACGCCAGCAGGAGGAGGGCCAGCGCGAGCTGGGGACGCTCGGGGCCGACGAGCAGGCCGCTGGCCTTGAAGGCCTGGGCCCAGAGCACGACCAGCAGCAGGTTGACGCAGCGCAGGAGGGTCGTCCGGCGGAACGCGGTCACGGGCGGCGGACCCCGGCCCGCAGGGCGCGCCGGAGCAGGGAGCGGACGTTCGCGAGCGGGAGGCCCACGACGTTGTCCCGGGGCCCGACCACCTTCTCGATGAAGGGGTCGGCCCCGTCCTGGACGGCGTAAGCGCCGGCTTTGTCCATGTGACGGCCTACGAAGCGCTCAAGCTCCTCGGGGGCGAGCTTGCGGGCCTTCACGCGGCTCACGGCGGCTTCCTTCCAGCTGCGCCCGCTCTCGCTGTCCACGAGGGCCAGGCCGGTGTAGACCCTCTGCCAGCGGCCGTTGAGCAGGCGCAGGATGCGGCGCGAGTCGGCGGCGTCCTTGGGCTTGTTGAGGACCTCCCCGCGGCAGACGACGAGGGTGTCCGCCCCCAGCACGAGCGCCCGCTTCCGGCCCTCGGCCACCGCGCGGGCCTTGCGCAGGGCGAGGTCGAGCACGATGCCCCGGGGAGTGGAACGCTCGCTCGTCTCCGGGACGCGGGAGGGGACGACCTGGAAGGGGATCCTCAGCGTCCTCAGGAGCTGACGCCTGCGGGGCGAGGCCGAGGCGAGGATGAGCGGGCGTCCCTTCATGAGGTCGAATCCTTCACCCAGCGCAGGTAGTCCCGGCTCCCGCCCTGGACGGGGAGGGCGGCGATCTCCGGCAAGGAGTAGGGATGGTTGCGGCGCACGAAGGCGGTCAGCTCCTTCAAGCGGCTCGAGCGGGTCTTGGCCACGAGCAGGAGCTCGGAAGCCTCCTCGATCCTGCCCTTCCATCGGTACACCGAGCGCACGCCCGGCACGAGGTTCACGCAGGCGGCCAAGCGGCGGCGGACGAGGCCCCGCGCGAGGGTCAGCCCTGTCCGACGGTCCGGGACTGCGATGAGAGCGGCCAGGCAGGCGGCCATGGGAATGATCGCATTATATCTTATCGGCGGCTCAGAGGGCCGCGAGGGCGCGCGAGGCCGCGGCGCGGACGGAGGGCGAGGGGTCCTCGACGGCGAGACGCAAAAGCTCGCCCGAGAAGGCTTTGCGCTCGGGCCGCATGGGGGCCTGTACGGCCAGGAGGCCCGCGAGGGCGCTGCGGCGCACGCCCGCGTCCGGGTCCTTCAGGGCGAAGGCGAGCAGCGGCAGGACGGCGGCGTCCGAGGTCTGGGAGACTCCGACCGCGGCCAGCGCGCGGGTCCGTGGGGAGGAGGAGCCGAGCGCCCGGCGCAGCGTCTCCGCGGCGCTCGCGCCCATGCGCCCGAGGGCGGCGGCGGCGGTCTCCCGCAGAAGGGCCTTGGGATGCTCCAGGAAGCGCGAGAGCCGTCCGGCGTCTTCCGCGTCGCCCGCCGCGGAGAGGGCGCAGAGCGCGGCCTGCGCGACCTCGACGTCCGGGTCGTCGAGCTTCATGCGCAGGGCCGCCAGGACGTCCGCCTCCTGCGACCGGGTCTCGTCCAACTCTATGCGGAGGGCGGCCCGGTGCAGGTCAGGCCGTGCCCGGAGGATGCGAGCGAACTCGTCGAAGGCGCCGCTGCCGACCGGCTCGAAGGGCCGGGGGGTCGCCCGGAGGAGGGCGGAACGCTCGTCGGCGCTCATCCCCCCGAGCGAGAGCGCGGCGAAGAGGCCGTTGAGCCGCTGCTCGCCCAGGCGGCCGCTCCAGCGCTCGTCGGCGGAAGGTCCTTCGCATAGGCTCAGCGCCGTCTCGAGCAGGCGCACCCTGCCGGGCTCCTGCCCCCAGCGCCGGTCGAGGAGGCTCTCCAGCGCCGAGACGGCGGTGCGCCGCTCGCGCCAATCCTCGGAGCCCAGCGCGTCGAGGAGCGGCCCGACGGCTTCGGAGAAGGGCATGTGGCGCAGCGAACCGAGCAGGACCACTCGCCGCATCGCCGAGGCGTCCGGCAGTTCGCGCAGGAACGTGCGCGCCAGCTCGCGGCCGTAGGCGGGGACGAGCAGCCCCATCCAGACGAGCTCGTCGAAGGCGTCGAAGGAGAGGAGGCGCACGAGCTCGGCCCGCTCCTCCGGGGGCAGGCGCAGGAGGCGGTCCGCGGCCAAGAACGCCGTTTCCGGGTCGAACGACCCGGAAGCGGCCGCGTGAAGCCAGTCGGGAACGCGCTGGGCCGCGGGCTTCTTCTCCGCCTCGTCGAGCAGGCCCCGCAGGCGCTCGCGCTCCCTTGAGAACGCCTCCTGATGGTCCACCGGCGGCCAGGCGATGGCCGCCGCCGGCGCGGGCCCAGCCTCGAGGGCGTTCCCTTCGAGGAGGCCCCAAGGGTCCCCGGAGAGCTCGAGCGCGCCCGCCGCCGCGGTCGAGAAAGACACGGCGTTGGTGCCTCCCGAGACGGCCGCGATGCCCCAGCTGGGGGCTCCGCGCTTGAGGGCGCCGGAGCCGGCCTCGGCGAGCGAGAGCCGGTTGCCCGTCCCATGGACGAGGAGCAGGCCGTGTCCGTTCGCGTCGCCTCGACCGGAGGCCCACTCGCTCGAGAGCCGGTTGCCCTCGCCCTCGAGGGCCAGGAGGCCCGCGCCGAAGTCCCAGCCCAGGGCCGGGCCGGCCCCCCAGCTGGCCAGGCGGTTGTCGTCGCCCGAGAGCAGGAGGGCTCCGAAGGCGGTGTGCACGCCGGCTCCCTGGACGTAGCGGCGGGCCTGCAGGCGGCTCTGGCTGCCGTGCAAAGCCAGCAGGCCGAGGGAGTGCCAGTAGCCCTGGCCCTGCGCCAGGTAGGAGGCGTCGAGCTCGCAGCGGTCGCCGTCCACGACGGCGAGGCCGACGCCGCCGGCCGCGTACGCCCTCGGCCCGTAGCCGGCGCCCTGGCTCAAGCTCAGGGCCGCCAGCCCCTCGCGCGGGTCGGGCTCGACAAGCCCGCCGTCGAGGCGCGCGCCGTCGCCGCGGTGCAAAAACAGGCCGGCGCCGCGGGTGAAGCCGAAGCCCTGCCCGGCGAGGCGCAAAGCGAAGCGCGAGCCGGTCCCCTTCGAGGAGAGGACGCCGAGGCCGAAGGCGCCGGCGCCCTGCGTGAAGCGGCCGCCTCGGATGTCCGCGGGGCCTTCGACGAAGAGCCCGCCCACGCCGAAGAGGCCGGCTCCCAGGGAGACGTCGCCGGCCTGGAGGGTCTTGAGGCCCTCCGGGTTCGGGAGATAAAGGAGGCCGATGCCGAAGACGCCCGCTCCCGCCGAAGGTCGAGTCGAAGGCTCGACGACGACCTCCGGAGCGAAGTCGATGACGACCCTCACTTCCCCCTCCCCGGCGGCCGCGGGCGGGGCGAGGTAGCGGGACTTCGTCCCGAAGTGGACGAGGAGGGAGACGTCCTTCAGATCCTGCTCGGTGAAGGTCTCGTCCTCGATCCCTGAAACGAGAACGTCTCCGGCGCTGGACTGGAGCCGGACGCGCGGGATGTCGGTCGCGGCAGCGTATTTGTTGAGTGTTGGGAATGCTCGTTTGACTGAAGAGGCGATGCCGGAGGCGGTGACGACCATCGTTTCCACATCGAAGCGGGACAGCATGTCGAAATCGGAAGCCGAAGGCCTAGCGTCTTCATTGGCGACGAGGGCGTAGACGAGCTTCAAGGCCCTGCGGCGCTCGTCCGGCGTGAGCGAGGAGACGGCCTTGTCAAGGTTCTTGGCCGGCATGTCGCCTATCGCGGTCAGTATGTCGGAAAGGGCTTCGCTAAAAGGGATAGGCAGCCTGGGGTCTGTGAGCTGGACGCTCTCCCGCAGGATGCCGCGCGGCTTCGTTTGGAGGAAGGACGACCCGAGGATCCGGATGGTCTCGGCGGGGTCCGGCGCTTCCCTCAGCTCCGCGACTTTTGCGCGCAGGACGTCTTTCGCTCCCGCCGGATCCTCCAGCAGCCGCTCGACGAAATCCAGCTTCATCCGCGTGTCGTAGCGGTCGGTCCGGATGGCGAGGTCGGAGCGGGACAGGCGCGCCTTGTCCAGCGCGGCGTCGAGGGCCTTGTCTGCGGGGTCTTCGGCCAGGCAGGGCAGGGAGAGGAGGGCGATGAGCGCGAGCGGGTTCATCCCGCCAGCGGATCCTTGCTCGGCCGGATGGGCCGCAGCTTCGGCTGGTCGCCCATGAGCTCTGCCATGGTCCAGACCATGTCCTCGCGGGAGTGCGCGGACATCTCCACCTGGCCGCTGTCCATCCGGATGGCGTCCTCGGGGCAGGCTTCCACGCAGTAGCCGCAGAACACGCACTCGCCCAGGTCGATCTCGAAGCTCTTGGCTCTTTTCTCGACCATCACGTCGGGGCTCTCCTCGGCGACGATGCGGATGCACTTGGCCGGGCAGATGGTCTCGCAGAGCAGGCAGGCCACGCAGCGCGGGCTGCCGTCCTCGCGCTTGAGCAGGCGGTGCCGGGTGCGCGCGCGGCGCGCGACCACGGCCGGGTCCTCGGGGTATTGGATGGTGACCGCTCCCGGCTCGGCCTTCAGGCCCGCCGCTTTCAGGGTGTGGCGCCAGAGGTTCAAGAAGAAGTGGCGCGAGGTGACCCAGAGGCCGCGCAGGGCCTCGAACACGTAGACCTGCTCGAGGAGCCCCATCCTCGGGCGCTCGACCGTCTTCACCGTGATGCGGCCGCTCACCTTGTCCACCCCCAGACGACCCACGCCGTCGCGGCGAAATTCAAAAGCGAGAGGGGCAAAAGACCCTTCCAGCCGAGCGCCAGCAGCTGGTCGTAGCGGAAGCGCGGCAGGGTCCAGCGGATCTGCATCAGCAGCCAGAGCACCGCGACGACCTTGGCGGCGAAGACCCCGACTCCCGCGAGCGCGAAGAGCGGCTGGGGCAGGCCCAGCAGGCCCAGGCCCGGCAGGTGCCAGCCGCCCAGGAAGAGCGCGGTCGTGAGGCCCGCGAGCACCACGCTCTCGACGAAGTCGGTGGTCATGAACATGGCGAACTTCATGCCGGAGTACTCGACGAAGTAGCCGACGATCTCGGCCTCCCCCTCGGGCAGGTCGAAGGGGGCGCGCTTGGTCTCGGCGGCGCCGGCGGTCAGGAACAGGAGGAAGGCGAGGGGCTGCAGGAGGAGCCCCCAGGCGGGCAGGAAGCCCCAGAGCGTGCGCGCCTGCCAGCGCACCGCCTCGGCGAGGTCGAGCGTCCCGTACAGGAAGAGCGGGGCGGCGAGGATGGAGAGCATCGCGACCTCGTAGGAGATCATCTGCGCCGCGCCGCGCAGGCCGCCCAGCAGGGAGTAGGCGCTCGCCGACGACCAGCCGGCCATCGCGATGCCGTGGACCCCGACCGACAGCGAAGCCAGCACGAACACGACGCCGGCGCCCATGGGGAGCGGCCGGAGGCTCCAGGAGCGGCCGAAGAGCTCGAAGGAGTCGCCGAAGGGGAGCGCGGCGAGGCAGAGGGTCGCGCAGGCGAGGCTCAAGCCCGGGGCGAGATCGTGCCAGAAGCGCTGGCCCTGCGGCGGGACGAAGTCCTCCTTGACGAGCAGCTTGATGGGGTCGGCCAGCATGTGGAAGAGGCCCAGCAGGCGGTAGCCGAGGATGTCCGCCCGGTTGGCTCCGATGCGGTCCTGCAGAAGGGCGCTCTGCTTGCGCTCCACCCAGCTCAGGATCCCGGCCAGGCCCATGCCGAAGCCCACGGCGCCGAGGACCTTGACGGCCGACCAGAGCGCGTCGACCCAGAAGGAGCTCATCACAGGGACGCTCCCTCCGGCGGCAGTTCGAAGCCCAGGCCGGCGAAGGCGGGCTCCTTGAGCGAGAGCTCGGCGAACACCGGCTCGGGCGACTCGTGGGGCCAGGCTCCGCCCAGGGACCGGAGGATCCCGCCGAAGATGCGCCAGTCGGGCCGCGAGGCTCCGAGCGGCTCGAGCGCCTTGCGGGCGCGCTGGACGCGGCCCTGGAAGTTCGTGAAGGTCGCGTCCTGCTCCGCCCAGGAGGCCGAGGGCAAAACCCAGCGGGCGGCCTGCGTGAAGGCGCTCGCGTGGACGGCCTGGTGGACGGTGAGCTCCAGCTTCGACAAGGCGGCCGGGCCCTTCTCCCCCCAGACGGCCAGCGGGTCGCGGCCGACGGCCCAGAGGCCCCAGACTTTCCCCGAGAGGACGTCTTCGAGGAGGGAGTCCCAGGAGCACTCCTTGAGGGCCGCGCCGAAGCCCAGGGCCTGCGCCCCGCGCAGGTTCGGCACCCGGGCCTGCCGCCGCAGGAGGCCGTCCTCCTCGCCGAGCTGGTCGGGCCCGGGCTTGACGAGCAGGCGGCCCGCCCGGAGGCGCTCGACGAAGAGCTTCTTGGCCGCGTAGAGGTCCTCGTTGGAGAGCGTCCCGCTCAAGACCACCGCGAGGCCCTCGGGGCCGCGGACACGGCAGAGCTCGGCCAGCTCGGCGGCCAGCAGCTTCTCGGCGTCCTCCCAGGCCATGGCTCCAGCCTTCCCCGACTTGAGCCAGGAGGGCGTCTTCAGCCTCGAGGGCGCGTCCACCGCCTTCCAGGAGGCCCGGCCTTCGTCGCAGATCCACCAGCCGTTGACCGAGGAGTTGACGCGGGGCTTGATCCGGACCGCCCTGCGGCCGCCGGCGTGCCAGCGCCGCTCCGGGTTGGTCTGCAGGAGGATGGAGCAGCCGCGCGCGCAGCCCGTGCAAAGGGTGGGCGTGCTCTTCAGGTACCAGACGCGCACCTGGAAGCGGAAGTCCCGCTCGGTGAGCGCGCCGACGGGGCAGAGGTCCACGACGTTGCCGGCGTAGGGGTTGTCGAGGCGCTTGCCCGGGGTCAGGGCGATCTCCCCCTCCTCGCCCCGCTGGAACACGCCCAGCTCGCGCGTCCCGGTGATCTCGTCGAGGAAGCGCACGCAGCGCGTGCACAGGATGCAGCGCTCCGCGTCGAGCATGACGTTGGGCCCGAGCTCGACGCGCTTGGGCTTGTGGAGCTTGTCCTCTCGCACCGAGCTCGAGTGGAGCGCGTGGCGCTGGTAGTAGTCCTGGAGCAGGCATTCCCCCGCCTGGTCGCAGACCGGGCAGTCGAGCGGGTGGTCGACCAGGTGGAGCTCGACGGAGAACGCCTGGGCCTTCTTGGCCGCCTCGGAGCGCGTCTTCACGACCATGCCGTCCTTGACGGGCAGGCGGCAGGCGACCTGCAGTTTGGGCGCGCCTTCGACCTCGACCAGGCAGAGGCGGCAGACGCCGGGGTTGCCGAGCGCGGGGTGGTAGCAGTAGTGCGGGATGTGGATCCCGGCCGAGCGCGCCGCGTCGATGACGAGGGCTCCTTCGTGGGCGTTGACGCTGATGCCGTCGATGGTGAGCTTCACCTCAGCCATGGACGCGCCTCTGGAAATCCTCGGGGAACTTGTCGACCATGGCCTTGGCCACCATCCCGACCGTGTCGCCCAAGGCGCAGATGGTGCGCCCGATCACGCCCTCGGCGACGCGGCGCAGGTTCCCCACGTCCTCCGGGATGCCGTCGCCCTCGAGGAGGCGGCGCAGGATGCGCTTCGTCCAGCCCGAGCCTTCCCGGCAGGGCGTGCACTGTCCGCAGGACTCGTGCCAGAGGAAGCGCTCGATGATGAAGAGCGCCTCGGCCATGTCCGCGGTCTCGTCCAGTACGATGAGCCCCCCCGCTCCCAGGAAGGAGCCGGCCGAACGGATGGAGTCGAAGTCCATCCTCGCCGCGGCGGCCTCCTCCGCGGTGAGCACGGGCGTGGAGGTGCCGCCGGGGATGACCGCCTTGAGCTTGCGGCCGCCCCGTACCCCGCCGGCCGCGCGGAGGATATCGGAGAGCGGCGTTCCCATCGGGAACTCGTAGACCCCGGGCTTCTCGACGTCCCCGCTGAGGGAGAAGACGAAGGTGCCGCCCGAGCGGCCGACCCCGAGCTTCGCGAACGCCTCGGCGCCCTCCCGCACGATGGCGGGCAGCATCATGAGGGTCTCGACGTTGTTGACGACGGTGGGGGCGCCCAGCAGGCCGCTCACGGTGGGGAACGGGGGAGGCTGGCGCGGCCAGGCCTTCCGGCCTTCCATCGTCTCGAGGAGGGCGGTGTCGCAGCCCGAGATGTAGGCGTTGGCCCCCTGCATCACCCAGACGTCCCGCGTGAGGAGGCCGGCTTCTCGGGCCTGCGCGGCGGCCGCTTCCACGATGCGCTTCTGACGGGCGTACTCCCCGCGCAGGAAGATGAAGATCCCGTCCGCGTCGATCGCGTGCGCCGCGATGGCCAGGCCTTCCAGGAGGGCGTGCGGGTCGCGCTCCATCAGCACGCGGTCCTTGAAGCAGCCGGGCTCGCTCTCGTCGGCGTTGGCGACCAGCCAGTGCGGCGCCTGCCGCTGGGACTTGCTCGGCACCGTCTCCCACTTCATCCCGGTCGGGAAGCCCGCCCCGCCCAGGCCGCGCAGGTTGGACCTCTTGACCTCGGCACGGAGGTCGGCGGGGGCGAGGCGCAGGGCCTTTTCCAGCGCCGAGTAGCCGCCGAAACGGCGGTAGACTTCCAGGCGGTGCAGTTCCGGCTCCGAGAAGCGTCCGGTCAGCAGCTTCGGGCCTTCGGCCGGGCCCGTCGGGGCGGAAGGCCGCAGGCGGCTCGGCGGCGGCGTCCCGGCCTTCAGGGCGTCGACGACCTCGTCGAGGAGCTCCTCGCTGGCCGCGCCGACGAGCTCGTCGTCCACCGAGAGGGCCGGCGCGTGGTCGCAGGCGCCGAGGCACTCGACGCCCTGGTAGGAGATCAGCTGATCGGGGGTCGGCTCGCCCTCGGGGACGCCCAGGCGCTTCCTCAGGTGCTCGAGCATCCGGGGGGAGCCGGCGCGGTGGCAGCTGAGGTTGCGGCAGACGCAGACGCGGTGCTTCCCGGCGGGCTTGGCCGTGAAGAAGGGGTAGAAGGTGGCGACCCCGTGGACCCGGTTGAGCGGCAGCTTGAAGAGGACTGCGACCCAGTCCTCGGCCTCGGGGGAGAGTCGGCCGTGCCAGCGCTGCACGTCGCGCAGGGCCTCCACCAGGCCCATCGCGGGGTCGGGATAGCGCTGCGTCCAGGCCTTGAGCGCCGCTTCCTGCTCGGGGGTGAAGAGGGGGCCGCTCATCGGTCGAGCTCTCCCGCGATCATGTTGATGGAGCCGAAGGTGGCGACCACGTCCGCGACGGTGGAGCCCACCAGGAGCTTGTGCAGGACGGCCATGTTGAAGAAGCAGGGGGGGCGCACGCGCACGCGCCAGGGGCGGGAGCGGCCGTCGGAGACCACGTGGAAGCCCAGCTCGCCGTTCCCCCCCTCCACCGCGGCGTAGGCCTCGCCGGGCGGCGGGACGATGCCGCGGCTGGGCATGACGATCTCGAAGTGGCGCATGAGCCCCTCGATGGAGTTGTACACCTCCTCCTTGGGCGGCAGCACCGAGTCGGGCTGGTCGGCCGCGATGAGCGGCTTCTCGGCCTCGCCCGAGCCTTCGAGGACGGGGTCCGTGCCCGCGCGGGCGTCGAAGATGTGGCCGGTCTTGCCCCGCTTGCCGAGGTCGGCCATCAGGCCGGCGTCGAGGAGCTGGGCGTCCGGCACGGCCACGGGGCCGGGCGGGAGGCGGTCGAAGCACTGCTCCACGATGCGCAGGCTCTGCTCGATCTCGGCCAGGCGCACCAGGTAGCGGTCGAGGTTGTCGCCCGTCGTGCCGACGGGGACCTCGAAATCGAGCCGGTCGTAGACCAGGTAGGGCCGGGCGCGGCGCACGTCGTAGGGCACGCCGGCCGAGCGGAGCAGGGGCCCGGTCACGCCGTAGGCCAGGGCGGTCTCCTTGTCGAGAACGCCGACCCCCTTCAGCCGGTCCACGAAGATGCGGTTCCTGGTCAGCAGGGCTTCCGTGTCCTTCACGGACTCCCGGAGGACCCGGAAGGCCGCGACAACCCGCTCGGGGAAGTCCGGGGGCATGTCGGCCTTCACCCCACCGATTCGGGTATAGCTGGTCGTGACGCGGGCGCCCGTGAGGCGGTCGATGCAGAAGTACAGCTCCTCGCGGGCTTTCATGAGGTAGAGGAACGGGGTGAAGGCTCCGAGCTCCATCGCGGAGGCGCCGACGCAGGTCAGGTGGTCGGTGATGCGGGAGAGCTCGCAGGCGATCGTCCGCAGGACCTGGCAGCGCTCGGGCAGCTCGAGCTTCATCAGCTTCTCGACCGCGAGGCAGTAGCCCACGTTGTTGAGGAGGGGCGAGACGTAGTTCAGCCGGTCCGTGTAGGGGATGACGTTGTTCCAGACGTCGTTCTCGGCCTGCTTCTCGAAGCCGCGGTGCAGGTAGCCGATCTCCGCCTCGGCCCCGAGCACCCTCTCGCCGTCGAGCTCCAGGACGAGCCGGATGACCCCGTGCATGGCGGGGTGCGAGGGGCCCATGTTGAGCAGGAAGGACTTCTTCATGGGGCCGGCCTCAAGTCGCCGCCTTCCTCGGGACGCGGGGCCTCCTTCGGCCCGATGAGCGGCTGGCGGCGGTCGATCGGATAATCCTTGCGCAGGGGGTGCCCGACGAACTCCGGGTAGAGGAGGATGCGGCGCAGGTCGCCGCGCCCCGTGAAGCCGATGCCGAACAGGTCCCAGACCTCGCGCTCGAGCCAGTCGGCGTTGGGCCAGAGGTCGCGGACGCTGGGCCCGCCCCGCTCGTCGAACACCCATAGGGCCACCGTGATGCGGCCGCGCTCGAGGCCCGAGGCGGCGTCGAGGTCGAGGAGGCGGTAGACCAGCTTGAAGCGGTGCGGCGGCTTGGGCGGCGAGGCCCAGCGCTGGGGCAGGTAGGGGTGGGAGGGCGGCGCCGGGCGCTCGTCCTTGCCGTAGCCGAGGTAGTCCACGCAGGTCAGATCCACGAGCACGTTGAAGCCCTGGGCCTTGAGGACCTCGAGCGCCCTGCGGATGGAGGCCTGCTCGACGCTGAGGACGGCGTCGTCCCCGGCGCCCGAGAGGGCGGTGACGCCGAGCCCGATGGCGTCTCGCAGGACGCCGAGCAGGGCTTTCGGGTCTTTCATCGGCCCTCGAGCCCCTGGGACTGGATCTTGGCCTGGAGCATCATCAGGCCCTGCAGGACGGCCTCCGGCCTGGGCGGACAGCCCGGGATGTAGAGGTCCACGGGCACGATCGTGTCGATGCCCTGGACGGTGGCGTAGTTGTCGTAGAAGCCGCCGGTGCAGGTGCACACCCCGAAGGCGACCACCCACTTCGGCGACGCCATCTGGTCGTAGATCCGGCGCAGGACGGGGGCGATCTTGTGGCTGATGGTGCCCACGACCATGAGCAGGTCGGCCTGCCGGGGAGAGAACCGGGGGAAGGCCGCCCCGAAGCGGTCGAGGTCGTAGTGGGAGCACGAGGTGGACATGTACTCCATCCCGCAGCAGGCGGTGACGAAGGGGTACGGGAAGAGGGAGTACTTGCGGGCCCATCCCACCGCGTCGTCGACGCGGGTGGCCAGGACGCCGGGCATGAGCTCGAGCAGGCCGTTCTCAGTCACACTCGAGGGCTCCCTTGCGCCAGAGGTAGGCGAGCGTCAGCCCGATGAGGAGCAGGAAGGCGCTCATCGAGACCATCGCCTCGAAGGTCAGGTGCCGGCGCAAGAGCACCCAGGGCACGAGGAAGGCGAGGTCCACGTCGAAGACCACGAAGAGCACCGCGAAGCGCCAGTAGGAGGCGGTCATCCGCCCGTAGGGCGCGCCGAAGGGCGGCATGCCGGTCTCGTAGGGGAGGCCCTTCTCGCGCGGGAGGGTGCGCCGGGGCCCGAATAGGGGCGAGGCCAGGCTCATCCCGGCCGCGAGGGCCAGGACGACGAGGAGGTTCACGATCAGCGCGGTCGCCATGTCAGAGGGTCAGCAGGGTGAACAGCCACTCCCGCGCCTCCGGGATGAAGCCCAGAAGCGACGCGGCCGCGCAGAGGAGCAGCACGAGGCCGGCCGCCGCGCTGGGACAGAAGGAGCCGTCCGGCGTGCGCGGGCCGGGCTCGTCCAAGGTCATCGTCCTCACGAGAGATAGATAGTAGCCCAGGCCCAGCAGGCTGTTCAAGGCCACGGCCGCCGCCAGCCAGGCGCCCGAGCCCTTGAGCAGGTCCCAGATCACGTAGAACTTCGCGAGGAACCCCGCCGTCGGAGGCACGCCGCCGAGGGAGAAGAGCATGAGCGCGAAGAAGGCGGCCGGCCAGGGGGCCCGTGCGCCGTAGCCTTTCAACTGCTCCACCTCCGAGATGCCCGAGAGCGCCAGGAAGAGGAAGGCCCCGGTGTTCATGAACAGATAGGCGCCCAGGTAGAACCAGAGCGTGGACAGCTCGGTGCCGTGGCCCCCGTCCTGCCAGACCCAGAGGGCCGCCAGCAGGACGCCGGCGTGCGCGATGGAGCTGAAGGCCAGGAGGCGCCGCACGCTCCTCTGCCGCAAAGCCATCAGGTTCCCGTAGGTCATCGTCGCGGCGGAGACCGCCGGCAGCCACGCGCCGAGGTTGGGGAACGCGGCCCCGGAGCCGCCGAGCGGGTCGAAGCTCGAGTGGCCGATGGAGAGGAGCATGAGCAAAAGCACGCCCGCCGCCTTGACGGCGGTGGACATGAAGGCGCTCAGCTCGGGCTCGGAGGCCTCGTAGACGTCCGGCAGCCAGAAGTGGAACGGGACGGCGCCGATCTTGAAGAGCGCCGCCGAGCCCATCAGAGCGAGCGCGAGGCTCGTCCCGGGCGAGGGCAGTCCGCCCGGGGCCAGGGCCGTGGTGCCGGTCTCGGCGTACCAGACCGAGAGGCCGAAGAGGAAGAGGCCCGAGGCCGCGCCCCCCGTGAAGAAATACTTGACGGCGGCCTCGAGCTTGCGTTTGTCGGGCCGCAGGCCGTAGACGAGCAGGTAGAGCGGCAGACTCATGAGCTCGAGGCCGATGAAGAGGGCGAAGAGGTCGTTGGCCGCGGCAAGGAGGTCCATGCCGAGGAGAGCGCCGAGCAGGAGGGCGACGGGGCGTTCCCCCCGAGCCTCGTGCGCGGCGAGGAAGAAGAGCGCCGCCAGGTGGAAGAAGACCTGCCAGGCCCGGGCCACGCCGCCGGAACGGAGCAGCCAGGTGTCCGAGTAGGCGGGTCCCCAGAAGAACAGGATGAGGCCCGCGAGGACGCCGAGGGCCCCGAAGGCCCGCGCCAGGAGTCCGTTCGAGGGACGGCTCTTCATCCCCACGGCGAGGGCCGCTGCGAGCGCGAGCGTCACCGCGATCTCGGGGGCGAGCAGGCTCAGCGGGACGGGAGTCAGGGCGTTCATCGTTGGGCGAGGGCCGAGGCGGCCGGCTCCAGGAGTTCGAGCATCGGGCGCGGATAGAGACCGAGCCAGAGGATGAGGGCGACGAGCGTCCAGAGGATGAGCCGCTCGCGCAGGTCGAGGTCCGCGAGCCCGGGGGAGGCCGAGCCCGGGCCCGCCGGCGCCCAGAAGACGGCCTGGAACGCCGGCAGGCCGTAGGCTGCGGCCAGCACCGTCCCGATGAGTCCGAGCGCGGTCAGGGGGAGCGAGGCTTTCGCCATCCCGGCCAGGCACATCGTCTCGCCGACGAAGCCGTTGAGGCCCGGCAGGCCGATGGAGGAGAGGAGGATGAAGGCGAAGAAGAAGGCGAAGATGGGCGTCCGGGACGCGAGCTCCCCGAAGTCGTTTAAGCCCCGGCGGTGCGCCCGCTCGTAGAGCATCCCGACGAGGAGGAAGAGGCCCCCGGTCGAGAGGCCGTGGTTGAGCATCTGGAGGCTCGCGCCCGCGATGCCGGCGGCCGTCAGGGAGAAGAGGCCCACGAGGCAGAAGCCGAGGTGGCTCACGCTCGTGAAGGCCACCAGGCGCTTCAAGTCGCTCTGCGCCATGGCGCAGAGAGCGCCGTAGAGGATGTTCACCACCCCGAGTCCCCCCAGCACGGGCAGGGCCGCGGCGCTGAGGTCCGGGAACACCGGCAGGAGGACGCGGAGGAAGCCGAAAAGCCCCATCTTGAGCATGGAGCCGGCGAGCATCACCGAGCCGGCCGCCGGCGCCTCGGTGTGCGCGTCGGGCAGCCAGTTGTGCAGCGGGAACACCGGGATCTTCACGGCGAAGCCGAGCGCGAGCGCGGCGTAAGTCCAAAGGGCGGCCCGCCCCGCGATGGGCGTCTTCTCGAGCGCGGACATATCCCAGGTCCAGACGCCGGTCGCCTGGTGGTGGAGGGTCACCAAAGCGAGGAGCCCGATGAGCAGGGAGAGGCTGCCGAGGAAGGTGTACAGGACGAACTTCAGGGAGGCTTTCCTCCGACCGCTCGAGCCCCAGAGGCCGATGATGAAGAACATGGGGATGAGGGCGATGTCCCAGAAGAGATAGAAATAGAACAGGTCCCGCGCGCAGAAGACGCCCATCAAGGCCGCCTCGAGCCCCAGGAAGGAGGCCCAGAAGGCGTTCGGGACGTCGGCCTTCCAGGAGGCCGCCAGGGACAGCACGGTGAGCAGGGCGCTCAGCCAGCACAGGGACAAAGCGATGCCGTCCACCGAGAGGCGGTAGCGGATGCCCAGCGGCCCCGCCACGCCCAGTTCCTCGAGGTGGAGCAGGCCCTCGGAGTAGGGCGCGAGCAGCCAGAGGGAGTAGGCGAAGAGGCCGAGGGAGAAGAGGAGGGCCGTCCCGCGGGCCAGCCCGCGGGAGGGCATGGCCCAGACCACGATCATGGCCAGGGCCGGAGCGAGCCAGAGCCAGGTCAGAAGCACAGCGTCACCGCCCCGGCGAGGACCGACGCGCCGACCACGATCCACCACAGGTACTCGTTGAGGGCTCCCCGAGAGAGGAGGGTGAGGTTCTCCCCCAGGCCCACGGCCGTGTCGGCCAGCGACTCGGTGAAAGGATCCCAGGAGCGCTTCTCCCAAGAGTCCGAGAGCCGGCGGGAGAAAGCCGCTACCCTCCCCGCGCAGGCGGCCGTGAAGCTCTGCCAGCCGAAATCATCGTCGAGGATGCGCTCGAGTTCGGGCTGCGCGCGCCGCCACTTCCAGTCGAAGGAGGGGCGCCGCATCGCGGCCCACCAGGCGAGGAGGATGCCCGCGGCCGCGGCTCCCAGGGCCGCGAAGGAGATGGAGAGGTCGAGGTGGGGCGCCGCGGCGCCCAGCATCTTCGCGAGCGGCTCGCCGAGCGTGCCGGCCGCGGCGCTGAAGACCGCCAGGGCGAGGATGGGGACCTTCATCCTGAAGCCGGGCTCGTGGGCATGGGCCTTGGGTCCGCGCTGCTCGGGCCGCTCCCCGAGGAAGGCCAGGAAGAGCAGGCGGAAGATGTAGACGCTCGACCCGGCCGCGACGAGGAGCGAGAGCAGGTAGAGGCCGAGCGAGCCCGTGGCGTGGACGCCCTCGAGGATGTTGTCCTTGCTGAAGAAGCCGGCCAGCGGCGGGATGCCCGAGAGCGCCAGCGCTCCGATGAGGAAGGCCCCGAAGGTGACCGGGAGCTTGCGGGCGAGGCCGCCCGCGTCGTCCACCGAGGCCGTGGGGGCCCCGTTCAGGCTCTCGTGCAGGGCATGGATGACGCTGCCCGCGCAGAGGAAGAGCAGGGCCTTGAAGAAGCCGTGGGTGATGAGATGGAACACCGCGCCGAAGAGGTTGCCCGTCCCGATGGCCACCATCATGAGCCCGAGCTGGCTCACCGTGGAGTAGGCCAGGACCCTCTTGAGGTCCTTTCGCGTCGCCGCCACCGCGGCCGCGCCGAGCGAGGTCATCAGCCCGACGAGCGCGATCATCGCGAGCACGCCGGGCACCTCGCGCAGGAGCGGCATGGAGCGCGCCATGAGGAAGACGCCGGCCGTGACCATGGTCGCGGCGTGCATCAGGGCCGACACGGGAGTGGGGCCTTCCATGGCGTCGGGCAGCCAGACGTGGAGAGGGAACTGAGCCGACTTGGCGGCCGCGCCCATGAAGAGCAGGAAGGCGACCGCGTACAGGGTGCCGTGGGGCAGGTCCCCGAGCCGGGCGAAGACGTCGGTGAACCGGACGGTCCCCAGGCTGCTCAGCAGCAGGAACACGGCCAGCATGAAGCCGAGGTCCCCGATCCGGTTGGTCAGGAAGGCCTTCCAGGCCGCCGCGCGGGCCGAGGCCTTCTCGTACCAGAAGCCGATGAGCAGGAAGGAGGCCAGGCCGACGCCCTCCCAGAACACGTACATCTGGAGGTAGTTGTCCGCGACGAGCAGGCCCACCATGGAGAGGAAGAAGAAGTGGAAGTAGAGGAAGAAGCGGTTGAAGGAGCGGTCCTCGGCCATGTAGCCGACCGCGTAGAGGTGGATGAGGGTCGAGACGAGGCTCACCATCCCGAGCACCGCGGCCGAGAGGCCGTCCACCCTCAAGCCGAACTCGAGGACGAAGGAGCCGGCGCATGCCCAGCGGTAGACGGGGAGCTCCCAGACGTTGTCCGGGATGAAGCCGTCGTGGATTCGCACGCACATCCAGAGGCTCGCGGCGGTGACCGCGGCGCAGGAGAGGAGCATGGGCCAGTGGGTCTTCTCGGGCCGCCAGCGGCGGAAGACGAAGAAGCCCAGGAGCAGGGCGCTCACGGGGGCCGCGAAGAGGACGAGCGCCGCGGTCTGCATCAGTCCGCGAGCTCCTGGAGGCGGTCGGTCTCGGCCGCCTCGTCGGATCGCAGGAGGGCCAGGATGAGCGAGAGGCCGACCACGGCTTCGGCGGCGGCCGCCGCGATGACGAGGAAGGCGACCGCCAGCCCGGCGGCATCTCCGCGGCGCGCGGCGTAATAGACGATGTTGAGGTTCGCCGCGTTGATCATGAGCTCGAGGCCGATGACCATCGCGATGAGCTGGCGGCGCAGGACGAGGAAGGCCGCTCCGAGGATGAAGAGGGAGCCGGAGATCGCCCAGACCCAGGCGGGGCTGATCAAGGTTCCTCCCGCAGGATGGAGAGGGAGGCCACGAGGACGAGCAGGCCGACGGCTTCCGTCAGAGGGGCGTAGGCGCCGAAGAGGAGCGAGGCCGTCTGGGTCTCGAGGCCCGGAGTCCAACGCCAGGGGGCCCCGTCGGCCGGGCCCGCGAGCCGCAGGAACGCGAGCAGCTCGGCAAAGGGCAAGAGCAGCGCGAGCCAGCCTAGCCAGGCGGGCGGGGTCCCGGCGAAGGGGCGGGCTAGGCGCGGCGGCGAGGACATCACGGCGATGACGAGGAGCACCATGACGGCGCCCGCGTAGACCAGGACCTGCAAAAGCCCCAGCAGGCGCGCTCCGGCGAGGAAGTAGGCGCCGGCGACCTGCAAAAGCACGCCGAGCAGGCATAGGGCGCTGCCGTAGAGCGTCCTTTGGAAGAGGGCCAGGGCCGCGAAGACCACGGCGCCCGCGCCGCAGAGCAGAAAGGCGGCTTCCGTCATAGGTGATGGATTATCTAAAATCGACAGTCGGATGGGAAGAACAACCTTTTTAAGAGCGGCGTCCCTGCTCCTGCTCTGCGCTTTGGGCGGCTGCCTGAAACGCGAGGACTCCGCGCGCATCGCGGTGGCCGTCCCTCTGACCGGGGACCTCAGCGTGGAGGGGCAGGGGGTGCGCCGGGCCGTCGAGCTGGCCGTGGCGCAGGCGCGAGAGTCCGGGGCGCTGGCCTTCCCGATCGAGGTGGTCGCCTTCGATGACCGGGCGGACCCCGAGACCGCGGTGAAGGCGGCCCGGCTCATCTTGGCCGACCCCCGCGTGGTCGGGGTCATCGGCCACTTCACTTCCGGCTGCTCCATCGCCGCGGCGCCGGTCTACGCCCAGGGGTCGCTCGCGATGCTCGCTCCGGTGGCCACGAACCCCCGCCTGACCCGCGCCCAAAGCGAGCCGGGCTGGCCGGGACCCAGGAACGTGTTCCGGCTGACCACCACCGACGAGGTGCAGGGGGCGGCCGCGGCGGAGTTCGCCCGCTACCGGCTCAAGCTCAGGCGGTTCGCGATCATCCATGACGACACGCCCTACGGCCAAGGCCTCTCGGAGGAGTTCCGGAAGCGCTTCCTGCGCGAGGGCGGCCGGGCCGTCCTCTTCGAGGGGATCTCCATCGGGGACCGGGACTTCCGGCCCCTGCTCGAGCGGGTCCGCCGAGAGGCGCCGGATGGGGTGTACTTCGGCGGCCTCTACCCCGAGTTCGGCCTCCTGCTCCGTCAGGCGCGCAAGCTCGGCCTGAAGGCGGTCTTCATCGGCGGGGACGCGGCGATGACCGCCGGGCTCTTCGCCGCGGCCAAGGACGCGGCCGAGGGGGTCTACTGCACCTCCCCCGGAGGGCCGCTCGAACTCATGCCGGGCGCGGAGAAGTTCATCGCGGCCTACGCCCAGCGCTATCCCGAGGCGGAGATCGGGCGCTACGACTGCTTCGGCTACGACGCGGCCGGCGTCCTGTTGCAAGCCCTCCGGCACACGGGTCCCGTCAGCGGGCCGGGCCGCGCCCAGGTCATCGAGGTGCTCCGCGGCGTGCGCCACCGGGGAGTGCTCGGCACGACCACCTTCGACGCGAAGGGCGACACCCACCTGAGGACGGTCGGCGTTTTCCGGGCGTACAAGGGGAAGTTCATCCCCGCCCGGGGCTAGTTTGACAGGGGTATCCCACCTTTATATAGTGCCGGCACCCGCCTGATGGACCAACCCAACCGACCGAGCCGGCGCGTGAGGGACGTCGTCGTCCTGACGACGGCCATGCTCACCTTCATCTCCTTCTGGCGCGCGGGCGCCATCGTGTTGTGCGACATGGCCTCCTCCGCCTACTACGCGGGCGGCATCGCGGAGGTGGCGGTGGGCCGGGCCGCGCCCTGGTTCATCCTCGCCGTGATGGCCTTCTCCGCCTGCATCCTGGCGGTCTACGTCGAGGCGTCGGCCATGTTCGTGCGGGGCGGCGTCTACAAGATCGTCCGCAGGGCGATGGGGCCGCCCCTGGCCAAGGTCTCGGTGTCCGCCCTGATGTTCAGCTACGTGCTCACCGGGCCCATCTCCGCCGTCTCGGCGGGGCAATACCTGGCGGGGCTGCTCAACTCCCTCTTCCCCATCCTGCGCATCGGCTGGCACGTACCCCCGAACCTCTTCTCGGTCGTCTTCGCCCTGGCTGTCACCCTGTATTTCTGGCGGGAGAACATCCGGGGCATCGAGGAGTCCTCGGGCAAGTCGCTCTTCATCATCCAGATGACCACGGCGATGGCCCTGCTGCTGTTCGGCTGGAGCGCCTACACCCTCAGCGTCCGGGGCTTCTCCTGGCCGCCCTTGAGCTTGAGCTTCGGCAAGGACGCCTGGGGCTGGCTGGAACATGCCGGCTGGCTGAAGGCGATGGGCCTGGCCGGGGTGCTGGTCGGTTTCGGGCACGCTTTCCTGGGGATGAGCGGCGCGGAGACGCTCGCGCAGGTCTACCGGGAGATCGAGGCTCCCAAGCTCACGAACCTGAAGCGGGCCGCGGCTTTCATCTTCCTGTTCGCCTTCCTGCTGACGGGCGGCATGACCCTCCTGGCCAGCTCGATCATCCCCGAGCCCTTGCGCCCCGAGTATCTCGACGATCTGCTCAGCGGGCTGGCCATGTCCCAGGAGGGGCCCTACGCGCTCAAGCTGATGATGCAGGGCTTCGTCGTGGTGGTGGGCGCGATGATCCTTTCGGGCGCGGTCAATACGGCCATCGTGGGCGCCAACGGGGTGCTCAACCGCGTCGCTGAGGACGGCATCCTGGCGGACTGGTTCCGCTGGCTCCACCCGAAGTACGGCACGACCCACCGCAACATCAACCTGATCGCGGGCCTGAAGGTCGTGACGATCCTTCTGAGCGGCGGGGACGTCTTCCTGCTGGGAGAGGCCTACTCGTTCGGCGTGCTCTGGAGCTTCACCTTCATGGCCGCGGCCGTCGTGGTGCTGCGCTTCAAGGACCGCTCCCCCCGGGAGTGGATGTTCCCCCTCAACCTCCCGCTCAAAGGCGGCCTGCAGGTCCCGCTGGGCCTCTCAGCCGTCTTTCTCGTCCTGCTCGCCGTGTCCCTCATGAACCTCTTCACCAAACCCTCCGCCACGATGTGGGGGCTCGGCTTCACGACGCTGTTCTACGGACTGTTCTGGTTCTCCGAGCGCCTCAACGAGCGCCACCGGCGCGAGGCCGACGGCCATCTGGAGAAGGTGAACCTTCTCCCGCAGGAGGATCTCCAGGGGGTCCTTGACGACGTGGACCGGCCCCGGAAGATCCTCGTCGCCCTGCGCGACTACGTGCACCTGTTCGCCTTCCGTAAGGCCTTGGAGAACGTGGACAAGGAGACGACCGAGATCGTCGTCCTCCACGCCCGCCGCGGCACGGGGATGATGCTGGGCGGGGAGATGGGGCGGATGAGCCCGGAGGAGGAGCGTCTCTTCACGCAGGTGATCGCCGTGGCCGAGAAGGAGGGCAAGAAGGTCCTTCCGGTCCTGGTCTCGGCGCTCGACCCCATCCTGGCCATCGCGCAGACCGCGCAGACCGTGGGCGCGGAGATGGTGGTCATGGGCGCTTCCAACGCGATGACCGCGGAGACTCAGATCGAGCGGCTCGCGATGGCCTGGGGGGCGGTCGCGCAGAAGACCTCCCACCCTGTCAACGTCGTGATCTGGCGCCTGGACGGCGGCAAGATGGAGTTCCCCCTCTCTTAGCTGGTCGAGCGGAGAACTACCTTGCGACCAACCCTTTTCCGCTCCTCATCGCCGATGCTGAACATCGAGCATCGGCTGCGAAAAAGGGCTGGTCGAGCGGAGAACTACCTTGCGACCAGCCAATACGTACCGGCGGAGACGGCCGCGGAGGCCGGGATCGTCAGCACCCACGCCCAGACGATGTCCCCCGCCACGCCCCAGCGCACGGCCGTCAGGCGCCGCAGGGCTCCGACCCCCATGATGCCGCCGGTGATGGTATGGGTGGTGCTGACGGGGATGCCGAAGGTGGAGGCGAAGAAGAGGGTGACGGCCGCGCCGGTCTCCGCGCAGAAGCCGTCCACGGGGCGGAGCTTGGACACCTTCTGCCCCATCGTCTTGACGATGCGCCACCCTCCGCACATCGTGCCGAGCGCGATGGCCCCCTGGCAGGCCAGAACGACCCAGAAGGGGATGTGGAAATGGCCGCCGAGCAGGCCGCCCATGAGGGCGTGCGAGGAGGAGGTCGGCAGGCCCCACCACCAGGTGAGCAGGTCCCAGGAGCAGGCCCCGATGAGGGTCGCGAAGATGACGCGGGAGTCGATGACCCCGATGTCCACGATGCCCTTGCCGATGGTGCCCGCCACGTGGAGGCCGAAGAACAGGAAGGCGATGAAGTTGAAGAAGGCCGCCCAGGCCACCGCCCAGCGCGGGGAGAGGACGCGGGTGGAAACGACGGTGGCGATGGAGTTGGCCGCGTCGTGGAAGCCGTTGATGAAGTCGAAGACGAGCGCGAGCCCGATGAGGAGGACGAGGCTCCAGTGGGCCGCGAGGAAGTCCACCCCTCAGCCCTGCTTGACGAGGATGCCCTCGACGATGTTGGCGACGTCCTCGCACTTGTCGAGGGTCGTCTCGGCGACCTCGTAGACCTCCTTCCACTTGATGACGAGGAGCGGGTCCTTGACTTCGTCGAAGAGCTTGGTGATGGCGGATTCGCGGAGCTGGTCGCCCACGTTCTCCAGGCGGTTGACCTCGATGCAGTAGTCCAGGATGCGGCGCGGCCGCTTGATCTCGCGCAGGCCGCCGACGGCCTTGGCCACCGCGCGGGCGGACTGCTCGATGATCTCGGCGAACTGCATGAGCTCGTGGTTCGGCTCGGTCAGCTTGTAGAGCTTCATGCGCGTGGAGATGGCCTGGATCATGTCGGTGATGTCGTCAAGCTCGCAGGCGAGGGCGTGGATGTCCTCCCGGTCGAAAGGGGTCACGAAGGTGCGGTTGAGGGTGTCGATGATCTCGTGGGTGACCGTGTCGCCCTCGTGCTCGAGGTCGCGGATCTTCTGGACGCCCTCCTCGTCGAAGTTCCCGCTCTGGACGAGCTTCTTGAACAAAGCCGCCGTTTCGACCGCGTTGGTGGCCTGCTGGTCGAACAAATCGAAGAACTTCATCTCTTTCGGGATCAGCGAGAACGCCATGGTTTCCCCCTCGGGCGCCGGATGAGGCCTGGCCGCCGGAGCTATCTTAGTAAATGCGCCGGAGGCAGGACAAAGCTGCGGGCCCAGCATATTCCAATCCAAAG
>DMEZ01000057.1:23187-25619 GCA_003450735.1 Elusimicrobiota bacterium | reverse complement strand
GCCGCCCTTCCAGGCGAGGCAGGAGATGTGGCCCGTGCCCGGGAGTTCCGGGAAACGGTAGGTCTCCAGCACGGCCATGCCGGGCGTCTGACGGCGCAGGAAGACTCGATGGGCCGCGTCGGCCGACCAGAAGCCTCCGCTCTCGTCCGAGGCCATCCCGACGGGGTGCTCTTCGGCCGGGAAATGGTCGAGCACCTCCAGGTCCTCGCCGACGTTGTGGCGGTAGATGCGCCGGGTGGAGGCGTCGGCCGTCCAGAGGTTCTTCCCGTCGAAATGGATGGCGGAGGGCTTGTCCGCCGGGCTGGGCCAGGAGCGGTCCATGGCCAGCCCCCCCTGCCCGTCGGGCACCCAGCGCTCGATGAGGCGGGCCCAGGAATCCACGACGTAGAAGGTCCCGTTGATGCGGGTCATGCCCATGATGTGCGCCGACACCGGGAAGCGCTTGACCGAGGTCAGGCCCTCGGGCCCGAGCTTGAGCTGGTGGATGGACTGGTCGAACCAGTCCGACGCCCAGAGGGTGTCCCCCTCCCAGACGAGCCCGGTCGGATGGGAGAACGCGATGGGGTGCTTCTTGTTCCCGAGCCAACTCGACCAGGCGAAGACGGCGGCGGCCGCCAGGCCCAGAGCGGCGGCGACCCCCCCCGCCGCCTGCGCAAGACGGCGCCGGAGCAGCGGGGGCTTGGGCGGTAGAAGCTCGGGCGGGGGATCGGGGCGCTTGAGCAGTTCCTGGCGCAGGCTCTCGACCTGCTGGCGCAGGCGGTCGCACTCGGCCGTCGCCTCCGCCTTCTGGGATTCGAGCATCTTGGAGTAGCTGCGGCGCATCTGCTCCAGCTGCTCGACGGTGTCGCGCAGGCGCTCGTTGTTGCGCTCGAGGAAGAACTTCTCCAGGGCGTGGAGCGCCTGCTCGTAGCGCTGCGCGTCCTGCTGGCGGACGGCGGCCTCCTGCTCCAGGATCGCGGCCCGCTGGGTTTCGAGGTCCTGACGCGACTTCGCCGTCTGCTCCCGTACGCCCTGGGTCTCCGCCATCGCGGCCTGGATGCGGCGCGCGGCTTCCTGGCGCAGGGCCTCGAAGCGGGCTTCCGCCTGCTTGAGGAGTTCGGTTTGCTGCGCCTTGTGAGAGGCGTCGAGGGTTTGGAGGGTCTGGGCGTGCTTGGCGGCGTCGGCCTGGCGGGCCGCTTCGAGCGCCCGGAGGGTCTCGGCCTGCCGGAGGGCTTCGGCCTGGCGGGAGTCTTCCGCCGCCTTCAGGGCTTCCGCGTGACGGAGGGCCTCGGCCTGGCGGGAGTCTTCCAAGGCCTTCATGGATTCCGCATGCTTGGCGGCGTCGCTCTGGCGGACCTTCTCGAAATCGGAGAGCAGGACGCCGCGCTCGGCTTGGAAGCCCTGCTGCTGCTGCTGCATCTGCGCGGCCAGCCGGTCGAGCTGCTCGCGGTACTTCGCGTGCAGCGCGTCGGCCCCGGCCGCGGTCCTGCCGGAGCGCTCCTCCTCCGCCTGGCGCTGGGCCTCGGCCTGCCGAAGGGCCTCCTGCTTGAGCCTTTCGGCCTCTTCCTGGAGGCGGCGGACCTGCTCGGCATGGGAGGCGCTCAGGGCCTCGCGCTGGCGCCGGGTTTCCTCCTGGCGGGCGGCCAGTTCGCGTTCGTGGCGCTCGCGGACGCGCTCGATCTCCGAGCGCAGGCGCTGGAACTGCTCGGCGAACTGGGCGCGGAGGTTCTCCCGAAGGTGCTGGGCGTCCTGCCGCCGCGAGGCGAGCTCGGCCTCGTAGTGGGCCTTGAGCCTTTCGACCTCGTCCTTGAGTCGAGCGGCCTGCTCGGAGTGAAGCTTGCGGAGCTCCTCCTCGCGCTTGGCCGATTCCGAGACCGTCGTGCGCAGCTCGTCGGCGTGGGATTTCGCGTGGCGCTCGAGCTCGGCGTCGAAACGCCGGGACAGCTCGGCTTTCGCGGCCTCGAGCTCGCGCGCGTAGACCGCGCGGGCGGCCTCGAACTGGGCGATGAGGGCCGAGCGCTCCGCTTGAAAGCGCTCCTGCTGGCGCGCGAGCTCGCCGTTGAGGCGTTCGAACTCGGCGGCGTGCTGGAGGCGCTGGGCTTCGAACTCGGCTCGGGTGCGGCTGTCCCTTTCGGCGTCGTCGGAGCGGATCTTGGAGAAGAGGCGCGCGGCTTCCTCGTCGCGCAGCTTGAGCTCGCCCTCATGGCGGTCGCGCAGGCGCGCGATCTCCCCCTCGAGGCGCCTGAGCTGCTCGGCATGCCCCGCGCGGGCCGTCTCGAGGTCGCGGGCGTGGGCTTCGCGGAGCTCCGCCTCGCGGGCGGCGTGCTGGCGCTCGACGGTCTCCTGGGCGGCGAGGTGCTCCGAGTCGCGCTTGCGCTGCCACTCCGCCAAGGCGCGGCGGTCGGCGTCGAGCTGTTCGCGGTGGCGCTCGGCGTCCTTTCGGCGCAGCTCGA
>DMEZ01000057.1:0-23104 GCA_003450735.1 Elusimicrobiota bacterium | reverse complement strand
GGCTCGGCGTCCTTGCGGCGCAGCTCGACCTGCTCGGCCAGGAGGGCTTCCTTCTCGGCCGTGTGGCGCTGGGCCCGCTCGGAGACCTCGGCCCGCAGGGCCTCGAGCTCATGCGCGAGCTCGGCCTGCCGCGCGGCGGCCTCCCGGCGCAGGGCCTCGATGCGTTCGCGGTAGTCCTTGCGCTCCGTCTCGAAGCGCTCGAAGGCCTTGCGGGCCGCCTCGGTCTCGCGGCGCAGGACGGAGGATTCGGCTTCCGCCAGGGCCTGCCGGAGCTCGCTGATGCGGGAGTCGCGCAAAGCGAGCTCGGCCTCGAGCTGGCGCTTCTCGGCGGAGAGCCGGTCGCGGAGGATCTCGTGGAGGTGGGTGAGGCGGAGTTCCGCCTCCTTGTGCTCCTCCAGGAGCTTCTGCTGGAGGCGGCCGAGCTCGGCCTCGAGCTCTCGGCGCTTGGCCGAGTACTCGGCCTCCAGGAGGATCGTCTTCTGGTGGTACTGGTCGCCTTGGAGCTGGACTTCCTTCAGGGACTCGTCGCGGGCCTGGGAGGTCTTCTGCTGCTCCGCCGCGAGCTCGGCCTGGCGGCGCCGGTCGATCTCGGCGGCCTGCTCGTGGAAGCGGCGCTGGGCCTCGGCGAGGGCCTGGGAGTAGGTGCCCTCCATCTCGGCGAGCAGGCGGGCATGCTCCGAGACCTCCCGCTGGTGGGCCTCCTCGGCGTCGGCGAGGCGCTTGCGGACCTTCGCCTCGAGGATCTCCTGGGTCTTTTCGAGCTCCTGGCGCTTGGCGACGAAGCCGGCGACGTCGAGCTCGCCCTTGAAGAGGTCGTTGAGGAGGCCCTGCATCTCCTTGACGAAGCGCTCCTTCTCGTCGAGGCGCTTGAGGCGGTCCTCGGCCGCGAGCCGGAAGCGCTCGAGCTCCTTGACGGCCTCCTCGCGGCCCGAGCCGGCGGCCTTGAGGAGCTCGCGCAGCTCCGCGTTGCCGGTCTCGAGCGAGCGCATGCGGTCCAGCGCCCAACGCAGCGTCATGCGCGCCGTGTCGAGGTTGACCGCGCTCTCCAGCAGGTCGTCCGGCCGGTCCTGCTCGCTCATCGAACCCTTAGGTTAACAGGCATATATTAAAAATTCAAGGGGGTGGGCCCCTCTCGGCGGGAACGGCACGGCGCACGGCTCGCTACGCCTTCTTCGCGTAATCCGAGTACTTATAGTGGTAATGGTAGCGGTAGTAGTAGTAGTAGCCCCCGTAATGACCGCCGCGGGAGCTGACCTGGTTGATCACGGCGCCGGCGATCTTGAGGCCCCCGTCCTCGAGCTTCTGGCGCGCCTTCACGGCGAGGGCGGAGTGCGGGCCGCCGAACTTGACGACGAAGACCGCCGTCCCGGCGTGCCGGCCCCAGAGCAGGGCGTCGGTGATCGGGAAGACGGGCGTGCCGTCGACGATGATGCGGTCGAAGCGGGCGCGGGCCCAATCCAGGAGGGCCGGCATGCGCGGGGTGCTCAAGAGCTCCGAGGGGTTCGGCGGGATGGTGCCGCAGGGCAGGACGTCGAGGTTGGGGATGCCCGTGGGCTGGACGAGGGCTTCGAGCTCGGAGGCGTCCTTCCCGTAGGCCAGGAAGTGGCTGATGCCCGCCTCGTTGGGCACCGCGAAGCGCTTGTGCAGGTTCGGGCGCCGCAGGTCGCCTTCGATGAGCAGCACCTTCTCGCCGAGCTGGGCGAACACGACGGCCAGGCTGATGGCCATGAAGGTCTTCCCCTCGCCCTGGTGGGTGCTCGTCAGCAGGAGCGACTTGGAGTCCTTGCCGGCCATCGCGAAGCCGATCATCGTCCGGATGTTCTTGAGGGACTCGCCCGTGAAGGACTCCGGGCCCCCGATGAGGTCGGTGTAGGCCTTCACCGAATCGCCCTGGAAGACGGCGTGGGGCACCGAGCCCAGGAAGGGCAGGCCGAGCTTGCGCTCGACGTCCTCCTGGGAGCGGATGCTCTGGTCGAGCGCCTCCACGCCGAGGGCCAGGAAGAAGCCGCCGAGCAGGCCGAACAGGGAGGCGAGCATCAGCGCGCGCCGCTTGTTGGGCTTCGATGGGGTTTTCGGCACCTCGGCGGGGTCCACGACCCGGACGTTGTTGCCGCGCAGCTGGCCGGAGAGCTCGGTCCTCATGCTCTGCACGATCTTGGCCGTCTGGGCCTTGATGTTCGCCTGGACGACCTCCATCTGGGACCTCAGGCGGATGAGCTCGGGGTGCTCCGGGGTGTAGCGGCGGGAGAGCTCGCCCCAGCGGGTCTGCAGGTCCGCGTAGTTCGTCCGCAGGTTCTGGAGCATCGAGTTGTTCATCACCGCGGGGAGGGCCTCGATGATGGAGTCGGAGGGGGTGCCCCCGTCGGGCGGGTAGATCGCGTGGAGGATCTCCTTGGAGATGTAGAGCTTGTTCTCGAGGTTCTGGGCGACGTAGTTCTCGGCCAGCGCATTGGCGACCTTCGCGGCGAGCTCGGGCCAGTGGGACTCGGCGACGACCTGCACGAGGCGGCTCTGGCGGACGGGCTGGACGCTCACGGCGACCGCGAGCGCGTCGGGGGTCGGGAAGTCCTCGGTGTTCTTGAGGCCGAGCTGCTCGTGGACCCGCTTGAGCAGGCTGCGGCTCTTCAGCAGCTGGTACTGGGTCTGGTAGTAGTCCGCGTCCGAGGACTCGACCACCGAGCCCTCGGCGTAGACCTGCTGGCGCCGCTCCTTCTCGATGAGGACGAGGGCCGCGGTCGAGTAGACCGGGCGCTGGGTGAAGACGTGCAGGGCGGTGCTGGCGAGGGCGATGAGGAGGACGGCCAGCACCACCCAGCGGCGGCGCAGGAGGACCTGGACGTAATGGGCGATGTCCAGTTCCTGCGGCTCGCCGGCGCGGGTCTCGGGGGCGGTCATCTCAGAAGAAGCTCTCCGGCACGACGATCACGTCGTTGGGCAGGAGGCGGATGTCCTTGCTCTTGTCGCCGTGCTTGGTGATGGCCGAGATCTCGATGTTGAAGCTCTCGCTCTTGCCGTCCTTGTTGCGGATGACCCGGGTGCGGTCCGCGGCCGCGTACTGGGAGAACCCCCCCGCCAGCGTGATGGCCTCCAGGACCGTCAGGGGGGCCTCGGTCGGCAGGGGGTAGGAGCCCGGGTTCTTGACCTCGCCGAGCACGTAGACCTGCTTGTTGCCGTACTCCTGGATGAAGATGGTGACCTGGGGGTCGATGACGTAGCGCTTGAGCTTCTCGAGGACGGCCGTCTCCGCCTGCGGCACGGTGAGGCCGGCCACCTTCACCTGGCCGGCCAGGGGCAGTGAGACGAGGCCCTCGGGGCTGACGCGGACCTTGCGGTCCATGTCCTTCTCCTGGTAGACGGTGATCTCGAGGAGGTCGGCGGAGCTGATCTTGTAGCTGGTCTGCTGCTGCTGGACGAGCTGGAGGGCCGACTGGATGGCGGCCGCCTCCTTCTCCTCGGCCGTGCCGGCGGGGGCCTTGGGGGCCGGCGCCTGGGAGGTTCCGGGGGCGGCCTGGACGTCGCCGGCCGCTTCCGCGACGCCGGGCAAGCGGAAGCTCACGCAGCCGGAGAGCGGGAGGAGCGCGGCGAAGAGGAGGGCCGCGGCCGAGTAGGTCTTGAGCACATCCTTCCAGAGCCCCTGGGAGCGCAGGAGGAGCTCGGCGACCTCGCGGACCGCGCCCTCCCCCCCCCGGCTCCTCGTGACCCAGTGGGCGAAGCGCTTCACCTCGGGGCGGGCGTTGGCGACGGCGACGGCGAGGCCGGCTTCCCGCATCACGGGGACGTCGGTGAGATCGTCGCCGATGAAGGCCGCCTGTTCCGGGCGCAGGCCCTCCTTCTTCAGGATGGCCTCGAACGGGGGCCGCTTGACGGTGGTGCCCTGGACGACGTGGGTCATCTTCAGCATCTTCGCCCGGCCTTCGACGCCCTTGGAGGCGCGTCCGGTGATGACGCCCGTGCGCAGACCCCGCTCGGCCAGCCAGACGAGGGCGACCCCGTCCTGGCTGTGGAAGCCCTTGAGCTCCACGAGCTCTCCGCGGACGTCGGCGAAGTGGTAGAGGAGACCGTCGGTCAGCACGCCGTCGACGTCCATGAGGAGCAGGCGGATGCGGCGGGCGCGCTCTCGGAGAGTCATCAACGGGAGAACTCTTTCTCGATGGCGAGAACCTTGTCGAGGCGGCGCTGGTGGCGCTCCGCGCCCGAGAAGCGCGCGGCCGTCCAGACATCGAGGATCTCGAAGGCGAGGCGGCTGCCGATGACGCGAGACCCGAGGCACAGGACGTTCGCGTCGTCGTCCTCGACGCACTGCCGGGCCGAGAAGGTGTCGTGGCAGACGCCGGCCCGGATGCCGGGGAACTTGTTGGCGGCGATGCAGGCGCCGACGCCGCTGCCGCAGACCACCACGCCCCGCTCGGCGTCTCCTTGGAGCAGGGCCCGCGCGACTTTGCGGGCGTAGTCGGGGTAGTCGACCGGGGCGTCCCCCGAGTCCGTGCCCACGTTGATGACCGTGTGGCCCTTCTCCTCCAAGTGGAGGTGGAGGGCCCTTTTCAGATCGAAGCCGGCATGGTCGCAGCCGAGGGCTATGCGCATGCTGCCATATTAGCAAACTGCTCCCCGCTCATGGGGAGGGCTTGTAGGACGGGGCGCGCTCCTCTTCTCCCTGGATCTTGACGAGCGCCTGCTCCAGGGCGCGCGTCCAGGTGATGGCGCTGTCGCGCAGGGTTTGAGGGGTCTTGGGATCCATCATCTTGGAGATGACGTCCTGCACGAGCGCGCGGCGGACGGCGACGCCGTGGTCGAGGCGCAGGACGACCTTCGGCTTCTCCTTCTTGCCCATCGGGATCAGCCGCGCCTCGAGGACGCCGATCGGGAAGGCCTTGGCCGGCTTGACGGAGAACGACTCCATCCGGAGGAGCTCCCGGGGGAAGGGGACGCTGTAGGTGCGGTTCTGGACCCGGACCTTCACCTGGGTCTGCGGGAAGCCGAAGAGGTCCCGGGGCGGGTAGAGGCGGTAGAGGCCCGGCTCGACGCGGAGGAGGGAGGTCTTCCCCGGCAGGAATGCGACCCGGTAGCGCTCGTCGCCGTCCTCCGACTCGAGGTTCATGGTGATGCGCCCGTCCTCCGTCTCCCCCTCCGGCAGGAGGATGCGCGCGCGCAGGAGGATGGCGGAGAAGCCGATGCTCGACTCGCCGTAGTAGAGCGGAGCCGATCCGCGGCACGCCGCGGCCGAGAACAGGACGGCCGCGCCGAGGACGGCCGCGATGGAGGCGTCCCGCTTCTTCATCGTCGGGAGTGTAGCTTTTCGTTGTTACAGAAACAATAATCATGGTAGGATGCCCTCCATGAAAATCCTCGTCGCGACCGTGACCGCGGGAGCCGGGCACCTCCAGGCGGCCTCCGCCCTGGAGGAAGCCTGGCGCGCCCTCCGGCCGAAGGACGGGATCCGGAAGCTGGACATCCTGGACTTCACCCCGAGGCTCTACCGCAAGGTCTACGCCGAGGGCTACCTGCGGGTCGTCGAGAGGGCTCCCGAGCTCTACGCCTACCTTTTCAAGAAGACGGACGATCCCGCCCGCGTGCGCAAGCTCACGCGCCTGCGCCGGGCCCTCGCGCGGGCGGCGGCGGGGCCCTTCCTCGAAGAGGTGCGCCGCTGGCGCCCGTCGGTCGTGCTCTGCCCGCATTTCCTCCCGCTCGAACTCCTGGGCGGCCTCGCCGAGAAGACCCCTGAAGGGGCGGCGCGCCCCCTCGCCGTGTGCGTCGTGACGGACTTCGAGGCCCACGCCCTGTGGCTGGAGCCCTGCGTCGACCTCTACTGCGTCGCGGCCGAGGAGACGAAGGCCCGGCTCGTCGCCCGGGGCGTCCCCCCCGAGCGCATCCTGGCGACGGGCATCCCGGTCTCCTCCAAGTTCTCCCGGAAGCCGGACGCGCGCGCGCTCCGGCGCCGTCTCGGCCTGCGCGGCGACCTGCCCCTCGTGCTGGTTTTAGGCGGCGGCTTCGGGGTGGGGCCGGTCACGGAAGCGCTCGCCCACATCGACAAGGCCCGCAAGCCCCTGCAGACCCTCGTCGTGGCCGGCCGCAACGAGTCCCTGCGCCGCCGGCTCTCCTCGCAGGACCGGCGCCACCCCTCGAAGGTCCTGGGCTTCGTGAGCAACATGCACGAGCTGATGTCCGCCTCCGACCTCATCGTGAGCAAGCCCGGGGGCATGACGAGCTCCGAGGCCTTGGCGCTCGGCCGGCCGCTCTGCGTGATCGACCCCATCCCCGGGCAGGAGGCGGCCAACAGCGACTTCCTCCTGGAGCATGGAGCCGCCGTCAAGGTCAACCGGATCGAGGACCTCCCCTTCCGCCTCGACAAGCTGCTGGGCTCGGCGGCGCTGGCGGCGATGGCGCGCCGGGCGGCGGCGCTCGGCCGTCCCCAGGCGGCCAGGGACGTCTGCCGGGCGGCCCTGCGCCGGCTCAAAAGATGAAGCCCCTCGACCGGCTCATCGCGGTCATCGCGCGCCTGCGCGCGCCCGGTGGCTGCCCCTGGGACCGCGAGCAGACGCACCGCTCCCTCATCCGCTTCCTCCGAGAGGAGTCGCGCGAGCTCGAGCGCGCCCTCAGACGGGGCCGCTCCCGCGAGATCGAGGACGAGCTCGGCGACGTGCTCCTGCAGGTCCTCCTGCACGCGCGCATCGAGGAGGAGCGGGGCCGCTCCGGGATCCAGGCCGTCGCCCGGGCGCAGTGCCGCAAGCTCATCCGCCGGCACCCGCACGTCTTCGGGAAGAAGCGCCTGAAGACGGCGGGCGACGTCCTGCGCAGCTGGGCCGAGCTCAAGCGCCGTGAGAGGGCCCTGCGCCGGCGCGACCAGGCTTGACATCGTAGGCCCTATGGCCTATCATGACCTTGGGCCCAACGGCTCAGGTCGAAGGGCCCACCGTCCTTTAACCTATTGGTCCTAACGCTTTTGAGAAAGGGAGCCATGCCTATGCGCCGAACCGTCCTGCTCGCCGCCGCCGCCGTCCTCGTCCCCGCGTTCCTTTCCTCCATGCCGGTCTACAACGAGGACGACCGTCGGGACACGGTGGACGTCCAGGACGACCAGGCCCAGGCCCTGGCGGACTCCACGGTGGCCCTCTTCGGCGCCGACCAGGTCAAGCTCCGCGGCGGCCGCGCCTCTCTCGCGACCGAGTCCTACCAGCAGGCGCTCCAGCTCTGCCCGGGCGAGCGCTTCAACGACCAGAACATCGGGCCGAACTGCTCGGGCTCCCTGGTGGCCCCGGACTTGGTGCTCACGGCGGGACACTGCATCCAGGACGAGGCGAGCTGCAAGGCGACCGCGTTCGTCTTCGGGTTCCGCACCCGCAAGGGCGGGGCGACGCCCAAGAGCGTGTCGGCCGACCAGGTCTACGGCTGCGCCGGCATCGTCGGGCGCAAGCTCGAGGGCGAGGCGGGCACGGACTGGGCCGTCGTCCGCCTCGACCGGGCCGTGACCGACCACAAGCCTCTGGCCGTCCACCGCCAGGATGTCTCGAACGGAACGCCCCTCACGGTCATCGGCTACCCCAGCGGCCTGCCGGAGAAGATCGCGGACGGCGGCGCGGTGCTCGACGCGAGCCCGGCCGGCTTCTACCGGACCAATCTCGACACCTTCCACGGCAACTCCGGCAGCCCGGTCTTCCACTCCCAGAGCGGGAAGATCGTCGGCATCCTCGTCCGGGGCGAGAACGACTACGAGGAAGTGACCCTGCCCGACGGTACGAAGTGCCAGAAGACCAAGCATTGCGGGCCCTCCGACAACTGCCGCGGAGAGGACGTGACCAAGGTCTCCGAGTTCGCGCAGTTCATTCCCGAGCACCGGCGCACGCGCCGCGCCTCCGCGGCCAAGAGCCCGACTTTGGACTCCCTCCGGAAGCTGACCGGCGGCGATTAGCTAGAGGTTCCGGCACAGCGGGCGTCCCAAACCGCCGCCAGAGTCTCGTCCTGCAGCGAAGCCCCGGCCGCTCTCCGTGAGCGGCCGCATTTTTAGGTATAGTAGCCCCATGCCCGAGGGGATGATCCAGTTCCACGACGAGCGCGGCCGGAAGGTGCTCATCTCCAGGTGCGACTGGGCCGAGAAGATCCTGCCCCAGAACTTCCAGAAGACCTGGGACGACGCGGACGCCCTCTACGGGGTCATCGCGGGGGCTCTGGGCGACGGGTTCCTGGACTGCGTGCTGCCCGCCATCGCCCGCCTCATCGAGATCGACCCCAACCCGGAGCGCTCGGCGAGCGTCCTCTCCATCGCCCAGATGAAGGGCGGCAAACTCGACGACGCGGAGCGCACGCTGAGGGACTTCATACGCAAGCACGGCGAAACCGGGGCGATCCTTGCGAACCTCGCCAAAGTGCTCTCCGCCCGCGGCGACGCCTCCTACGAAGGGCTTCTGCGCAAGGCGCTCACCTTGGACCCCAACCAGGCGAACGGGCTCGACTGGTACGCCCTGATCCACAAGGAACGCGGCGGCCCCGAGGCCTACCGCGCGGCTCTTGAGGACGTTTCAAGGGAGCCCGGCGCCTGGCAGCCGCTGCTGAGGCTGGGACAGTATTATCTCGAGGGCAGCGATACCCCTAAGGCATTGGAGTTTTTCCGCCAGGCCCTAGGCGGCGCTCCTCCCCAGAGCGGCGTTTGGCGGACGGTCACGGGCGCCCTGGGGCAGGCGGGCCTCAGCGCAGAGATGGTCGGGTTGTGCGGGCCCCTCTACAGTCCTGAAAGCCATTCCCCCTACGCCGGGCTGAACCTGGCGCGGGGATACCTGGAGACGGGCCGCATCGAGGAAGGACGGACGCTCGTCGAGCGCTTGAAGCGTTTGAATCATCCGCCGCTGGCCGCTGCCTTGGAGGCGCTCGAATGCGAGTTCGGCGCCGCCCGGAGTTCCCGGTCCGTCGAGGTGCCTCTGGAGGTCGAGCTCGTGCCGGTCCGGGGCCCCGTCTGGACGCGCGGCCTGGAGGAGCCGGGATGGCTTCTACCCAAATGGGCCCCCTCAGCCAAGAGGCTGTGCTTCCTCTCTTTTTCCGACGAGACCCGAAAGGTCGAGCGGCCCATCGGAGAGATGGAGGACGACCGCGGCCGCCTCTCCCGTGCCCTGCCGCTCTACCTGAGCGAGGCGCTGGGCTACAAGACCGGCCTTGCGACCGAGTGCGTCATCCCGATGGTGCGGGGGAAGGGCCCCGTGGTCGGGGGAAAGCCCTGGGATGTGGCCGGGATGCTCGAGCAGGGCGGCTGGGGAAAGTCCCCTCCGGACATGATCGTCAGCGGCTCGTTCGTGCCGGGCCTCTCCGGGCTCTCGATCGAGCTCGAGCTCTGGGACGCTTCCCTGCGCGCGACCCTCGGCCGCGTCTCCCTGCCGGCGTCGGACGCTCCCGCCCGCGCGGCCCTCGAGCTCGAGCGCGAGCTGGCCTCCCTGCTCTCGGAGCTGAAGCTCTCGGCCCCGGGGGAGCCGGGCTTCTACCGTCCGCCGAGCCGCGAGTGGGTCGAGCCTCATCTGCAGGCCCTGGCCCAGCTGCTGACCCACGTCCTGGCGGCGGAGGGCTTCCTCTCGACGGGAAGGCTCTGGAACGAGCCGGGGATGCTCGAGTCCTACTACTATTACTGCGAGCAGCATCCCAGCGCCGTGTCCAAGCTCATCTCGATCAGCGGGACGCTGTGCAGCGTCAAGCTGGGCTCAGCCGTGGCGGAGCCCCACCGGCGCTTCCTGCTGAAGATGATCGCCGGCGAGGCGGAGCCGGGCCCCGTGACGCAGCTCTCTCCTCTCGTGTTCCTCCGGCTGGGAGAGCGGAAGGCTTTCGAGATCGCCCGGGAGCGGCTGAGCCGGCATCCCGACCCGGAGTACCGGGCCTGGCTCGAAGCCCTGTCCGGCTAGTAGCGGAGGTTCCCCAGCTCGATGCCGGGATAGTAGGCGGCCAGGATGTCGTGGTAGTCCTGTCCGTCCAAGGCCCGGCCCATCGCCCCGGACTGGCACATCCCCACGCCGTGTCCCCAGCCTCCGCCGAAGAAGGTGAACAGCTTCGGGCGTCCCTTTCTGTCGAACTCGGTCTCCACGGTGAAGAGCGCCGAGCGCTGGGAGCCGTCGCCGAGCAGGCCTCGGATGTCGAGCTCCTTGCTGATGACCACGCTCGCCTTGCTGCCGCGGATCTGCACCGCGTTGAGGTGCCCGGAGAGGGAGCGCTCGAGGGTCAGGATGCCCTGCAGGCGGCCGACCTTCTTGGAGCGGTTGATGCGCTCCTCCAGGTCCTCGGCCGTGATGACCCGCGTCCAGCGGAAGTGGGACGGGTGGACGTAGGCCGAACCCCGGCAGTAGGCCGGGGGCGGCCGCCTGAGCCAGAGCCGTAGGTCCCAGGGCGATGAGGGCGAGGACACGGCGGAGGGCGCATCGGTGATGCCGATCCAGTAAGGGACGTCGCCCCAGCCCCGCAGGTCCTTCCCGCTCTGCGAGCGCCCGCCGCAGTTGGAGGAGTAGAGCACGTGCGCGATGCGGCCTTGGTACGCCGCGACGCGGCCGCGGGTGGCATCCACCACCGCGCGCGAGCGCGCCGTCTCGTTGCGCACCCCCCAGTAGACCTGGCAGTGCTGGCCGTCGCACACGTCGAAGCCGTCCTTCTTGTGCCGCCGCGAGACGGTCTTGATGTAGAGGGCGTGGCTGCGCGCGACGACCGCCTGCGCCTTGAGCGCCTCCATGGGCGAGCCGATGGGCATCTCCGAGGCCAGCACGCCGTGGGTGTAGCTTTCGGCGTCCACCACGTTGACCAGCTTGAGGCCCCGCTTGGGGCCGAACAGGGAGAGCTCGAGCATGCCCCGCAGCGGGCGGTCTCCCCCGCCCTTCATGGCCGCGCCGTAGTCGGCGGGGATGTCGCGCAAGACCACCGTCCCGCCCCGCTCGGCGTCGGGGCGGATATGGACGGGCTTGGCAGCCAGCACGCGCCGCTTCCCGTCCTCGTCGAGGATCTCGATGCGGGCCTTCTTCCCCGCGGCTTGGCGGGCCTTCCACAGCTCTCCCGCGCGCCCGGTGGAAAGCGTGCGGCCGGTGGCGGCGTCGAGCACCGAGAAACCGGTCGTGCAGCGGAAGGCCAGGTCGCGCCGAGCCAGGGGCTTCCCGAGGGCGTTCGTGCCCAACCCCACCCGAAGGACGGGCAGGCGGCCTTTGGGCGGGACGGGCGGCTCGAGCGGCTCGCGCTTGCCGTTGCCCTTGGCCCTCTCCTCGGGCTCGGGCTTGGTCCTATCGATGGCTTTCTGGCTGACGCCGGACAGCATCTTGCGGAACTTGCTGCTCCGGGGGTCGACGTTGAGGAGATGCGTGACCTGCTTCCAGGCTTCGTAGAAGCGTTTCGAGCGGAGGTAGGAGCGGCTGAGCTGGTAGCGGGCGTTCGTGAAGTAGGAGTCACCCTGCACCGCCGAGCGGTAGGCCTCCAGCGCGCCCTTCGGATCGCCGGCCGCCTCCCGGGCCCGGCCGAGCCAGTAGTGGGCGAGGGTCAGGTCGTGAGCGCTCTCGGCGGCCTTCTCGAAGGTGTCGACGGCTTCGCTGGCCCTCTCCAGCGCCAGCTGGGCCCTCCCCTTCGCGATGAGGGCGTACGGGTCCTTCGGCTGGGAGAGCAGGACGGCCTGGGCTTCCCGGATGGCGGAGTCGAAGCGGTCCAGGCGGAATTCGGCCTCGGCGAGAGCGAGGCGCACCTCCGGGTCGTTGGGCGAGAGCTCGGCGGCCCGGCGCAGCGCTTCCGCGGCGCGGGTGGGCTCGCCGAGCTCCGCGTAGACGATGGCTCCGTTGAGCCAGGCGTCCAGGATGCGGGCGTCGACTTTCAGCGCCTGGGCGTAGAGCTCGGCCGCCTGGCGGTGCTTGCCCTGGAAGTAGAGCTTGTTGGCCTCCACGACGCTGGATTCGGGGGGCGGGCCGGGCGCCTGCGCCGGCGAGATGAGGGCCGGGAAGGCCATCACCCACAGGAAGGACGATAAGCAGATCGCCAGCGCCTGCATGACGCGAGGATTGTACCAGCGTGATGTTACAAACACAATGATTACCGCACGGGCGGCGGTCGGCGGGCTTCCTCGAAGCAGAGGGCGGCGATGTCCTTTCGGCCGGCGCCTTCTGCGAGCCGTCCCGCCGCCGTCCACCCGGCCGCGGAGTCGGGCCTCGGCTTGCCCATCGCCTCGGGGATGGAGCGGCACAGCAGGGCGAGGGCCGCGTCGAATGCGCCGCAGGCCCGGAGGTCGAGTCCCGGGACGCCCCAGGCGCTCAGCTTGGCGCGGGCGTCCTGGACCTGGGCTTCCCGCGGATAGAGCTCGAAAGCCAGGTAGGCCTGGAAGGCGCCGGCGGCTTCGTCTCGGCGGCCCAGCGTCTCCAGGGCCAGCCCTTGATGGTAGCGCAGCTCGTGGTTGTCCGGGGCGAGGGCGAGGGCCGCGGAGTAGGCCGCCAGCGACTCCTCGTGGCGGCCCAGGTCGCCGAGGGCATGGCCCATGTCCATGCGGGCGGTGGGGTTGCGGGGGTCGGCCTCCGCCGCGGTCTGGAAGGCCGCGAGCGCGAGAGAGAGCTTGCCTGCGTTGGCGAACTCCTCCCCCTTCGCGGCGGCCTCGCTCGAGAGCCGCTTGCGGGCTTCCTCCGCGCCCGATCCGAGCATCCGCTCAAGACCGGCCTTGAGCTGGAGGGCTTCGGCGTAGGCGGGCTTGAGCTCCAGGGCCTTGGCGAGGCACGCGGCGCCCTCGTCCAGACGGCCCAGACGGATGAGCGCGAAGCCCCGGTTCTTCCAGGCGTGGGCATTGCCGGCGTCCAGCTCGAGCGCCCGCTCGAAGGCGGCGGTTGCGTCCTTGAAGCGCCAGGCCCGGGCCAGGGAGGTGGCTTTGGCGTCCCAGAGGTCCGAGCGGTCGGGAGACAGGGCGAGAGCGCGTTCGAAGCAGACGAGGCTTTCGTCGAGGCGGCCCAGGACGGCCAGGCCGACGCCCCTCAGCTTCCAGGCCTCGGACAGGGAAGGATCGAGCTCGAGGGCCTTGCCGAAGCAGTCCACCGCCTCCTGCGCGCTCTTGGCCTGCGCCCTCTCGTCTCCTTCCTGAAGCCAGCGCAGGGCGCTCTTGTCGAGACGTCGTTGGAGGGCCTCGGCCTGGGCGTCGCCGGCCCTGCGCTTCAAGAGCTCCCGGCAGCACTGGACGGCCTCCCACGGACGGCCCAGCTTCTCCTCGAGAGCGGCGCGCCTGAGCCAGGCGTCGAGCAGCATCCCGTCCTTCTCCAGTCCCGCGGCGTAGCAGGCCCGGGCCTCTTCATCCCGGCCCAAGCCGGCCAGCGCGTCCGCCTTGCAGACGAGGACCCTCCCGACGTTCGGATTCAGGGCGAGGAAGCGCTCGCAGAGCGAGAGCGCGTCCTCGCAGCGGCCTTGGGCCAGGCGCAGGGGCGCGAGGGCGCGCAGGGCGCCCTCGCAGCCGGGCTGGAGGGCCAGCGCCTGCTCCAGGCTGGAGCCCGCTTCTTCCAGGCGGCCCAGCTCCTTGAGCGCGTCCCCCTTGGCGGTCCAGGCCTCGGGGGTCGGGCCCGAGGCGAGGTCCTTCTCGAAGCATATAAGGGCTTCCTCCCAGCGGTGGGCTTTCGCCGAGCGGTAGCCCTTGGAGAGCCAGATCCCCGGACAATCCGGGTCGATGCGGAGCGCCTTCTCCCAGTAGGCCTCGGCCAGATCCTCGCGATGCGCGAAGAGGCAGGCGTCTCCCTGCTTGGCCCAGCCCGGCGCCTCCGGAACGGGCGTCGGACCGGTGCGCAGGCTCTCGAAGAGCTCCACCGCTTTTCCGTCCAGATGCTCGATCGGCCGCACGGTGCGTCCGTCCCCGAGGGTCAGCGTGCCGTCGGTCCTCCAATCCCCTCCCAGGTTCCTGCGCAGGGTCTCGCCCAGGTAGCAGGCGGCCTGGCGCTTGAACTCGGGGTCCTCCCCCCGTCCAGGCGCTTCCGCGATGAGCAGGTCGAGGGCCGCGAGGCTCGGCGGCGAATAATAGTCGGACAGCAGGCGAAGGCTGGACCAGAGGGTCTTCTCGAAAAGCGCCGCCTCGGCGGCGAAGCCGGCGAGCCGCGCCCGGCACTCGTCGCGGCCGCGCCGTGCGGCCTCCGACCCCTGGTCGAGGGCGACGGCGCGCTCGAAGAGGACCAGGGCCTCCTCGGGGCGGCCGGCCTTCAGGAAGTCTCCCCCTTGCTCGAGCCAGGGCTCGACCTTCAGGAGCGCCGTGAGCTCGGGCCGTCCCGGGAGGAGCTTGTCCATCGAGTGGATGAACAAGGCCTCCAGCGGCTCTTTGGAACCGTCCTTGAACCGGAGGTAGGCTCGGCGCATGGGGAAGGCGCAGACATCCCCTCCGAAGGATACGCGCGCCCCCGCCGCGTTGCCCGGCTGTTTCGGGTCGTCTTCCCAGCGGCCGCCGAAGAGGCGTCGGAGGGTCTCGCCGAGATAGCAGCCGACCATGAGGATGAGGCTCGACTGGCCCGGGTCGGGCGTCCAGGACTCCTCCGCCGGGGCGAATCCGTCGGGGCCGTGCGTCTGGTTCAGGAGCAGGTCGAGGGCCGCGAGGCTGGCGTAGGAGAAATCCAGCCGAAGCTGCCACTGCGCGAATTTGGCCGCGGACTCCTCCGCCAGCTTGGAATACGGGACCTGGGTGGGCTTGAAGACCGCCTGGCAGAGATTGCAGTAGAGCGCGGCGTCCGGATTCTCGTAGCCGCAGTTCGGACACTTGGACGGCATGGGGATGGGCTAGGAGGGCTGGGTCAGGTCGGTGATCTTGACGGTGCCGGGCCTGGGCGGGGGCTCGGGACTCGAGGCGGGCGGGGGCGGGGCCGGCTGCGCCGGGCGGGGCGCGGTGATGGGGTTCTGCGAGGTGAAGTGCCCGACGGCGGCGTGGAGCTCGAGCTCCTTCTTCGCCTTCTTCTCCAGCCAGGCGTCCAGGCGGAGCTGGCGTTCCTCGACCGAGCGCTTGTTCTTCTCGACCGTCTCGAGGAGTTTCCGGTTCTCCTCCTCCTTCTGCGTCCGGAAGGACTCCACGTGCTCGCGCTGGACCTTCTCGAACACGTCGAGGGCCCGGTCCTTGTGGACGGCGTCCTCGATGACGCCCTGGAGGGCGGCTCCGGAGGCTTCGAGGGCCACGAGGACCGCGGCGGCCCGGGCCTCGGGAGCGAGGCCGGCGAGCTTGGGGTTGGCGAGCATCTCCCCGACCTTCTCGATGGAGAAGCCCTGGGGCGGCTTGGGGATGCGGGCCGCCTCGAACACCTTCTCGATGGGGAAGTCCCCCGCCTGGGCCGCGGCGTCCTGGGGCACGGCGCGCAGGGCCTTCTCGTCCACCTGCGGGCGGATGTCGGCGAAGCGGCGGGTCGCCTCGATGGGGACGGCGGCCGGGTCGATCTCCTCCGGCGGCGGCTCCGTCGGACGCGTGGCGGGCAGGCTGATGATGTAGCGGTCGACGAAGTCCTTGAGGCCCATCAGAACCCCAGCTCGGCCTTGAGGCGGTTGAACTCCTTGAGGATCTCCGTGCGGTCGGCTCCGCGAAGCAATTCCGGCAGGAAAGCCGCGTCGGTGCACTCGAGCACGGCGGCGAGCTCCTGGTAGCGGACCTCCACGGGGCTCGTGGACGGGATGAAGCCCTCCGCCGCCTCCTTCAAATAGGTCTTGCGCTCCTTTTTCCCGTCGTCGAGGAGGCTCCGCCTCTTCGCGCCCACGAGGATGGCCTCGATGTCGGCCCCCGAGAGCTTCTTGCCCTGCGCCCAGCCCGGGTCGACGTCCTTGGGCTCGACCGCCCACTGGACCTTCTTGGACATGGCCACGAAGAGCTGGGCCTTCTCCTCGGGGGTCTGGGGGTAGAAGAGCGGGATGTGCACCTCGACGCGGCCCTGGCGCTTGATGTCCACGGGGAGCCGGTCGGGGCGGCAGGTGAGCAGGAACCAGAGGATCTTGCCGCGGTACTTGGTGTCGCCCATCTGGCTGGCGAACTGGGCGAAGATGCGCCCCGAGGTGCCCGAGTCCCCCTCGTCGTCGCGGCTGCCCATGAAGGCGTCGGCCTCATCGATGATGACCCCGACGGGCCCCAGCGCGCGCAGGGTCATCAGGATCTTCTCGAGGTTCCCTTCCGTGGCCCCCACCCATTTCGAGCGGAAGTTGAGCAGCTGGACGCAGGGGATGCCCAGCTCGCCGATGGCGCAGGTGCTCAGGAAGGTCTTGCCCGTGCCGACGGGGCCGCAGAGCAGGTAGCCCATGGGCAGGGCGTCCCAGCAGCCCTTCTTGATGAGCGTGATGTCCTCGCGCAGGCGCTGCTTGGCGGCGGCGAGGCCTTCGACCGCGTCCAGGGTGTAGCGCGGCTCGAGGAACTCGAGGAGGCCGTAGCAGGACTTCTCGATGAGCTCCTTCTTCTTCGCGCTCACGAAGGCCAGGTCGAGCTTGCCGGCCCGCTGAGCCTCGCGGAGCATGGTCTCGATGTCGACGCGCGAGAGGGCGTTGGTCTGCTTCGCGAAGGTCTCGGGGGTCAGGCCCTGGAACTGGACCGGGATCTGCGAGGAGCGGGCGAACTCGAGGCGCTCCTCCTCGTCGGGGAGCGGCACCTGGATCTTGGCGGTGAAGGGGTTGTTGACCAGGGCCTCGTTCATGTCCTGCAGGCTCGCGGTGACGAGCACGATGGTCACGTCCGAGCGGGAGAAGGCCGGGTCGTTGGCCCATTTCTGGAGCGTGATGAGGGTGCGGAAGTCCTCCTGGCTCATGAACGAGACGTCGCCGCGCGGCGCGACCATGTGCGCGAAGGAGACGATGAGGGCGACGCTGGCCTTCTTCTTGCCCTCGCCCAGGGTCTTGGCCCGGATGAAGCGGTCGATGACGAGCAGGGCGTCGGCCGGGTTCTTGGGGAGCTTCTTCGAGAACGCGGTGCCGGCCGCCGTGTCCATCGCCTCGACCGTGCGCCAGAAATCCTGGGCGGCGTCCGCGTTGACCGTGATGCCGCCGCTCTGGTCGAAGTGCAGGACGGCGTCGCGGGTGCCGAAGACGGCTTCCTTGAGGAAATCGCTCAGGGAGACGAAGCGCAGGCTTTTGGGTTCGCGGAGGGGGACCCAGTCGTTGACGTTGCCGTAGAGCACGAACAGCGAGGCGGCCCCGCTGACGTACTTGTCGGCGAGCTCACGCGCCCACTTCGGGAGGTTGTCGAGGGTCATCCCTGCTGCCCCTGCTGCTGGCGCAGCGCCGCCCGCTTGTCTTCGACCGCCGCCGGGGCGTTCTGTCCGCCTCCCAGGAAGCTTTCGACATCCTGGATGGACTTCTCGGTCTCCACCACCTCCGAGGCCACCCGGTCGATCTGGTCGGTGATCTGCTGGGGGTCGGAGAGCGAGATGGACTGGTCGTTGATGAAGCGGATGGCGTTCTCCAGGGTGTCGATCTGGGTGCGGACCACGGCCATCTCGTCCTGGAGCTTCGCTAGGCGCGCGACGCGCTGGGAGAGGATCTCCAGGTTCTTCTGCTTGACCTCCCGCAGCTTGGGCGCGAGCGGACCTCCGAGCTCGGCTTCGAGCATCTTCTTCTGCCTGTCGAGGGCGCCCTTATCGCTGTCGGAGAGGTGCTCACGCATCCGCTGGAGGGTCAGCTGCGCGCGCAGGAAGGTGTCGAGCAGGTAGTCGAGCTTGTCCACGCTGGGCTGGAGCAGGCTCTGGGCCACCGCGTCGCGGGACTGGAAGGAGTCGTTGACCCGCTGGCGGATGTCGGTCAGGGAGAGGAAGCGCTCCCGTTCGCTCTCGGGCAGGGTCGCGAGCATGCGCACGCGGGCGTCGTGGTCGATGAGGGCCTTGCCCTTGTTCGCTTCCGAGTCCACCACCCGCTTGAAGCGCGGGTTGCTCGATACGGTCCACAGGTACACGATCTCGAGGGCGCCGCCGAGGAGCAGGAAGCCCGGGTTGAAGAGCGCGCCGGCCACGAGGAAGCCGGTCAGGGAGATGAGGTTCTCCTGGCGCTTGAAGGCCGACTTGACGTAGCTCGGGCCGGCCATCAGCGGATGTGCTCCACTTTCCGGCTGATCTCGTTGACGATCTCGCTGAACTTGGCCGTGCGCTGCATCTCGGCCGCCTTCTCGGTGGGCCGGGGCAGCTTGACAATCTCGAGCAGGCGCCCGGGGTTCGCGCCCATGATGAACACCCGGTCGCCGAGGAAGACGGCCTCCGGGATGTCGTGGGTGACGAGGAACACCGTGGCCGCGACCTCGCTCCAGAGCTCGATGAGCAGGTCCTGCATGTCCCAGCGCGTGATGCGGTCGAGGGCCCCGAAGGGCTCGTCCATGAGGATGACCCGGGGCTTGACCGCGAGGGTCCGGGCGAGGGCCACGCGCTGGCGCATGCCGCCCGAGAGCTCTCGCGGGTACTTCTTCTCGCAGCCGGAGAGCTTGACCTTCTTGATCCATTCCGCGGCGATGTCCTCGCGCTCCTTCTCGGGAACGCCCTTGAGCTTGAGCCCGAAGGCCACGTTCTCGAGGATGGTGTAGCAGGGGAAGGAGGAGTAGGTCTGGAACACCATCCCCCTCTCGGGTCCCGGGCCCGCGATGGGCTGGTCCTTCATGAGGACCACGCCGCGGGTGGGCGGGAAGTGGGGCTCGAGGCCGGCGATGGTGTTGAGCAGGGTGCTCTTGCCGCAGCCCGAGGGGCCGAGGATGGTGATGAATTCCCCCGTGTTCGGGATGTCCTCGATGACGAAGGAGACGTCTTGGAGGGCCGTGAACTCCCTGCCGCTGCGCTCGTCCTTGAAGATCTTCGTCACGTTCCGGCAGTCGATGACCGGGAGATCCGCGGCCTGCGGCGCGGCGGCCTGCGGCGGCGTCTCCGGCTTCTTCTCTTCGCTCATGAGCTCCTCCCGCCGGCTTCCCGGTAGGGGAACAGCCAGCGCCCCAGGACCGAGAGCGTCCAGGAGATGAGGATGCTGATGAGGATGATGACGATGAGCACCGCGTAGACGTGCTCATAGGGGCCCCGGCGCTGGGAGGAGATGATGAGGCTCCCCAGGCCGTACTTGGCGTCGATGACCTCGGCCAGGATGATGTAGCCCCAGCCCACCCCGTAGGCCAGGCAGAGGCTGTCGTAGATGTCCGCGAGGGCCACCGGCACCAGCACCTCCGAGATGGTCTGCCAGCGCGTGGCGCCCAGGGTGTAGGCGGTCTGCAGATAGACCTCCTCCACCCGGTCGATGGCGCTGACGACGAGCGGCAGGAGCAGGACGAAGGTCGCGATGGCCAGGAAGATGTACTTCTGCTTCTCCCCCAGGCCGAACCAGGACAAGGTCAGGGGGACCAGCACCACGATGGGCACGTAGCCCCCGATGGTGGAGAGCGGCTTGAAGAACTCCCGCACGGGCGTGAAGGAGGCCATGAGGATGCCCAGCGGGATGGCCACCGCCGCGGCGAGCAGGAACCCGACCGTGGTCCGGAAGAAGCTGTAGGCCACCCCCGACATCAGCCCCCGCTCGGAGAACAGGGACTGGAAGGAGGCCGCGACTTCGACCGGGTTGGGCAGGATCTGCGGGCTGAGGAGACGCGACTCCACCTCCGCCCCCCGCGTGAGCAGCCACCAGACGAAGAGCGTCCCGAAGACGCTCAGGAACCCGAGCAGGAACCGCCGCCTGGGCGGCGATCCCGCCCGGATGTCGAAGGCCTCGGCGAGGTCTCCGCTCGTCACTACTCGGCCTCGGGCGGATAGACCTTGATCTCCACGCGCCGGTTCTTGGCGTGGTCGGTCAGCGAGACGGGGTTCTCCCAGCCGTTGCCGATGACCGTGAGCTTGTTCGGGTCGAACTTGTATTTCTTAACGATCGATTGCCGCACGGACTCCGCCCGCCGCTCGCTGAGCTCCTGGACGGCCAGGGACATCTCCTTGAAGACCCGCGGCCCCTCGCGCTGGAACTCCATCTTGCGGCTCGTGTCCACGTTGCCCTCGACCATGATGCGGGCCGCGGCGAACTTGCCGGAGAGCTTTGCGACCTCCTCGAGGGTGGCGTCGATGCCGGAGTCGTACTTCTTGTCGAGGTCCCACCGGTTGGGCGGGAAGGTGATCATCACGGACTTCGTGAGGATCGGCGTGCTCTCGAGCTTCATGCGGGAGATGTTGACCTTGTTGAAGGTCGGCACGTACTCGTCCTTGTGGTGCGGGAACTTCCCCTCCAGCTCGGCGAGGATGGAGGTGTCCGCGATCTCCTCGGCGTGGGCCGGCGCGCTGATGGCGCCGTAGGACTTGTAGACGTAGCTCGCCGCCGCCCAGGTGCGGGCGAAGTTCGCCGGGTTGTTCTGGTCGAGGAAGAATTTCTTGTTCTCCGCGTAGTTCGTCAGGTGCGCGTCGCCCATCATGGACTTGGCTTCCTCGGCCGAGACCCCGAAGCCCTTGGCCATGAGGCCCGCGACCTTGTCCGGGTTCGCCTTGGCCATGTCCAAGCCCTTGAAGATGCCGGCCGCCAGGCCCTTCACGATGTCCTTGTGGTCCCGGGCGAAGTCCGCCCGCACGGCCCAGACGTCGGCGATGAGCTGGGAGGCGTCGCGGGTGGTGGTGAGCAGGCGCGCGCCCGAGACCCCGCCCCTCTTCCCGCCGTACTTCTCGTCGACGATGTTGTAGATGTCCGGCGCCCAGGAGACGCAGGCGTCGATACCCTCGTTGTCCACGAAGGCCTTGGCGGCCTCGAAGGCCGTGGCCGTGAACTTGAACTCGACCTCGGAGGGCTGGACGCCCGCGTCGGTGAGCACGCTGAGGATGTAGTAGTGGGACGGGGAGTTCTGCGCGAGGACGATGGTCTTGCCGCGCAGATCCTTCGCCTCGTTGACGTGGGCGCGCACCACGATGCCGTCGCCGCCGTTCGACCAGTCGATCTGCTGGTAGACGATGGGGGCGGTGCGCGAGTCGCGCGAGAGCCCCGGCGCGAAGAGGGCGATCATGTCGAGGGTGCCCCAGAGCACGTGCGACTGCCCGGAGGCGAAAGCGTCGCGGGCCGCGACCGGGTCGTCGATGAGCTTGAGGTCCACGAGGAAGCCGTACTCCTTGAAGAACACGGAGTCCTTGTTCGGGCCGAAGCCGTTGTTGGCCGCCACGATGGGCGCCCAGCCGCCCCAGATGTTGATCGGGAAGACGACCGTGTTGTCCTTGAACTGGTAGCTGCTCGTGCCCTTGACCTCGGTGATGGACTGCTTGGCGACGAAGCTGTAGTTCTTGGCCGTCGTCGGAGTCTCCGTGCCCGCGCGGATCTTGTCGAGGGTCTCCTTGTCGATGGAGGCCCCGACGGGGAGCATCCCTTTCTTGATCAGGCCGAACTTGTAGAGGGCCCCCAGGCCCAAAGCGATCACGACCAGCAGCAGGGCGATCTTCCCGCCGAGTTTCAGTTCCATGTTATTGCTTCTCCTGGTCCTTCATGCCGATGGTCTTCTGCGCCTCGTCCTTCTTCTCGTCTCCGGCTTCGCCGGAGTCGGCGACGCCCATCTCCATCTGGAAGCTCTTGAAGAGGGCTTCGCCTTCGAGGTTCTCCGCCTTCATGTCGACTTCCATGGCCTTGGCGTCGACGCTCTCCGCGGCCATCGCGAGGCGTCCCTCGGCCTCGGCCGTCTTCTGGCGGAGCTTGCCGACCATCTCCTCGTGGGTCGCGTCCACGCCGGCCACCTCGAACTGCTCGAAGGTGTCGGCGAGCTCGGACTTCCACTTCGAGGCCTCGACGTCGCGGATGGCGGCCATGGCCTCCTCGGTCTTGGCCTTCACCTCGCGCATGAACTTCTCCTTCATCTTGAGGAGCGAGTCGTAGCCGGCTTTCGCGGCGGCGAGCTGCTCCTTGTCGCGGGAGAGGGCGTCCTGGGTCTTGCGCAGGCGCAGGGCGAACTGGGAGCCCAGGCTCGCGTCCTTGCTGACGACGCAGGCCTTGACCTTGGCCGTCAGCATGGAGACTTCGCGCTCATACTGCTGGATCTCGCGCTCGATCATGATGATGCCGCCGCGGGCCTTGGCGAGGCCCTGGTTCATCATCGGGATCTTGTCCTGCATATCGCGGACCGTCTGCTCGAGGATGAGCTTCGGATCCTCCATTGTGCTGATGAAGAACCCTACGAAAGACCGGAACACGCGCGCGAGCCTATTCCACATGACGCCCTCCTATTCGATGGTCACGTCGTTGACGAACACGAAGCCTTCCACGCCGCCGTACTGGAAATTGAGCTTGTCCTCGAGCTTCACGCGCAGCACCTCCACCCGGTCGGCCTTGAACTCGGCTTCGTCGAAAAGGACGTGGTAGCCGTGCTCGAGCACCGTGAACCGGTCGGTCTCGCCGAAGCGGTGCTCGAAGGAGGAGTTGAGCTGGAGCGTCTGGTAGAGCCGGCCCGCGCGCTCGCCGCCCTTGGACCTGAAATGGCCCGTCCTGCCCGCCAGGGAGGCCGCCGGGCGGTCGGGGTCGGCGCCCTTCGACTCGTCGAACTTCCCCGTCTCCTTCTCCAGGGACTTGCGGATGTCCGTGAAGACGGAGGCGAGCTGCTTGTCGTCGTTGGCGTCCTTGTAGATGCCGATGCGGCGGAAGTTGCGGCTGGGCTCCTGGCCGAAGGCGAAGCCGATGGCGTAGACCTTGATGCCCCCCTTCCAGGCCGCGTCCGCGCTCGAAGCGAGCCGGCTTTCGGCGCAGGTCTCCTCTCCGTCGGTCATGACGACGATGCGCTTCTTGTTCCTGGAGGAGGCGAGCTGCTTGGACGCCAGGGCGAGCGCGTCCCCGATGGGGGTGCTCCCGTCGGCGCGCAGGGAGGCGATGGCCGAGCGCAGCCGGGCCCGGGCCTCGGGGGTGCTCTTGCTCAGGGGCTCGGCGACGCGCACGCCGCAGTGGCCCGTGAAGGTCACCAGGCCGACGCTGACGCTCTTGGGGAGAGAATCGACGAACTTCCACATCGCGGCCTTGGCGATGTCGAGCTTGCGTCCGCCGGGGACATGGTCGCCCATGGAGCCGCTCGTGTCGAAGACGATGACGAGGTCGGTGTCCTGAGGCTCCACCTTGGGGACTCTCCGGACAACCTGGGCGTCAGCTGCGCAGGCGAGCAGAGAGGCTATAAGGAATGACTTCAACATTCGCGCGATTCTAGCAGGATTAACCCCATAGGTCAATGAAGAGTCTTGTCCAATACAAGATG
>DMEZ01000066.1:20016-39931 GCA_003450735.1 Elusimicrobiota bacterium | reverse complement strand
ACCCCGCGCTCGCGCACGTGGAACCAGTGCGCGTTGACCTTCACGATGGCGACGGCTCCGTAGCTCTGGAAATACATGTTGAGCCCGTAGAGCAGGGTGAAGACGCCCTTGAGCGGCGCGGCCGCGGGGTCGGGCAAAGCCAGCACGTGCTGGATGTAGAACCCCATGAGGAGGTTCGAGACGCAGGCGCCCAGGGCGCCGATGAGCATGCCCTTCTTGCCGCCGATGCGGTCGGTGATGGGGCCGTTGATGAGGAAGGCGATCGCGTACACCCAGGCCCCCACGCCGAAGATGGCGCCGAAGTCCGCCTTCGGCATGAGGTCGCCCAGGGCCGTCTGGCTGACGGTGAGGTTGTAGCGGCCCATGTAGAGGAGGGCGTAGGTGAGGCCGAGCGGGAACCAGTTCAGGAAGCGTCGGGTGCGGAACTCGGAAGAATGCAGGGGCATCTCGCCTGAGGGGGAGGCGGGAAGGGTCATCGGTTTTCGTCTCCTCGGCGCGGCATGAAGGCGCGACAAGGATAGCAAATCAGGGCTTGCGGGTTCCTTTCGAGACCAACGCTTCCTTCTTGGGCTTGGGCAGGCGCTTGATGCCCGCCTCCCGGACCAGGGCCTCGGTCCGGGTCATCTGGGTCTCTCGGTAGACCAGCTCCACGGGCAGGTGGGAGCGCGTATAGGCCGCGCCCCGTCCGGCCCGGTGCTTGCGCAGGCGCTCCTCCACGTCCTTGGCGATGCCGGTGTAGAGGGCGCCGCCCGCGCAGCGCAGGACGTAGACCGACCAGTCCCGCAGCTCGCGCCTGCGCCGCTTGCGGGCCATGCCCTGGAGCATCCGAAGGTAGCGCTTCTCCACGCGAAAGATTATGTAAGATAATCGCCTCGGAGGGAACAATGAGCAAGATCCTGGATACCGTTCTTCTTCTGGCGCTCCCCGCCTCGGGCAAGTCCGAGGTCCGCCGCTATCTCAAGCACCTGCCGCCGGACTCGGCCCGCGACGACTTCCATATGGGCCCGACCGTCCAGCTCGACGATTTCCCCTACGTCCACATCATGCGCCGCGTCGACGACGAGCTCGCCAAGCAGGGCCAGGACCGGGTCTATTTCCACTCCGGCGAGCGCCCCTTCAAGAACACCTGGGACTGGGGCACGCTCATCCACCTCGTCAACGAGGACTACGCGGACATGGTCGCCAAGAAGGCCGCCAAGCCCGTCTCGGCCGCCGCGCTCCTCCTCGACCGCCTCGAAGCGGCCTCGAAGGCCGCCGGCATCGCGCCTCGGCTCGCCCAGCTCGACAAGGCCTCCCGCGAGGCGGTAGCCAAGACCCTCGAGAAGGAAGCCGTCGACCTCCTCAAGGAGAAGCACGAGGGCTACCCGGACACGCTCAAGGGCAAGACCCTCGTCATCGAGTTCGCCCGCGGCGGCCCCGACGGCTCCAAGATGCCGCTCAAGGCTCCGCTCGGCTACCTCTACTCCATCGGCCAGCTCTCCCCCGCCATCCTCGAGAAGGCCGGTATCCTCTACGTCTGGGTCACTCCGGAAGAGTCCCGCCGCAAGAACCAGGCCCGCACCGATCCCAACGACCCGGGCTCCATCCTGCACCACGGCGTGCCCATCGAAGTCATGATGAACGACTACGGCTGCGACGACATGGACTGGCTGGAGGCGCACGCCGAGGCGAAGGGGACCGTGAGCGTCGAGTCGGGCGGCCGCAAGTTCAACATCCCCATCGCCCGCTTCGACAACCGCGTGGACAAGACCAGCTTCCTGCGCGCCGAGAAGAAGGACTGGAAGGCGCAGGACGTGAAGGCCGTCCACGAGGGGCTCAAGGCCGCCCTCGACAAGCTGGCCCAAGCGGTCGCGGCCTAAGCGTTGCTCGAGGCGATCGTCCCGCTCGCGTTCCTCACGGCGGTCGTCCTGACGTATTATCTGGAGCTGAGATGGCTGCTCCATCGCTGGCTCAACCGCAAGGAATCGCCGCGGCCGGCCTTCTGGCCCGTGCAGGGCGCCCGGGCTGAGCGCACCCTGAGCCTCCTCCTGAACCTCGCCGCCCTGGGCGGGCTCCTGTGCATCCTCTACGGCTTCCTGGTCGAGCCGACCCGCCTCTCTGTCACGAAGGTCGAGCTCCGCTCGCCGAAGATCCGCGGCCCCATCCGCCTCGTCCACCTGTCGGACTTCCACTCCGAGGAGCGGCCCCTCAACGAGCCGCGGGCGGTGGAGCTCGTCCGCGAGCTCAAGCCCGACCTCATCCTGGTGACCGGGGACTTCATCAACGATGAGAAGGGCCTGCCGACCGCCCTCAAGGCCGTCCAGGACCTGACCGGCATCGCCCGGGTGTTCCTGGTCACGGGGAACTTCGACCTGGGCCTCCTGCCGGACAAGGCCTTCCAGGGAACGGCCGCCCGGATGCTGGACGTGGACTACGAGGACATCGTCATCCGCGGCACTCCCGTCCGGGTGAGCGGGATGCTCATCGGGATGGAGCCCTTCTTCCCGCTCTTCATGAGGAAGCTGCCCTCCAGTCCCGCCTACCATGTCTTCCTGAACCACTATACCGACCTGGTCTACGAGGCCGACAAGGCGGGCGTGGACCTGTACCTGGCTGGGCATACCCACGGCGGGCAGGTCCGCCTGCCTTTCTACGGGGCCCTGGTGACCCTGGCGAAGCTCGGCAAGCGCTTCGAGAGCGGCTTCTACCGGGTCAAAGAGATGGCTCTGTACGTGAACCGGGGCCTCGGGATGGAAGGGGGGAGGGCCCCCCGCGTGCGCTTCCTCTGCCGCCCCGAGATCACGGTCATCGACCTCCTTCCCGGCTAGCCCGGCAATCTTGTTGCAGTATAAAAGACGAAACTGCTACCTTGAGGCAGCAGCTCTTTTGAGAGGCCCGACATGTCCATTTCGACGGAATCCACTGAAACCGTGAACCTCGGCCATCCCGACCTCTTCGCCGACCGCCACATCGGTCTCTCCGAACGCGCGGTCTCGCAGATGCTCGAGACCGTGGGGTTCCCGAGCCTCGAGGCCCTGACCGCCGCCGCCGTCCCCTCGAAGATCCGCGCCTCCCGTCCGCTCGACCTGCCTCCGCCCGCCGCGGAGTTCGAGGCGCTCGCGGAGCTCAAGGCTCTCGCCGCCCAGAACCAGGTCTGGCGCAGCTACATCGGCAGCGGCTGGCAGGCCGCCATCCCCCCGCCGGTCATCCTGCGCGGCATCCTGGAGAACCCCGGCTGGTACACCCAGTACACGCCCTACCAGGCCGAGATCTCCCAGGGCCGGCTCGAAGCCCTGCTGAATTTCCAGACGATGACCGTGGATCTGACCGGGCTCGACGTCGCCAACGCCTCCCTGCTCGATGAGGCCACCGCGGCGGCCGAGGCCATGACTCTCTGCCGCGCCGTCAAGGGCGGCGACGCCTTCTTCGTCTCCGAGAACTGCAACCCGCAGGTCCTCGGAGTCGTGCGCACCCGGGCCAAGCCCCTCGGCATCCGCGTCCTCACGGGCGCTCCCGACGCCTGGAAGCCGGAGAAGGGCGTGTTCGGGGCGCTCATCCAGTACCCCGGCACCGACGGCGTCCTCCGCGACGTCGAGGGCTTCTGCGCCAAGGCGCACGCGGCCGGCGCCCTGGCCGTGGTCGCGGCCGACCCCCTGATGCTGGCCTTGGCCCAGTCTCCGGGCGAGCTCGGAGCCGACATCGCCATCGGCTCGTTCCAGCGCTTCGGCATCCCCCCGGGCTTCGGCGGCCCCAGCGCCGGGTTCATGGCCGTGAAGGCGGCCTATGTCCGCCAGATGCCCGGCCGCCTCGTGGGCCTCTCCAAGGATTCCCGCGGTAAGAGCGCCCTGCGCCTGGCCGTGCAGACCCGAGAGCAGCACATCCGCCGCGAGAAGGCGACCAGCAACATCTGCACCTCCCAGGTCCTTGTCGCCATCGTCTCCTCCATGTACGCGGTCTACCATGGACCCCAGGGTCTTCGCCGCATCGCCGAGCGCGTCCATCTGCTCGCCCGGATCCTGGCCCTCGGCCTCAAGAAGATGGGCTACCCCGAGCCGGCGGGCCCCTTCTTCGACACCTTGCGCGTGAAGGTCGGCAAGGGGGCGGCCGAGATCATCCAGGCGGCCGCCGCGACGCGGCGCATCAACCTGCGCGACTGCGGCGACGGCACTCTGGGCATCGCGCTCGCCGAAAGGACCGGCCCCCGAGACGTCGCCGACATCCTCTCCTGCTTCGCCATCGGGCACACCAAGCCCGTCGTCGAGGACCTCGCGGCCGAGGTTTCCCAGCAGGACCTCTTCCTCCTGCCCGCGCGCAGCCGCCGCAAGAGCGCCTTCCTCTCCCAGCCGGTCTTCAACGCCTACCACACCGAGACCGAGATGCTCCGCTACATCAAGCGGCTCGAGGCGCGCGACCTCTCCCTGACCACCTCCATGATCCCGCTGGGCTCCTGCACGATGAAGCTCAACGCGGCGGCCGAGATGCTGCCCGTCACCTGGCCCGAGTTCGCGGACCTCCATCCTTATGTCCCCGCCGACCAGGCCAAGGGCTATAAGGCCCTCTTCGACCAGCTCGAACGCTGGCTCGCCGAGGTCACCGGCTTCGACGCGGTCTCGCTGCAGCCCAACGCGGGCTCCCAGGGCGAGTACTCGGGCCTGCTCGTCCTGCGCAAGTACCTCGAGAGCCGGGGGGAGAAGCGGGACGTCTGCCTGATCCCGCACTCTGCGCACGGGACGAACCCGGCGAGCGCCGCGATGGCGGGCTTCCGGGTCGTCGAGGTCGCCTGCGACGAGGACGGGAACATCGACCTCCTTGACCTCAAGGCGAAGGCCGACGAGCACGCCCAGGACCTGGCGGTGCTCATGGTCACCTACCCTTCCACCCACGGCGTCTTCGAGGAGGAGATCCGCGATATCTGCGAGACCGTCCACGCCCACGGAGCCCAGGTCTACATGGACGGAGCCAACCTGAACGCCCAGGTCGGGCTCTGCCGTCCCGCCGAGATCGGCGCGGACGTCTGCCACCTGAACCTCCACAAGACCTTCGCCATGCCCCACGGCGGCGGCGGCCCCGGGGTGGGGCCCATCGCCGTCAAAAAGCACCTGGCGCCTTTCCTGCCCTCCCATCCGTCGGTGCCGATGGGCGGCAAGGACGGCATCGGGCCCGTCGCGGCCGCGCCCTGGGGCAGCGCGAGCCTGCTGCCCATCAGCTGGATGTACCTCCGGATGATGGGGGCCGCCGGGCTCACCCGCGCGACGCAGGCCGCCATCCTCAACGCGAACTATCTCGCCAAGCGGCTCGAAGCGCACTACCCCGTGCTCTACAAGGGGAAGCGGGGGCTGGTGGCCCATGAGTGCATCCTGGATCTGCGGCCGCTCAAGGCCGCCGGCGGGGTGGTTGCCGAGGACGTGGCCAAGCGGCTGATGGACTACGGCTTCCACTCCCCGACGCTCTCCTTCCCGGTGGCCAACACGCTGATGGTCGAGCCGACCGAGAGCGAGTCCAAGGAGGAGCTCGACCGCTTCTGCGAGGCGATGATCGCCATCCGCCGCGAGATCCGAGACGTCGAGGAAGGGCGCTTCCCCAAGGACGACAATCCTCTGCGCAACGCCCCGCACACGGCGGACATGATCGCTTCCGAGTCCTGGACGCACCCCTACACCCGCGAGACGGCTGCCTTCCCCGCCCCGTGGCTGCGCGACCATAAGTTCTGGCCCGCGGTCGGGCGCATCGACAACCCCTATGGGGACCGCAACCTGGTCTGCGTCTGCCCCAAGGGCTGAGGCATGATCCGCCTCGTCCTGGCGGGCCTCGCGCTCTGCGCTGGGGCCGAGGTCGCGCCCGATTCGGTCGAGTACTACGCCGGCACGACCTTCACGCGGGACGCGGCGGGCAAGAGCCTGGAGGGCTCCGGTTCCCCGATGTTCATGAAGCGGACGCTCTCGCCTTCGAAGAACCTCATCCGCGAGGACGTCTGCTCCGGCGCGCGCTGGTCCTGGGCCGAGATGCGCCGGCAGAAGAAGGGCCGCTTCGACTTCGACGGCGGCGGGGGCCTCACCACCGGGTCGGTGGTGTTCTCCGGCTCCGAGTGGGCCTGGGACCGCTGGACCTACAAGCTGACCGCGAACAAGACGAGACCGGTGACCGGAGAGGCGTTCCTGCGGGACGGCGCGATGCGGGTCAACTTCTCGTACTTCAAGCCCGGCGGGAAGGAGATGCGCTTCGTCATCGGGCAGGAACTGAAAGCGGTCTCCAAAGAGGAGTTCGAGAAGCTGAGTCTGGAAGCCTGCCCCGGCGGAAGCTAGGGCGCCCGGTAGGAGACGGCCTGCACGTCGTCGAAAGTCACGAAACCCTCGCTCATCAGCTCATCGAGCCGCGGCAGGAAGCGCTCGATGTTCTCGGCGCTGTCCACGATCTCGATGACGATGGGCGGAGCGCCGGCCCCGGCACGGGGACGGCGCTGGGCGTCGGAGTGGCTCTTGTAGCCGAAGCCCGAGAGGCCCTGCAGGACGGTGGCCCCGGCGAGGTGCTCCTCGTGAGCGGCCTCGATGACCGCCTGGTGGAGCGGCCGGCCCTGCCAGCGGTCGGACTCGTCGAGATAGATGCGCAGGCGGCGCGCCTGGGAGGGGGTTTTCATGAGGCCTGAAGCATTGTAGATGTTAGGGAGGGACGCTTCAACCGGGCGGAAGGGCCTTTTTGACCCGGGCCTTGAACTCCTCGATCTCGAAGGGCTTCTCGAGCACCGAGAGCCCGCGGCTCTTCAGGAACAGGGAGAGGGCGTCGCCCGGGACGGAGCCCGAGATGGGCAGGATCGGCAGACGCTCGAGGCGGCCTTCGGCGCGGAGCTGGACGAAGAAGTCCAGCGCCGGCATCCCCGGCATCTTGAGGTCGCTGACCAGCAGAACGGGCGGGTCCTGCCGCACCATCCGCGCGGCTTCGTCGAAGGTCTCCGCGAAGCGGACCGGGTGCCCGAACGGCTTCAGGAGCTGGAAGAGCAGGGGCCGCAAGGCGGGGTCGTCCTCGGCGACCAGGATGTGGCGGGAGGGGGCCGCGGGGGCTTGTGCCGGGGCGGCCGGAGCCTCGGCCGGGGAGGAGGGCGCCGGCAGGTCGATGATGAACGACGCGCCGCGTCCCGGTTCGCTGCGGACGCAGAGTCTCCCGCCCTGGTCCTCGATGATCTGCTTGGAGATCCCTAAGCCCAAGCCCGTCCCCGTTCCGACGGGCTTGGTCGTGAAGAAGGGCTCCCAGATCCTGTCCAGCACTTCCGGAGGGATGCCCGGGCCGTCGTCCGAAACCAGGACGCGGAGGCGTCCTCCCGCCAGCTCGCTCTTCAGGCGGATGCGGCCGCGGCCTTCCCCGTGCGAGCGGATCGCCTGCTCGGCGTTGGTGAGGAGGTTGAAGACGACCTGCTGGAACTCCGGCCCCGAGAGCGGCACGAGGGGCAGGCCCTGCTCGTAGGTTTCCTCGGTGCGGATGTGGCCGGAGATCCACTCGAAGCGCTTGAGCTCCAGGCACTCGTGGAGGAGGGCGTTCACGTCGACCGGGGCGCGCTCCGCCTTGGCGCCCCGGGAGAAGGCGAGGATGCCCTGGATGGTCCTCTTGCAGCGCAGCGCGCCTTCCTCGATGCGGTGCAGGGCATGGACGATCTTGTCCTGGTCGATCGAGCCGGAGAGCCCGACCTGCGCGAAGCCCAGGATGGTGGCCAGCGGGCTGTTGAGCTCGTGGGCGATGCTGGCCGAGAGCGTCCCCATGGTCGCGAGGCGGTCCATGTGCTGGAGCTGCTCGCGCAGCTTCCGCCGTTCCTCGTCCGAGCTCTTTCGCTCCTCCTCTAGCTTCTCGCGGGCGCTCCGGTCGTCGAAGGAGACCCGCATCAAAACCACGGCCGACACCGCGAGGGTGGCCGCCTTGGTGAGCAGCTCGAGGACCTCGGCCCAGAGGTGGTGGGCGAGCGCGCCCCAGTGGAAGACCGCCAGGGCGAGGAGCGCTCCGGCCGTCGTGGCCCAGATGCCGCGCCGGGAGAGGGCCAGACAGGCCGTGAAGATGGGCAAAAGGAACATCACCCAGAAGTAGGACTGGGGGCCTCCCGAGTAGAAGACCACCATCGTGATGAGAAGGACGTTGACGGCCAGGACGAGCGGGATCCGCCGTCCCGGCTCGAGCCGCCCGAAGAGCCAGGCGAAGTTGAGCAGGTTGAAGGAGAGCAGGGCCAGGAAGCACCAGAGGATGTGGGGGTGGACGAAGCGGGGGTTCTCCCGGCCCAGGAAGGCCGCGACGGCCATGACCAGCGAGAAGGCGATGCCGTCGATGGGGGAGGAGGCCTCCGGCGCGGCGCGATGTCCCCGGCTCATCCGCAGCGCAGATGCTCCAGGAAGAACTGGACGGCCCGGCTGAAGCGGCGGCCTCTCCTGACGAGCACGCAGAGAGGGCGCTGGATGCGCACGTCCGTGAAGCGCAGCGCGCGGAGCCTGCCGAGGCGCGCCTCGTTGCGCACGGCCGTCTCCGGTACGATGGAGACCCCGCTGCGGGTATCGACCGCGCTCTTGATCGTCTCGATGTTGTCGAGCTCCATCGTGACGTTGACCTTGATGCCGTGCCAATGAAGGATCTTGTCCAGGGCCGTCCTGGTCGGGGTGGAGGGATCGAAGGCGATGAAATCCTGCCCTTGCAGGCGTGAGAGCTCCAGGCTCTCTTTTCGGGCGAAAGGGTGCCGCGGCGAGCAGATGAGGATCATGTCCTCCGACAGCAGCGGACGGATCTCAAGGCCTTTCCGGCGGGCCGGGAACGCCATGATCCCGATGTCGGCCCGGTCGCGGAGGATGTCGTCGTAGATCCGGGCGGCCTTCTGATATTCGATGTCGACCCGGGCTTCCGGGTGGGCCTTGATGAATCCGCGGATATAGTCCTGGAGCAGGTAGGTCCCCGCGCTGTAGATGGAGGAGACCCGGACGGTGCCGAGCCCGCCGGCCGGGATGGATTTCAGCCGGTCGAGCATCGAGGCGTGCTCGGAGGCGATGCGCTTGGCTGTCCGGTAGAAGATGAGCCCGCTGGGGGTCAGGCGCAGTTCCCTGCGCACGCGCTGCACGAGCGCGCAGCCCAGGGTCTGCTCGAGGTTCCGGATCTGCTGGCTGACCGCGGACTGGGTGACGTAGTTCTTTTCAGCCGCCTGCGAATAGCTGCCCGTGTCGACGAGGTCGCAGAAGACCCTGAAGGTCTCGATCAACATCCGCTCTGAGCATAGCATAATATTAGATAGCCTAATATACCCATGAACATTATTCATTTGGCGCCTCCGGGGAGGCGTGTTAGCATAGCGTCCTCGGCCCCCGGGAGGGGCGGGAGGGCGCTATGCAGAAGAAGGGTCTGAAGACCATCCTCGTCCAGCACCATTTCCTGAAGGATCTGCCGGAGCCCTACTTGGACCTCCTGGAAGGCTGCGCGGCGAACGTCCGATTCGCGGCCGGCGACTACATCATCAAGGAGGGGTGCGAGGCGAACCATTTCTTCCTCATCCGGCAGGGGCAGGTGAACGTCGAGCTTCCGCTGGCGCACCGCAAGCCCATCACTGTGCAGACCGTGAGCGAGAACGAGGTCCTGGGCTGGTCCTGGATGATCCCACCTTATCGCTGGCACTTCTCCGCCCGGGCGCAGGGGCCGGTCCTCGCCTTCTCCTTCGACGGCAGGTGCCTGCGGACCAAGTACGAGAAGAACCACGACCTCGGCTTCGAACTCTACAAGCGGTTCTCCGTCATCATGTCCAAGCGGGTCGAGGACACCATCCTCCAGCTCGCGGGGCTCTACAGCTGAACCTCGGCCATAGGAGAGACATGCCTGAGAAGATCGACCCGACGCTGATATCGGAAGTCCGGAAATACGGCCATTTCGACGTCGACGCCTGCTACGCCTGCGGCAGCTGCGCGGCCGTCTGCGCCCTCTCGAAGGATTCCGCTCTGTTCCCGCGCAAGAGCATGCGCCATGTCCAGGTCGGTTTGCGCGAGCCGCTGCTCGCCAGCCTGGATCCGTGGCTGTGCTACTACTGCGGGGACTGCTCGAAGACCTGCCCCCGCCAGACCGAGCCCGGCGAGTCCATGATGACCCTTCGCCGGTTCCTCACCGCCCAGTACGACTGGACGGGCCTCTCGGCGCGGATGTACCAGTCCCCGGCCTGGGAGCTGGGGGCGCTCGCGGCGGTCGGGGCCTTCATGGCCCTGCTCATCGCCCTCTTCCACGGCCCCATGGTCATGGACAGGGTCGAGCTCAACACCTTCGCACCGGTGATGACGGTGCACTTCTTCGACTGGGCCATGGCGGCCGTGCTCTCCTTCTTCCTGCTGAGCAACGTCGCCCGGATGATCTGGAACACGATGTTCCGGGGCGGCTCCGCGGCGCCTCTCCAGTCCTATATAGAGGAAGCGTGGTCGCTGGCGTGGAACGGGGCCACTCAGATCCGCTTCCGGGAGTGCGGCAAGAACACGGCCCGCTGGGCCAAGCACTTCCTGCTCGTCACGGGCTACGGGCTGATGTTCGTGATGATCGTGCTCTTCCTCCCCTGGTTCCAGACCGACGCCATCCATCCGATCTGGCACCCGCAGCGCTGGCTGGGATATTACGCCACCGCGGTGCTGGCGGTCTTCACCGCCGAGATCCTCTGGAGCCGGATGAAGAAAGAGGAGCAGATCCACCGCTACTCCGACCTGAGCGACTGGCTCTTCCCCATCCTGCTCCTGCTCACGACCCTCACCGGCATCGCGGTGCACATCTTCCGCTATGCCGGCTGGCCGCTGGCCACGTATTACGCTTACGCCGTCCACCTCATCGTCTGCGTGCCGATGCTGGTCATCGAGGTGCCCTTCGGCAAATGGGCGCACCTGACCTACAGGCCCCTGGCGGCCTACTTCCAGGCGGTCAGGGAGAACGCCGCCCGCAGGCGCGAGCAGGCCCCGGCGGGGCCGCAAGGCGCGGAGGCTCAGCCCGCATGACCCCCATGAACCCCCCATCGAAGAACGGCAGGAAGGTCGGAGCCGCCCTGGTCGTCGGCGGCGGCATCGGCGGCATGCAGGCGGCGCTGGACTTCGCGGCCGCCGGCATCAAGGTCTTCCTGGCCGAGTCCGGCCCCTGCATCGGCGGGGTCATGGCCCAGCTGGACAAGACCTTCCCGACCAACGACTGCGCCATGTGCACCATGGCCCCGCGCCTGGTCGAGATCAGCCGGCACAAGGACATCGACATCCTGACCCTGGCCGACGTCGAGAAGATCGAGGGGGAGCCCGGCGACTTCAAGGTCACCGTGAAGCTGCGCCCCCGCTACGTCGACGAGGAGAAGTGCACCGGCTGCGGCGCCTGCGCCATCGCCTGCCCCTTGGGCAAGCTCAAGGCGCCCAAGGAGGGGGAGTCCTCCAAGAAGCCCAAGCCGATCCCCGACGAGTACAACCAGGGACTCTCCACCCGGCCGGCGGTCTACATCCCCTATCCCCAGGCCATCCCCAACTGCGCCGTGGTGGACGCGGAGCATTGCCTCCACATGAGCACGGGCAAATGCAAGCTCTGCCAGAAGGCCTGCAAGGCCGACGCCATCGTCTTCGACCAGAAGGAGGAGCGGGTGGTCCTCGAGGTGGGCGCGGTCCTCGTGGCGCCGGGCTACGAGCTCTTCGATCCGCGGCTCAAGCCGGAGTACGGCTACGGCATCCACAAGAACGTCATCACCTCCATCGAGTTCGAGCGCATCCTCTCGGCCTCGGGCCCCTTCCTGGGGAAGGTCCAGCGCCCCTCGGACAAGGCCGAGCCCAAGCGCATCGCCTTCATCCAGTGCGTCGGCTCCCGCGACCATGAGCGCGACTACTGCTCCGCCGTCTGCTGCATGTACGCGACCAAGGAGGCCCTCCTCGCCAAGGAGCACCTGAGCGAGCATCTCGAGTGCGAGGTGTTCTTCATGGACCTCCGGGCCTTCAGCAAGGGCTTCGACGAGTACTACCAGCGGGCCAAGAAGCTGGGCGTGAAGTACACCCGCTGCCGCCCCGCGGCGGTCGAGGAAGTCCCCGAGACCAAAAACCTGCGGATCACCTACCTGACCGAGGACGAGCGCAAGGCCGTCAAGGAGTTCGACCTGGTCGTCCTGTCGGTCGGCCTGCGCCCGGCCCCCTCCGCCCAGACGCTGGCGCAGACCTTCGGCCTGAAGCTGAACCCCCACGGATTCTGCGCTACGGAAGCCTTCGCGCCCATGGACACCGGCAAGCCCGGGGTCTTCGTCGCGGGGGCGTTCACCGAGCCCAAGGACATCCCCGAGACCGTCATCCAGGCGAGCGGGGCCGTGGCCCGCATCCTGGAGCTCCTCCCCGAGGCCAAGGGCACGCTCATCGAGGAGAAGCAATACCCGCCAGAGACCGACGTCGCCGGGCAGGAGCCCCGCGTAGGCGTCTTCGTCTGCCACTGCGGCACCAACATCGCCTCGGTGGTGGACGTTCCCAAGGTCGTGGAGTACGCGAAGCGCCTTCCGAATGTGGTCCACGCGGAGAACGTGGTCTATGCCTGCGCGAACGACTCCCAGGAGAAGATCAAGAAGACCATCGTCGAGAAGAAGCTCAACCGCGTGGTGGTCAGCGCCTGCACTCCTCGCACGCACGAGCCCCTCTTCCGGAACAGCCTCCAGGAGGCGGGCCTCAACGCCTACCTCTTCGAGATGGCCAACATCCGCGACCAGTGCTCCTGGGTGCACATGCACGAGCCGGAGCAGGCGACGATCAAAGCCAAGGACCTCGTTCGCATGGCCGTGTCGAAGGCGCGCCTGCTCGAGCCGCTCAAGAAGAAGCACGTCCCCGTCCACAAGGACGTCTTGGTGGTGGGGGGAGGCTTGAGCGGCCTGACCGCCGCCCGGAGCCTCGCCGGCCAGGGCTTCACCGTCCACCTGGTCGAGAAGGAGGCGGAACTCGGCGGCGCGTCGCGGCTGCTGCGCTACCTGCTCGAGGGCGGTCTGGACCCGCAGCGCCACCTAGACGACCTGATCTCGGAAGTGCGCAGCCGCCTGAACATCCATGTCCACACCGGCGCCTCCATCGCCTCCATCGCGGGCTTCATCGGCAACTTCACGACCAAGCTGAAGACGGCGTCGGGGGAGGAGGAGATCCGTCACGGCGCGGTCATCGTGGCGACCGGAGCGCAGGAGCATCGACCCGAGGAGTACCTCTACGGCAAGAACCCGGGCGTCCTCACCCAGCGGGAACTCGAGGAGCGGCTGGCCCAGGGCTCCTGCAAGGCGAAGACGGTCGTGATGATCCAGTGCGTCGGCTCCCGCGACGAGAAGCGGCCCTACTGCAGCCGCCTGTGCTGCGGCATGGCGGTCAAGAACGCGCTCAAGCTCAAGGCGCTCGATCCGGCGGCGAACGTCTACGTCCTCTACCGGGACGTGAGGACGTACGGCTTCAGGGAGAGCTTCTACACCGAGGCCCGGCAGAAGGGCGTGGTCTTCATCCGCTACGACGAGGACCGCAAGCCGGAGGTGGCAGAGTCGGATGGGAAGCTCTCCGTGCGCTTCGTCGAGCCCATCGTCCGCCAGGAGGCCGTCCTCGAGGCCGACCTCGTGGTGCTCTCAGCGGCGACCGTGCCGCCTTTGGAGAACAAGGAACTGGCCCAGCATTTGAAGGTCCCCCTGGACCAGAACGGGTTCTTCCTCGAGGCGCACATGAAGCTGCGGCCGGTGGATTTCGCGACCGACGGGGTGTTCCTCTGCGGCATGGCCCACTATCCCAAGACGATGGAGGAGAGCATCGCCCAGGCCGGCGCGGCGGCGGCGCGCGCCGCCTCGGTCCTGGCGAACGAGACGATGGAGCTCGAAGCCACCCTCTCGGAGGTGGTCGACGAGAACTGCGACGGCTGCGCCTATTGCGTGGAGCCCTGCCCCTACAAGGCCGTGACCCTGCTGGAGTACAAGGCCTCCGACGGGGCCATCAAGAAGATCGTCGAGGTCAACGAGAGCGCCTGCAAGGGCTGCGGAGTGTGCCAGGCGACCTGCCCGAAGAAGGGCATCGTGGTCCGCGGCTTCCGCCTCGACCAGATCGCGGCGCAGTCGGAGGCGGTCCTGCAGGAGCAGGCGTCGCCTGAGACGCCCGAGCCGGCACAGCAGCCGGTCGGCGCCGGGGAGGGGGTATGAGCGAAGCGGCGGTAGCGGAGACGGCGCAGACGGACATCCAGAATCCGGACCCGAGGATCATCGCCTTCTGCTGCAACTGGTGCTCCTACACGGGGGCGGACCTGGCCGGCACCTCCCGCCTGCAGTATCCCCCGAACGCCCGCATCGTCCGGGTCATGTGCTCGGGCATGGTGCACCCGAACCTGGTGATCGACGCGCTCACCAAGGGCGCCGACGGCGTCCTGATCTGCGGCTGCCACCCGGGAGACTGCCATTACATCGACGGCAACTGCAAGGCGGAGAAGCGCGCCGAGGCCATCCGCCTCATGCTCGAGGACTTCGGGCTCGAGCAGGAACGCTTCCGCCTGGAGTGGGTCTCGGCCTCCGAAGGGCCGCGCTTCGCCCAGGTCATGACCGAGATGACGGAGGCGGTCAAGCGCCTGCCTCCGAGTCCCTACAAGGTGGGGTGAGGAGCATGCCCAAGCTGGCGTCGGTTTTCGACGGAAAGAAGTTCCTCTGGAACGGGGTTCTCTACGAGACCCGCCAGCAGGCCTCCGAGGTCCAGGCCGGCTACGATAAGGAGGGCTTCGAGACGCGCCTGAGCGAGGAGGACGGGAAGCATCTGGTCTATTCACGCCGTGTCTCCGCCCAGCAGACGGCCGCGGGCGGCAACTGAACAGGAGAGGAGAGGAACACGCATGGCAACCAAAGTCGCTGAGGAGTGGCTGAACATCTGCGGAGGATGCGAAGTCAGCATCCTGGATATCGGCGAACCGCTCTTGGACCTTCTGCCGGCCCTGGAGTTCGTCCACATGCCGGTGCTCATGGACCACAAGTATCACGGACAGACGGGGGAAGGGGACTCCCATAAAGTGGAAATCCCGGCGGCGGACGTGGGCATCATCTCGGGCGGCATCCGCAACGAGAAAGAGAAGCTCGTCGCCCAGGAGATGCGCGCAAAGTGCAAGATCCTCATCTCGCTGGGCTCCTGCGCCTGCTTCGGCGGCATCCCGGCCATGGCCAACATGTGGACGCTCGATGAGCTCTACGAGAAGGTCTACCGCGACAGCAAGTCGACGGAGAAGAGCCCCAATCCCAACAAGGACCTGCCGCCGCTCACGGACCGGGTCTATGCCTTGGACGAGGTGGTCAAGGTGGACGTCCATATCCCCGGCTGTCCGCCGTCTCCGGATATGATCAAGGAAGCCCTGCTCTGCCTCCTCAACGGGAAGCCGTTCGTCCTCCCCGAGAAGAGCGTCTGCGACGAGTGTCCGACCAAGCGCGAGAAGAAGGCCGCCGGCGGTCAGATCTCGCGGCCGCTCCAGGGGCTGGCATTCAAGCAGAATGCCGCTTGGGAAGAGACCCGCTGCTTCATGGAGCAGGGCCAGCTCTGCCTGGGCCCGGTGACCAAGTCCGGCTGCGCGGGGCAGACCACCGAGCAGGGCGAGGTGAAAGTGCCGCGCTGCATCAAGGGGTACATGCCCTGCCGAGGCTGCTTCGGCCCGGTCAAGAAGGGCTCCAATCCGCTCGTGGACATGATGGGGGCGCTCTCCTCCATCGGCCTCAATCCCCAGCAGGTCGCCGACCGCCGCGCGATGCTCAACCGCTACGTCGGCGGACACGGGCTGCTCAAGCCCCTCCCGGCCAAGCCCGCTCCGATCAAGAAATAGGAGAACGAACCCATGGCAAAGACACTCACCATCGCGCCCGTCACGAGGCTGGAAGGCCACGCTAAGATCACGATCAACCTCGACGACAAGGGCGACGTCGCCGACACCTTCGTCCAGACCGTCGAGCTGAGAGGCTTCGAGAAGTTCTGCCAAGGCCGCCCCGTCGAGGAGATGCCGCGCATCGTCACCAGCATCTGCGGCGTCTGCCCCTGGTCGCACCACCTGGCCTCCTCCAAGGCCTGCGACGCGGTCTTCGGCGTGACGCCGCCGCCGGCTGGACGCAAGCTCAGGGAGCTGTGCAACTCGATCGCCTATACCGAGGAGCACATCCTGCACTTCTACTTCCTCGCCGGCCCCGACTTCGTGATGGGGCCGGGGGCGGGCTACGGCGTCCGGAACGTCATCGGCATCGCCCAAACCGCGCCCGAGATCGGCAAGAAGGTCATCCGCAACCGGCATCTGGGCGCCCGGATGCTCAACGTCGTCTCAGGCAAGTCCATCCACCCCGTCACCTCGGTGCCGGGCGGCTTCAGCAAGCCCTTGACCCAGAAGGAGCGGGACACGGTCCTGCCCATGGCCGAGGAGATCCTCGAGTTCGCGAAGTGGGGCATCGCCTGGGCCAAGTCCGACGTCTTCCCCAAGTACCTCGACGCGGTCAAGTCGGTCGGCGTCATCAAGACCGGCTACATGGGGACGGTGCGCCCTGACGGGAGCATGGACCTCTACGACGGGAAGCTGCGTCTCATGAAGCCGGATGCCTCCTTCACGGAGTTCGAGGACAAGGATTATCTGGACCACATCGAGGAGAAGGTCCTGCCCTGGTCCTACATGAAGTTCCCGTATGCGAAATCCTGGGGAGAGGGCTTCTCCATGGATCTGGCATCCCCCAAGGGCATCTATCGCACCAACACCCTGGCGCGCATCAACGCCTGCGACAAGATCAGCACGCCGCTCGCGCAGAAAGAACTGGAAGAGTTCCGATCGGCCTTCGGCCGCCCCTGCCACCTCACCCTGCTCTACAACTGGGCGCGGCTGATCGAGCTGCTCTACAACGCGGAATACGCCGTCCAGCTGCTGAAGGACCCGGAGATCACGGGCACGGAGACCCGCGTGCCGGTCAAGCCCCGGGCGGCGAGAGGCGTGGGCCACGTCGAGGCGCCGCGCGGCACCCTCATCCACGACTACGAGACCGACGCCGAGGGCCTCATCGTGAACGCGAACCTCATCGTGGGGACGACGCACAACAACGGGCCCATCAACATGTCCGTCAAGCAGGCGGCCCAAGCGGTGATCAAGGGCGGCAAGTACGACGAGACCCTGCTCAACACCGTGGAGATGGCCATCCGCGCCTACGACCCGTGCCTCTCCTGCGCGACGCACAACCTGGACGGGCGCATGGCCGTGAAGATCGACGTCGTCGGTTCCGACGGCGCGGTGCAGCGGACGCTGGCCAATTAGCCTCCAGAGGGGCGATGCCTCCGGGGGCTGAGGCCCCCGGAGGCATCCGTTCATGAGCGAATTCGACTGCGATCCCGCCGAGGAGAGGGCCGAGCCCGAGGCGCCTTGGGAGAAGGACGTCCTCGTCATCGGCTGCGGGAACGTCCTCATCGGCGACGACGGCTTCGGGCCTGCCTTCATCAAGCACCTCTCTGGACGCGGCGGCCTGCCGGACGGGGTCGGTCTGTTCGACGCGGGAACAGGGGTGAGAAAAATCCTCTTCGACCTCACCCTTTCCGAGAAGCGGCCGCGGCGCATCATCATCGTGGACGCCATCGATGTCGGCCGTGCTCCCGGGGAGGTCTTTGAGATCGACTTGGAGAGCGTCCCCGCCGTGAAATCGGCCGATTTCTCCATACACCAGCTCCCGACCTCCAACCTGCTCAAGGAGCTGCGCGACCACTGCGGCGTCGACGTCCGGGTCGTGGCGGTCCAAGTCTCTGCCTTGCCCGACGAGATGCGTCACGGCCTCTCAGAGCCCGTGGCCGCGGCCCTGGATGAGACTTGCGGGCTAGTCCGGGGGCTGAGCGCATGACCGCCCGGGAGACCGCGTTCGTCCGGGAGGTCTCGCACGCCCTCCGCTCTCCCCTGGCGACGGTGGAGAGCTGCCTTCAGGTGGTCCTGGACGGCTACGCTCCAGCTCCGGAGAAGCAGCGCGAGATGCTGGAGAGAGCCCAAAGGAAGGCCACGGCGCTCCTGCGCATGGTCAAGGACCTCCAGGACTTGTCCGGGATGGAGAACCGCGGGAGATCGAGGCGCAAGTCCGCCTTGGACCTGGGCGCGGCGGTCGGGAAGACGCTCGAATCCTTCCGGGCGAAGGCCGCCGAGATAGGGGTCACCCTGGAGTCGGACGTCCAGGAGGGGATGCCGCCCATTCGCATGGATGCCTACGACTTGGAGACCTTGCTCGCCCGGATCGTGGATAACGCGGTGAAATACAGCCGCCCCGGCGGGCTAGTGCGGATCGGGGCCTCTTTCTCGCGCGGCGAGCACCAGATCGTGGTGGCGGACACGGGAATCGGGATCGAGCCGGAGGCTCTAAAGAAGGTGTTCGAGGAGTTCTTCCGCAGCGAAGGAGCGAGGGCCTTTACGGACGAAGGGGCCGGGCTGGGGTTGTCGATCGTCCGGAGGATCGTCGATGACTGCGGCGGCGGGATCGACGTCGAAAGCCAACTGGGAGAGGGGAGCCTCTTCCGAGTACATTTGCCGGAGCAAGTCCAAGGGGGATGTCATGCATAAGGGGCAGGCCAAGGTCCTCATCATCGACGACGACAAGGATTTTGTGGAAGCGACCCGCCTGGTGCTCGCCAGCGGCGGTTACGACGTCGCGTGGGCCGGCGGCACCGAGGAAGGAATGCGGAGGCTGGAGCAGGAGAAGCCGGACCTCCTCATCCTGGACATGATGATGGAGGGGAAGGGGGCGGGCTTCGTCCTCTCCCGGCGGATCCGCAAAGACGCCCGGTTCAAGAGCCTGCCCATCCTCATGCTGACCGGGATGCGCGAGCAGACCGGCTTCTCCTTCCCCGGCAAGGACAAGGACTCCCAGTTCCTTCCGGTCGACGACTTCGCCGAGAAGCCTATCAAGCCCCAGGACCTTCTGGCGAGGGTCGGCAAGCTGCTCGAGAAGGCCCGGGCTTAAGGCTTCGCGGTCAGTTCCGACACCATCTTGAGGAGCACGGCGGATCTGACCGGCTTCTCCAGGAACCCATCCGTAGGGCGGAAGGCCGGAGCATCGGAGGAGAGGGCCGCCGGGTCCGTGTCTTGCCGGAACATCCCGGTCAAAACCAGGATCGGCGTCTTGGCGTAAGTCGCCCACTCAGTCCCAGAGCGGAGCGTCTTCGCGAAGTGGAAGCCTTCCGTCCTATTGTTCATCACCACGTCCAGGATGATCAGGGCGGGCGAGAACTCCTTGAGCCTGGCCAGGCCTTCCTCGCCGTCGCGGGCGTGATGGAACTCGTAGCCGGCCTTCTCCAGAACGAGACGGATGCTGTGCGCGTAATCCAGGTCGTCGTCCACCATCAGGACCCGGGCTCTCTTCTTCATGCGGACAGCAGACGGCGGGCGCGCTCCACGAAGGCCGGCAGGGCCTTCCGGGCCTCTGGCGTCAGGGTCTGCCGGAACACGATGGGGTTGTCCACTTCCATGGCGAGGATGCGCAGGTCCTTGGGGAAGCGCATGCGCAGCCGCTGAGCCAATTTAATCATTTCGGGCAGGCCCGCGAAATGGTTCGAAGGTGCCGGCGCCATCTTGAAATCGTCCGGGCCGAACTCCAGGACGGTTCCCGGCCCGTGCTTGCCGGTGAAGATCGCGTCCAGGAGCACGGCCTGGTCGAAGCCCTCCAAGTGGTCGAGGAGGGCGAGTCCGGTCTCGGCGGACTCCACCACCTCGTAGTCCCGGGGGCCCTCCCTGAGCAGGCGGGCGGCGGCGAAGGCCACCCCGTCGTCGCCCAGCAGGTCGTTGCCCAGGGCCAGCAGCAGCTTCTTCAGCGGCGGATCTCCCGCAGGACGCGGCCGGAGGCGTCGCGCAGGCTCACGACCAGCGGCATCGTGCCCGGCAGGGTGTGCGTCGCGCAGCCGTAGCAGGGGTCGTAGGCTCGGAAGGCCATCTCCACCATGTTGAGCAGGCCGTCGTTGACGACCCCGCCCTTGATGAG
>DMEZ01000066.1:0-19931 GCA_003450735.1 Elusimicrobiota bacterium | reverse complement strand
TTGGCCGCCTTCTCCACGCTCATCGCGATGCGCGCCGAGTTGTTCTGCGTGGCCACGATGAGGTTGGCCTTGGTGAGGATGCCGCGCTCGTCGGTCTCGTAGTGGTGGAAGAGCGTCCCGCGGGGGGCTTCCACGACGCCCACGCCCGAGGTCGGCTTCTGGGTGGGGATCGTGCGCACGTCCTTGCTCGTGATCTCCGGGTCGTTGACCAGCTCGACCATGCGCTCCGCCGCCTGGATCATCTCGACTACGCGCGCCCAATGGGTGGCCAGGGTGTGGTGGCAGGGCTTGCCGAGGGTCTTGAAGAGCTCCTCGTAGGCCTTCTGCGCCTTGGGGGTGGCCATGCCCGCGGCCGCGTTGAGGCGCGCCATGGGGGCCACGGCGTAGACGCCGCTGTCCGGGCCGTCGGTGAAGCCCTTCCAGCCCACGGACTTCAGATAGTTGAACTTGATGTAGCTCCAGGGCTCGACGTGCTCGGCGATGTGGTCGAGGTACTTGCGCGGGTCGAACTTGGAGTGCTCACCTCCCTCGGGGGTCACGACCCGGAGCTTGCCGTCGTAGAAGTTCACCCGGTCGTCCTGGTCCACCATGCCCATGTAGTAGGTCTTGTGGGTGTAGGCCTCCGAGGTGATGAGGTCCACGTAGGCCTTGTTCTTGAGCACGATGTCTCGGAACACCTGCAGGGTGAACTCGGCGAACTCGAGACCGTCCTTGGCCAGCTCCTTGAACTTGGGCAGCTCGTCGGGCGAGATGGACTTGGCCACGCCGCCCGGCAGACCCAGGACGGGGTGGATGACCTTGCCGCCCGCGTAGGTGATGAGCTCGCGGATGCGCCGGCGCATGGAGATGACCTTCTTTCCGACCTCCAGGCCGACCTTGCCGATGACGCCCACGATGTTGCGCAGCTCCTTGGGGGCGTCGGGGCCTACGATGAAGTCCGGACCGCCCAGGACGTAGACGTGGATGGCGTGGTCCTCGAGCATGAAGGCGTTGTAGACCAGTTCGCGGATCTTCCGGCCTGCGGAGGCCGGCTCGACCTTGTAGAGGTCGTCCAAGGCCTTCGTGGCGGCCATGTGGTGGGCCGTGGGGCAGACGCCGCAGATGCGGGAGGTGATCTGCGGCATGTCCTCCGCCGGCCGGCCGAGGCTGAACACCTCGAAGCCCCGCAGCTCGGGGACCTGCATGTACGCGCGGTCCACGTCGCCCTTGTCGTTGAGGAACACCTCGATCTTGCCGTGGCCTTCGAGGCGGGTGATGGGATCGATGGAGATGACGGTTTTCATGACAGATCCACCTTCCTTCTCAGGATGGACTTCGGCATTCCGTAGCGGTAGAAGGTGCCGATGGGATCGGGGATCCCGGCGAGCACCGCGTCGATCCCGGCTTCGTCCTTCGGGACGATGTTGGAGACGACGGAGGAGACGTACTTGGCGCCCTGGTCGCGCACGCGCGAGGTCGGGCCGAAGCAGCCGGTGCAGGGCATGTTGCCCTTCACGCAGAGCGCCTCGCAGCCGGAGCGGGTGGCCGGGCCCATGCAGGTGAAGCCTTGGGCCAGCAGGCACTTCTCGGGGTCGATGGGCGAGGAGTGCGGCCGCTTGAACTCCGCGAGGGCCAGGTCCGCCGGCTTGCTGTCCTTGCGGGGGCATTCCTCGCAGAGGGCGATGTCCGGGGAGAGGACCGTGCCCTTGGGCGGCAGCTTGCCCGAAAGGAGCGCCGTGACGGCGCCCGCGATGAGCTTCGGGGTGGGGGGGCAGCCCGGCAGGGTGTACTCGACCTCGATGACCTGGTCGAGGCTGCGCACCACGTTGTGCAGGGTCGGCAGGGAGAGGGCGTGGCCCTCGTCCTGGCAGGAGGCCTGGGGCCGGGTCTTGGCCTCGTTGCTCACGCTCGGGGAGTCCTCGTAGGAGAACTTGAGGATCTGCTCCCGCGTGAACTGGTTGGCCAGGCCGGGGATGCCGCCCGAGTTGGCGCAGGCTCCGAAGGAGATGACGAACTGGCTCTTGCGGCGCAGGAGGCGGACCCACTCCTCCTGCTCGGTCGTGCGGATCGCGCCGTTGATGAAGGAGACGGTGATGGATTTGTCGGGCCGGGCCTCGATGTCCTTCTTCTTGAAGTCCATCGCGACGGGCCAGAGGACGATGTCCACGGCGTTCACGACGCCCAGGATGTCCTCGGCGAGGTCGACGACGGCCTCCTCGCAGCCTCCGCAGGAGGCGCACCAGTAGAAAGCGACCTTGGGCTTCTCAGGCATGGGTGGGCTCCTTCTTGTCTTCGGATTTGCGGACGCCGTGGGCCAGGGCTTCCAGCTCCTTGTCCCACCCCTTCGCGCGGCCGGGGAGGTCCAGCGGCCCGAGGGCGCGCACCTTCTCGACCATGTCGTTGATGACGACCTTGACCTTGTCGCCTTCCGCGCCGGAGATCCATTCCAGGCGGAAGCGGCCGTCCTCGATGCCCATGCCCTTGAGCATCCGCTCCAGGAGGCGCATGCGGCGCAGGGTCTTGTAGTTGCCTTCGGCGTAGTGGCAGTCGCCGGGGTGGCAGCCGCCGAGCAGGACCCCGTCGGCGCCCTTGGCGAAGGCGTCGAGGATGAACTGCGGGTCCACGCGGCCGGAACACATCACGCGGATGACCCGCGCGTTGGGGGCGTACTTGATGCGGGAGACGCCCGCCAAGTCCGCCGCGGTGTAGGTGCACCAGTTGCAGAAGAACGCCACGATCTTCGGCTCGAATCGCCTTTTCTCGCTCACGAGAGCACCCCCTCGATCTCTCCGAATAGTTCCTCGTCCTCGAACAGGTTCTGGCGGATGGAGCCCGACGGGCAGGCCGCCGCGCACACGCCGCAGCCCTTGCAGAGCACCTCGTTGATCGAGGCCTTCTTCTTGGCCTCGTCGAAGCTGATGGCCGAGTACGGGCAGAGCGGCACGCAGGACTTGCAGCCGCAGCACTCCTCCTCCACCACGTGCGAGGTGTTGGGCTCGAGCTCGACGTGTCCGGCGTCGACGAGCGCGAGCGCCTCGGCCGCCGCGGCGCCGGCCTGGGCCACCGTGTCCGGGATGTCCTTGGGGCCCTGGCAGGCGCCCGCGATGAAGATCCCGTCCGCGAAGGTGCTGACCGGGGCGAGCTTGGGATGTCGCTCCTGGAAGAACCCCTCGGTGCCGCAGCCGATGTTGAAGAGGCGCCGCACGTCCCCCGCGTCCTTGCGGGCCTCGAGGCCCTGGGAGAGCACCACCATGTCCACCGGGATGCGGCGCACGAAGCCCGCCAGGGTGTCCTCGACGCGGATGACGAGCTTGCCCTCCTCTTCGGGGGTCATGGCCCAGTCGTTGACCTCGGCCACCCGGCCGCGGATGAAGTGCACGCCTTCCTGGAGGAGCCGGTCGTAGAACTCCTCGTAGGTCTTGCCCGGGGTGCGCATATCGATGTAGAAGTCGTAGATCTCGGCCCCCGTGTGCTCCTTGAGCAGGTGGGCGAGCTTGAGCGAGTACATGCAGCACACCCGCGAGCACCACTTGTTGGTGTGCTCGTCGCGCGAGCCCACGCAGTGGATGATGCCGATGGCCTTGGGGTGCTTGCCGTCCCGCAAAACGACCTCGCCGTTCGTGGGGCCCGACGCGTTGACCAGGCGCTCGACCTCGAGGGCCGAGTACACGTTGGGGTAGCGTCCGTAGCCGTAGTAGGCGTGCCGCTTGGGGTCGAAGGCCGAGAAGCCCGTCGCCAGGATGATGGCGCCGACCTCGAGCTCCTTCATCTCGTCCTTGAGTTCGAAGTCGATGGCCTTGCGGTCGCAGGCCTCGGCGCAGGACTTCCTGCACTTGCCGGTCTTGAGCTGGATGCAGGTCTCCGGGTCGATGGTCACGAGCTTCGGGGTGGCCTGCGGGAAGGACATATAGACCGGCTTGCGCTTGGAGAGGCCCTGGTTGAAGTCGTCCCGGAACTTGGGTTCCTTGAAGACGCAGGCCTCGATGCAGTCCAGGCAGCCCACGCAGAGGTCCTCCTTGATGTAGCGGGTCTTGCGCTTGACCGTGACCTTGTAGTTGCCCACGTAGCCCTCGACCTTGCTCACCTCGGAGTACGTCCAGAGGGTGATGTTGGGGTGGTTCTTCACGGCCGACATCTTCGGGGTCAGGATGCAGGCCGCGCAGTCGAGCGTGGGGAAGGTCTTGTCGAAGAGGGCCATGTGTCCGCCGATGGTCGAGTCCCGCTCGACTAAGGTGACCGTCTTGCCCGCGTTGGCCAGGGTCAGGGCCGCGTGGATGCCCGCGATGCCGCCGCCCACGACCAGGACGTTCGCGTTGACCGGAACGGATTTCTTCTCCAGGGCCTTGTGGAAGCGCACACGGGTGATGGCGGCGCGGACCTGGTCCTTGGCCTTCTGCGTGGCCGCGGCCTTGTCCTCGTGCACCCAGGCGTTGTGCTCCCGGATGTTGACCATCTGGAAGAAGAAGGAGTTCATGCCGCCCTTCGCCGCCGCCTTGCGGAAGGTCTCCTCGTGCAGGCTGGGCGAGCAGGCCGCGACCACGAGGCGGTCGAGCTTGTTGTCGCGGATGTCCTGGACGATCATCTCCTGGCCTGGGTCCGAGCACATGTACTTGTAGTCGCGGGAGACGGCCACGCCCGGGAGCTCGGCGGCGAAATCCCTCACCGCCGCCGCGTCGATGGTGCCCGCGATGTTGGTGCCGCAGTGGCAGATGTAGAATCCGATTCTCATGGCTTACCTCGCTGTCAGAACGGCGCCGGCGTCGATGATGCCGCGGTGGATCCCCAGCTGGCCGGAGGGCAGGCCCATCGCCAGGCCGAGGACCTGGGTGAAGTAGACGATGGGCAGGCGGACCTCCGAGAAGCGGCTCGAGATCTGGTCCTGGTAGCCGTCCAGGTTGAACTGGCAGAGGGGGCAGACGGTCACGATGGCCTCCGCCTTGCGCTTCATCGCCTCCTTGATGAGGATGTAGGAGAGGCGCTGGCCGACCTCCGGCACGGTGCCGGTGAGGCTGCCGCCGCAGCAGCGGGTCTTGAGCGGATACTCCACGCACTCGGCCCCGGCGGCGGCGACCAGCTTGTCCATGGTCACGGGGTTCACCGGGTCGTCGAAGGTCGAGTAGGGCCGCACGAGCTGGCAGCCGTAGTAGGGGGCGAAGCGGCGCCCCTTGAGGGGGTTGACGATCTTCTTCTTGACCGCGTCGAGCCCGATGTCGTTGATGAGGACGTCGAGCGGGTGCCGGACGCGGACATGGCCCTGATAGCTCAGGCCAGCGGCTCCGAGGGCGCCGCTCACGCGGCTGCGGATGCCGGCGTTCTCCTGCAGGGCGTGCTGGGTCTTGTTGAGGACGAGATAGCAGGCGCTGCAGGGGGCGATGACGTCGAGGCCTTCGCGCTCGGCGATGGCCAGGTTGCGGGCCGCCAGGGCGTAAGACTTGGTCTCCTCGACCGACATATAGGCGGTCGCGCCGCAGCAGTTCCAGTCGTCCAACTCCGCGAGGGGGACGCCCAGGGCGCGGAAGACCGCGAGAAGTGATTCCTCGTAGGCCTTGCCCGAGCCTTTCAGGGAGCAGCCGGGGTAATAGAGGTATTTCATTTGAGCATCTCCTTCTCATCCAGCAGTTTCGCGACAGGCCCCGCCCATGTCAGGAACTCGTCCTTGCCCTCGAGGGAGCCCAGGATCTTGCGCAGTTCCTCGCGCCGCTTGATGCTCTCGGGCAGAAAGGACATGCGGCCGGTGCGCATCAGGTTGAGGCCCAGGCCCGTCATGCTCAGGAACCTCAGCCAGTTCGTGCGGAGGAAGAGGTCGATGACCAGGAGCGTTTCGTTGACCCTGCCGAAGGTGAAGACCATCTTGCCGAACTCGCGGGCCAGGACCGGGATGGGGAAGCGCTTGGGGAAGGCGTTCTCCTGGATGGCGCGCCGCTTGAGCGTGTACATGATGTCCGTCACCTTGATCTGCTTGGGGCATTCCGCCCGGCAGGCATAGCAGCTCGCGCACAGCCAGATGGTGAAGCTGCTCAGCACCTCCTTCTTGAATCCTTCCCGCGCCAGGTTGATGAGGCGCCGGGGCGTATAGTCCATGTAGAGCGAGAGCGGGCAGGTCGCGCTGCAGAGCCCGCACTGGATGCACTGGCGCAGGTTCTCGCCTCCGGCCACGCTCTGGATCCAGTCCGCGAAATGCGGGTCCCGGTCAGCCTCGTACTTGATGGTCTGTTGGAGCGGCATCACTTCCTCCTTGATGGGAGCGTCACTGAGAAGGACGTCCCTTTTCCGAGCTCGCTGTTCACGTCGATGCGGCCGTCGTGGAGCTGGACGATCTGCCGGACGAGGGCCAGGCCAAGGCCGCTCCCGGCGGGCTTGTCCTTTCCTCCGTCCCTTCCGCGGTAGAACTCGTCGAAGATGAGCGGCAGGTCCTCTGCGGGGATGCCCCTCCCGGTGTCGCGCACCTCGATGGACGCTCCGCCTTCTTCGAGGGCTGCGGCCCGGATGGAGACGGACCCATTCTCCCGGTTGTATTTGACGGCATTCCCGATGAGGTTCATGAACAGGATCTTCAGGCATTCCGGGTCGGCCGTGATGTTCAGGCCTTCCGGGCCATCCACGCTCACGCGCACTCCCCGAGCCTGCGCGGCGGGCTGGAGCGTCTCGACCGCTTCGCGCAGCATCGGCAGGACGCCGAACTCTTTCATCCCGGCATCGTACTTCCCGGTCTTCATGCGGTTGAGGTTCAGCCAGGTGTCGATGAGCCCCAGGAGGCCTTCCATCCGGATGGAGATGCGCCGCAGGATGTCCTCCTGCTCCGGGACGATCTTCCCGACCGCTCCGGTCAGGATGGCGTCCACGTACTGCTCCACGCAGATCAGGGGGGCGCGAAGCTCGTGCGAGACGAGGCTCACGAAGTTCCTCTGCAGGCTCTCCCTCTCGGCCAGCAAGGCGCGGCGCTCGGATTCGAGGTGCCTTTTCTCGAGCGCCCGCCTGACGATGATCCTCAGTTCGTCAGGGGTGAAAGGCTTGGGGAGGAAATCGTAGGCGCCGTTCTTCATCGCGTCGACCGCGGAGGCCACCGTGGGGTAGCCGGTGATGATGAGGGTGACGATGGTCGGGTCGAAGCGAAGGATCTCGCGGATGATCTCGATGCCGCCCATCCCGGGCAGCTTCAGGTCCACGATGACTAGGTCGAAAACGCCCCGTCGGACGCGCGCGATGCCGGCGGGGCCGTCATCGGCGCATTCCACCCCATAATCCGGGTTGCGCTCCAGCGTCTGCCGGCAGGCGTCCCGGAGGGTCTCCTCGTCATCGATGACGAGGATGGAGGAGCGCTTCGTGCCCAGGCTCACGCGGTCTTCGCCTCCAGCATGCCCGAGACCTTCTCCAGGAGCTCGGCGGGCTTGATGGGCTTCTCCACGAGAGCGTCGATCGGGAAGAAGACCGGGTGCTTGGGTTCGCCGGGGAAGAAGAAGCCCGTCTGCTGGCGCATGCTCGTCATGACGAGGATCGGCGTCTTGGCGAACCGTGCGAAATCGGGATCCTGGCGGACCTTTCGCGCGAACAGGATGCCGTCGGCGCCCTTGCCCATGAGGATATCCAGCAAGATGATGTCCGGGTCCGAATCCCGCAGGCGGCGCAAGCCATCTTCGCGGTCGTGGGCCGCCAAGACTTCGTAGCGCTGATTCTCCAGCACGAGCCGCAGTCCGGCGACGAAGTCTTGGTCGTCGTCTACAATCAGAACCTTGGGATTCGCCATTTCAACCTCCGTACCGACGCGTTCCACGGATATCTGTGGCAACAAAACTTCCAAGGCAAAAAGTGGATAAAATGCGGCAAATCGTTTTTTGTGAGGCAAAACGCCACTGCCTTGTGTGGCGGAATGCCACATAAATAGTAGAATGACCGAAACTGTGACATTATCCCTTAGGACGAAACTCTTCCTGAGTTTCGGCATGGCGATCGGGATAACCGGGGCCATGGCCGCAGGCATGGGCCTGCATTTCATCTCCGGCAGGATTTTCGCGGAGATGCAGGGCAAGGCGATGCGGGACATGAATTCGGCCCGGGAGGTGTACAACCGGGCCATGGACGATGTGCGCAATGCGGTGCGGTTGTCCTCGGACCGCTTTTTCGTCAAGGAAGCGCTGCTCGGCCGCAACCACGCGAGCGCCGGCAGGCAGCTCGACAAGATCAAGCAGGGCGAGAGCCTGGACATGCTGGCTCTGGTCGGCCGGAGCGGAAAGGTCGTCTACTGCGCCGGCAACGCCGGCTTGAGAGGCCGAAGCCTCTTTGAGAATCCTCTGATCCGGAAAGCTCTGAACAGTGGGAACGAGGCATTCGCGAACCTGATCCTGTCCCAGGGCGATCTGGCGGCTTTCGATCAGGCCCTCTTGGCGCGAGCCCATATCCGGTTCGTCCCGACCAAGATGGCAAAAGCGACGGAGAAGACCGAGGAGACCTCTGGGCTCGTTCTCGCCGCAGCGGGGCCCGTCTTGGACGACTCCGGCGGGCTCTTGGGCGTCCTCTTCGCCGGCAGGCTCCTCAACCGCAACAACGACATCGTGGACAAGGCCAAGAAGATCCTCTACGGGGACAGCCAGTATAAGGGCCGCAGCGCTGGTTCCGTCACGCTTTTCCAGGGCGACTTGCGCATCGCTACGACCGTGTTGGATGAGAGGGGGGAGCGCGCCATCGGCACGAGAATCTCTCAGGAGGTCGCAGACACGGTGCTGGGGCAGGGTAGGACCTACATCGGAAGGGCTTTCGTCGTCAACGATTGGTATCTCACGGCGTATGAGCCCATCCGGGACGCCCTGGGCGGGATCGTGGGCATCCTGTACGTGGGGATCCTGGAGCGGCCTTATGCCGATCTTCGAAAGGAGGTCTGCACAGCCTTCCTCGGCATCGTCCTCCTGGGCATCATCCTGGTATCGGCGCTCTCCTACGTTCTTTCCGGGGTCATCCTGGGGCCTGTCGCGAAGCTCACCGCCGGAGCGGTGCAGTTGGGCAAGGGGGACCTCTCGTACCGGGTGGAAGTCGACCGGAGGGACGAACTGGGCGAGTTGGCCCGCACCTTCAATCTGATGGCGGATTCCATCCACGAACGCGACGAGCAGATCCGCCGCCAGGCGCAGGAGACGATCAAAGAGACGGAGCGCTTGGCTACGATCGGGCGGCTTGCGGCGGGCGTGGCCCACGAAATCAACACCCCCCTGGGCGGGATCCTCGTCTACACGCACCTCCTGCTCGAGGACACCCCCGCCGGCGACCCCAGGCGGGAGAACCTCGAGAAGGTTGCTCGGGAGACCGAGCGGGTGCGCGACATCGTCAAAGGCCTCCTTGAGTTCGCCCGGCAGACCGAGCCACGGATCGAGGACGCCGACCTCAACGAGTTGGCGGCCAAGACCCTCGATTTCATCGGCCGGCAGATCCTCTTCGACGACATCCGCGTCGTCAAGGAGTTCGATCCCGCTCTGCCGCTGCTCTCCATGGACCGGGACAGGATCCGCCAGGTCCTGCTCAATGTGATCATGAACGCCGCCGAGGCGATGGAGGGCCGCGGCGGCACGCTCAAGGTCTCGACCCGCAGTTTGGACGGCGGCTCGCGCGCGGAGATCTCCGTGAGCGATACGGGCTGCGGGATCTCTCCGGAGAACCTTCAGCGCGTATTCGAGCCTTTCTTTACGACGAAGGATGTCGGCCGCGGGACGGGGCTCGGACTCGCCATCAGCTACGGGATCGTCAAGAAGCACGGCGGGACGATCGGACTGAAGAGCGAGCCGGGAAAGGGAACGGACGTGACCATCCTCCTCCCGCGCGATGCGGGCGCGAGGGCCGATGCCCCTGCCGATTAGCGTTCTGGTCATCGATGACGAGGAAGTCCTCCGCGACTCCTGCCGCCAGATCCTGGAGCGGCGGGGCTACTCCGTCGAGGAAGCCGGTTCGGGAGCCGAGGGCCTCAAAGCCCTGCACCGCCGTTCCTTCGATCTCGTGATCCTCGACCTGCGCATGCCCGGGATGCCGGGGCTCGATGTCCTGCGCCGGATCAAGGAGGCGGCCCCGGAGACCCTCGTCCTCATCATCACCGGGCACCCTTCCGTGTCGTCCGCGGTGGAGGCCATGAAGCTGGGCGCCTACGATTTCCTCCCGAAGCCCTTCACCCCGGAGGAGATGCTCTCCATCCTCGGGCGCGCCCTCGAGAAGCGAAGGCTCTCGATGGAGAACGCGGTCCTCCGCGAGGAGCTGACGACCGTCTTGAAGGAAGCCCCCATGGTCGGCTCCGGCGCCGGGATGCGGGAAGTCCGGGCCCTCATCGACAAGGTCGCGCCGACGGAGGCGACCGTCCTGCTCAGCGGCGAGAGCGGCACCGGCAAGGAACTCGCCGCGAGGGCCATCCATCGGGCGAGCGCCCGGCGGGGGGGGGCGTTCATCCCGGTCGACTGCGGCAGCATCGTCCCGACCCTGTTCGAGAGCGAACTCTTCGGCCATGTCCGGGGCGCTTTCACCGACGCCGTCGAGACGAGGAAGGGAAAGCTGGAACTGGCCGACGGCGGCACCGTCTTTCTCGACGAGGTCGGGAACATCGGGCAGGACGTCCAGGTCAAGCTCCTGCGAGCCATCCAGGAGCGGGAGATCCGGAAGGTCGGCGACTCCAGGCCGGTCAAGATCGACGCGCGGATCGTCGCGGCGACCAACCGCGACCTGAGGAAGGCCGTCGAGCGGGGCGAGTTCCGCGACGACCTCTATTACCGCCTCAACGTGGTCTCCATCCATCTGCCGCCCCTGCGCGAGCGCCAGGACGACATCCCGGAGCTCGCCCGGCATCTCCTCGCGAAGCACGGCCGCAGGAGCGGGAAGGGCGCCGTCTCCATCTCGGAGGAGGCGATGCGCCTCCTCCTCGCCTATCCTTGGCCGGGCAACATCCGGGAACTCGAGAACGTGATCGAGCGGGCCCTCATCCTGGCCGAGGGTCCGGTCATCCGCCCGCAGAGCCTGCCCATGCTCGAGCCGGCCGCGCCCGGCCGCGAACCCAGAGGGACGGCGGACTCGGTCGTCACTCTCGCCGAACTGGAGCGGGAGCATATCCTTCGGGCGCTGTCCCGCTTCGAGGGCAACAAGTCCCGGACGGCGGAAGCGCTGGGGATCGACCGCAAGACCCTGCATCTCAAGCTCAAGGCGTATGGAGTCGAGAACCATGCATGAATGGGCCCTGGCGGAGGCGGTGCTGGACGCGGCCGAGAAGGCCGCCAAGGACGGCTCGCTCAAGCGGGTCACGGGGATCGTCGTCCGGGTCGGGGAGCTCCAGCGCATGGACCTCGACGCCTTCCGCTTCTCCCTGGAAGAGATCCAGAAGGCCGGGCGGCCCCTGCTCGCTGGAGCCCTTATCCGGACCGAGAGTGAACCGGCTCTCTTCGCCTGCAAGGCCTGCGGCCGGCGCTGGAGCCTGGCCGAGGGCGCGGCCGGCGCGGACGCCGAAGAGGCGGAGCACATCCACTTCGTGCCCGAGATGGCCCACGTCTACCTGCGCTGCCCGGGCTGCGCGGGGCCCGATTTCGAGGTGGCCGAAGGGAGGGGCGTGAGGGTCTCCCAGGTGGAGGGGGAGACGTGAGCGGCCCCATCGACCCCCGCCCGGCGGTCATCGCCAAGCGCCTCTCCGGCGTGCGCCGCGTCCTGGCGGTCACCGGCTGGAAGGGCGGCATCGGCAAGAGCCTGGTCTCCTCCACCCTGGCCCTCCTTTTGGCTCGCCGGGGCCTCCAGTCCGGCCTCTTCGACCTGGACTTCTCGGGGGCCTGCGACCACCTCATCCTCGGCGCCGGCGCGGCCTTCCCCGCGGAGGAGAAGGGTATCGTCCCGCCGCTGGTCGCGGGCGTGCGCCTCATGTCCGCCGCCTTCTTCTCGAAGGGCCGCGCCGTCCCCCTGCGCGGCGCCGAGGCTTCGAGCGCGATGCTCGAGCTGCTCGCCATCACGCAGTGGGGGGAGCTCGACTGTCTGGTGCTGGACATGCCGCCCGGCATCGGCGACGCGGGCCTCGACGTCGTGCGCTGGATCCCGCGCGCGGAGCTCCTTGTCGTGACCACGCCCTCCCTGCTCGCGCGCGAGAGCGCGAAGCGTGCTCTGGAACTCTTCGGCCGCCTCGGGGTCCAGACCGCCGGCGTCGTCGAGAACCTGCGCCGCGGCGAGCCGCTCCCCGCCTTCGAGGGCGCCGAGCTGCTCGGGGCGCTGGACTTCGACTCCGGCCTCGAGGGTGCCCTGGGCGATCCCGAGCGCCTGCTCAACACCGATTTCGCCAGGAGCCTCGACGTCATCGCGGGCAAGCTTCTTTGACAAGGAGAGACAGAATGACATCGCAAGATGAGATCGTCTGGGTCCCGTTCGACACGATGGAGCGCTTCATGAAGGACGTCTTCGTCGCTCTCGGTGTGCCCGAGGCCGACGCGGCGGCCTGCGCCGAGGTGCTCATCACCGCCGACAAGCGGGGCATCGACTCCCACGGCGTCGCGCGCATGAAGAGCTTCTACTTCGATCGCATCAAGAACGGCATCCAGAGGCCGGTCACAGAGTTCGAGATCGTCCGGGAGGGCCCGACCACCACGGTCATCGACGGGCACGACGGCATGGGCCACCTCATCGCCTGCCGGGCGATGGATATGTGCATCGAGAAGGCGAAGAAGTACGGGATGGGCATGGCGGCCGTGCGCAACTCCACCCACTACGGCATCGCGGGCTACTATGCCCTGATGGCGGTCGAGGCCGGGATGATCGGCATCACGGGCACCAACGCCCGCCCCTCCGTGGCCCCGACCTTCGGCATCGAGAACATGATGGGCACGAATCCCCTCACCTTCGGCCTCCCCACCGACGAGGAGTTCCCCTTCGTGCTGGACTGCGCTACCTCGATCTCCCAGCGCGGCAAGATCGAGGTCTACGCGCGCATGGGCAAGGCCATGCCGGAAGGCTGGGTGATCGACCGGACGGGCAGAACCTGCACGGACGCGACCCAGGCGCTCGTGGACCTCGTCGAGAAGAAGGCCGCTTTGGTCCCGCTCGGCGGCATCGGGGAGGACGGGGCGGGGTACAAGGGTTATGGGTACTGCGCCGTCGTGGAGATCCTCTCCGCGGCCCTCGCGGGCGGGAGCTTCCTGCGCGCTCTCTCGGGCCTCTCGGAAGGCCGCAAGACGCCCTCTCACCTGGGCCACTTCTTCATCGCCGTGGACATCTCGGCCTTCTGTCCGCTCAAGGAGTTCAAGAAGACGGCGGGGGACATCCTGCGCGAGCTGAGAGGATCGAAGAGGATGCCTGGGGCCGAGCGCATCTATACGGCCGGGGAGAAGGAGCACCTCGCCTGGCTCGAGCGCAAGGACAAGGGCGTGCCGCTCAACCGGGAGAACCAGAAGGATGTCCTGGCCATGCGCGACGAGATGAAGCTGGCGAAGAAGTACCCGTTCCCATTCCAGTGAAGAAGACCTGGACGGCCGACGAAGTCCAGGCGCTCGCCCGCGGCTTCCACGCCCCCTGCGTGCTGGCGGCGGCCGCCGAGCTCGGCGTCATCGGCCTGCTCGCGAAGAGGCCGCTCAAGGCGGAGGAGGCGGCCGCTGCGCTTGGCGCTGATGCGCGCGCGGCCGCCGTCCTCCTCGATGCGCTCGCCGCGCTGGGTTTGCTCGAGAAATGGGACGGGCGCTACTCTCCGGCGGCCGGGGCGGCCGAGGCCCTCTCGGACGCCGGGCCCGGGAGCGTGCTCTCGGTCGTGCGGCATCTGGCCAACTGCCTGCGGCGCTGGGCGCGGCTTTCGGAGGCGGTGAAGACCGGCCAGCCCTCGCGCTGCGAGCCGAGCATCCTGGGCGAAGCCGCCGACGAGGCCTCCTTCATCGGGGCCATGGATGAGATCAGCCGCTCCGTGGCCGACCGGCTGGTCTACGACCTGCGGCTCCCGGAGTTCGAGCGCCTGCTCGACGTCGGGGGGGCTTCCGGCACCTGGACCTTCGCGTTCCTCAAGGCCTTCCCGAAGGCGGGCGCGGTCCTCTTCGACCGGCCCTCCGTCGTCTTGATGGCCGAGCGGCGCATCCGCGAGGCCGGGTTGCAGGGCCGCGTCGAGCTCGCCTCAGGCGACTACAACAAGGACGCCCTGCCCAAGGGCTGCGACCTGGCCTGGTTGAGCGCTATCGCGCACCAGAACTCCCGTGAGCAGAACCGGTCGCTGTTCCGGCGCGTCCACGCGGCCCTCGAGCCGCGCGGACGGGTGCTCGTCCGGGACGTCGTCATGGAGGAGTCCCGCACGGCGCCCGCCATGGGGGCCCTCTTCGCGGTCAACATGCTCGTCGCCACGGAGGGGGGGAGCACCTTCACCTTCCGTGAGCTCAAGGACGACCTCGAGTCGGCCGGGTTCAAGGCGGTCGAGCATCTCCGCAAGGACGAGGGGATGAACTCCGTCGTCTGCGCTCAGAAGGGCGGAAGGGCCTAGGACCTTGGGCCCAAGCCGGGCTAGGTCTTGAGAACCTGACCGGGTAGGCCTTACCGCCCCACACTATCCAAGATGAAGCGCTTCGAGAGGCTTTCCCGCCTCGCCGACCTCGTCCTGGCCGCCGCGGTCTTTTTCGCCTCGGCTCCGCTCGAGGGCTGGCGTCTCGCCGCCGAGACCGTCTCGAAGACCTCCCCGGTCGAGAAGATCACGGCCTGCGGCCGCTTCCAGGGCCTCACGGACGCCTCCTCCGACATGGAGGCCCGTACGAAGTGCCTTTTGGACAAGGCCATCGAGGTCCTCGACGACGAGGCCGCCGGCCGGACGGACCTCTCGGATTGGACGGGCCCGCTCGAGGCCTACCACGACCAGCAGCGCGAGAGGCTTCAGCGCTCCCAGGGCGGGATCGACGAGACCACGCTCGCCAAAGCCGATGCCCGCCTGAAGAACATCCGCGAGATCATCGACCGGACGCGCGACCTCCGCAAGAAGACCGTCGTTCCGGAGGAGCGCTCCCGCATCACCCGCCAGTTGGCCGCGGCCGCCCGGACGAACGACGCGCAGGGCCGCTTCGACCCCGAGCCCTTCAAGAAGCTCAAGGGCGAGATCACCCTGGCCAAGGACCAGCGGCTCAACGAGCTCTTCGACGGCAGCGCGGAGCGGGCAAAGGGCAAGGAGCAGCCCGGCGTCCTGGCCGCTGAGGGCGTCGACGAGGCCGTCCCGGACACCTACCCCAAGCCCGAGCAGCTCACCCGCCTCAACGACTTCAACGGGGATGTCCCGCTCCAGATCGCGCAGGAGAGGGACGCCCGCGACGCCGTGGGGAGCCGCATGCTCACGGCCGTGGCCGGCGAGGTCGCCAACCGTTTCGCCGTGCCCGAGGCCCTCGCGCGCTCGCCGTTCTACAACGACCGTACGGAGCGCCGCACCCAGCTCCTCGCGCTGGCCAGGCGCGCCTTGAGGGAGTCCGGCGCGCAGTACGAAGGGGAGAGCCTCGATTACGCCGACGGCCTGCTGATGCGCCGCTTCGCCGACGCGGGATTCATGGGCGGGAGCCCCTGGCCCACGGCGGCCAAAGACCAGGAGGACTTCCAGCGCAAGGCTACGGCGTTCTTCCAGGAGCTGGGCCGTCGGGGCCTGGCGACCGTGTTCGAGTATTTCAAGCAGCGCATGGAGTACCGCGAGGCGATGGCCAAGGCGGTCTACCAGCAGCGCGGCCAGATCCCGAACGGGATGCGCTTCGAGCCTTGGGAGCTGGGCCAGGATCCCTCCAGAGAGCTCGTCGCCTTCCCGACCTCCACGCCGGTCAAGGCGCTGGCCTTCGTCAGCGTGAGCGAGGGGGGCAAGACCTATCGAGGCATCCGCCAGGACTACGCCAACGGCACCAGCCGCTTCGAGGGCTTCGTCGGTGAGATCGGGCAGGGCGAGGGCCTGATCGTCACGAAGGACGCCAAGACCGAGTCGCGGGTCCAGTTCGCCTTCGGCAAGGACGGGAAGGCCGATCCCCTGCAGGCCCGCATGCTCACCTACGAGAAGAAGAAGCTTGTCAGCGAGCGGCTGGAAGATATCGCCAAGGGCCTCGTCCGCGTCACGGAGTACGAGGACGGCCGCATCGTCCGGTCGCACACCGCCGACGCCAAGAAGGGCACGAGCACGGTCGAGGACTTCAAGGAAGGCGTCCGCATCCACGGCGGCTCCGACGGGGCCATGCTCATCGTGCCCCTCAAGGCCGGCGACAAGCCCTGGACGTCCCAGCAGGGGAAGCGCACGAGCGAAGGCTTCCGCCTCGACAAGATCACCCAGAAGGACGGCACGGTCGTCGATTTCCCCAAGCCCCACATCATCCGCGCGCTCAAGGACGGGAAGGCCCAGTACCAGCTCAAGCTCGACGGCTTCGCCTCCGGCGGCCGCGCCCACGCCGATCAGCTCGCCCGCGAGGTCCTGGGGGTCCTCGCCGGCAAGGACAAGCGTTTTGCCGACGAGTCCAAGTACCTGCGCCCGCTGGCCAGCGCTCTGGGCGACCTGGGCCGCTTCACCCAGGACGCGGGCCTGGGAGCGGCGACGCTCGACAACGTGGGCTTCGACGAGAAGGGCAATTTCTCCATCCTGTTCCGGCGCGCGGACGGCACGGCGGTCCACTATTCGGCCGCCTTCGACGGCGGCGCCTTCGACTCGAAGAAGCGGACGCAGATGGGGCTGGCCGTCCGCAAGCCCACCGTCCTCGACGCCAAGATGCAGCCGGTCGGCCAGGCGGAGCCCTTCCTTTGGAGGGTCTACCTGGCCGGCGGCGAGCGCAACGACTACCCCGGCCCCAAGGAAGAGACGATCGAGCAGCGCCGGACGGTGCTCGGCGTCACGGTCTGGCGCAGTCCGGACAAGAAGGTCGTCACCCACATCGTCCAGCACAAGACCTGGAACGGCCGCAACTGGGTGAAGGTCGGCGGCGACGACGTCATCGCCCACGCCGAGCGCGAGCTGGCCGGCACGGGCTGGGGCGCGGCCACGGGGAAGTTCATCGACGACATCCCGGTCGTCGGCACGACCCTGAAGTACAGCGGGAAGGTCGCCGGCTCGGGCTGGGAGGGCCTCAACTACCTCACCACCAAGGGCATGACCTACGTCACGAGCGGCGACACGCGCGAGGCCTACGAGCTCGCCGCCAACGGCCACAAGGTCAAGACGCTGGCCAACTGGACGGACGACATCGACCCCACGGCCGGCCTCTCCGACTTCAACAAGAGCGTGCTCAACGGCAAGGCGGTCATGGACCGCCAGAAGGCCTTCTCCGAGATGGGCTTCAACGCCCAGACCGTGGGCTCGCGGACGATGCTCGAGATGAACATCGCCCCGGCCACCCGTGACGAGCTCAAGGGCGCGGCGGTGTATTTCGGCTCACCCGCCCAGCAGGCCTTCGACATGGCGGAGCAGTCGAACAGCCTGGGCGCCAAGATCGGGTTCTATGCCATGGGCGTCGTGATGGAGGCCGGCGACAAGGCCGGCCGCATGCTGCTCGATCCGACCTTCTGGGCCACCCTGGGTCTGGGCGCGGGCATCAAGGTGGGGACGGAGGCCCTCGCGATGGGGCGCGGCGTCGGAGGACTCAGCATCGGGCTGACCCAGGGGCTGGTCAGGACGGCGCAGGTCGCCAACGCGGGCATTACCGCCGTCTTCGTCGCGCCCATGGCCACCGGCGCCATGGACAGCTCCTTCGCCGCCTACGACGCCTTCAACAAGGGCGACACCACGGGCGTCATCAAGCACACGGCCGACGCCCTCACGAACTTCGGCATGCTCTACGTCGCCGGCAAGGGCGGAGCCCAGAGCTTGCGCGACCTGTTCCGGCCCCTGCCCCAAGGTCCCGGCGTGAACACCCGGATCGACACGAAGTCCGCCCATCCCCATGCCGCCGAGCACGGCCCCAAGGTCGAGACCCAGGCCGTGACGGAGGCGCGCGCGAACGCTCCGGCCGAGGTCCGCACGACCGGAGCGGACATGAGCTCCGTGCAGGCCGCCAACAAGAGCCTGGCCCGCCCGGCGGAGATGCCCCGGACGCTCTCCGAGACGTCGGCGGCCCAGTCCGTTTCCAAGCTCTCCAGCGGGGGCCAGACGAGCGCCTCGAACGCGGGCGTGCCGCAGGGCGCGCCCGGCAGCACCAGCTTCTTCGGCGTGAAGGGCAACCCCGGCCAGAAGGTCGCCGCCCCCGACGCCGGGGCCGGGACGGCGCGCACCGCCAACACGGCGAAGCCGACGACCGGCGGCGAGTTCGTCCAGGCTCCGAAGACGCCCGTGGTGGATGCCGCCCCAAAGACGGGGGGCACGACCGCTTCCGGGGTTAAAACCGTCGCGCCGGAGGTCAAGGCGAGCGTCCCGCAGACCAAGGCTCCCGCGCAGGTCAAGGCGGAGGTCAGGGCGCCCGTGGAGCCGGTCAAGGCCCAGACCCAGGCGCGTACCGAAGTCCGAGCCAACACGAACGCTCCGAACACGGTTTCTCCCCGGGTGGAGACCGCCAGCTACAGCGCCCCCATCGAGACGGCCAACCTTCAGGCGCGCGCGCCCTCCAGCCCCCGGACGACTTCGAAGGGCGTGCTCGAGACCGCCCCGAAAGCGACCCAGAAGAGCGCCAACACCGCGAGGATGTCCGACTTGATGGGGGAGGCTCCTGCCAAGCAGGCCGCCTCCACCAAGCCGGCTCAAAGGACAGCCGGGCAGCCCAAAGAGAGCGCCAACCTCTGGGATGGCACGCGCTCTCAGGGCAAGATCGATCCCGGGGCTGCCAAATCTTCCGCCAACCCGGCGCTGAAGCCCGAGGCGGTGGTCAAGGCCAAGGCGCCGGAGCCCGGCAGGAAGGCCGTCGTCCAGGAGGCGCCGCCGCAGGTCCGCTCGGACGCCGCCCCCAAGCGGACGACCCCGGCCGAGACGAAGCGCACGGCTCCGATCGAGACGACTCAGCCCAGCGCGTCCGCGAGCAAGTCTTTGCTGACCCGGCTCAAGGAGCGCTTCCTCGGAGAGAAGAAGCCTCCCGTCGACGAGTTCTATCAGAATCGGCTGCTCGAGAAGCAGGCGCGTTCGAGCGTCAACGAGCTCAAGGCCAAGGAGAGCCGGCTCCAGGCGAAGCTGGAAGCCGAGAAAGCCGCGCAGGGCCCGAAGTCCAAGGAGGTCAAGGCCGTCGAGAAGGAGCTCAAGAGAGTCCGCTCCGAGCTCGGTAAGGCGCAGACCACCTACTCCAGGGCGAAGGACTCCCGCGTCAAGGCGCAGGACTTGGCGGTGCGCAAGCTGGGCCCCGCGGAGGTCCGCCGCCTCTATCGCGAACGCTTCAAGAACAGCGCCGCCGACCTGGCCAAGCTGCGCGAAGAGACAGCCAGGACACAGGCCAAGGCCGCCGCCGAGAGCCCCTGGAAGAAGTGGACCAAGCGCGCGGCCGTGCTCGGCACCATCGGCGCGGTGTTCGGCTATAAGATGATGCCGGACAAGCAGGACGAGGCCCGGCCCCCGGTCCACCCCGGCGACGGCGGCGAAGTCATCGACCGCATCCCGCTCGACGAGGGGGAGCGCGAGCCCGACGACCGGAAAGGCCTCGTGGGCGATGATGACGAGAAGGAGGTCGAGCGCCGCTTCGACGAGGGAGACGACGGCGCCGGCCGGCCGACCGGAGACTCTCCCGGCGACCAGAACGACGCCGCCGGGACAGGTTCCCAGCAGGCCCAGCCTCAGACCGCCCAGAAGCCGAACTGGGACGGCCAGAAGGGCATGACCTATCCTGTCGATCCGCCTTCGGGTTCTGTCCCTGACGACGACAAGGGCAAGGACAAGGGCGGCGGCGGCGGCGGCGGTGGCGGTGGCGGTGGCGGCGGCGGGGGCGGGGGCGGCGGGGGGGGGGGGGGGCAAGGGGGGGGGGGGGGGCCGGGGGGGTGCACCCCCCCCCCGGCCCCGCCCCGCCGCAGCGGATGCGCTCGTTCAGGGTGCCCTGCGGGATGATCTCGAGCTCGAGGGCCTTGGCCTGGACCTGCTC
>DMEZ01000001.1:17480-19934 GCA_003450735.1 Elusimicrobiota bacterium | reverse complement strand
GAGCTCGTCTTATCGACGCCCGCAGCCAGGAGGGCGGGCCTCAAGAAAGCGGCGACTGGCAAAGTCCAGCTGAACGCCGGCCTCGCAGGCTCGGAGTACCGAGCCGTGTTGAAGGCGGACATCGACCCGATCAAGGCCTGGTACGAACTCGCCGGGGACTTCGTTGTCCGCGCCAGCGGCCGTCTCGACCGTGCGCTCAAGACCGCCTCGTTGAGCCACGAACTCCGCGTATCAGCCAAGGTGCGGCGCTTCGAAGACCTCGTAGCCTTCCTTCACGGCACGGACTACGCCGTCCCCGCGCCGATCCATATCCTGAAGGGACCGCTCTCGCTCGCTCTTGAAAGCCGCGGCGACCCGCACTCCGACGCTCAGGCGGTGCACTATGCGTTCACGAGCGACCTCGCGAGCCCGCCTCAGCGGCTCGACTTGCGGGCGTCGGGAGATCTGAGGGTCTCGAGCGCGTGGACACCCCAGCGCTCTTACGAGCATGCGGGCGAGTTGGTCTTAAAGGAGGTCGCGCTCGAGCTGCCTCGCCTCGAGATCGGGGGCGGGCCGAACGTCTTCATCGACAAGCGCATCAAGACGGCCGGCGCCATGCCTTCCCCCCCGGCGGCCGGCAAAGCGCCGGCAGCGCGGCTCGGGGGCCGCTCTCTGCCTCTGCGCTCTCGCCTTGTCCTGAAGACGGAGAAGCCCCTGATCCTCCTCTCGAACCTGATCAAGGGCCCTGTGCCGGCCGCCCTGGACATGAGCACGACGTACCCTCCGGTCGAGGCGGCGGGCAGGATCTCGATCGGGAGGTTCGATGTGGAGCTGTTCCGCCGCAGCGCGACCATCGATCACCTCAACCTCACAAGGGCCTCGGGCGGCAAAGACGTCGCGCTCGAGGGACTTATCCGCTACAAGGCGCCCGCCGCCGAGATCAGCATCCTGATCCTCGGCACGGCCGCCAAGCCGCGCATCGAGTTCTCGAGCGTCCCGCCGATGAAGCGCGAAGACATCATCGCGCTGCTGATCTTCGGCAAGAGCCCCGACGAGCTCGACTCCGGGCAGACCGCGTCGGTCAGCAACACGGGCGCCGCTCTGCAGAACCGGGCCTTCGATCTGGCTTCGCTGTACCTGTTCGGAACGACGCCGATCGAGCGCGTCGGCTACGATCCGGCGACCAAGACCGCCTCGGTCAAGCTCCGTCTGCCCGGGGGCGCCCGCCTCGAGATCGGCAGCGACTTCGAAAAGAGCAGGGAGCTGCGCCTGCGCAAGCAGCTCGGGGCGCATTGGGCCATCCAGTCCGAGGTCTCCGATCAGGGGCAGCAGAGCATGTCCGCGGCGACCTTTCTAGAGTGGTTCATCCGCTATTGAGTCGCGCTCGCCCCTGGCTTGGATTTGGTTTTGGGCCGCGTTCCGGCTGCGCGTTTCTTCACGGGCTCTTTCCTCTTCCCATCTTCGGCTCGCAGAGCCTTCGATCTCTTTGCATCCTCTTTGAGCGCCTCGCCCTTTCCGCCTCCGAGCGCCTCGCCCCTCTCCCGCAGCTGCTCTCCCCGCTTCTCGGTCTCCTCTGCGGGCTTCAAGACCAGCACCGTCTTCCCTTTCGTCGGCGCGTTCTTCGCGGTCCCGGCCTTCTTGGCTGCCGGCTTCTTCTTCGTCGGCGCGTTCTTCGCGGTTCCGGCCTTCTTGGCTGCCGGCTTCTTCGTTTTGAGGGCGGCTGGGCCGGGCTTGGCATGCGCGATGCCGGGGGCCGTCGGGCTCGAGGCCGGCCCGACGCCGTCCCAGGCGAGCGCCGAAAACAAAGCCAGCAGAACGGCGAACACGAGCGCGATGAGTCCGCCGTTCAAGCTCATGGCCCTAATGGTCCTTCCCGTCGAAGCTTGCCTGCGCCTCACGGATCGCCTCGGCTCCGCCCGCCTTCATGGCTCCGAGCGCCGCCGCCGCCCTGACCCTGAGCGGGACCATCGAGCGGAGTTTGCTCATGAACTCTCGGCCGCTCTCTCGGCTCGATCGGCCCCATTCGTAGAGGTCTCCGCGCAGCTCGCTCCCCTTCTTAGGCGCGAACAGCACTCCCAGCACGGCCCCGGCCGCCGCTCCGCCGAACACGTACCACAACGCTGAAACCGGCCTCTCCTTCTGTTCCATGACGATGCCTCCTGGATCCGCATCACCGACTCGTTCTTCAATGATAATCCCCGCGCCGAGCCGGCACAATGAGGAGTTCTACCCCGTATCCCGCGTACTACTCCGCATTGCCGCTGCTGATGGGGAGATGTTATCTTCAACAGTAGGCGCCCGGCGCGATGAAGCTCTCTGCGCCGAGGGCCGCATGCCGAGTTACGAGGTCTGCAATGTCAAAAGTCACCCTCCCCTCCACCCTCCTCGACACCGCCGCCGCGAAGGATGCCGCCGGCGAGACCCGCAGCCTGGAGGCCCTGCTGACAGCCGAGGCCCTGCAGAGCGCGATCTTCA
>DMEZ01000001.1:17064-17198 GCA_003450735.1 Elusimicrobiota bacterium | reverse complement strand
ATCACCCCGGCCGACATCTCCGACCCGCACGAATTGGTCGTCCGGGCGAAGGCGCTCAGCGCCGAGCTCGAGACCCCGATCGCGCCCGGTTTCGAGGCCCTGGTCTTCAAAGCCTCGCGCGGCATCGAGGACAT
>DMEZ01000001.1:7605-16961 GCA_003450735.1 Elusimicrobiota bacterium | reverse complement strand
GACCTACATCCGCAAGGACGGCACCCGCTTCCCGGCGGTCGTGTCCGTCACGGCGCTGCGCGACGCGCAGGAGGCCATCATCGGCTACCTGCTCATCGGCACCGACAACACGGCGCGCAAGCAGGTCGAAGCGGAGCAGAAGCTGCTCGACCAGCGGCTGCGCGATCAGCAGTTCTATACGCGCTCGCTCATCGAGTCCAACATCGACGCGATCATGACCACCGACCCGGCCGGCATCATCACCGACGTCAACAAGCAGATGGAGGAGCTCACCGGCTGCACCCGCGACGAGCTGATCGGCGCTCCGTTCAAGAATTCCTTCACCGACCCGGAGAAGGCTGAAGTCAGCATCAAGCTGGTGCTGAGCGAGAAGAAGGTCACCGACTACGAGCTCACCGTGCTGGCCAGGGACGGGAAAGAGACCATGGTCTCGTACAACGCGATGACCTTCTACGACCGGGACAGGAAGCTGCAGGGCGTCTTCGCCGCCGCGCGCGACATCACCGAGCGCAAGCGTTTGGACCAGGTCCTGCTGGACAAGAACGCCGAGCTCGAGAACGCCAGATCCGCGGCGGAGAAGGCCAATCTCGCGAAGTCCCATTTCCTCTCCAGCATGAGCCACGAGCTGCGCTCGCCCCTCAACGCGATCCTCGGCTTCGCGCAGCTGATGGAATCCGATTCCCCGCCGCCGACAGAGGGGCAGAAGGCCAGCATCGCCCAGATCCTGCATGGCGGATGGTACCTGCTGGCGCTCATCAACGAGATCCTCGACCTCGCCGTCATCGAATCCGGCAAGCTGTCGCTCTCTCTGGAGCCGGTGTCGCTCTCCGAGGTCATGCTGAAATGCCAGGACATGATCGGGTCGCAGGGGCACAAGCGCGGCATCAAGCTGACGTACCCCCGGTTCGATTCCCCCTGCTTCGTCCTCGCCGATCAGACGCGGCTGATGCAGGTCATCATCAACCTCCTGTCCAACGCGGTCAAATACAGCCGCGAGCAAGGGACGGTCGCCGTCCTCTGCTCGGCGAGCGGTTCCGGACTCCTCCGCATCAGCGTCCAGGATACCGGCGCGGGGCTGCCCCCGGAGATGCTCTCACAGCTCTTCCAGCCGTTCAACCGCCTCGGACAGGAGAGGAGCGGCGTGGAGGGCACCGGCATCGGCCTCGTGATGGCCAAGCGACTGATCGAGCTGATGGGAGGCGCGATCGGCGTGGAGAGCGCCGTCGGAAAGGGCAGCACGTTCTGGTTCGAATTGCGCATGGCTGCCGCGCCGTTGGCCCCCCCGGAAAAAGCCCCGCCCGCAGCAGCGGCGCGGGGGCAAGTCCAGCGGGACGGTCCTGCGCGCACCCTGCTCTACGTGGAAGACAATCCCGCCAACCTGAAGCTGGTCGCTCAGCTCATCGCCCGGCGTCCCGACCTGCGCCTCCTGAGCGCCGCAGACGGGAATCTCGGCGTCGCGCTCGCGCGCAGCGAGAGGCCGGATGTGATCCTGATGGACATCAACCTTCCCGGCATCAGCGGAACCCAGGCGCTGAAGATTCTGCACGAAGACCCTGCTACGGCGCACATCCCGGTGATCGCCATCAGCGCCAATGCCATGGCGAGCGACATCAAGAGCGGCCTCGAGGCGGGCTTCTATCGCTATCTCACCAAGCCGATAAAAGTCGACGAGTTCATTGATTCGCTGGATGCGGCGCTGACGTCCGCGGCCAAGGCCCCGCGGCCCTCATGATCGACTCCGCCCAGATCCATCGAGCCCGGATCCTGATCGTCGACGACATGAGAGCCAACATCCTCCTGCTCGAGCGGATGCTGAGCGGCGCCGGCTATGCTCGCGTCACGTCGACGACAGACCCGAGCGAGGTGTGCGCGCTGCACCTCAAGAACCGCTATGACCTGATCCTGCTCGACCTCCAGATGCCCGGCATGGACGGGTTCCAGGTGATGGAAGCCCTGAAGCGGCACGAAACGGACGGGTATCTGCCCGTCCTGGTGATCACCGCGCAGCCTGACCATATGCTGCGCGCGCTGAAGGCCGGGGCGAAGGATTTCGTCAGCAAACCGTTCGACCTCGCGGAGGTGTTGATCCGGGTCTACAACATGCTGGAGGTCCGGCTGCTGCACATGGAGACGAGGGAGCTCTACGAGCGCGTCTTGGCGGAGCAGGCGCTGTCGGAGCGGCTGCTGCTCAACGTGCTGCCGCATTCGATCGCCGAGCGCTTGAAAGGACGGCCCGAGATCACGGCCGATGGCTTCGCGGAAGTCATCGCCGACAGCTTCGCGGATGTGACGGTGATATTCGCGGACATCGTGGAGTTCACGAAGTTCTCCACGGGCGTGAGCCCCAAGGCTCTGGTGGACGTGCTCAACGACATCTTCACCCGCTTCGACAGCATCGCCGACGAGCGGGGCCTTGAGAAGATCAAGACCATCGGCGATGCCTACATGGCCGCGGCGGGCCTGCCCGTTCCCGTAGAGGATCACGCGGCCCGCGCCGCTCACATGGCGCTGGACATGCTGGAGGCGGTGGACTCCTTCAACGCGAGCAGCTCCCACGCCCTGAAGGTGCGCATCGGCCTGGACACCGGCGCGGTCGTGGCCGGCGTCATCGGCAAGCGCAAATTCCTCTATGACCTGTGGGGGGACGTCGTGAACACCGCCAGCCGCATGCAATCCCAAGGCGTAGCCGGCCGGATCCATGTGACGGATTCGACTCGGCGTCGGCTCCGCGAGCCGTTCATCTTCAGCCAGCGCGGGCCCATCGAAGTCAAAGGCAAGGGTGCGATGCGCACCTGGTTCCTGGACGGACGGACCGGCGTGCGGGGTTCTACCCGGCTTCCAGCGTAGTACTCCGCATTGTCGGAGCCAGGCGCTCGGGCTATCATCACGGAAGGCGAGCGTCTCGCCGGGAGCCGCGGCGGCAGGCGCTAGGAGATCGGATGCGGGATTTCAGACTGAGCGCGTTGATGCTGCCGCTGCTGCTCTGCGCGACGGCGCGCCCGGCCGCCGGCCAGATCGACCCCGAGCGCAGACAGCTGCTGCAGATGGGCTTCAACCAGGCGCTGGACGGCCGAGGCCCGCTGGCCGCCTATGCCTATTACTATCTGAACGCGCCCCGTTTCCTCGCGGCCAAGCAGACCTTGAGATTGGTCGTTGCGCCCGGCTACGCCGACTCCGAACTCGGCTTCTCCAAGGCGCTCGGAGACAAGACCGACCTCGGCGTCGGGCTCTCCGGCGGCGCCTTCGCCGAGAGCTATACCGAGATCCATCAAGGCCGCTACTCGAAAGAGGAGTCCTTCCGGGGGGACGGGGCCATGGCCGCTCTGGGCCTGTACCATGATTTCCCCGCCTGCGGGCCGGTCCCGCTGGCCGGGATCCTCCGCGCCGAGGGCCATTTCGCCAAGTACAAGAGCGACAAGACGACCGATCCGGCGTTCGTCATACCGGAGGCTCAGAGCGAGGTCGACCTGCGCGCCGGCCTGCGCCTGGGCGGGAAGGAGCCCGTGCTGAGACCGAACCTGGCGATGGAGGTCTCCGCGTGGTATGAAGGCCGCTACCGGCTGGAGCCGATGGCGTACGGCTTCGTCGCCGACCGGCGCACCGAGAGCGATTCCCAGCTGTTCTGGAGCCGAGCTCTGCTCATCTACAACAAGCCGAACTCCGACGCCCGCTTCATCGCGGTCCTGACCGGGGGGACGAGCATCCGCGCCGACCGCTTCAGCGCCTACCGCCTGGGCGGGGATCTGCCGATGGCCGCGGAGTTCCCGCTCTCCCTGCCCGGCTACTACTACGAGGAGATCAGCGCGAAGCACTTCACGCTCCTGGGCGGCAGCTACATCGTCCCCTTGAGCCATGACAAGAAGACCTGGACCGCGAGCGCCACGGCCTCCACCGCCTGGGTCGACTATGCTCCGGGCTTCGAGCAGCGCGGCAGGTCGCATACCGGCGTCGGTTTGGGCGCCGCGTATCTGTCGCCTGGGAGGGCCTGGCAGGTCCTGGCCGGCTACGGCTACGGGATCAACGCCGCTCGCGGGCACGGCAACGGCGGCCACACGCTCGGCCTGCTCGTGCAATTCGACTTCCAGCGCGCCGACGTGCCCTTCTTCCATCCCACCCTGCCCAACCGCGGCCTCAACCATCTCCTCCGCGGCAAGGGGCCCCTGTGAGGGATGCCCCCCTCTTCACGCGCTCACGGCCAGCCTCTGGATCGCGGGGTAATCCGTCTTCCCCGATCCCAGCGCGGGCAAAGAGCCTACCGGCTTGATGTTCCGCGGGACCATCAGCTCCGTGACCCCGGTGTCGCGCGCCCGCTTGAGCAGTTCCTCGACCCGCACCTGCTGGCAGTCCGTCACCAGCACCAGGGCCTCGCCTTTCTTCTGGTCGGCCACGGCGACGACGGCGTGGCGGTTCTTCGGGTAGACGAAGGAGGCGATCGCCTCCGCGGCCGCCAGGGAGACCATTTCGCCCGCGATCTTCGCGAACCTCTTGACGCGGCCTTTGATCGCGATGTAGCCGTCCCGGTCCATGGCCACGATGTCGCCGGTGTCGTACCAGCCGCCCTTGGGCGGCTGGAGGACGCCCGGGGCTTCGGACAACAGATACCCCTTCATGACGTTCGGCCCTTCGACCAGCAGCCTCCCGCCGTCCACGACGCCCTCGACAGGCTCGAGCCGGTAATCCATCCCCGGCATCAGGCGCCCCGTTGTCCCTGCGCGGTGATGCATGGGCGTGTTGATCGCCAGCACCGGCGAGGTCTCGGTCGCGCCGTAGCCCTCGAATATCCTGACGCCGTATTTCTCCGCATACAGGCGGCGCGTCTCATCCTTGAGCCTTTCCGCGCCGGCGAAGACGTAGCGGAGCGAATAGAAATCATACGGGTGCGCGAACCGCGCATACCCGGAGAGGAAGGTATCCGTTCCGAACAGGATGGTCGCGTCGCTATCGTAGACGAGCTCCGGGACGACCCGATAGTGCAGCGGGGACGGATAGAAGAATACCTGGATCCCGGACAGGATCGGCAAAAGCGAGGCCGCCGTCAGTCCGAAGGAGTGGAATATCGGCAGGGCGTTGAAGACCTTGTCGCCCGGCCCGAAATCGACCACGGACGACACCTGGAAGCGATTGGCCTGGATGTTCTCGTGGCTCAGCACCACGCCCTTCGGCGTTCCTTCCGAGCCGGACGTGAACAGCACGACCGCCGCATCGGCCGCGGTCCGGTCATCGGCATGATCGCGTGCGGCCTGGGGCCAGAGCGACGCCGCCAGCCCCCACAGCTTGTCCGCGAGACCGATGCGCTCTGCCAGGTCCTCCAGATAGATCATCTTGACGCCGGCCTTCTCGATCCCCTCCGCGATGGGAGCCAGCTTCCCTTTTTCGATGAAGCGCCGCGATGTCAGGACGCATCTCGTCTGCACCGTTGCGCAGGCGGACAAGACGTTCTGCGCGCCCGTGGAGTAATTGATCAAGGCCGGGACGCGGCCGAAGGCCTGCAGCCCGAAGAAGACCGCGATCGTCCCAGTCATATTCGGCAGCAGGACGCCGACGATCTCCCCTGGAGCCGTCTGCCGGGCGATCTGACGGCCCAGCACGAGGCTCCTCAGGATCAGCTGATCGTAGCTGAGCGGCCTGCGGTCGATGTCGACGACGATCTTATGTCCGCCGCCATGGACGGCCCGCGCATCGAGCAGACCCTGGAACAGGGTCCTGCCGCGGTCCGAGCTTTCGAAGAGCATCTCCGTCATGATCCCGTAGAGCTTGTCGCCCAGCGCGGCCCGGCGCGCGCGGCCGCGGATCTCCGGAGGGATGGAGAATCCCCGCGGCTCCAGGACGCGGATCGTGATCCTGGGGAACCAGCGCAGCCGCACCTTCCCCTTCAAACGAGAGAAAGGCGTGTATTGCGCGCCGTCAAGCCGCACGGGGACGATCCGCGCGCCCGCTTTGTCGGCGATCATGCCGGGCCCTTCGTAGACCTTCATCAGCGACCCGGTGACCGTGATGCGCCCCTCCGGGAAGACGACGACCCGGACCCCTCGCTTGAGTTCGGCGATCAGCGCCTTCGCCGCCATGGGATTGGCCGGATCCAGGGCGAAGGTGTTCGCCAGCTTCAAGAACGGCCGGAGCCACCACAACCGGGCGATGAACGTGTTGACTGCGAAGAGCGGACTGCCCGGCAGGAAGAGCGCCAAGAGCGGCGCGTCGAGGAAGGACTGATGGTTCGCGATGATCAGGACGCGGTCTCCCGCTTTCTCCAGGTTCTTTAATCCTTCGACTTCGATCCGGTAGAGGGCCCGCAGGATGCCGCGAACGATCGTTTTCAGCATAATGACAGTATACCCGCCGCCCCCACCGACGACTATCCGCAACACTGCCTCTCCTGACGGGTAGTATTACGGATGGTGGCGACCCATGCAGAGGGGTATGCTTCTTGTAGATCCCCGAAGGAGGACGATGCCCCCGATGCCTCGACTGCCGGTCCTGCTCTTCCTGGCGGCTGTTTCTTTGCGGCCGAGCGCACAGGCGGCCGCCCCGGAGGCCCAGACCCCCTCTCCAGACGCCGAGGGCTGCACCTGGGTCGAGAGCGTAGGCACGGTCGGCGTCTTGGACCGCGATCACCCCTACCAGGCCGAGGCCGCGGCGCAGCAGCTGGCAAGGGACGCGGCGATGCAGCGGTTCCTGGGAAGGAGGGTCTCCTTGCGGCACACGATCTTCGCGCAGGCGGAGCTCGGCCGCCAGCCGGCCCTCATCGAGGACATGCTCAAAACCAATAAGAGCGGCCGCATCCTGAAGGAGGAGGTCGTCGGCAAGGGCTACCGCAGCCTGCCCGGCTGCGTGGACTGCCGCTACACCCTGCGTCTGCGCGCCTGCCTGGTGCCGGAATCGCTCGACACGGACAAGGGCTTCTCCGTAGACCTCCAGATATCGCGCGAGCTGTTCTACGAGGGGGATGCAGCGGCGCTGGAGGTCGTCGCGACGCGGGACTGCTATCTCTACCTCTATGACGTGGGCGCGAACGGCGAGACTTCGCTCATCGTGCCCAACGTCAACATCCCGGAGCAGCGCCTCAAGGCGGGCGTGGTCTGGCGGTACCCCGGCGAGAACGCCAAGGAGCTGGGCCTCGACCTGAAGGCGCAGCTGCCCAGCTCCAGACCGCCGGTCTCGGCCGAGACGATCCGCGTAGTCGCCACGAAGGTCGCGCTGCCGGCGCGCACGGCCGACCCCAAGGACGGAGGCTATTTCGGGGTGATGCGCCGCATGATCTCTTCCAACGTGGCCTGGGCCGAGGATGCCCGGCAGTTCACGATCTACGAGAGGAGATAGCGGCCCGCCGTCCGGCCTAGTGGAAAGCCTGCCCCGCCAGGATCGAAAGCGACCATCGCGAACTGCTCTTGTTGTCGCTGAGGGCGTACGCCAGATCGATCCTCACGGGGTTGTTGCCGGCCGAGCGCGTTGGAGCCAGGCGCAGCCCCAGCCCCACGCTGTTCTTGAGGTTGGACAGCTTGACCGAGCTCGAGGACGGCCACGCATACCCCGAGTCGTAGAAGAGGACCGCGCCGACGTCGATCAGCCGCCACAGCTCATCCCAGACATAGAGGCGGTCCTCGATATTGAACAGGAAGCGGCGGTTGCCCGTGAACTCGCTCAGTCCATAGCCGCGCAGGCCGGTGCTCTCGCCCAGGGTCAGCTGTGCGGAGGGGTCGAGATGCCAGCCGAGGTCCAAGCCGGTATGGAACGCCAGGGTCTGGTAGCGAAGGCCGCGCACGTAATAGGTCGCCCCGAGCGAGGCGAGGCGGTTGCTGTTCCCGCCGTCGACGTACTTCGAGCTGTAGTCGAACTTCAGGAACAGGAGGTGGCTCGACCAGGTGAAGCCCTTGCTCAAGCTGAGGCTCGGCAGGATCTGCGCTTCGCTGGTCTTGAAGGCGCCGATGGCGGGCGCCCACGCCACCGCGGGATTGGCCGCGAAACCCAGGTTGTAGTCTTCGTCGTGCGTGAACTTCTCTATGCGCCGCACCGTGATGAAGTCCAGCTCCTCCCAGTCCCCGCCCACCTTCATGAAGCCCAGCTGCTCGCTTTCGGGGACCGGGCCCGAGGGCAGGTCCGCGATCGTCCGGAAATCGGCGCGGTGGGCCAGCAAACCGAACTTGATGCGCCGGATGCGCTCGGTCGAGGTCGCGGCGGCGATGCCGTAGTCGACCCCGGCCTCGATGACGCGCCTGCGGACCAGGCCGGCCGGCACGTCGCCGGAGTACGTCGAGACGGAGTTCTCCGTGTAGAGGGCGGTGCCGCCCAAGGCCGAGCGCGTGATCGAAGCATAGAAGGGGCGGTTCAAGGAGAGCGAGTAGTGCTGCGATCCCGGAGCGGATTCGGCGAACATCGAGTACTCCAGGTGCGGGCGGCCCAAGAACTGAGGGTCTTTCCAGGCGAAAACCTTGGAGGAAGCGTCTCCGTCGCGCCGGTAGATGGCGGAGAGCATCTTCCCCTCGCCCAGCAGGTTGTTCTCGGTGAGGCCCGCCCTTCCGCTGACGACGCCCCCGGCGCGCTTGAAGCTCGCGACGACCTCGAGCGTCCAGGAGTCGTAGGTGCGCATGACCACGTCCACGGTGCCGCTCTTGTTGACGCTCGCCTCGGCCTCGGCGTGGCGGATGAAGGGCAAAAGCTTGAGATTGCGCTCGGTCTCCGCGACCAGGGCCGGGTCGTAGCGGTCGCCGACCGCGAAGAGCAGCTCGCGCGCGATGACGGCGTCGTGCGTCTGGATGCGGATCTTGTTGGCCGCCCGATAGAGCAGCTTATTCTCTGGGGGGACGTCCGTATCGAAGACGTTGTGCGTCTCGATGCGGATCGTGGCGATGACCAGCCCCGCGGGCAGGCGGAGCGCCGCGCGCGGCGCCGCGGCCGAGGGCGCCGCGCACAAGCAGAGCAGCAGGGTCAGCGCGTGCATCGGGGCGGGACGGGACATAACTCACGGCCTGACGATGGCCGGGATCATTTCTTGTCATCCTGGGACGAGGGCTGCTCGGAGGGCGAGAGCAGGTTCAGGCTGAGCGCGAACTTCAGCCCCGCGCTCCAGACCGTCTCCGTCTGCGTGTAGAATTGGCCTTCCAAGCGCGGACCCTTCATGACCTGCACGAAATAGGTGATGCCGCGGCCCTTGGAGTAGTCCGCCGCGGTCTTCAATCCCAGCTGCGAGGTCCAAAGGGGATCCCAGGCCGTCCGCTCCCAGACCTGGATGTCGTTGGCCCAGTAGGGGTGCCAATGCGCGTTCGCGGAGGTGTTGAAGTAGATCTCCACTCCGCCTTGGACCGCCTGGTAGCCCGCCCAGGCCGGCTTGGTATGAAGGGCCTTGGTATAGCCGCCGTAAA
>DMEZ01000001.1:7125-7451 GCA_003450735.1 Elusimicrobiota bacterium | reverse complement strand
TAGCCGCCGTAAAGACGCAGGGGCTTCACCGGATTGAAAGCCAGGATGCCCCGCAGCGCCTCCCACGAATGGGCGATGGTCTGGATCCCCCTTTCCTTCAGGTAATCGTCTCCCAAGTGAGAGCTGTCGTGATAGAACATCAGCCGCGCAGCCGCCCGGCCCATCCGGATGTCGACCGGGACGTTCCCATAGTAATCGATCACCTGGATGTCATGCGAGACCGCGTCGAAGCGCGTGAAGATCGCCCCGCCGATGTTCAGCTGCACGGCGCCCAGCTCCCCGGGCAGAGCCAGCCGGTAGATCCCCAGATAATCGCCCAGGTCGAC
>DMEZ01000001.1:0-7022 GCA_003450735.1 Elusimicrobiota bacterium | reverse complement strand
CCCAGATAATCGCCCAGGTCGACGCGCGCGATCCCTCGCTGCTGCTCTTCGGCCCCCAGGGAGAAGGCGAAATGGGGATCGGACGAATCGGCGAGCAGGGGCGCGAAGAGCTCATGCGCCGGCGGGAAGCCCTTGCTCTGATAAGCCGCCCACCCGGAACAGGGACTGACGAGCAGGGCGAGCCCCAAGGCCGCCTTGACGGCCGCCCGAGACGCCGCCGAGTCGATCCCGATTCGGCCTCCGATGGCCGGCCAGATCCTGAGCAGCGAGAGCAGCATCGCCGCCAGGATCGGCCCGATGAAGACGCCCAGGATCCCGAACATCTGGATGCCGCTGATGATGCCCACGAATCCGACCAGCGGGTGCATGCCGGCACGGCCGCTGAGGACCATGGGCCGGACCAGATTATCGACGACGCTCGCCGCGAGCGCCAGGGCGGCCATCAGCGCCAGCTTGATCGTCGACCCCTGGGCGTAGAGATAGAGCATCCCGGCCAGCGAGGCCGGGGCGCTTCCCACCAGAGGGATCCACGCGAAGATGAAAGTCAGCCCTCCGGCCAGGAACGCCCCCGGCACGTCCAGGAGCAGGAATCCGACCGAGATCAGGACCGCTTGGGAGGCGGCGGCGGCCAGGCCGGCCAGGACGGAGGAGATCGCGGTGTCCCGGAACGCCTCGACCAGCCGCTCCTGCACGTTCCGGTCGAGCGCGCCGAGACCCAGCAGCCAGTCCATGAACCGCTCCCCGTCCAGCAGGAAGAAGAAGAAGGCGACCAGGGCCAGGACGAGCTGAAGCAGGAATTCCGGAACGCCTTTGCCCAGCTTCAGGACGGCCGCGTGGGTGACCTCTCCGACCGCTTGGATCGCGCCCCTGAGCCGCTCGGCGACCCGCTGCGGGTCGCCCAGCACCGACCGGACGAACGGCCTGCGGCTCAACGCGGCGGTGAGGGCCTTCGGTGAGAACTCCTTGAGCTCCGCCAGCTCCCGGCCGATGGCGATCCCCTGCTTCACGGAGAGGATCGAGAAGCCGGTCAGCGGAGCGATGACCAGCAGCACCAGGAGAGCGGTGACCGCGGCCGCGGCCAGCCTGGCGCCCCATCTCCTCGCGCGAAGCCATTGCTGCGCCGGATAGGCGAGCATGGCCAGCGTCCCGCCCAGGAACAAGGACAGCAGATAGGGCCCCACCATCCACATAACGACCGCGATGCAGGCGAGGAGGGCGCCCAGGAAGGTGACGAGATGGGCCCGCCGGGTCACCACGGAGAGCGCGGGGGATCCCTTCATCCCAATACGATACCCTCCCGCGCCATCACCCGCTATGCGGAGTACTACGCGCGTCTGCCGGTAGGATTCCCAAACCCGCTTTTGACGCAATATCCTCCGAAGAAGTCCTATAATCGGTCGGTCGTCCCATCCACGGAGGAGAAGATGAACAGGATCCTTGCCGCTCTGCTTGCGTTCGTGGCCGCATCCCCGGCTCACGCCGTCTTCCTCGGCGGCGTCGAGCAGACCTTCGGCAAGAACGAGTACAAAGGGACTTCCGTTCACGCGGGCCTGAACCTCGGGGCTTTCTCCCTGACCCCGGAGTACCGCCGCTCGCAGGACAAGGACTCCAACGGCGCCTTCCACACGCTCCAGGGCCGCGCCGGCCTCGATACGCGCTGGGTGGGCCTGGGCGCCACCGGCGGCGGCACCCTGCGCCATGAGGGCTATTCCAGCACCTTCGGCGGCACGGACTTCGCCTTCACGATCTCCCCGACCGGAGAGGGCGGCGTGCGGCGCATCGGCGGACCGGGCCGAGGCGCGGCTCCGACCGGGAAGGGTCTCGCGCGCGTGGATTTCGGCGGCGGCGTCCTGTTCACGCACCACAAGCAGACGGGCTCAACCGACGCGACGACCGCGACTCTCAACCAGACGGACTGGAGCGCCTTCACCGGGGCGTCCTTCCTGAACGTCCTGCTCTCGGGCCGGTTCACGAAGTCGGCCTACGACAAGGATCTCAAGACCACCGCTGCGCCGACGCCGCGAGTGGAGCCGGTGCCAGGACAGCTCTTCACGAACGCGAGCTACCCCGACCAGAGCCTCCACCTCGCGGGAGAGTTCTCGATGCTGCCGATCGTGGCGCCCTTCGTGAGCTTCACGCATACGCGCTACAAGGAGATCGGCGCGGTGAAGCCGGGAGACACCCGGGCCTATACGGCGGGAGTGCGCGTCGGCCTCGAGATGATCTCCATCGTCGCGACCTACCAGCGCGTCAGCGTGACTGCGGGAGAGGACGCCAACTACACGAACATCGGAGCCGGCCTCCGCTTCTAGGCGCTTCTCCGGCTGGGGTCCTTTGCGGGCCTAGTCGTTCTCCGGCTCGGGGGTCGGCTCGGGTTCCGGGGTCCCCGCCGCCTCGTCCTCCGAGCCTTTGAGGTCCTCGAGCTTCGCGCGGATGTCCTGGACTTCCTTCTTGAGCGTGCTCTTCGGGTTGTCCTTCTCGAAGGCATCCAGCCTGGCCCGGGCCTCCTCCGCCTGGCCGGAGAGGGCGAGTTCCACGGCGGAGGCGAGCTGCTCGCGCTCCTTTCGGACCTGGGCGGCGGCTTTCTCGGAGAGCCCGCCCTTCCAGTAGGGCTTGTTGGGGTCGGCCTCCTCCTGTCCCGCCCCTCGGACCGAGGCGACGGCCGAAGCGCGGACCCGCTTGTACTTGCCCTCGACGGCGGATTTCTGGAGCCCCGTCAGCAGGTTCTTGAACCACTGCCGGGTCGACTTCCCCGCCGGCGTCGCAGACGCCGGCGCCTCGGCCTTCTTCTCCTCAGGCCGGGCCGCGTCGGCGGCCCGGGCCGGAGCGGCCGCGGCGAAGATGAACAGCCCCGTCAGCGCGATCTTGAGCATAGGACCTCCCTCTCACTTCAGCAGCGACTGCACCATCGGCTCGAGCGACGAATCCAGCTCGATGGCCTTCCTGCCGTACTCCCGGGCCTTGGCCTTCTGGCCCGCGTTCAAAGCCGTCCGGGCGAGGTTCAGCCAGAGCCCCGCGTCCCCCGGATCGATCTCCGCGGCCTTCTGGTAGTTGGCCAGGGCCTCCTCGTAGCGGCCGGCGATGAAGGCCAGGTTCCCGAGGTTGTTGAGCGCCCCGGAGTTGCCCGGGTCGAGCTCGATGGCCTTCGCGAACATCTTGTCGGCGTCGTCGAGCTTCTCGTGCTGGAAGTAGACGATGCCGAGCTCGTTGATGGACTCGATGTCCTTGGGGTCCTTCTTGATACGGACCTTGAGCTTCTTGACCAGGTAGTCGTAGCGCTCCTTGAGGTAGGAATGGGCCGCCTCGTCGTAGCGCAGGGATACGTCCTCGACGGGGATGGAATCAAGCGTCCAGGTCTTGTCCTCGGGCAGGGTGGCCGGCTCGTAGGTCTTCCAGGCCGTGCGCGGGTCGGTCACGGCGACCTTCCCCTGCTTGACCATGTCCTTGTAGGCGTAGATGGCCTTGCGTGCCGCCTCCTGGAAGGGCGAGCCGACCATCGTGGCCTCCAGCGGGATCCAGAGCGTGCCGTCGTACTTGATGAGCGAGGTCGCCGGCAGCCCGACCTCCATGGGATCGACCGCGCCGGTGTCGAACATCATGGCCAGGTGCCCGGGATAGTCCAGCACGGCGGTGCGCACCCCCTTGTTCTCGAAGAGCGAGGAGACGAGCGTGACCAGGTCGTCGCACTCGCCGCTCTTGCGCTTGAGGGTCTCCCGGGGGAACTGCGTGTAGTCCACGGGGAAGGCCGGGTCCTCCGACATCTGCTCGAAGGGGTTGTTCGGGCTGGTCTGGAAGCGCACCCCCACCGCGCCCAGCGCGTCCCAGATGTGGATGGCGGTCTTCAGGCTGGGGTTCAGGTATTCCGCCGCCGCCGGCCCCTTGGGGGCCTTGTTGATGACCTGGGCGGCGAAGTCCTTGATGGGCGTGTCGTTGGTGGTGATGAAGGTCGCGATGCGCTTGGGGTCGTCCCAGGTGATGGCGTTGCGGGAGTAGACCCTCAGCGGCTGGTTGCGCGAGAAGGCCATGGCCTTGCCGCTCTCGAAGTAGGTGACCTTGAACTCCGCCTGGATGGGCGTGTCCTCGGTCACTTCGAGGATGCGGTTGTTGAGCGTGGCCACGAACTCCAGCTCGACCTTCTGCCGGGGCCCCAGGTTCTCCACCACCTGGTCGGTGGCGAAGTCCATGAAGTCCTTCAGGCGGAAGGAGAGCTTGACGTTCTGGTAGGGCAGGGTGGTGTTGTTGACGAGCGTCGCCTTCCCCAGCGGGTTCTTGAGGTACCACTTGTAGCGCGCGGAGAAGATGTTGCCGAGGGTGATGGTGCTGATCTCGATGGCCGCCCGGTTGATGCTGGCCGGCACGCTGACCAGCACCGGCCGCGAGCGCGGGCCGACGTCCCCCGTGTCGGCCTGGATGCCGATGCGGTAGAAGTAGGTCTGCGGCCCGGCCGCCGTGGTGTCCTTGTACACCGTGGAGCCCTCCGGCGCCGCGCCGATCTCGCGGTAGGGCCCGGTCGACACGACGGCACGGAAGACCCGGAAGGCGTCCACCCAGGGGTCCTTGACCTCCGCCCACTCGAGCGTGACGAGCCCCGCGACGGCCTTCGTCGAGACCTCGCTGGGCGGCGCCATCTGGGGCTTCAGCTTGAAGGTGAGGATGCGGTTCTGGGCCGGGTCGGCGACGACGAGGCGGAACCCCGAGACCGTCACGGCGACGGGCTCGAGCAGGCTCTTCTGGTCGGTCCCCCGGGCGAAGAAGTTGGTCACCCAGCTGCCGTCCTTGTCGAAGACCAGCACGCGCGGGTTGCCCTGGTCGAGCACGTAGAGATAGGTGCGCCCGTCGAAGGCCATCGCGACCGGGTCGGAGAACTGCTCCACCCCGCTGCCCCCCTCGCCCCAGGCCGCGACATAGCCGCCCGAAGGCTCGCACTTGAAGACCTTCTTGAGCTCCCGGTCGAGCACGAACAGGTAGCCCGCCTCGTCGAAGGCGACGGCGACCGGCTTGCGCAGTTCGTGCGGCCCGATCTGCGAGAAGGCGGATAGGAAGGCGCCCTCCGGGCTGAACACCGAGATGCGGCGGTTGCCCGTGTCGGCCACGTAGATCGTGCCTTTCTCGGTGACCGCCACGCCGGTGGGCTCGGAGAGGCGCCCCTCCCGGCCGCTGCCGAACATCCCCGTGGGGACCGCGAACTCGGAGGCGAAGCCGCCGGTCGTGGTGAAGACCTGCATCCGGTCGGACTCGGTGTCGGCCACGAAGATGCCGAAAGGCTCGCGGACCGCGAAGCCCTTCGTGCCCTTGGTGACCGTCGGGTCCTTGGGGCCCTTGCCCTGCTTCTTGCCGAAGCGGAGGCGCTCCTCGCCCGCCACGTCGAGGGCCACGAAGTTGCCGGCCTTGGAGAGGTAGGCGTAGACCTTGTCCCCCGAGGCGGCCAGGGCCGCGGCGGGGTAGGGGTAGACCGAGGTCGGGCCGGCGACGAAGAGCTTCATCGCCAGGTTCGGCGGGATGAGCGTGGTCTTCGTCTTGGTGGCCAGCTCGATGCGGCTGACCCGGCCGTTGCCGGTGTCCGCCACGAGCACGTCCCCGTTCGAGGCGATGGCCACGCCGCCCGGCTTCTTGAACTGCCCGGGCCCCGCGCCGACGCTGCCGAACTCGCCGAGCATGGAGCCCTCGGGGTTGACCTCCTTGACCTTGCCGCGCTTGGGCTCGAGCATGTAGAGGAAGCCGAAGGCGTCGAGCGCCAGATCCTGTCCGAGCAAGGGGTATTGCTTGACGAAGCGCGTCCTCGCGTCGAACTTCTGGATGCGGTCGTTGCCCTCGTCGAGCACGTAGAGGTTGTCGGAAGCGTCCACGTGGATGGCGCCGGGGTCGTTGAACGTGCCGGGGATCGAGCCCTTGGTGCCGAAGCCGAACAGGAAGACGCCCTCCCGGGTGAACACCTGCACCCGGTGGTTGTCGGTGTCGGCGACGTAGACGCGCCCGTCCTGCCCCACCGCGACGCCCTCCGGCGAATCGAGCTGGCCGGGGCCCGAGCCCGAGGTCCCGAAGCGGCCGATGAACTTCCCGTCGGGGTCGAGCATCTGGACCCGGGAGTTTCCGGTGTCGGCCACGAAGACCGTCCCGTCGGGCCCCACGGCCAGGCGCTTAGGTGAGGAGAACGCCTCGGAGCCGGAGCCCTTGGAGCCGACGACAGCCAGGGGCTTGCCGTCCTCGGAATAGATCCCCAGCTTGCCCTGCTCCTCGTCGAGCACGTAGAGGCGGTCCTCCGAGGCGGCGACGGCCGTGGGCTTGAGGGCGGGGAGGGTGTTCGTGTTGGGCAGGAACTTGATGTTGTCGTAGCCCCAGGCCGCGGCGGCCGTTAAGCTCAGGACGGCGAGGGCGCAGAGTCTTCGGATCATGACAGCTTCTCCTTGATCAGCTTGTTGACGAGATCGGGGTTCGCTCTCCCTTTCGACTTCTTCATCACGGCTCCGACGAGGGCGAGGACGGCCCGCTCCCTGCCGGCCCGGACGTCCGCGACGGCCTTGGGGTTCTCGGCGAGAGCTTCTTCGACCCATCGTCCGACCGTCCCGGGGTCGCTGACCTGCGCGAGGCCCAGCTCGTCCACCAGGGCCGAGGGGGCCTTGCCGGTCTCCCACATTCTAGCAAAGACCTCCTTGCCGAGCTTGCCTGAAATCGTCCCTCGGTCGATGAGGAGGACGAGCTCCCCGAGCCGCTCCGGGGCCACGGGGCAGGCCGAGAGGGCCAGACCCTGGGCGTTGAGGCGGGCGAAGAGCTCGGACTGCAGCCAGTTGGCCGCCTGCTTGGCGCTGCGCGCGCCTACGGCGCGCACAACGGCCTCGAAGTAGTCGGCGCAGGGCTTGCTCGCGGTCAGCACGCCGGCGTCGTAGTCGGTGAGGCCGTACTGGGAGGAGAAGCGCGCCCGGCGCGCGCCGGGCGGCTCCGGCAGGGCCGCGCGGGCCCGCTCCACGAGGGCGGACTCAGCCAGGAGCGGCGGGAGGTCCGGCTCGGGGAAGTAGCGGTAGTCG
>DMEZ01000048.1:7733-11051 GCA_003450735.1 Elusimicrobiota bacterium | reverse complement strand
CGCCGGCGAAGAGCGCCGCCGCGCTCAAGCCGGCGAAGTCCCCTTTCGCGGCCCCCTCCCCGGGCTGCACCCAGGCGCCCAAGCCCCTCTTCGGCGCACCGCCCCCGCAGGACGACGAAGAAGCGCCCTGCGGGCCCAGATAGCCCAGACTCGTTCTAGGTCCTTTGACTCAGGTTGTCGGCTTTGTGCTATAATCCCAGCATCGCTCCGCCTCACGCCGAGGCCCCCCTTAGCGGAGTGCGGAGAATTTGCTGGAGGACTGAATGAAGCGAAACCGCGTCGCCCTCGCCGCCGCCGCCCTCCTCGCCGCCTTCGTCTTCTCGGCCCGAGCCGAGAGCCCGGTCGACTTCGACCAGGGGAAAGCCGACGCCAAGCAGGCCCTCGGCCAGGCCCGCGAGCAGGCCTCCCAGTCGCCCGCGGCGCCCGCCGATGCCCTCGGCCTCCAGGCGACCGCCCCCGACCAGGTGAAGCGGCGCATCGTCGTCTTCAAGAAGGGCACCTCGCGCGAGCGCCAGCTATCCCTCGCGCAGGCCGGCGGCGGCATCGTCACCCACAAGCTCTGGCTCATCAACGCGGTGGCCATCGTCGTCCCGCAGGCGCAGCTGGTAAGCGTCGAGCAGGCTTTCTCGGCCCTCCCCGAAGTCGAGCGCGTCTCCGAGGACTTCGTCCAGAACTGGCTCGCGCAGGAAGCCCCCAGCGAGCCCGGCTCCCAGGCCCAGCGCGTGCCGTGGGGCATCGCCCGCGTCAACGCGAAGGGCGCCTGGCCCATCACCCGCGGCAAGGGCGTCAAGGTCGCCGTGGTGGACACGGGCATCGACCACAGCCACCCGGACCTCAAGACCGCCGGCGGATTCAACGTGATCACCCATGACGACAACTACATGGACGACCAGGGCCACGGCACGCACGTCTCGGGCACCATCGCCGCGCTGGACAACGGCGAGGGCGTCGTCGGCGTGGCGCCGGACGTGACCCTTTACGGCGTGAAGGTCCTCGACGCCCAGGGCAGCGGCACCTTCGCCTCGGTGGTCGAGGGCATCCAGTGGACGGTCGAGCATAAGATGGACGTCGCGAACTTCAGCCTCGGCGCCTCCCAGGGCAGCCCCGAGCTCGAAGCGGCCATCCAGGCGGCGGCCAAGGCGGGCGTGGCCATCGTCTGCGCCGCGGGCAACTCGGGCGGCTCGGTGGGCTACCCGGCGGCCTACGACGACGTCATCGCCATCTCGGCCTCCAGCAGCAAGGACAAGCTCGCGTACTTCTCCAGCCGGGGCCCCCAGGTCGACCTCATCGCCCCGGGCGTCTCCATCGACTCCACCTACATGGGCGGCGGCTACGACACCCTCGACGGCACCTCGATGGCCTGCCCGCACGCGGCCGGCCTCGCGGCCCTCGCCGTGGCCCAGGGCGCGCACGGCGTGCAGGCGGTCAAGGCCGCTCTTCAGAAGGCGGCGAAGCCCCTGGCCGGGCTGACGAGCGACCAGCAGGGCGCCGGCATGGTCGACGCGGCGAAGCTCGTCGGCAGAGAGTAAGCCTCTTCCAAGAAGGATGAAAGCCCCTCCGGCTCAGGCCGGAGGGGCTTCGCGTTCCCGCTTCCGTCAACGGATCGGCGCCTCCGCCAGCCGGCGCAGGCGCAGCCACTCCCCCGCGACCCGGTCGCCGCGGCGCTCGGGAGGGACCGTCCTCAGGCCCCGCTCCACGGAGCCCAGCACGCTCAGATAAGCCTTGCCCGAAGCCGCCAGGCGCTCGTCCGGGCTCTTCGCAGCGCTCTCGATGAGCTCGCGGCGCGCGGCAGAGGGGCGGGCCGCGGCGAGCTCCGGCGGGGCCCAGAGCAGAGCGGCCGCCTGCAGGGCGAGGAGCGCGTAGGGACGCCGCAGGCGCTCCTCCTTCAGGTAGCGCGAGAGGGCGCCCAGCCGCGCGGGATCCATCGCCGAATCGAGGATGAGGCCGATCTCTGCGGGCTTCGGCAGGGAGGCCTCCAGCTCCTTGAGCATCATCGCCCGGCTCACGCTGCCGCCTCCGCCCGTCCACCTCAGCGCGCTAGAGGTGATGAGCGCCGCGCCCATGAGCTGGGCGGAGGGGTCCCAGTCCTCGGCCAGATGCCGGCCCACGTTCATGGCCAGCCGGAGCTCCGCCTCCGCCTCGCGCGCGCGCCCCGCCTTCGACAAGGCCTTCGCGCGCTCGACGAAAACGCCGGCGAGGAGCGCGATGGAGGCGGCCTTCGGGGCGAGGCCGGCGGCCTCCCTCGCGTCGGAGGGATTGAGCAGGACCCCGCTCAGCCGGCAGTCCCGCTTGCGGGCGCCCGCCTCGACCTTGGAGAGGAGGCCGCCGCGGCCCGAGGCCGCTCCCTGGGCGGCCTCGAGATAGTCGCGGGCGGCGTCCCCCTCCTCGAGCCTGGCCGGCAGATAGCGCTGCAGGAGAGTGAGCGGGCGGTAGGGCTTCGGCTGGAAGCTCTCGACGCTCTCCCAGCGCCTCTGCGCTTCGCGCGAGGGCCCTCCCGGGCGCGGAGCCGTGACCTTGATGGCCACGAGCGCGGCGGCGAGAGCCGCCATGAGCCCCGCGAACTTCAGCGCGCGGCGCCTGAGCGCCGTCCGGAACGCGGCCTCGACCTCGTCGCGGGAAACGCCCTCGGCCAGGAGTCTTCCCTCGATCTTCGAGCGAGGGCGGCGGCCGAGCCGGCTCAGCACGTAATCGACCAGGCGGGGGTCGGTCATCGGGCCGCCAGTTTACCAGTTTTGCTATCATCTGCTCGATGCTCCCGAGGACGAAAACCTCCCGGCTGGTCTTCTGCGGCGCCGCCCTCCTCTTCCTGGCGTCGGCGGCCACCGCAAGCCTGCGCCTGCTCACGCCGCCTTACCGGCCGAGCGCTCCCGACTACCGCTGGGAGGGCCCCGCCGACGCGCCGGTCGTGCTGACCGAGTTCTCGGATTTCATGTGCGGCGGCTGCCGGGCCGCGGTCGAGCCGCTCAAGCAGCTCAAGACCCTCTTCGCCGGAAAGATCCGCGTGGGCTTCAAGCACATGCCCTGGGACTTCCACAAGAACGCCAGGAGCGCCGCCGCCGCCGCGGAGTGCGCCGGGCGCGGCGGGAAGTTCTGGGCTTACCACGACCTGCTCTTCACCCGGCAGGCGGACTGGGGCGAGCAGGAGAAGCCGGGGCGGATCTATGAGGCCCTGGCCAAGGAGGCCGGGCTCGACGCCGCGGCCTTCTCGGCCTGCCTGGGAGACCCCTCCATCACCGCCCTGGTCGAGGAGGACCTCCGCGAGGCGAAGGACCACTGGGTGAACGCGACCCCGACCTTCTTCATCAACGGCAAGCGCTT
>DMEZ01000048.1:7188-7636 GCA_003450735.1 Elusimicrobiota bacterium | reverse complement strand
TTCATCAACGGCAAGCGCTTCGTCGGCGCGCGGCAGCTGCGGGCCGGCGGGCTCAACCTCATCGAAAGGACGCTGAAGCCATGAGCGCTCCAAAGCCGTCCCCGGCGGCCTCCCGCGTGCCCTGGGCCGAGCTGGCCCTGGCGGCCCGCCTCGTCCTGGCCGTCCTCTTCCTCATCTCGGGGCTGCACAAGACGGCCGCTCCCGCCGAGGAGTTCGCCGCGGTCATCGACGCCTACGCCCTCATGCCGCCCGACATGCTCCTCCCCTTCGCGCACTTCGTCCCCTTCGTCGAGCTCCTGCTCGCGGCCGCTTTGCTCTCGGGATTCCTCCTGCGCCTGAGCGCCGCCTGCACGGCCGCGCTCTCGCTCTCCTTCTTCGCCGCGCTGGGCTCGACGCTCGCGCGGGGCATCCCCCTGGAGAACTGCGGCTGCTTCGGTTCCATCCACCT
>DMEZ01000048.1:0-7090 GCA_003450735.1 Elusimicrobiota bacterium | reverse complement strand
CTTCCCACCCCCCTGCCCCCGCCGCAGGCGATGATGGTCGACGTGTTCATGATGGCGCTGGCCGTCCTCGTGTTCCTGCGGGGCCGTTCGCGCTTCTCGCTGGATCACTGGATCGAGTCGGGAGAGGGCGCGGGCAAGCCCGCGATGAAGCCCTAGGAGCATCCCATGGCACCCAAGAAGAAGATCCTCGCCGTCGACGACGACGCCGGCATCTGCGACCTGCTCGCCCAGGGCCTGCCCACGATGGGCTACGACGTCGTCTGCGCCNNGAGCGGGCCTTCAGGCCTGCTCCAGCACAGGGCTGAGGCCCTGTGCCACCTGAGCCCAGGGCTGACCACCTATGACGACCACGACGACTATCGGGGACGCGGGAGGCCTGTTCGGCTGGTGGACGAGCGCGCCGCTGGCGGCGAAGCGCGCGCTCGTCGCCGCGGGCCTGCGCGACCGTGTCGAGGTGTGGTGTGACGCCGGCATCAAGAGCGCGCTCGACGTCGCGAAGCTCATGTGCCTGGGGGCCGACCGCTGCGGCTTCGGGACGTTCGCGATGGTGGCCATCGGCTGCACGATCTGCCGCGGCTGCCAGCTCGACACCTGCCACGTCGGCATCGCCACGCAGATCGAGAGCGCCGTCGAGGCGACGCGCAGGCAGCCCTTCGACCTGATCCTCATGGACATCATGATGCCCGACGTGGACGGCATCACGCTCACGCAGGAGATCCGCTCGGACCCCAAGACCTCCAGCATCCCCATCCTGATCGTCAGCGGCCTCAGCGACGCCGGCACCCTGGAGGACGCCCTGCTCTACGGCGCGGTGGACTACGTGGTCAAGCCGCTCGACTTCGCCCTCCTGAAGACGAAGATCGAGCGCATCTTCGCGCTCACGGAGAAGCGGCAGTAGCTGAAGAGCCCGTTCCAGAGCAAGATCCTTCAGCTCCCAAGATCGCCGGGTACGTCCTGACTCGGACTTTGGGCCGCGGCAGTACGTCCGAGGTCTGGAAAGCCTGGCAGGTCCGGACCCGCAGATGGGTGGCGGTAAAAGCATTCACCGGCCCCGACGGCGGGAGCCGGCCTTCTCTTCTGTTCTCGATCGAGCAGCTCACCCGCTTGGGGAAGAATCCTCACATCGTCTCCATCCTGGACGTGGGCATCGAGAGCCTCCCCCCCTACTACGCCATGGACTACCTGGAACACGGCTCCCTCGAGCAGTTCGTCTGCATGCGGAAGCCCGCCCCCCCTGAAAAAGCCGCCCAGTGGCTGGCGGAGATTGCGCAGGCGCTGGCCTACATCCATTCCAAAGGCCTCATTCACGGGAACATCAAGCCTTCCAACATCCTCTTGGACGAAGAAGGCCACGCGCGCGTCTCGAATTTCGGCAATCCGCTCCCGGCGGATGTTCGAGGCGATATCCACGGACTGGGAATCACGATGCGGGCGGTTCTGGCGGGAGATTCTCAGCATGGCCGGCCGCATGCGAGCTGTCGAGAACTTTCGCGCAACGGGGTAGACGAGGATATCGGGGCGATCGTCGATAAGTGCGCGCACTCGGACCCGGCCAAGCGCTACTCGGCGGCAACGGAGATCCTCGACGACCTGAAGGCGCATAGCGAGAACAGACCGGTAAGCCCCCTGGCCCTTCACCCTTTCTACCGGCTCAAGAAGTTCACACGACGCCGGGCGGCGCTGGCCGTGCTATGCGGGATCGCCGTCGCAGGCGGCATGGCGGCGGGAGCGGAAGCCTACCGGCAGCATCAAGCCCTCAAAACACAGTTGGCGCTCTCATACGCGATTCAGGGGCGACAGTACTCCGAGAAGGGGGAAGACGCCCTCGCGGCGCTCTACTACGCCGAATCCAATCGACTGCGCCCGTCCTTCATGGCTCAGGCGAATGTACGGGCCCATGTCTCCGCGGCGGGGATCCCGAAGCTCGTATTCCAACACAAGACCGCCATCCGCAGCATCGCCTTCAGTCCTGACGGGAAGCGCGCAGCGACGGGTGGCTGGGGCACTACCGTTCGGCTTTGGGATGCCGCCACGGGCGAACCGATAAGTGAGATGATGGGGCATGACGGCGCGGTTGTGGCGGTGGCCTTCAGCCCGGACGGGAAGCGCGTGTTCACGGGTTGGGGTGACAAGACTATCCGATTCTGTGATGCCAAGACCGGCATGCCGATAGGCGCGGTCATCCGGCTGAATAAAGCTGTCAGCTCGATGGCTTACAGCCCGGATGGGAAGCGCGTGCTGACTGGGAGTTCGGACGGAACTGCTCAGCAATGGGATGCCCTTACCGGCAAGCCGGTTGGCAAGGCCGTGCGACACAGCGCCGGGATCAACACAGTCGCTTATGGCCCTGGAGGAAAGCTCATTCTGACAGGGGGCGGGCATGATAAGACCGCCAAGCTATGGGATGCCGAGACCGGCAAGCCGGTCGGCAAGGTCATGAGGCATGATGACGCGATCGGAGGAGTCGCCTTCAGCCCTGACGGGACGTCGGTGCTGACGGGAAGCTGGGATAAGACCGCCAAGTTATGGGATGCTAAGACCGGCAAACCGCTGGGCAAGATCATGCGGCATGCCGGCATCATCGAGGCCGTCGCTTTCAGCCCGGACGGGAAGTTCGCGCTGACAGGCAGCGAGGACAAGACCGCCAGGCTTTGGGATGCCAAAACCGGTGAGCCGGTCGGCGAAATCATGATGCATGGCGACTCCGTCGATGCGGTGGCCTTCAGCCCGGATGGGAGATTCGTGCTCACAGGGGTAATGGACGGCATTGCGCGTCTATGGGACGTGAAGCTTGTGAAACGCATGGCCAAGACCCTGCGGCATGACCACGCAGTCGGCCCGGTCTCTTTCAGCCAGGACGGGAAGCGCGTAGTGACGGGCAGTTGGGATCGAACCGCCCGGCTTTGGGATGCACAGACCGGCGAACCCATCGGCAAGGTCATGAGGCATGAAGGCTGGGTGGTATCCGCTTTGTTCAGCCAGGACGGGAAGCGTATCCTGACAAGAGGTCGGGACAAGACCGCGCGGCTTTGGGATGCTCAGACGGGCGAGCCTGCGGGCAAGGTCATGCGGCATGATCAAGAGATCTCGGCAGTCGCATTCAGCCCGGATGGGAATACCGTGCTGACGGGAAGCGATGACTGGACTGCAAGACTTTGGGATGCCAGGACCGGCAAACCCACAGGCAATGTCCTGCGGCATGATGGGGCCGTCGAACTTGCCGCCTTCAGCCCGGACGGCAAGCAGGTGCTGACGACCGGCCATGACGCCACCCTCCGCCTTTGGGACGCCGGCACCGGGAAACCCGAAGGGAAGGCCCTTGGGCATAAGCATTGTGCAAGGATCTGGGCCATCAGCCCGGATGGAAGGACAGCGCTCGTCTGGAACGGGGAGTACGACCGGCTCTGGGACGTCCGCATCGATAAGCCGATAGGCGAGGCCATGCGGCATGAGCAACCCGTGATGAAGGTGGTTTTTAGCACGGACTGGAAGCGTCTGCTTACAGGGAACATGGATAAGACCGCCCGAGTATGGGATGCCGGCTCTGGACGGCCACTAAGCAAGATCCTGCGGCATGACAACGCGATCCAGGCAGTCGACTTCAGCCCGGATGGGAGAGCCCTTCTCACCGGAAGCAATGACAAGACGGCCCGGATCTGGGATGCCAAGAGCGGCGAACCGATCGGCAAAGCCATGCGTCATGAGGGCGTGATATGGTCAGGCGCCTTCAGCCCGGACGGGAAGACGATCGCTACGGGAGGCACCGATAACACCGCCCGGCTTTGGGATGTTTCGTGGCTTCTTGAAGACACCCCGTCGAACAAACTCACATGGATGGCGCAAGCGGCCAGCTTCTTCAGGATCAACGATGACGGGGAGCCTGAAACGATCCCCATCAAAGAGTGGCACAGGATCAAGAGAAAACTGGCGCCCTGGAAATCGGACATCAACCGACTGCCCGATTCGTCGCCATAGGAGAAGCGGCAGTAGGGGAGCCGTCTAGTCTGGGTGTTCGACCTGCAGGGTGACGTGCTTCAGGCAGAACTTCTCTTCCAACGCCTTCGCGCTCTCCTTCAGCACCGCCTTCGCGCTCCCGCCGGCCTTCAGGACGACGTGCCCGCTCATGGACGGCGCCCCCGTCGAGAGGCTCCAGAGGTGCAGGTCGTGCACGCCGGCCACGCCCTCGATGCCGAGGAGGGCCGAGCGGATCTCCTCGACCTTCAGGTGGGACGGCGCGCCCTCGAGCAGGATGTGGATCGACTCCTTGACCAGCCGGTAGGACGCGGCGAGGATGATGGCGCAGATGAAGAGGCTCGCCAGGGGATCGGCCAGCCACCAGCCGGTCTTCCACATGACCAGCCCCGCCCCGATGGCCCCGATCGAGCCGAGCGCGTCCGAGAGCACGTGCAGGAAGACGGCCTTGTGGTTGAGGCTGTGCTCGTGCTTGTGGTAGAGCAAGGCGCCCGAGGCCAGGTTGCAGAGCAGGCCGACCGCGGCGATGGCGAGCATGCCGCCCAGGTGCTCCACGGGGACCGGGCTCCTGAACCTCTCGTAGGCCTCGTGCAGGATCATCCCGACCACCACCCATAGGGCGAGGCCGTTGATGAGCGCGGCCAGCACCTCCACTCGCCGGTAGCCGAAGGTGCGTTCCTTGTCCGGAGGGAGGGCGGAGGCCCACGCGGCGAAAAGGCCCAGGCCGATGGCGGCGACGTCCACGGCCATGTGCGCCGCGTCCGAAAGCAGGGCGAGCGAGCCCGTCCAGAAGCCGCCGGCGACTTCGGCCAGGAAGATGAGGGCGGTCAGCGAGAAAGCGTAGGCGAGGGGCTTGAGGCTCTGGGGACCGTGCTCGTGTTCCTCGCCCGTGCCCTCGCAGTCGTAGTAGCGGTGCGTCTCAGGCATGGGCCTGGCGGGAAGCCTCGTAGAGCAGGATGGCGGCGGCCGCGGAGGCGTTGAGGCTCTGCACCCCGCCGGGAGCCTGGGGGATGGAAGCCACCTCGTCGCAGCGGGAGCGCACCAGCGGCCTCATCCCCGCGCCCTCCGAACCGATGACCAGCACCATGGGGCGGTTGAAGCGCACGTCCCAGGACGTCGTCCCCTCCATGTCGGCCCCATAGATCCAGAACCCGGCCTCCTTGAGGCTCGTCAGGGTCTGGGCCAGGTTGCCGACCTGGAAGACCGGGATCTTCGAGAGGGCCCCGGCCGAGGCGCTCAGGGCCCCCTGGCTGGCCCCGGCGCTGCGGCGGTCGGGCACGAGCAGGGCGCCGGCCCCGAGGCAGAGCGCGCTCCGGGCGATGGCCCCGACGTTCTGGGGGTCCTGGACCTGGTCGAGGGCCACGAGGACGGTCTGGGCCCGGACGGGCTCGGGCAGAGCGGCGAGGAACTCCTCGAAATCGTCGGAGCCCGGGGCGTCGACCCGGACGGCGAGGCCCTGGTGGGACTCACCCGAGGCCAGCTTGTCGAGCTCGCGCCGGGTCACCCAGCGGACGTGGATGCCCTTGCCCTTAGCGGTCTTGGCGAGCTCGGCCGAGTTGCGTCCCCGGTCGCGCTGGATCCAGACCTCCCGGGGTTCCATCTGCCCGGAGTTCAGGGTCTCCTCGACGACGTGAGTGCCGAACAGCCAGCGGGAGGGTTGTTTCATCTCAGCCTCGGACCCAGGTGGAGCCTTCCCGGGTGTCCTTGATGCGCACGCCCTTCCCCGCGAGCTCCTTGCGCAGGGAGTCCGAACTGGCGAAATCCTTGGCCTTGCGGGACGCGCAATAGCGGTCGAAGAGGGCCTGGAGCTCTTCAGGCAAGCGGTCGTCGACGGGCGCGAAGAGCCGCAGGCCCAGCACCCGGTCGGCCTCCTTCAGGAAGCCGTGCTGGCCCTCCAGCGGTAGGGCGCGGAGCGCGTCCCAGACGGAGGCCAGGGCGCCGGGCATGTCCAGGTCGTCGGCGATGCGCTCGCGGAAGGCGTCGAGCGCGGCCGGCGCCTCGCCGGCGGGGAGCTTCGCGAGCTCGAGACAGCGCTCCCGCAGCTTGCGCCGGGCGGTCTGGGCGGCCTCGAGGGCCTCCCAGGAGAACTCCAGCTGGCGGCGGTAGTGGGCGCCGAAGCAGAAGTAGCGGTAGTCCAGGGGGTCGAAGCCCTTGGCCTCGAGGTCGGCGAGGCGGATGAAGCCGCCGGCCGACTTGGCCATCTTGGCTTTGTTGACCACGAGGAACTCGCCGTGCAGCCAGAAGCGCACGAAGGGCTTGCCGGTGGCGGCCTCGGCCTGGGCGATCTCGTTGGTGTGGTGGATGGGGATGTGGTCCACCCCGCCGCAGTGGATGTCGAAAGTCTCGCCGAGGTACTTCATGGCCATCGCCGAGCACTCGAGGTGCCAGCCGGGAAAGCCCCTGCCCCAGGGGGAATCCCACTCCATCTGGCGCTTGGCGTCCGCCGGGGAGAACTTCCAGAGGGCGAAGTCGGTCGGATTGCGCTTCTCCTCGTTGACCTGGACGCGGGCGCCCTCCTGCAGGCCCTCGAAGTGCGCCCGGCCTCCGGCCATGCGCCCGTAGCCGGGGAACTTGGCGGTGTCGAAGTAGACTCCGTCCGCGGTGCGGTAGGTGACGCCCTTCTCCTCGAGGCGGCGCACCAGGGCGATCTGCTCGGGGATGTGGCCGGTGGCGCGGCAGAGCACGTCCGGGGGCAGGAGGTTCAGCTTCTGGGAGTCCTCGACGAAGGTCTGGGTGTAGAAGGCCGCGATCTCCCAGGCGGTCTTGCCTTCGCGGGCGGCGCCGAGCTCGAGCTTGTCCTGGCCCTCATCGGCGTCGCTCGTGAGGTGGCCGACGTCGGTGACGTTCATGACGTGGCGGACATTGAGGCCGAGGAACTCGAGTCCGCGGCGCAGGCTGTCCTCGAAGACGTAGGTGCGGTAGTTGCCAACGTGGAGGTAGTTGTAGACCGTCGGCCCGCAGGTGTAGAGGCCCACGGCGCCGTCGGGCGAGGCGGGGGCGAAGGGCTCGAGAGTCCGCGTCAGGGAGTTGAAGAGGCGCAGCTGGGGAGCGGGCACGAGGCTATTCTATTAAATCGCGGAGACTCGAGGAGGGACGAGTCTTGTCCAATACAAGATGA
>DMEZ01000006.1:96700-124781 GCA_003450735.1 Elusimicrobiota bacterium | reverse complement strand
TAGGCCGGACCTTGGGGGGCGGCCTCGGGCTTCAGCTCGAGATCGGGCTTCTTGCCGTTGGGCTTGGCCGTCCCGTTGTGCTTCGCCGAGCCGTTGTGCACGGCGGCCTTCACGCGCTTGGGGGTCTTCAGTTCGGGCATAAGGGGCTCCTATCCGTTCACTTCTTGGACGCGGCTTCGATCGCTTCGATGATGGGCGAGTAGCCGGTGCAGCGGCAGAGGTTGCCGGCGATGGCTTCCTGGATCTCCGGCCGCGTGGGCTTCTTGTGCTTGCGCAGGAGCTCGGTGGCCGAGAGCACGACGCCGGGGGCGCAGAAGCCGCACTGGAAGGAGTTGCGTTTTGAGAACTCCTTCTGCAGGGGCGAAGGCTTCTTGGAGATGTTCTCCAGCGTCTCGATCTCGCAGCCGTCGGCCTCGGGGGCCAGCACCAGGCAGGCGCGCACCGTGCGCCCGTCCAGGAGCACCGTGCAGGTGCCGCAGTCGCCGCGGTCGCAGCCGGTCTTGGGGCTCTTGATCCCTAAGCGGTCGCGCAGCATCTCGAGCAGGGTGTCGTTGGGCGCCGCTTCGAAGCGGCGCTTGACGCCGTTGAGCTTGAACTCGATCGGAACCTTCTTCATAGGATCTCCTCGCCGAGGGCCGGCCCTTCGCCGGCCAAACGCGCCGCGGCCGCCTTGAGGCCGCGCTCCACCATGACCTTGGCCATGTGGAGGCGGTACTCCTTGCTCGAGCGGATGTCGGTGATGGGGCTGATTTCCTGCGCGACGAGCTCCTGGACTTTCCAAAGGAGTTCGTCGGTGACCTTGTGGCCCTTGAGCGCGGCCTCGATGCGCTTGGCGCGCGCCGGGACGGGCCCCACCGCGCAGAAGGCGAGGCGATAGCTGTCGTCGGCCAAAGCCAGCACGCCCAGGCCCACCTGTGCGAGGTCCTCGCCGCGGTAGCGGCCGAGCTTGAGGTAGCAGGAGGCGTGCCGGCGCTTCGGAAGGGGGAAGCGGACCCCCAGCACGAGCTCGCCGTCCTTGAGCGCCGTGCGCTTCGGGCCGACGAACCAGTCGGCGGCCGAAACCTCGCGGCGCCCCTTGGCGCCCTGCACCAGCACCACGGCGTCGTAGGCCAATACCGCCGGCCCGCCGTCGAGCGAGGGCACGGCGGAGCAGAGGTTGCCGGCCAGGGTCGCCCGGTTGCGGACCCCGCAGGAGGCCACGGTGCGCGCGCACTCCCAGAGCAGGGGCAGCTTCTCGCGCACGAGCTTGGACTCGAGCAGCTGGGTGAAGGTCACGGCGGCGCCCACGTGAAGGGCCGAACCCTTCATCTCGAGCTTCCGGAGTTCCTTGAGGCCCTTCACGTCCACCACGGCCTCGGGCTCGCGCAGGCCCTCCTTCATCCAGACCAGGAGGTCCGTGCCGCCGGCCAGGACCGCGGCCTTCCTGCCGTGCCGGGCCAGCAGGCCCAGGGCCTCCGGGAGGGTCTTCGGCTTAAGGTACTCGAACTCGCAGGTGATAGGCATGTCCGCTCCTTTACGGCAGCCAGGCGACCATGCGGCACATCGCGCTCTCGAGCTCGATGCCCCTCAGCGGGAAGCAGCCGATCCAGCAGCGCTTGTTGTTGAGCTGGTCGATCTCGCCGCCCAGGTTCTCGGCGTGGACGATCTTCTTGGGGAAGAGCTTGAGGTGCATGACCTGGTAGTAGATCTCCTGGGGGAACATCTCGTCCCAGCCCATGCCGTAGCGCGCCTTGAGCTTCTCCTCGGCCTCGGTGAAGAGCTTGGGGTGCCAGTTGCGGATGATGGTGTTCATCGGGTGGTCGGCCGAGCCGCAGTCCACGCCGATCCACTTGAACTTCATGTCCAGGGCCCACTGGTGGAACTTGGGGTCGGGGCCCGGGTGCTTGACGAAGTAGCGGACCTCGTCGGACTGCTTCTGGTCCCAGGCGTAGCGGTGGTAGCCCGTGTTGATGATCAGGATGTCGCCCTTCTTGACCTCGACCTTCTTCATGATCATCTCGGGGCTGTAGAGGTCGTAGTCGCCGACCTCCTTGGAGATGTCGGCCACGGCGCCGGGGCCCACCCACTCGTGGAGCGGCACGTTGCCGATGGAGCGGCCGCAGGCGTGGAAGTGGATCTCGCCGTCCATGTGCGTGCCCACGTGGTTGCTCGTGGTCATGATCTGGCCGTTGGCCCCCTGGCCCATGTGCGCGCCGGCGATGCGCTTGAAGTACTGCAGCTGCAGCGGCACGTAGCTCGGCCACGGCGGGGTGTGGATGCTCAGACGCTGGGTGAGGTCGAACATCTTGGCCTTGCCCATGAAGTTCAGGAAATCAGCCGTCTTCTTGTCGGTCTTCATCCGTCCTCCTTTTACACGCTCAGGGTCTTCTTCTGCTTCTTCGGCTTCGCGGACAGGGAGCCCGCCAGGCCGGACAGCGCTTTCACGAACGGCTCGGCCGGCGCAGAGAGGATCCCCGCCCCCACCTGCCCGACGCCCGGCTCCTTGTGGGCGACTCCCGTGTCGATGAGCGGGAAGATGCCCTTGGCGACCACCTTGCGCACGTCGATGCCGGTCGGAGCCCCCCGGAAGTTCAGCGAGGGGATCTGGTAGGCGCCGTTCTCGGCGGCCGTGATCTCGTACATCTGCTTGGTGTAGCGCAGGGCGTCCGGCGCCTGCCCGCCCACGAACTGGACGATGGCCGGGGCGGCGGCGATGGAGAAGCCGCCGAGGCCGTTGGTCTCCGTGATGGCGCTGTCCCCGATGTCGGGGTTGGCGTCCGCCTTCGTGAAGCCCGGGAAGTACAGGGCGTCGGGCACCGGGGCCGGGCCCGTGAACCACTCCCCGCCCGTCCCGGAGAGCTGGACGCCGAAGTCCGTCCCGTTGCGGGCCATGACGACCACGAGGCTGCTGCCGGCGACGCCGCGGGCGGCGTCGAGGGTGGCCTTCGAGGCGGCCATCGAGAGGTTCAGGAAGAAATGGTCGTTGCCGTGGATGAACTCCAGCACCTTGGCCGCCCGCTCGGAGTCCGGGCAGGTGCGCACGATGGCCGGGGCCAGCGCCCGGAAGAGCAGGGAAGTGGCCGCGCGGTTGCGGTTGTGCACCTCGTCGCCCATGTGCAGGGCCTGGGCGATCATGCTCTTGAGGTCGATGCGGCCGAGCTTGGCGATGGCCGCGGCGAGCGTCGGGTAGAGCTCGTCAGCCATCCACTTGAGCCGCTTCGTGATCTCCGGGCCGAAGGCGCCGTAGCGGAGCACCTTCCCCAGCCCCTCGTTCATGGTCGCGTAGGCGAGGTTGCCGTGCTCCTCGTTCTTGACGATGAAGACCGGCATGGAGGGGGAGACGATGCCGGCCATGGGGCCGACGGCGCCGTGCTCGTGGCAGGGGGAGAAGCGGATCTTCCCGGAGGCGGCCAGCTTCTCGGCTTCCTCGGGGGTCTTCGCGCGGCCTTCGTAGAGCAGGGCGCCGATGACGCCGCCGCGCATGGGGCCGCACATGCGCTCCCAGGTCACGGGGGGGCCCGCGTGCAGGATGAGGTCGTGAGTCATCCCAGGGATGGTGTCCAGAGCCACGCCCATCCCGACCAGGGCCGGCTTGCCCGTGAGGATGAGCTTCACGGCCTTCGCGTTGGCCTTCTCGATGTCGGCGGCGGCCGCCTCGACGGCGGCCAGGGCGCCCGCGTCCGCCTTCACCGGCGGGCGCCAATCCACCTGCACGCTCTGCGCGCCCGAGCGCTCGAGGCTCTCGGTGAACGAGGCGAGCCCGATGTTGACGACCTTGAGCTTCGACTTGAAAAGGTCCTTGATGGCCATCACTCCCCCTCCAGGTACTCGGCGACGCGCGCCGCGAAGCGGGCGGCCGCGGCGTTGCTGGGGAAGACCAGCGCGCCGGCCGCCTTGAGCCCCTCGCTCACCTTGTCCTTGTCCTGCGGGTCCTCGGGGGTGCCCGTCACCGAGCAGGCGAAGACGAGGCGCCGTCCCCCCTGCTCGGCCGTGCTCCGCGCGTCGCGCAAAGCCGGGGCCAGCTCGCGGACGGGGTCCATGTTGGAGCCGTAGCCCAGGACCACGTCGAGCAGGATGAGCGCCGTCTCGGGGTCCTGGGCCTCGGCCTGGATGCGGCGGCAACGCAAAGAGTAGTCGATCATGGGGTGCGGCCGCCCCACCGTGAAGGCGTCCTCGCCCAGGTCGATGAGGGTATGGCGCTCGCTCTTCAGGGCGTCGGCGAGCGCCTTGAAGGGTGCCAGCGGCGCGTTGGAGAGGACGTCCGAGATGCCGAGCTCCTGGAACACGAGCTGGGCCTCGGAGCAGAAGGTGCCGCCGCTGAAGAGGCCGCGCACGTAGCGCTGGCCCTTGGCCGTCTGGGAGGCTTCCTTGACCGCCAGCTCGCTCAAGGCCCGCTCGCGGTCGGCGAGCTTCTTGCCGGCCGCCTTGGCATCGCCGCCCTTGGAAAGGGCGGCGGCCAGGAGGGCCGCTTCTTCGAGGGTGCCCGCCGGCAGCATCCCGTAGCGGCTGAGGGTCTTGCCCTCCGCTCCCAGGAACACGGCCACGATGGGCTTGGGCGAGTCTTTGACCGCCGCGCCGATCTTCTTGAGGACGGACTCGTGCGGCGGCTTGGAGACCAGCACCACGACCTTGGTCGCGGGATCCTCCAGCAGGGCCTTGAGGCCCTCGAGGAACATGATCCCGCCGACCTCCTTCTTCACGTCCCGGCCGCCCGTCCCGATGGCCTGCGAGAGGCCGGCGCTCTCGTTGGAGAGGATGCAGCTGACTTCCTGCAGGCCGGTCCCGGCCGCGGCCACGATGCCCACGTCGCCCCGGCTCACCTGGTTGGCGAAGGCGAGCGGGACCCCGTTGATGATCGCGGTGCCGCAATCCGGGCCCATCACGAGCAGGCCCTTCCCTCGGGCGAACTCCTTGAGCTCGACCTCCTTCTCCAGGGGGACGTTGTCCGAGAAGAGCATCACGTGCAGGCCGGCCTTGAGCGCCTTCATCGCCTCCTCGCCCGCGTAGCGGCCCGCGATGGAGATGAGGGCCACGTTGGCGCCCGGCAGGGCCTTGAGCGCGCCCTCGAAGCTCTTCGGGCGGTACTCTTCCTCCGAGTCCGAGCGGCTGCGCACGCTCAGGAGCCGCGCTTCCGACTCGGCCAGGACCTTCGATGCGGTCTCCGGGCTCTCGGCCTTGACGGCCAAAAGCAGGTCGGTCTCGCCCGCTTTCTCGAACTCGGGCAGAAGCAGGCCCGCGGCCTTCAGGATGGCCTTGTTCTCCTGGGTACCCATGACCACCGCGGCGTCCTGGACGCCCTTCAGAGCGGTGACGTCGCGGCCCACGATCATGAGCGTGACGGAGTCGAAGTACTCGCCGGACTTGATGAGGCCTTTGACGGTCATAGGGTGCACTCCTGCCCCGCCGGCAGGCGGAGCTCGAGGGCCGCAAGGAGCCCGACGCCGAGGTCGGTCCCGGAGCTGGCTCCGAACGTGGAGAGGCGCTTCGCGGCTTCGCGGGCCTGCCCGGGGTTCCCCTGCAGGAGGGCTCGGGCGGCGGCCTGGGCGCCCTCGAAGAAGCGGCCTTCGGCCGCGCAGCGCAAAAAGGATTCGGAGAAGAGGCTGCGGCTGCGGGCGGCGCGGCGGACGACGCGGCGCTCGGCCGCCAGGTCGGCGCCGAAAGCGGCCTCGACCGCGCGTAAACCCAACAGGAAGCCGGCCAGCAGGTCGTCTCCGCTCGGCGTCAAGCCCTGTCCGCGGCCCTTGAGGGCCTTGGCTCCGCCCGGCAGGTCGCCGGAGAGGAGCTTGTCGTAGCCCTCCCGCAGGCTCGCGGCCAACTCGGCCTGGAAGGAGGGGGGGAGCGCCCGCGCCGGACGCAGGAGCAAAGCCGCGCCTTCGCCCTCGGACAAAGCGCCTCGGAAGGCGGCCAGGTTCTCCCGGATCGATCCGCTGAGGGGGCCCGCGAGCCGCAGGGCGGAATCGAAGCGGCGGGGGATGGGCAGGAGGCGGCGTCCGAAGAGCACGGCGTCCGGGCGCACTTCCAGGGAGAGGACGGCGGCCAGGTCCCCTCGGACGACGATGTTGAGCGGCCCTTCGCCCTTCTCCTCGCGCACGACGCAGGCGAGGACCGCCCCGCCGAGGCCGGCCCGATGGACTTCCCGGACGAAGGCCAGGGCCCCGCTGAAGCGGGAGAAGGGGCGGTAGCGCCCCGGCGCCACCCTGTCGCCGACGCTGAGGAGGGTCACCGGGGGTAGAACACCATCCCGCGGCACTTGTCGTAGCCCGCCTGGCGGACCACTTCGACCTTCCCCTGCACGGCCATCCCCATCTTCGGGGCGTCGATCTTGAGCTGGGCCGTCATGCGCACGCCGTTCTCGAGCTCCACGATGCCGAGGGTGATGTCGTTGACCTCGAAGTCGCCGGGCAGGGTGAAGAGCTGGGTGAAGGTCAGGAGCTTCCCCTTCTTGGGCAGGGGCACGGGGTCGAAGGCGTCGTGGCCGCACTTGCGGCAGAGGGTGCGGTAGGGGTAGCTGATCGTCTGGCACTTCTTGCACTGGTAGCCGAGGATGTCGAGCTGCATGCTATTTCTCCCGCGTGAAGCAGAGCGAGACGACGTTGTTGCCGAAGCCGCCGAAGTTGACCGTGAAGCCGGTCTTGGCGCCCTTCACCTGCCGCTCGCCGGCCTCGCCCCTCAGCTGGAGGACGATCTCGTGGGCCTGGCCCACGCCGGTCGCTCCGACCGGGTGGCCCTTGGCCTTCAGGCCGCCGGACGTGTTGATGGGCAGTCTTCCCTTGAGCCCGGTCTCGCCTTTCGCGAGCGCGAGGTGGCCCTCGCCCTTCTTGAAGAAGCCGCACTCCTCGCTCTCCACGATCTCGAGGATGGTGAAGGCGTCGTGGAGCTCGGCCACGTCCACGTCGGAGGGCTTCTTGCCGGCCATCTTGAGGGACTGGGCCGCCGCGCCGCGGACGGCCGGCAGCTCGAGGGGGTTGTCTCTTTCGTGCACGCAGAGGGTGTCCGTCGCCTGGCCCACGCCGGAGAGGCGCACCATCGGCTTGCCCGTCTTCCTCGCGACCTCCGCGGTCGAGAGGATCAGGCAGGCCGCCCCGTCCGAGACCGGGCAGCAGTCGAAGAACCGCAGGGGGTCGGCCACGACCGGGTTGTTCGTGGCCGCGTCCTCGGAGTCCAGGATGCCCTCGAGCGTGATGGGCTGGTGCAGGTGCGCGAAGGGGTTGAACATCGCGTTGCCGTGGTTCTTCACCGCGACCATCGCGAGGTGGCGGGGCGTCACCTTGTAGCGGTCCATGTGCAGGCGGGTGAACATCCCCGCCAGGGAGGGCAGGGTCACGCCGTAGATGTACTCCGCGTAGGGGTGCGTCAGGGTCGCCACGAAGTCCGTGGCCTCCAGGTTGTTGACCGCGCGCATGCGCTCCGCGCCCGTGACCAGCACGACGTCGTGCATCCCGGAGGCCACGGCCATGAAGCCTTCCTTGAGGGCCGAGGCGCCGGAGGCCGGGCCGTTCTCGATGGTCTCAGCCCCGGCGGGGGTGAGGCCGAGGTTGTCGACGACCGCGCTCGCGAGGCCCGTCTGTCCGTTGATGCGGCCGCCGCCCATGTTGGCCGCGTAGAGGTGGTCGATCTTCCTGAGCCCGCTCTCCTTGAGCGCCATCATGGCCGGGTAGGCCGCGATCTCGACCAAAGGGTACTCGAGCCGGGTGAAGGAGGTGATGCCGATGCCTGCGACGTAGACCTCACGCATGGCGGGCCCCCTTCTTCGCGGGGACGGGCGCCCGCAGCTCGTCGGCCCGCCGGGAGATGAGCACGCTGCCGGTGGGGTCGGACATCGAGCGCGTGGCCGCGAGCATGTCCATGGGCGGCCGCGGCGGGTCCGAGGGCGGCAGGATGGCGGCCTCGGCCTTGGCGAGCAGCTTAACCGGCACGGGGCGGCGCCCGACGATGAGCTTTCCGCGGGCCTTCTGGTAGAGGGCCTGCGTGAGTGCGTAGGTGGGCACCCCGCCGAGCTCGTGGGGCACCTCGAAGCGCTTCTCGAGCTCGTACTCGATCATCCAGCGCCTAAAGCCGATGGGGGACTCGGCGACGACGAGCACCGCCTCCTGCTTCATGATCTCCATGTGGTACTCCATCTTGGAGGCGAAGGCGTGCGAGCCGATGCGCAGGCCGCGGCGCAAGGTGAGGGTGTGGTAGGACATGCCGACCTTGGAGTCCACCCGCCGGCCGTTGACCACGGCGGTGAGCTCGCCGTCGATCTGGGCGACGAGGACGTACTCGTCCTGCACGCGATGGCGGTAGAAGCCCAGCAGCTCGGCGTAGAGACGGGCGGCTACGATGTCGTAGTAGTCGCGCTCGACGTGGATGAGGGGCTCGATGTGGGGCAGGATGTTGGGGATCTCCTCGCGCCCCACCTGGCGGACGACCATGATCTCGCCGCTGGCGAGCGTCATGCACTTGGGCGGGAAGGGGAGGGCCGGATTGTCGACAGGGCGGAGGAGCTTCTCAAGGTCCACGGCCATGATTCACCTCTGAGGGGCGGGATCTTCTAAGGAAAGTATATATTAATCTCGCCGGTTTGGAGCCGCGGACGGGCTCTATGATAGGATACCCCCCATGACCACCCTTTCCCGCGACGCCGCGCTGTCCCTCCTCAAGGAGCACGTCAAGAACGAGAACATGATCAAGCACTGCCTCGCCTCCGAGGCGGTGCTGCGCGCCCTCGCCCGGCGCCTGGGCGAGGACGAGGAGCTCTGGGGCCTGGCGGGCCTCCTGCACGACGTGGACGTCGAGATCGTCAACGCCGACCTCGCAATCCACGGCTTGAAGAGCGTCGAGATCCTGACCCAGGCGGGCTATCCGCCCGCCTTGGTCGAGGCCGTCAAGATGCACAACGAACAGGCCCACGGCCAGAAGAGGACCGAGAAGTTCCACAAGGCGCTCGCCGCCGGCGAGACCCTCACCGGCCTCATCACCGCCACGACCCTGGTCTACCCGGACAAGAAGCTCGCGAGCGTCAAGCCCTCCTCCGTGGTCAAGCGCATGAAGGAGAAGGCCTTCGCCGCCAAGGTGGACCGCGACATCATCCGGGAGTGCGAGCAGATCGGCATCCCGCTGCCCGAGTTCGCGGAGCTCGGCGTCGACGCGATGCGCCGGATCTCAGGCGAGCTCGGTCTTTAGGAACAGGGCCGAGAGGATGCGCTGGGTGATGCCCCAGACGATATGAGGACCTATTAGGTAGGCGTCCACCGCGAGCTTCCGCTCGGGGACGTGGATGCGGCAGGAAGACCTCTTCAGCCGCCCGAGGGAGACCCACCAGCAGGCGGCCACCTCGTCGCTCGGCCGGGTCCTCGGCCGGGAGTTCAGCCGGAACACGAACGGACGCACCAGCACCTTCGGGATGGAGCGGTGGCGCGGGCGCAGGTCCTCCAGCGTCCCGACAAGGCCCTCCCGCCTCAGGCGCACGCCGGTCTCCTCGAAAGTCTCCCGGATGGCGGTCTCCAGCAGGTCCTGGTCGCCCGCCTCGCGCCGCCCGCCTGGCAAGGCCATGTGCCCCGACCAGGGGTCGTTTTCCCGCTCGGCGCGGTGGATGAGCAGCAGCTCCGGCCCGTGAGGGCCGGTGGCGAGCAGGATGGAGACGGCGGCCGGGGTCTCTTTCAGAACTTGCTCTTGATGAGCTTCTTGCGCGGGTTGACGGCCTTGCCCTTCACCCGGATCTCGAAGTGGACGTGCGGCCCGGTGGAGTGGCCGGTGGAGCCCAGGGCGGCGATCTGCTCGCCGGCCTTCACCTGCTGGCCCTTCTGCACGAGCAGCTTCTGGTTGTGGGCGTAGAGCGTCGTGGTCGCGTCGTCGTGGCGCAAAATGACCACGTTGCCGTAGCCGCGGAGTTTGTCGTCGGCGTAGATCACGGTCCCTCCGGCCGAAGCCAGGATGGGGACGCCCTCGTCGGCCGCGATGTCGATGCCCTCGTGCCGCTTGCCCCAGCGCTTGCCGAACTCGGAGCTCACGATCCCCGCCTTGAGGGGCCAGCGGTAGAAGCCGCCGTAGACGCGCACCTTGAAGGGGCGGAAGCCCGAGGCGTCGGCCGAGGCGAACATGCCGTTGTCCTTGAGCACTTCCAGCACCGGCTTCTCGTCGAGCTGCTCCTTCTCGTGGTACTTCTTGAGCTCCTTCTTGCGCTTGTTGTAGCCGGCCTGTTCAACCGAGTCGGCGGAGGCCTTGGGCTTGGGCGCGGCGAAGGAGGGGGGAGCGAAGCAGAGCAGGAGCGCGAGGCACGCCGTCCGTCGGAGCACGGGGGGATTATAGGAAATCAGTCCTGCTCCGCGTTCATCCGGAAGGCCAGGGCCAGGCCCTCCAGGACCAGGTCCGGGACGATCTCAGCGAAGGCCCGCTCGCCTTCGAAGAGGCGGGAGAACCCTCCCGTCCCGATCACGATCGCGTCCTTCGAGTCGAAGCATTCCGTCTTGAGGGCCGCGGAGATCGTCCGGATGGCCGCGAGATTGCCGTAGAAGAGTCCGGCTTGGATGCTGTCCGCCGTGGTGCGGCCCAGGAGTTCCTTCGGCCGCACGATCTCGACGGCGGGCAGTTTGGCCGTCCGGGTCGCCAGCGCCTCCATCGAGATCCTCAGGCCGGGCAGGATGATCCCGCCCAGGTAGTTCCCTGAGCCCGTGACGGCGCAGAAGGTGGTCGCCGTCCCGAGGTCGATGAGGATCAGGTTCTTTCCCGGATGCCGGTGGACCGCAGCGATGGCGTTGGCGATGCGGTCTGCGCCCACCTCCGCCGGGTTCTTGTACTTGATGTTCAGCCCCGTCTTCACCCCGGGCTGGAGCAGGAAGGGCTCCTTCCCGAAGTACTTGAGACAGCAGTTGCGGACCGGATGCGCCAGGTCGGGCACCACGCTGCACACCGCCGCGTCCTTTATCGAATCGGGGGCGAGGCCGCTCTCCCGCAGGACGCCGCGCAGGAACACGCCCAGCTCGTCGGAGGTGACGTCCGTTTTCGAGGTCTTCCGGAACTTGAGCTTCAGAGTCTCCCCGTCGAACACCCCGCCGTAGATCTGGCTGTTCCCGACGTCCAGGGTCAAGAGCATGTCATCCCTCCTTTCTCAGCAGCTTCAGCAGGCGCGCCGCCAGGGCGGCCCGGGAACGGCAGTCCGCGACCTTCCGGCCCGCTTCGTAGACGTGGAACGGATGGGTTCGGCCGTCGGCGAACTCGGAGAGGTCGTTGTGGACCACGATGTCCGCTTTTTCGGAGAGTCGATGCACGGAGTCTTCGATCTTCCGAGCATCCGCACCGTTGGTCAGCTTGAAGGCCGCGATGAAGGGTTTTAAGCGGCCGGCGTAACGGCCAAGCCGGTCGAGGAGCTTCGGGTTCCGCTTCAGGCGGATCGACACCTCCCGGCCGGAGTCGAGCTTGGCCAGCCGGTTGGGCGCGCGGCGTACGCCGCCCACGCGCACCGACCGTACGGAATAGTCGCTCACCGCGGCCAGGTGGAGGATCGCGTCGAATGGGCGCGCCCTCAGTTCGGAGCGCAGTTTCGCGTCCAGGTCAGCGAAGCTGCCGAACTCGACGCGGCGGGCCTTGCGGGAGGGCCGGGCCGCTTGCGCTCCATGGAGGTAGACGACCTCGCAGCCCTTCTTGAGGAAGCGTTCCGCGAGCGCCGCGCCGGTTTTCCCGGTGCTGAGGTTGGTGATGAAGCGCACGCCGTCGATGGGCTCTCTAGTGGCGCCGGAGGTGATGAGGACCCTCATGCCTTCAGCGCCTTGAGGATCGCGGCATGGATCTCGCCCGGCTCGAGCATCCTGCCGGGGCCGGAGTCCCCGCAGGCTTGGCGGCCGGTCCCGGTGCCGAGCACGGACACCCCCCAGCCTTTCAGGACGGAGATGGAGCGCTGGACGGCCGGGTGGGCGAGCATGCGGCTGTTCATCGCCGGGGCGATGAGGAAGGGTTTCTTGAAGTCGTGCGCCAGGAAGAGCGTGCTCACGCAGTCGTCGCCGATGCCGCCGGCGAATTTCCCCAGGATGTTCGCCGTGGCGGGGCAGACGATGGCCAGGTCGTACCACTGGGTCAGCTCGACGTGCTCCAGGGCCTTGCGGCCCTCGAATAGGTCGGCGTAGACGGGCTCTCGGGTGAGCCCCTCCAGCGTCGCGGGGCCGATGAAGCGCAGGGCCGACTCCGTGGCCGCGGTCTTCACCGTGAAGCCGTCCTGGACGAGCTTCGAGATCACGGAGCAGGCTTTATAGCAGGCGATCGAGCCCGTAAGTTGGAATAGGATGTTAGAGCCGGACATTGTCGATGAGCCTCACTTTCCCCAGGCGGGCCGCGGCGAAGCGGCGGCCCCAGCGGTCCTCCACGTAATCCGGCGCAAAGCCGAGCCTCCTCAGCTCCCGCGCCGCGGCATGCGCCGTCTTCGCCGTCCTGAGCGTTCGCGCCAGGGCCGGTGCGAGAGCGCGCTGTTCCGGGCTCAGCAGGAGGTTGCGCGAGCTCATGGCCAGCCCGTCGCTCTCGCGCACCGTGGGACAGCTCAGGATGCGCGTCTTGAGGAAGAACGCCTCCGCCATCCCCTTGATGAGCAGGTACTGCTGGTAGTCCTTGCGGCCGAAGTACGCCCGGTCGGCCTCGGCCGCCTGGAGGAGTTTCATGACGACGGTGAGCACACCGGCGAAGTGCCCCGGCCGCGACGCCCCGCAGAGCAGGGGGCTCAGCCGGTCCTCCTGGACACGGTAGGCGTAGCCGTCCGGGTAGAGTTCCCGGCTGGAGGGGACCAGCAGGAAATCGGCCCCAGCCGCCTCGAGCTTGGCCGAGTCTTCCTTCAGGGTGCGCGGATAGTTCTTGAGGTCATTCTTGTCGTTGAACTGGGTCGGGTTGACGAAGATGCTCACGAGGGTCGCGCCGTTCTCGCGCCGGCTGCGCTCGACGAGCGAGAGGTGCCCCTCGTGCAGGGCGCCCATCGTGGGCACGAAGCCGACCGACCGGCCCTTGAGAGGGCGCGCGTTCCTAAGCTTTCGCCACGCGGTGATGCTTCGCAGGGTCTTCAGGGAAGCCTCCGTTCTTGATCTCGGCGTCGAACCGGTCGAGGGCGTCCTTCATCAGGGAGCAGCCCTCCAGATAGCGCTTGACGAATTTCGGCGCGAGGTCGTGGGTCATGCCGAGCAGGTCCTGGAGCACCAGCACCTGCCCGTCCGTGCGCCGGCCCGAGCCGATCCCGATGACGGGGATGCTCAGCTCGGCGCTCACCTCCCCCGCGAGCTCCTCGGGGACGCACTCCAGGACCAGCGCGAAACAGCCCAGCTCCTCGAGCCGGGCGGCCTGCTCCTTGAGCGCGCGCGCTGAGGCCGAGTCCCGGCCCTGCACGCGGTAGCCGCCCAGCTTGTGCACCGACTGCGGCGTCAGCCCGAGGTGGCCCATCACCGGGACGTCCGAGCGGATGATGTGCTCGAGGGTGGCCTCATGGCCGATGAGTCCCTCGAGCTTCACCGCGCAGGCGCCGGCCTGCATGAGGGCCTGGACGCAGTCCATCGCCGGGGCGAGGCCCTTCCGGAACGACAGGAAGGGCATGTCCGCGACCACGAACTTGTCCGGCGCCCCCCTCGCCACGGCACGGGTGTGCAGGCGCATCAGCTCGGTCGTGGCCTGCAGGGTCGAGGGGTGGCCGTGCATCACCATGGCCGCGCTGTCGCCCACCAGGACGCAGTCGACGGCGGAGGCGTTGACGATGCGCGCCATGGTGTAGTCGTAGGCCGTCACCATGGAGAGCTTGCGGCCCTCCTCCTTGGCTCTTCGGAAGTCCTGGATCTTCATAGTCGCGGGCACCTCGCAAAGGCCTCGTAGACGCTCTTCATGGGATCGCCGGAGAGGGCGGCGAGACCTCTTCTCAGGGTCTCATCGTCACCGCGGCTCAGGGGGCCGCTCAGGGCGGCGTCGGGGTCGTGCCCGATGTTTTGGCACACGCAGTCGAGATAGGCGGCAACGGCCGACCTGGGCAGGCCGAGAGTGCGGGCGCTCTCCTTGAACAGCTTCTGCCAAAGGAGGGTGGAGAAGTTGCCGCTCAGGACGCAGAGGGCGTGGTAGTAGGGCTTGAGCTCCTTCGCCAGCGCGGAGGAGGGGTTCTTCAGGCGCGGGAAGAGCTCGCCGAAGGAGGGGCCGCCCTCCTCGGAGACGAAGTGGATCCTCTCGTACTCGGACAGCGTGAACGGGCGGCTCCCGAAAGCCGCCAGGGGATGCGCCCCCGCGGCCAGAGGCGTGGCCAGGCTGCCCGAGAATTGGACGGGGCGCTGCGCGGCGAGGGACGGATGGGCGCGGAGGAAGGGCTCGATGGCGGAGTCCTTGATGAGGACGAGGAGCGTGCGGCAGCCGCGCAGGGCCCGCTCGGGGGTCTCGACGGACTTCTTCCTGGACCACTGCCGATGAGGGATCTTCGCGAGCGAAAGGTAGCGCGCGAAATGGGTCGCGGCTCTGCCGTCGCCGATGATTCCGTAAGGGGTCGTCATGGAGGTACCTGTCCCGACGTCGGATCAAGTCCTGGGGGCACTCTAGCAAATAATTTGTTAGAACACCCTCTCAGCTTATGCTCAAGCAGATGAAGGCCGCCGGCTGGCTCGTCCTCTTCGCGCTCAACCTCTACGCCGCCCTCTGGCGCAACGTCCCCGAAGCGTGGACGTGGAGCCGCTGGCCCCGGCCCCTGATCCTGGCAGTCGTCGCGGCCGCGGCCTTCGGCCTCGTTCGTCTGCGCGAGAGCCTATCCGCTCGAGCCTTGAAAGTCCTGTGCGTGCTCAACGCGCTCGCCTTGCCTTTCTTCGGGCTGTGGGCCTTCATCGATTGGGGCCGGCCCGTGGTCCTGCCCAACCAGCAAGCCTACTTCGCCTCGTCCATGGACGCCGTCTTCGCCGAGATCCGGCTGGCCTACACCCAGAGCCGCAGCATCCTCCAAGGCAAGGACCGCGTCCTCTGCGTGATCGGCACGCCGCACGAAGCGTGGGCCCGGGCCATGCAGGCCGCCTCGTCTTCGGGGGGAGGCGCTTCACGCTGCGATCCGGCCAGCCCGCCAGCGTGGGAGCGCGGCCCTTGCGAAGAACGGGGGCAGAAAGCGAGTTCGCTTTGCTTCTCCTGCCGGCAAGGAAGCTCGGGCGATGTGTACCAGCATTTTCTCGTCCTCAGCGCGGACGCCCGCCAGCTCGCCTACTTCTCCGGCATAGGCCGTTTGTTCGACGCCGCGGCCAAGAACGCGGAGCTCCTGAAGAAGGACGCCGCGGGTTTCTCCTACCGCTACCCGCCGGCTGGAGCCGAACTGCGGCCGGCCGACGCCGCGGCTTTCGCCCTGTTCTCCGGCACATCACCTGTCCAAGGCGCTCTCGCCAAGGCCCTTCCCGCCGCGGTGGAGGAATGCCTGCAGAAGATGGACCCGGCCTGCGCGGCGGCCATGGCCCAGCAGGAGGATTCGCGCCGGATACTCGAGAGCAAGCTCTCCTCCACGATCTATTGGGAGCGGGAGAACGCGGCCATCGCCCTGGCCAAGCGGAGCCACCCGCAGGCGCTGAGAGTCCTCATCGATTCTTTCAAGAAGCCGCAGGTGGACCCCATGGACAGGATCGTCCAACTCGCTGAGGCGGCGAGCCTCTACCGCGAGGAGGCCGGGCCGGCCGTTGTCCTCCTCATACAGCTGGAGGACAAGTACGGCCGGACCGGCATGGACGTGCGGCCGTTCTCGGTCCAGCTCATCGGCCCGCTCCTGCGCATCGGCACGGACGAGGCGTTCGAGCGCGTCGGGAAGTCCGCGGATGGCCCCATGCGCCTGGACGCGGCGGAGGAGATACGGAAGACCTTGGAAGGGATGGATCTGCCGCCCGCGCGCGCGGGTTTCTACCTGAAGCAATGGCTCCAGCGCCAGCAGGCGCAGAGCCGCTCCGGTGCCTGGCCGCTCGTCTACGCCCTCAAGCGTTTGGAAGGCGAACGCGCCCTCGAGCCCTTCCTTCCCTGGCTGCGCCGGATGGCCGAAGCGGATAAAGCCAGCGACGCATGGGACGAGCTGCTCCGGGAATCTGTCCGTTCCGAATAACATAGAATCCGAGGCGTGAGCGCCCTCGACGCGGAACTGAAGAAAGCCCTCCTGCGGGGCTGGGGCTACCGCTCGTTCCGGCCGCTCCAGAAGGAGGCCGTCCAGGCCGCCCTGGCCGGCAAGGACACCCTGGTCGTCCTGCCCACGGGCGGCGGGAAGAGCGTCTGCTACCAGCTCCCGGCCGCTCTGGGGAAGGGGCTCGTGCTGGTCGTCTCCCCGCTCATCGCCCTCATGGACGACCAGGTGGCGGCCGCGCGCGAGGCGGGGCTCAAGGCCGAGGCCCTGCACTCGAACCTGGAGGGCTCCCGGCGTTCGGAGGCCTACCGGCTCCTGGCCTCCGGCCAGGTGGACCTCCTTTATGTCAGCCCGGAGCGCCTGCTGGTCGGCGACCTGGCAGAAGAGCTCGCACCCCGTCTAGTCCTCATCGCGGTGGACGAGGCGCACTGCGTCTCCCATTGGGGCCACGAGTTCCGCCCCGAGTACCGCCGCTTGGCCGAGGTGTTCGAGCGCCTGCCCAAAGCCGCGCGCATGGCGTTGACCGCCACGGCCACGCCGGAGGTGCGCGAGGACATCTGCCGCCAGCTCGCCCTGCGCGAGCCCGAGCGCTTCATCGGCCACCCGGACCGGCCCAACCTGGTCTACCGCGCCGTCCCGCGCCACGACCAGGCCGCCCAGGTGCTCGACGTCATCCGCCGCCACCCCAAGCAGGGCGGCATCGTCTACGCGCAGACCCGCAAGGAGGTGGACCGCCTGGCCGAGGGCCTGCGCGAGGCCGGCGTGTCCTGCGTCCCCTACCACGCCGGCATGGAGGCCTCCGAGCGGCGCGAGTGCCAGGAGAAGTTCCTCGCCGAGGACGCCGACGTCGTGGTGGCGACCATCGCCTTCGGGATGGGCATCGACCGGCCGGACGTGCGCTTCGTCGTCCACGCGAACACGCCGCGCTCGGTGGAGCACTACCAGCAGGAGTCCGGCCGCGCGGGGCGGGACGGCGAGAGCGCCGAGTGCGTCCTGCTCTTCGCGGCTTCCGACCTCATCCGCCACCGCTTCCTGGCCAAGAAGGACGGCGAGCTCGCGCCCGAGCGCGAGCGAGCCTTGGAGAAACAACTGCGCGAGATCGGCCGCTACGCCGCGGCCCCAGTCTGCCGCCACGGCATCCTCAGCGAGCACTTCGGCGCGGAATACCCGGCCCCGGCGAAAGGGTGCGGGGCCTGCGACGTGTGTCTCGGCGAGACCCGGAGCCTGCCGGACGAGGAGGCCCTCCTGACGGCCAAGAAGATCCTGAGCGCCGCCTGGCGGACGGAAGGGCGCTTCGGGGCCGGGTACGTGGTCAAGCTCCTGCTGGGCAAGCCCGATGAGCGCATGGCCTCTCGGGGGCACGACAAGCTCGGCGTGTTCGGCCTCCTGGGCAAGGAGAGCGAGGCGGCCCTGCGCTACTGGGTGGACCAGCTCATCGTGCAGGGCTTCTTGGAAGTCGACGAGGGCGACTACCCTCTTCTGCGCATCACCTCTGAGGGCAAGGCTCTCTGCGCGGACAAGGGGACGGTGCGGCTCGGGACGGCGGTCCCGCAGGCCCGTAAGAGGAAGGGCAGGAAGCCGGCGCGGCCGACGATGGAAGCCGAGCCGAGGGCGGACGAGGCCCTCTTCGAGCGGCTCAGGGCCTTCCGGCGGATGATCGCCCTCCAGTTGGGCGTACCGCCCTACGTCGTGTTCCACGACGCGGCCCTGCTGGAGATGGCGGCGCTCAGGCCCCGGACGCTTGAGGAACTGCGGCTTGTGAAAGGGGTCGGCGAGAAGAAGCTGGAGCGGTTCGGGCCGGCCTTCCTGAAGGTGATCGCCGGGGGCTCCGGGGACGCCTGATTTTGATAGCATCCAAGAGCCGTATCGGAGGACATGATGCGCAAGCTCCCGACTCTCCTTGCAGGACTCCTCTTCCTAGTCCCGACCGCCCTCCGGGCTGAGCCGCTCCCGGCGGACAAAGTCCCGGAGCCCCTCAAGCCCTGGGTGCAGTGGGCCCTCGATGGCCATGAGGACGCGCGCTGTCCCGGTCTATCCGGCAGGGGCAAGGCCTGTTTCTGGCCCGCGCGCCTCAGCTTGGAGCTCGAAGACAGCCGCGGGAGCTTCCGGCAGGACTGGCAGGCGTACCGCGACGGCTGGGCGGCCCTGCCCGGCGACGCCAAGCGCTGGCCGCAGGACGTGCTCGTGGACGGACGGCCGGCCGCGGTCGTCCTGCGCGAGGGCGCGCCGCGCGTGCGCCTGCAAAGCGGCGCCCATGCGGTGACCGGCTCCTTCCGCTGGGATTCCATGCCCGAGCTCATCCAGATCCCGGCCGAGACCGGGCTCGTCGCCCTGGCCATCCGCGGGAACCGGGTGCCGTTCCCGAACCGCGACGCGGAGGGCCGGCTCTGGCTGCAGAAGGCCGCGAGCAAGCAGGCGGGGGAGGACCGCATCGAGGTCGTGGTCCACCGCCGCGTCATCGACGAGATCCCGCTCATGCTCGTCACGGACATCGTGCTCAAGGTCTCCGGGAAGAACCGCGAGTTGCTCTTGGGCAAGGCCCTGCCTCCCAAGTTCATCCCGACGGAGCTCCGGGGGCCGCTCCCGGCTCGCCTGGAGCGCGACGGCCGCCTGCGCGTGCAGGTCCGCCCCGGCGAGTGGCGGCTCGAACTCGGCGCGCGCCATGAGGGGCCGGTCGCGGAGCTCGCCCTGCCCGCCGAGGCGGGCGCGGGGCCCTGGGACCGCGACGAGGTCTGGGTGTTCGACGCCCAGCCGAACCTGCGGCTGGCGTCCGTGGAAGGGCCGGCTTCCGTCGACCCCCAGCAGACCGAACTGCCGCCGGACTGGCGCCATCTTCCGGCCTACCTCCTGCGTCCTGGCGACAAGATGCGTCTGGCGGAGCGTCGGCGCGGGGACTCGGATCCCGCCCCGGATCAGCTGAACCTTCAGCGCACCTGGTGGCTGGATTTCAACGGCGGCGGCTACTCCATCCGCGACCAGATCGGCGGGGCCCTGCGCCGGAGCTGGCGCCTGGAGATGCCGGAGCCCACGCGCCTCGGCCGCGCGGCGGTGGGCGGAGCCGACCAGTTCATCACGACCCTTGAAGCCAAGCCCGGCGAGCCCGGGAAGGCCGGCATCGAGATCGGCCTGGGCGGGATCCAGGTCGAGGCGGACAGCCGCATCGACGGCGCCCGCTTCAGCGTCCCGGCCGTAAGCTGGAGCCACGACTTCCAGCAGGTGAAAGCCACGCTCAACCTCCCGCCGGGCTGGCGCCTCATCCATGCGATGGGGGTCGACGACGCCGCTCCGACCTGGGTGTCGCGCTGGACCTTGCTCGACATCTTCATCGTCCTGATGCTCTCCCTGGCCGCCGGCAGGCTCTGGGGTCGGCGCTGGGGCTGGCTCGCGTTCGCGACCCTGGCCCTGTGCTATCACGAGAGCGGGGCGCCGCGCTGGGTCTGGGTGTTCCTGCTGGCCTTCGAAGCGTTGGCTCGGGCCCTTCCCGAGGGCAGGCTGCGCACGGTCTCCGAGAAGTCCCGGCTGGCGCTGAGAATCGTGCTGGTCCTCGTCTGCATCCCGTTCCTCCTCGCCCAGTTCCGGGTCGGGCTCTATCCCCAGTTGGAGCATCGGCGCATGTCCTCGGGCTCCTTCGCCATGCCCGGGCTCGCGGCTTTCGAGATGTCGGCCGCGCAGAGCGCTGAAGAAGCGGCGGATGGCTTCGAGGAAGGCGAGGACGCCGGAGAGGTGCGGGCCGATATCTCGATGCGGGGCGGGGCCGGCGGGAAATCCGCGTACTCTTCACTCAATATGCTCGCGCGCTCGAAAAAAGCCCACCGCAGTCCGGCCCCGCTCGCCCAGATGCTGAACCTCTACGCCCCCGACCCGAACTCCCGGGTCGCGACCGGGCCGGGCATGCCTTCCTGGAGCTGGAACGCGGTGTCGTTGACCTGGCGCGGGCCGGTCAAGCAGGCCCAGAAGATGCGTCTGCTCCTCATCGGCCCCTTCGCCAACTTCTTCCTGACCCTCGGCCGCGCGGCCTTGCTCGTCCTCCTGGTCCTGCTGGTCCTCGGGATGCCGGTCGGAGCCTGGCTGGAGGGCGCCGCCCAGAAACTCCAGAAGATCCGGAGCGCCGCTCTGATCGTCCTGGCCTTGCTGGCCTGCGGCCCGGCGGCCAAGGCCGAGATGCCCACGCCGGAGATGCTCAACGACCTGAGGGGCCGCCTGCTCCGGCCGGCCGACTGCGAGCCGGACTGCGTCTCCATCTCCCGCATGCGCGTCGAGCTGAACGCGGACTCGCTGACCGCGCGGCTCGAGGTCGCGGCCGGCGCCCAGGCCGCCCTGCCCCTGCCCGGCGGGACACAGCAGTGGACCCCGGCGAGCGTGCTCGTGGACGGGAACCCGGCCAAGGGGCTTCTGCGCTCCTCGGAAGGCCTGCTCTATCTGCCGGTGGGCCCGGGGGCCCACCAGGTCGTCATCACGGGGCCCCTCCCGGACCGGGAGAGCGTGGGCATCCCATTGCCGCTCAAGCCGCGCCGGGTCGAGGTCCAGGCCTCGGGCTGGACGGTAGAGGGCGTGCGCGAGGATGGGCTCGCGGAGGACAACCTGCAGCTCACTCGCGTGCGCGGCGCTCAGCGCGGGCCCTCGGACATCCTGCAGGGCGGGGCCCTGCCGCCGTTCGTGCTCATCCAGCGGGAGCTGCGGCTCGGCCTCTCCTGGCAGATCGACTCGGCCATCGAACGCAGGACCCCGCTGGGCGCGGCGATCGTGCTCGACGTGCCGCTCCTGCCGGGCGAGTCGGTCACGAGCCCCGAGTTCCGGGTCGAGAAGGGGCGGATCAAGATCAGCATGGGCCCGCAGGTCTCCCGGGTGCATTGGACCTCGGTCCTCGCCGAAGCCCCGGCCCTCGCGCTCAAGGCGCCGGACGTCCTCCAGTGGACCGAGGTGTGGCGGGTGAACGCCAGCCCCATCTGGCACGTCGTGCCGCAGGGCATCCCCGAGGTGCAGGCCAACGGGGTGCGGGTCCGCGAGTGGCGGCCCTGGCCGGGGGAGGGCGTGGACCTCGCGATCTCCCGTCCCAAGGGCGTGCCGGGCCAGACCATGACCGTGGACCGCACCGACCTCACTGTGAGCCCGGGCCTGAGGGCCGCCGACGCGTCCATGACGCTGGACTACCGCTCGAGCCTGGGCGGCCAGCACACCCTGGTCCTGCCCGAGGGCGCGGAGCTGCAGTCTTTGGCCGTGGATGGGCGGCCCCAGCCGGTCCGGCAGGAGAAGGAGAAGGTCACGATCCCGATCCTGCCCGGCGGCCATCAGGTGACCCTGTCCTGGAGACAGCCCGGCGGCATGGGCCTGTTCTACCGGGCGCCCAAGGTCGGACTCGGGGCGGCGAGCGTGAACTCGAACATCACGGTCCGTGCGCCCGTGGACCGGTGGCTCCTGGGAGTCTGGGGCCCGAGGCTCGGGCCGGCCGTCCTCTTCTGGAGCGTGCTGGCGGTGATGCTCCTGCTGAGCGTCGCCCTGGGACGCTTGGGGCTCGCGCCGCTCAGCGTCCGGGATTGGTTCTTGCTCCTGGTCGGGCTCTCCCAGGTCCCCATCCCGGTGGCGGCCCTGGTCGCGGGCTGGCTCTTGGTCCTGGGAGTGCGCAAAAATCACGCGATCGAGGATCCACTGCGCTTCGACTCCGTCCAGGTCGCCCTGAGCGTCTGGACCGTATCCGCGCTGGTCTGCCTCTTCATCGCGATCAAGCAGGGCCTGCTCGGCCAACCGGAGATGCAGATCGCCGGCAACGATTCCTCGGCGGGCCTCCTGCGGTGGTACCTCGACCGCTCGGGCCCGGACCTGCCCAGGCCCGGGGTCTTCTCCGTGCCGAGGATGGTCTACCGGCTCGCGATGCTGGGCTGGGCGCTCTGGATCGCCTCGTCCCTGCTAGTCTGGCTGCGCTGGGGCTGGGGCTGCCTCAACGAAGGGGGGCTGTGGAAGCAGGTCCAGAAGCCCGAGAAGCGCAAGCCGGCCGCCTAGAGCCGTCCCAGTTCGTCGCGGTCCTTGGGTTTGAGGAAGGAGTAGAGCAGCAGCCCGACGGCGAACATCAGGGCCATCTTTAGGAGGGCGGCCTCGAAGAAGAACGAGCTGCCGGCGAGCAGGAAGGCCAGCGCCCGGGCGGTCCAGGGGGTCAGCTCGTGGCGGGCGATGCGGCCCTCCCGGCGGTCTGCGCGCTGCTTCCACAGGCCCCGTCCGAATATTGCGGCGGCGATGAGGTTCCCGACCGCGAAGGCGGCCATGAAAGGGGTGGAGAACCCTCCCAAGAAAAGTGAAGCGACCATGCCGGCCGCGATGAGGCCGTTGTGGACCGCGTGCTGGATGATGGAGGCCATGAGGCCCTCCCGCTTGTACACCCAGGCCATGAGCAGGGCGTCGGCCATGCGGATGCCGATGAGCAGGGGGTCGGAGGTCTCGTGCAGGACGACGAAGACGGCCGAGGCGAGCACGGAGGCCGCGGCGCCGGCCCAGCGCCCGTTGACCTTCCTGGCCAGCCACTCCAGCCCGCCGAGCAGGCCGACCCGGAACATCAATTCCTCGACGATGGGCGCGAACACGGACACCATGAGCACGAGGGAGGCGGTGTCGAAGAGACCGGGGGAGGCGGGCAGGGCGGGGGCCTGGTAGTTGGAGTGCGGGGCGTAGCCCAGGGCCGCCGCCGCGATCTGCGCGCCGAAGGTCATGACCATGCCCAGGATGCTGGCGACGTAGCCGTACCTGGCCGCGCGGGAGAGGCTCCGGGCCGGGGCGGCGGGCTCGTCTTTCTCCTCTTCGGCCGCGGCAGTTCCGCGCTCGAGGGCGTTGGGCCGGAGCGTGGAATCCTGGGGGGCCTCGACTGCGGCGTCGGAGGCCGTCCGGACGCGGGCGGAGTGGTAGAAGCGGGAAAGCTCGACCGAGGAGCTCTCGGCGGCGGTCTCCGGCTTGAGGGCCTGGGCTGCGAGGGTCTCGGCTGAGAGCAGGGCCTGAGCGGCGCTCTCGGGGGTCTGCGCGGCTGGCGAGAGGAGAATGGCTGCGCCCGAGGTTTGGAGGGAGGCTCGAGCTGCCTGCGGGGCGCTGACCAGCGGCCGGACCTTCGCCGATATCGGGGAAGCTGTGAGCGCCGCGGGAGCGGAGTTTGCCGGGGCTGCGGACACGGTCGGCAGGACGGCCCCCGGCAGAGCCATCCCCAGGCGGATGTCCATTGAAGCGCCGCCGGTCAGCTTGAGGCCGGCCCCCGGGCCCGCGAGGATGGGCACTGCCTGCACGCTCGACGCGGGAGCGGCCGTCCGGAAGGCCTGCACCTGCGCGAAAGAGGGGGCCGCGGCTGAATGGATGAGAGCGGCCGAAAGGAGCGCGGCGAGGGCCTTACGCATGTCCATTGAAGAGACTATAGCCGCCTTCAAGGCCTGCGCTGAGGGCCTTACGGCCTTTTCGCGCGAGGCATTGGTCCCACGCGGGAACGGGACCATCTTCTCAGGTGTCCTTCTATTGACTGGAGCCTGAAGTTGCTGTTAACCTGATGCTATGCGCTCCTTGGGAGCCTGTTTCATCGTCTTCGTCCTGCTTCCTCGCTGGGGGGCCGCCGCCACCTACGACGGCCCTTCCTGCGCCAACTACGGGGAGATCTGCGAACGCACGCCGGATGGGATCCGCTGTTCGACGAAGTGCCTCGACAGCCGCAAGGGAGCCGTCCTGCCCCCCCTGGATGAGGAGAAGTCCCCGCTGAAGGAGCGCTATCAGGAGCCCAAGAAGCAGGAGGTCGACGCCTCCCAGGTCGAAGGGGTCTGGGATGCCTCCAATGCTCCGATGAAGAGGAAGGGCCGGCTGAACCTGCCCACCATCCCGCAGGTGCACGCCCCGGCCTATCAGCGGGAAAGCCCGAGGCCGGACATGCCCACGGGGGTGGAGTACGGCCGCCCGGGCCAGCGGGACGTGAACGTCGGCGAAGGGTACGGCAAGGTGAGCGCCCCCGCCAAAGGGAAGGGGAAGGACAAGGAGCAGGAGGAAGGCCGGATCTGGCGGCAGGTCCGGCCGGACGACGGCTCGGGGGAGGAGGGGATGTTCCAGGACCCCCGCAGGCCCGGGCGCAAGCCCGCGCCCGACGAGGAGAGGGCTCCGGCCAAAGGCGAGAGGCCCACATCCCTGGAGGAGCGGGCGAGAGAGGGGGGACGCCCCATCGAAAATCAGACGATGACGCAGATCGAGCTGCGCACCCCGCAGGCGTTCAAGCCCTCCAATCCGACCTCCCAGCCGGAGCCGCCCAGGGTGAGCGAGATGGAGCTCGCCATCGCCGTGGCCGAGAACAAGCTCGCCGCGGGGGACTACAAGGGCGCCCTGCAGGACGCCGAGGCCGCCGTCCGGCAGTCGCCGAAGGACGCCGCGGCCTGGCTCGCGAAGGCCAAGGCGCTCGACGCGCTGGGGCTGCACCCGGAGGCCGAGGCCGCCGCGCAGCAGTCCATCCGCCTATCGCCCGATTACGCCTACGCCCACGAGGTCCTCGCTTGGGTGCAGTACCACGAGGGCAAGAACGAGGAGGCGGGCCGCAGTCTGGCCCGGGCCGTGGAGCTCGAGCCGCAGAGCGAACTGGCGGCGGCCTATCGGGCCTATGCCGCCGGCCGGGGCTCGGCGGCGGGCCCCGGGATCGACCCCCAGACGGCCGCCGCGGCCATGGCGTCCGGGAGCGTGCCCCCACCCGCCGGCGTCAGCGCCTCCGCGAGGAAAGCCGTGAAGGAGGAGCCCCGCGGTGCGCGCAGTTCCTGGGCGGGCGGCGTGCTCCTCCCCCTGCTCGGGGGCGTCCTCGTATTGGTCGCGGCCGCTCTGGCGGTGCTGTACTTCGCTAGGAAGAAGGCTTAGAAGCCCCCGCCCATCGGGCAGGAGCCCGTCCCGCAGGTCCCGCCGCAGGGGTTGTCCCCGGACGGGAAGGAGCCCGCGTCCGTCCCGCCCGACGCCTTGGAGGCGACCGAGGGGATGTCGGAGGAGACCTTCACGACCTTCTTGAGCTTCGGGTCGTAGACGTACGTCCCGGTGGCGGCATCCTTCTGGGAAGGCTTCTCCTTGGGCGTCCGGCTCGCGGTTTTCTTCATGAGAGGTCCTCCGTGGGGGGCGTCTTGCGGGACTTGTCGTTGAGGTAGGCGTCGAAGAGCATCTCGAGCTCGTTGAAGCGGGGGGTCTGCTTCTGCACCGTGTGGGTGGTGAGCTCGGCGAAGCAGTCCAGGTGCACGACGGCGTTGATGTTGACGTCCTTGAGGCTCGTCTTCGAGAGGCGCTGGCAGAAGGTGCGGTTGACGGTGCGCGAGTCCTCGATCATCCGGCCGAAGTCCTCCATCAGGATGTCCGGCTTCCCTCCCCGGCGCGCGATGAAGTGCTGGGCGAGCATGTAGATGGAGAGCGTGCGGAAGATCATCTCGTCGATGGTCGGGAAGGGCAGGTAGGTGCGCAGGTTCGGCCGCAGCTTGTCCATGATGGGGCAGCCGCTCGTGGTCATGTAGATGGACAAAAGCGAGGAGACCCCTTCCGCGAGGGAGGTGCGCTTCGAGAGGGTGCGCACCTCGCCGATGATGTCCACCTGGGCCGGCTCGGTGGAGAAGAAGTCCTTGAAGGCGTCCACCAGATCCACCAGGTTCGCCGCGATGGGGCAGCGCGGGCAGTCGTTCTCCGTGAGGGGGCAGTTCGGGCACTGGAGGAAGGAGAGCTTCGTCCACTCGGGCCAGACGTCCCTCATCTGCGGGATGGCCCGCAGGCTCGGCCGGTCGAGGTAGACCGAGAAATCCCGGCTCTTGCCGTCGTCGAGCCGGAAGCGGTACGTGATGGAGATGGTTTTGTCGGCCATCGAGTTGAATCAGGATAACAGAGCGGCCTCGGGGAATGCAAGACCCGGACTTTGATAGAATCCCATCAGATGGCAGCAGCCCTCAACGAGTTCGCGAGCCGCATCCGCCGAGCCGGCGTGGTCGGAGCCGGCGGCGCCGGATTCCCTTCCTACGTCAAAGCCTCCTCGAAGGCCGGTACCGTCATCGTCAACGGCGCCGAGTGCGAGCCGCTGCTCCAGAAGGACCAGGAGATCCTCGAGCACTTCACCGACGAGGTGCTGGAAGGCCTGAGGCTCCTCATGCGCTCGACCGGGGCCTCCCGGGGCGTGCTGGCTGTCAAGGAGAAGCACAGAAAGCTGATCGACAAGCTCGAGGCCGCCGTGAAAGGCGAGAAGGCCCTCTCGGTCAAGCGCCTCGGCGACTACTACCCCGCCGGCGACGAGTACTGCCTGGTCTACGAGGTCACCGGCAAGCTCATCCCGCCCGGCGGCATCCCCATCCAGGTCGGGGCGGTGGTCAACAACGTCGAGACCCTCCTGAACATGGCCCGGGCCGACAAGACCCCGGTGACCCACACCTTCCTGACCGTGACGGGCGCGGTAAAGAAGCCCTGCAGCCTCCGGCTCCCCCTTGGGACCTCGATGTCCGAGGCCGTCAACCTGGCCGGGGGGGCGACGGTGAAGGATCCCGCCGCCATGGACGGCGGCGCGATGATGGGGCGGGTCGTCACGGATTTCTCCCAGCCCCTGACCAAGACGAGCGGCGGGCTCATCGTCCTGCCCCGCTCGCACGCCCTCGTACAGCGCAAGGGCGCGGGCCGGCCCGTGGATGAGCGCATCGGCAAGTCGGCCTGCGACCAGTGCACCCTTTGCACCGAGCTCTGCCCCCGCTACCTGCTCGGCTACGCCATCCAGCCGCACAAGGTCATGCGCGGCCTGCTCTTCTCCCAGCCCGATCGCAAGACCTGGAGCCAGTGGGCCCTGCTCTGCTGCGAGTGCCAGCTCTGCACCCTCTATTCCTGCCCGGAGAACCTCGCCCCCGGCAAGGTCTGCGTCTCGGCCAAGGGCGACCTTGCCCAGCAGAAGGTCTCCTGGAAGACCTCGTCTTTGAACTCGGGCCAGGCGCCCAAGGCCCACCCCGTGCGCCCCTTCCGCATGACCCCGGTCAAGAGGCTGATGCACCGCCTGGGGCTCGACGACTACAAGGCTGACGCGCCCCTGAGGGTGGAGGACTACCTCCCCGAGCGCGTGCGCATCCCCCTCAAGCAGCACGTCGGCGTGCCGGCCAGGGCCCTCGTGAAGGCCGGCCAGCGGGTGGCGCTCGGCGAGATCCTAGGGGACGTGCCGGAAGACCAGCTCGGCGTCCCCGTGCACGCGAGCATCGTGGGGACGGTGACGTCGGTCGGGGACTGCGTGGAGATCACGCGCTGAGGAAACCATGAAGAACGCGATCGGCGGCGTCGAACTGAGCAGCATGGCGAAGGGCTTCGAGGCCGCGGACGCCATGCTCAAGGCTTCCTCGGTCGAGCTCGTGCTCTCGCGCACCATCTGCCCCGGCAAGTACGCCGTCCTGGTCGCCGGCGACGTGGCCGACGTGCGCGCGAGCGTCGAAGCGGGCGTGGCCCGGGCGGCCGAGTCCCACGTGGACAGCTTCCTCATCCCGAACCTCCACCCGGACGTCTTCCCCGCCATCGCCGGCACCTCCGGCGTGAGCAAGCTCGAGGCCCTTGGCATCGTCGAGACCTTCTCCATCGCCTCCCTCATCGAGGCGGCGGATGCGGCCGTCAAGGCCGCCAGCGTCAAGCTCATCGAGGTCCGCCTCGCCATGGCCATGGGCGGCAAGGCCTTCGTCACCTTCACCGGCTCGGTGGCCGACGTCGAGACCGCCGCCATGGTCGCCGCCGCCAGCGCCGGCGAGAAGGGCCTGCTCGTCCAAAAAGTCGTCATCCCCCAGCCCCGCCCCGAACTCCTCACCGAGCTCATCTGACGCTATTGCTATTGGTATTGGTGCCTGTCATTACACTTGCGGGTCTATACATGTTGACCGATCTGATCCATGCATGGATTGTGACGGCAAGTGTTATAGTGTGTGAAGTGTAATGACAGGCACCTGTATGTATTGCAGGGCTTGATTTTTCGGGGTTCTGGGGCCACACTTAAGATCGGAGAACCCGGATGCCCCTCCCGGCGCTCTATGTAGTACTCCTTTCCCTATTCCTCCCGCTCCAACAGGCGGCGTTCGGCGC
>DMEZ01000006.1:62782-96495 GCA_003450735.1 Elusimicrobiota bacterium | reverse complement strand
TCCGCGGGCTCGCTCACGGGGGGCCTCAACGCGCCCCTCATCGCGCCTCAGCCCGGGCAACTCTCGCTGACCGGCTCGGTTTTGCCCGCGGTCGCCGCGCCGCAGGCCGTCGTCCCGCAAGGCAAGCTCCAGCCGGTCTCTGCGGCGAAGCCGGTCCTCGGGCCGGCGGCGGTCCTCGAGCCGGAGACCCCGGCGAAGCCCGCGCTTACGGTCAAGGAGCAGCTCGACGGCGCCTCCCGCCAGGCCGGCGATATCACGCAGACCCTCGAGTCGCAGGCGGCCGCCCAGAGCTCGGAGAAGACCGGGACGCAGGCCGGCGCTTTGTTCGATGCGACGAAAAAGCCGGCCGGCGAATCCGGCGTCCAGGCTGTTGATGCGCCGGCGGGGACGGTCGACGTCTTCTCAGCGAACCTGTCTCAGCCCTACAAGGTCCTGGCCAGCAAGGTCATCGATTCGCTCAAGAAGCCCTCGGGGACGGCGCTCAAGGCGAAGGCGGCCTATCAGCGCGGCAGCGCCTCCGAGATCGGCCGGTTGCAGACCTCCTACAAGAACGCCCTCCTGGCCAAGGCGAAGGAGGCGGTGCAGGCGCGGGGGCTCTCCGAGAGGGAGGTCATCACGCACGGCACCACCCTGCAGGGCCTGCTCGGGATGATCTTCAGCGACCGCATCGAGGCGACGAGCTCCTACCGGGGCTTCAGCGGCGAGACCGCGGCCGTCTGGGGGGCCTACGGCCTGGACGTCGGGGCCAGCTACGGCGCGACGCGCGGGGTCTCGAAGGGCCAGCCGGGCGTGACCGTCATCGTCTACAACCCCCAGGACCCCATCAAGGTCGTCCAGGGCGAGACGATGAGCCGCTCGCCCAGCGTCTCGAAGGACTTCTACGCGGCGGTGGTCAGCGACGGCGAGCGCACCCTCCTGCTCGATCAGGCCGCCCTGCGCTCCCTGGCCAGGTCGGCCAGGGAGTGGAAGGACCTCGCCGTGAACCAGGCGCACCGCGGCTCCCTGCGCGAGTTCTCCGAGTGGGAGCGGATGCAGAACTTCTTCGACCCCGACCGCCGGTAGGTTCAGCCGCCCAGGAGGGAGGGGGGGCGGCGGATGTGCATCGGCAGGGGGATGGAGATCTGCTTCATGCAGTCCAAAGCGAAGCTGTCGGTCATCCCCGCGATGTAGTCCGTGACGACGGTCCTCGCAACCCAGCCTTCCTTGTCGTAGATGGGCTGCAGCTGCTCGATGTAGCGTCCGAAGTTGCGGTCCACGTCCAGATCCATGACGGCGTAGGCCTGGAAGTCCCGCCCGTGCTTGGCGAAGAGCTCGGTGAAGTAGTCGAAGAGGGTGTGGATGATGATGCGGATGTGGCGGCGGTACTTGACCAGCTTGGGGTGGTAGTAGATGCGCTCGTAGTTGAACTTCCCCAGCTCCGAGACCACGGCGTGCTTCTCCGGGGAGAACCCCACGGTCTCCGAGCGCTTCGAATGCCCCACGATGTCCGAGATGAGGACGCTGATGATGTCCGTGTTGGAGACGCCGAGCTCCTTGGCTGGCCGGGCGGGGAGGTCCGCCTTCGTGATGAAGCCGGCCGTGAGCGCGTCCTCGATGTCCCGCCCCAGGTAGGCGATCTTGTCGGAGAGGCGCACGATGCAGCCCTCGTAGGTGCAGGGGACGTAGGCCCGGTCGTGGATGTTCTCCAGGTCGTTGGGCGTCCGGGAGGGCTTGAGGCCGTTGAGCTCGAAGTCCTCCCCGTTGTGGCAGATGATGCCGTCCTTGACCGCGTAGGTGAGGTTCAGACCCTGGCCGTGGTTGGCCAGGTGCTCCACCACCCGGTAGCTGTTCATCTCGTGCAGGAAGGCCTTGGGGGCGCCGAGCTTGGCGGCCAGCTCCTTCTCGCCCTCGTGCCCGAAGGGGGCGTGGCCGAGGTCGTGGCCCAGCCCGATGGCGTAGGCCAGCTCGGTGTCGAGGGCCCAGTCCCCGCCCGAGAGGTTCAAGCCACGGCAGATCGTCGCCGCGATGGTCGCCACGTGCAGGACGTGCTCGATGCGGGTGCAGATGTGGTCGTTGTCCGGGGCGTAGAACACCTGGGTCTTGTGCTTGAGGCGCCGGAAGGGGTAGGAGTGGATGATCTTCGTCTGGTCGCGGAAGTACTCGGCCCGCATGTCCGGCTCGGTGGGCTTGGTGCGGCGCAGATAGACTTCGTCGGGGAGGGGGTTGCGCATGGGCGCTTCTATTGTAGCAAGGAAGTGAAAGCGTTAGGCTTGAAAGCCGCCCGTTCAGAGTCCGGCCAGGATAAGCCCCATCCCCTTGGCGCTGGCGATCCGCTTGGAGGAATCCGGCGCCAGGAGCATGTCGATGAACTTGTCCACCTTCTTGGAGAGGCCCACGACGCGGGCCGAAGGGGGGACGTACTCCGCTCGCTGCTTGCAGGCCAGAAGGTCCGAGCCCTGGAAGGGCGGCTCCCCGGTCAATGCCTCGTAAAGGCAGACCCCGAGCGAGTAGACGTCCGAGGCCGTCCCGCCCTTGCCGATGTGCTGTTCAGGCGCCATGTGGAGTGGGGTCCCCGACGCGTCGACAGGGGTCTGCTCCGAGAGCCGGTCCTTCGCCTCGCGCGACAGCCCGAAATCCATGACCTTCGCGCAGCCGTTCTGGTCGATCATGATGTTCGAGGGCTTGAGGTCCCTGTGGAGCACGTTCCTCTCGTGGGCGAACTGGATGGCCTCGCAGACCTGGCCGAACACCTTCTTGCACTCCGCCAGGCTCAGGGTCTTCTTCTCGGCGATAAGCGCGGAGAGTGTCCTGCCGTCCACGTAGTCGAAGACGAGTCGGACGGCGCCGTCCTCCGTGCAGATGTCGCAGATGCCGACGATGTGGGGGTGGGTGAGGTGGGAGATGATGCGGGCTTCCGCGAGGAAGCGCTCGCGTTCGCTCGGGTCACTCAGGAGCCCGTCGCGGAGGACCTTGATGGCGACCTTCCGGTCGAGCTTCTTGTCGTAGGCCTCGTAGACCAGCCCCATCCCGCCGCGGCCGATCTCGCGGCGGATTTCGTATTGGCCCTTGAGCGCCCCGGAGGCGGAGGCCGCTTCGGAGACCGGTCCGCTTATGGGCGGCGGCGCGGCCAGGGAGGGGGCCGCCGTTAGCGGAGGCGGCGTCGGCAGGGTGGGCGCGGGGGCCAGCGCCGGGACGGCGGGGATCTTGTCGCTCTCCTTGCGGCGGGGCCAATAGATGTAGGCGAAGACGGGCGCCGCCGCGACCAGGAGCAGGCCGATGCGCGTCCAGTTCACGGATTCCTTGATCACGACCGCGGTGTCCTCGGCGGGCGCGGTGATGGGCGCGAAGGCAAGCAGCAGGAACGGGATGAGGGCGGAGCGGGAGCGCATGGGCGGCTCTTCTGATGAGCCTGTTTGAAATTAGCAGAACGACTGAAGGAATTCAAGCGGGAACTTTTCGGCCCGGCCGGGGTCCTACCCTCATGACCGGAGGTGCATCATGAGGAAGCTCGCAGGAATCGCCGCAGGACTGGTGCTCGTCGCCGCGCTGGGGGGCGCCGCCCATGCCGAGCCGCTCAAGAGCCTCGCCAAGAGGCTCGAGAAGGGGCTCAAAAGCTCCCCCAACAAGAAGGTCGCCGTTCTCAATTTCGCCTACCCGGGCGGGGCCCTCACGGAGGGCTCGGTCGTGGTGCAGGAGCGGCTGACCACCCACCTCGTGCAGTCGGGCAGGCTCGAGGTCATCGAGCGCAACCTCCTTAAAAAAGTGCTCGAGGAGATGAAGCTCGAGGCCACGGGCCTCATCGACGCGGAGACGACCAAGCGGCTCGGGAAGGTCCTCGGCGTCGGGGCCCTCGTCACCGGGACGCTCAACGACCTCCAGGACGGGAAGGCGGAGCTCAACGCCAGGGCCATCGACGCGGAGACCGGCCTCATCCTCGCGGCCGGCCAGGCCGTGCTCAAGCGCACCTGGTCGGACGCCCGCCTCCCCGTCCCGGTCGAGGAGCCCTCGGTCTCGACCTCCGCGCCCCGGCCGCAGTTCCTGGGCAAGCCCCTCGTGCAGATCGCCCTCCTGCTCGACACCTCCAACAGCATGGACGGGCTCATCAACCAGGCCAAGGCCCAGCTGTGGAAGGTGGTCAACGAGCTCTCCTCGGGCGAGCGGGAGGGGCGGCGGCCGGACCTCCAGGTCGCGCTCTACGAGTACGGCAACGACTCGCTCGACGCCGGCAAGGGCTGGATCCGGCAGGTGGTGCCCTTCACGAGCGACCTCGACAAGGTCTCGGAGCAGCTCTTCGCCCTGCGCACCAACGGCGGCTCCGAGTTCGCCGGCCAGGTGATCCACGAGGCCGTGCTCAAGCTCGACTGGGACCGGCACGCCGACGTCTACAAGGCGGTCTTCATCGCGGGCAACGAGCCTTTCACCCAGGGCCCGGTCCCCTTCGAGGGCGCCGCCGCCGAGGCCCGCCGCAAGGGCGTCGTGGTCAACACCATCTTCTGCGGCTCGCGCCAGGAGGGCGCGGCCGGGCAGTGGCTCGCCGGCGCCCAGGCCGGCGGCGGGGACTACTTCAACATCGACCAGGGCGTCCAGACGGTCTCCGTCCCGGCACCGCAGGACGCCGAGATCGAGAAGCTCGGGCGCGAGCTCAACACCACCTACGTGCCCCTCGGCGACGCCGGCCGGGGCTCGGCCAGGAGGCAGGAAGCCCAGGACAAGAACGCCTTGTCCTTTGCGGCCGCCGGCGCCTCGGTCCAGCGGGCGATGTTCAAGGCCGCGCCGCAGTACGCCTCGGCCGCGGCCGAGTGGGACGCGGTCACGATGGTCTCGGAAGGCAAGCTCGACGCCAAGGGTCTCCAGGAGAAGGAACTGCCCGCGGAGCTGAAGGCCCTGCCGCTCGAAAAGCTCGAGGCCCAGATGCGCGAGAAGGTCCAGAAGCGCAAGGAGCTCCAGGCCCGCATCCAGAAGCTCAGCGCCGAGCGCTCCCGCTTCATCTCCAAGAAACAGAGTGAGGGCGGCGCCCAGACCCTCGACCAGGCCCTGCTGGCGGCCGTGCGCACCCAGGCGGCTAAAAAGCGCTTGATAATCAAGACGAATTAATGGGGGACCCCTGGGCCTGGCGGCGAAGCCGTCAGGCCCAGGTGACCGTGGGCCTAAAGAGGGACGGAAGATGCCTCTTTAGGCCCGTCCTTTTCCAAGCGGGGGATGCTATCCTGAGAGCATGAAGATGACGGCGTTCCTCCTCCCATTCGTGATCGCGCTCGCTTCCGCCGGCTCGGCACGGGCGGCCCAGCCGCCCGCCGCCGAATGGCAGAAGCTCTCCGGACAGCACAGCGGCATCGCGGTGTTCCGCGCCGTGGTCGTCCAGGACGCCGGAGCCTGGCAAAGGCTCTGGGAAGACCACCAGGGCAGCCTCGATGACCTGCCCGAAGTCGATTTCTCCCGCGAGCGGGTCGTCGCCGTGTTCCTCGGCCTGCGCCACACCGGCGGCCACTCGGTGGACTTCGACGTCCGCGCCGCCCGCGAGGGCATCGTGGTGGACTACGAGGTCCGCAAGCCCAAAGGCTTCGCGGCCTCGGTGATGTCCGCGCCTTTCGCCATCGTGAAGGTCCCCGCCGCTCCCATCAGGATGGTCGCGAAGGGCGAGGCGGCCAACGCGCCCCGCGCGCTCGAGAACGGCCCCGCTCCGAGCCGCATGAACGAAGCCAAGAAGCGGCTGGAGAATCTGCAGGAGCGCTTCGAGAGCCTGAAGTTCGACTAAGGGACTTTGTAGACCGCGCTCCCTTCTTCCCCGTCCGAGTAGACCCTCAAGAACGGCTTCTCCTTCAGCCGCCCGCTCACCTCGTTCAGCGCCTTCGAGAAGGCGAACTCCTTCCCTCTCGATGAGCCGAGGTCCGGGACTCCTGACCACAGCACGTAGCGCACCTTGCGGCGGCGCAGGGCCTCGGCGTAGTCCTCTCCGGCCTCCCGCGCCGTCGGCAGGGGCGTGAACGGCCGCCCGGTGTACCAGGCGTCGCGGCAGTAGAAGGCGCTCGCGAGCAGCTCCCAGCCTTCCGTGTGCTCCCGCACCCACGCGTAAGTTTTCGCCAGCTCGGGCCGCACGGCGTCCTCGCGTCCCCGCATGAGCGGTGCGCTCTGCAGGGCGAAGGGGGCGAGGGCCCAGACGAGCAGCAGGGCGGCTGCTCGGTCCTCGCCGAGCCGCGCGAGCGCCCGCCAGACCGCCCAGATGAGGAAGGGCAGGTAGACCGGCAGGTAGCGCTCGAACCACCAGGGCCAGAACGCGTGCATGAGCGCGCCCGCGGCCAGGTAGCCCGCCGCGGGCTCGTAGCCCTCCTCCCGCAAATGCCTCCAGAGTCCGGCGAGGGCGAGCGAGCCGAGGACGGCGCCGGCGAGGAGCCCCGGCCAGGAGGAGGCGGACACCCAGGGCAGGGAGGTCTGTCCCCACAGGGCGGCGGCCTCGCGCAGGTTCTCGGCGGCCATCGCCAGCCAGGCGAGCGGCCCGCCCGGCGAGTTCTGCGCGAGCTCCGCGGCCTCGGCAAAGCCTTGCCCAGCCCGGGCGACCCACGCCTGCCACAGCAGGATGGGGGGCGCGGCGGCGGCGAGGCAGGCGAGGGCGTCGCGCCAGCGCCTCTTCCAGAGATAGAGCCCGAGCGCGGCCGCGAAGAGCGGCAGGGCGGCCGGGCGGATCAGCCAGGCTGCGGCCAGCCACAGCCCCGCCCCCCAGGGCGGGAGGCGCTCGAGCAGGAGCAGGAGGCCGAGCGCCGAGGCCAGGCCGGGCAGTTCGCTCATCACCACGCCCGAGCGCGAGAGGACGAGCGGGTTCAGGGCGAACACGCAGACCGCCGCCGCCGCCGCCGCCGAAGGCATGCGCCTGCGCAGCCAAGCCCAAGCCAGCGCATCGCAGAGCACGAGCCAGAGGTACGCCCAGAGCTGATAGCCCAGGCTCGAGTCGCCCGAGACCGCGGCCGCGGGGGTCAGCAGGAGGGGCCAGCCGGGGTTGATGAAGGTGAGCGGCGGGTCGCCCGGGCGCACCCCGGTCCCGTAATGGCCGCGCAAGAGCGAACGCGAGGCGAGCGCGTACTGCGCGTCGTCGTGCTCCTGGCCCAGATAGTGCCCCGGGAAGGCGAGCAGCTGGGCGGCGGCCAGGCCGAAGATGAGCAGCCAGGGAAGGGCGCGGGAGCGCATCATCGCTTCGCCGCTCGGCGCGCCCGTTCGGCCAGGCGCGTGCCGTAGAGGCGGTCGTAGGAGGCCAGGTCCGCGAGCTCGACTGGGTTGAGCCGGCGTTTGCGCGCGGCCAGCCAGCGGGCGAGCAGGGCGTCCGGGTCCCGGAAGCGCCCGTCGTAGGCTTCCGGGACGAAGGTGCTCCGGTCGAGGAAAAGGGCGCGGGGGGCGGAGTAGTCGAGCAGGGGGAAGCGGTCCTCGTGCACGCGGCCGCGGCCCGCCATGCTGCGCACGGCGGGGTCCGAAGCCGTCTGCAGGGCGAGCAGGGTCGCGGACCCGCCCACCCCCACATCCCAGAGACGGCGCGCGACCCCGGGCCTGCGGAAGGCCGCTTCCAGGCCCTCCGCCTCCAGCGGCCCCTCCGAGCCGAGCAGGAGGACGTCCCGCCCGGGGAAGAGGCTCCAGAGCGTGGCGTGCGGGAAGGAGGAGGCGAAGGTGCGCACCACCAGCCGGAAGTCCTCGTCGGTCATCTCGTAGGTGTGGAACCATTGCGCGTAGACGCCGCCCGGGGCGAGGCGCGCGCGGGCCGCGCGGTAGAAGTCGGCGGAAAAGAGCCGGGCGACGCCCGCCATCCACGGGTTGGAGGGCTCGCTCAGGATGGCGTCGTAGCGGCGGGGCGTGCGGGCCATGAAGGTCTTGGCGTCCTCGAGGTAGAGGCTCAGGCGCGGGTCGGAGAGGGGGTCCCCGCTCCAGGGCCGGAAGAAGTCCGAGGCCTCGGCCACGGCGGGGGAGATCTCGACCACGTCGAGGCGCGAGAGGGGATGGGCCAGCGCCGCTCCGGCGCTCACGCCGGAGCCCAGCCCGATGAGGAGCGCCGTCGACGCGCGCGGGCGCAGGAGCAGGGGCAGGTGGGCCAGCAGTTCCTGCGTGGGCAGGTCGTCCCCGCTCGAGGCGTCGCACTTGCCGTTCACCTTGAGGAAGCGGATCCCCTCCGGGCTCTCGACGACCGTGACCGTCCCCTCCGCGTCGTCCTTGTGGTAGAGGGTCTTCTCGCTGAGCACCGTGCTGCGGAACGTCTCCCAGTCCGGGGCCGCGCCCGTGTGGCGGAAGGTGCCGCTCGCGAGCAAGGCCTTGTCCCAGGTGGAGGAAGCCCAGCAGGCCAGGGCCGCGGCCAGGCAGACCGCCGGAAGCGCCGCGCGCCGCGCGGCGCTCCAGCGTCCCGACATCAGCACCGCCAGCGAGCCGGCGAAAAGCTGCAGCCCGGCGCCGAGGCCGACGAGGTTCTTGATGCCCAGCGCGGGGAGCAGCCAGAGGCCGGCGGCGCCGGCCCCCAGCACGCAGCCCGCCGTGTTGAGTCCGAAGGCGAGGCCGACGCCCGCGCCCGCTTCGCCGTGGCGCCGCAGGGCCGTGCGCGCCGCGAGGGGGAGCGCCATCCCCAGGAAGAAGGTCGCGGGCAGGGTGAGCGCCGCGCAGAGGGAGAGGTGGAAGGCCTGGTGGAGGAGGAAGGCCTCCGGCGCGCTCCCGGCCAGGGCCCTCAGGCGCATGAGGACGAAGGGCAGGCGCCCGTAGAGCGGCATGACCGCGAGCGCGGCCGTGCCCGAGGCGAGCAGGCAGAGGCCGAGCAGGAGGAAGGAGGGCAGTCGGGGCAGGGGGCCCCGGGCGAGCCACGCCCCGCCCGCGGCGATGCCGAGGATGAAGGAGGCGAGCATCAGGGCGAAGGCGTAGACCGAGGAGCCCAGCACCTGCGCGAAGAGGCGCGTCCAAGCGACCTCCAGGATGAGCGAGGAGGCGCCCGCCAGGAAGGCCGCCGCGAGCGCTGTCCGGGCCTGGAGGACGCCGGGCGGCTCGTGCAGGAAAAGGCTCCCGGGCTTCTCCTCCGGGACCGGGGGGCGTCGGCGCCTGCGCCGCGCGAGGCCCAGGGCGGCGAGCCCGCAGAGGAGGTTCAGCCCCGCGGCCGTCAGGACCGACAGAGCCAAGCCGAAGCGGGGCACGAGCAGGAAGTCCGCCGACAGCGCGCCCAGGGCCGCGCCGGCCGCGTTGACCGAATAGAGCTTCGCAAGCGTCGACTGGACCGCCTCCAGGCGCGAGGCCCGCCGGGCCAGGGCCGGCAGAGTCCCGCCCATGAGGAAGGCCGCCGGGAGCACCATGAGGCAGGCGAGCAGGCGCGGGTGGTCGGCGAGCGCGTCGGGCAGGATGGTCGTGAGCGCGCCCAGGAGGGCGAGCGCGAGCTCGAGCCGCGCATAGAGGGCGAGCGGGTCCTCGGAGCGGTCGGCCCTGCGGCCGAAGAAGGCGTAGCCCAGACCCAGCCCGCCCAGGTAGAGCGAGAGCACGGCCGTCTGCGCGAACGCGGTGCCGCCGAGGCTCAGGGCGAGGTACTTCGCCCAGAGGACCTCGTAGAGGAGCCCGGCGACGCCGGATAGGAAGAAGAGGAGGAGGATCATCAGCCCTAGAGCTTGGAAGCCTGGTCGAAGGTCGAATCGACGAAGCGCTGGACGTCGGGCGCGGCGGCGGGCTTGAGGCTCAGGGCGGCGCGCCGCGCGGCCCTGAGCCCCGCCAGCAGGAAAGCGGGCAGATGGGTCCAGCGATAGAGCGGCATGGAGCGCGCCTCATCGCCCAGCTCGCGCACGAGCAGCTCGCGCGCCTGCTCGGGCCGCGCGTCCTTCCACAGGTAGGTCGCGACCTCGAGGGCGATCTCCCGGCGCCGCGCCTCGCGCACGTCGGGCGGCGGGGCGCCGGCGTCGAGGGCGATGAGCGCTTCCTTGAAGTCGCGCTCGTAGTCGCGCGTGATCTGCGCGTCGTGGAGGAAGCGCACGGAGAGGGGCTCGAAGATCGCGCCGACCTCGAGGCCGCCGCCGAGCATCCGCGCGTAGAGCTCGGTGTCCTCGAGGATGCGGAGGTCCTCGCGGAACACGCCGTGCTTGTCGAAGGCTTCGCGGCGGATGGCCACGTTGGTGGTGACGTAGGGCAGGAACTTGTCGCCCACCGCGTACCAGCCCGGCACCTTTCCCTGTGGGATGCTCCGGGCGGGATCGAAGAGGGTGCCCTGGACGCGGCCGAAGCGGTGGACGTAGGCGTTGGAGAACCAGAAGCCGGCGGCGGGCCGCTCCTCGGCCGCCCTGCGGAAGGCGGCGAGGCGGCCGGGCAGGTAGAGGTCGTCCGAGTCGAGGAAGGTGACGAAGCGCCCCTGCGAGAGCTTGATGGCGCGGTTGCGGCAGGCGTGCTGGCCGCCGTTCTTCTCCATGCGCAAAAGCTTGAGGCGCGAATCCTTGGGCAGGGCGCCGAGCACGCGGCCGGTGTCGTCGGTCGAACCGTCGTCTACGATGAAGCACTCGAAGTCCTTCTCGGTCTGCGCGAGCACGCTCAGCGCGGCGGCCGCCGCCATGCGCGAACGGTTGAAGGTCGGGATGACGACGCTGAAGAAGAAGCTCAGGCGTCCTCCTTGAGCAGGCGCTGGAGCCCGGCCGCGGCGAACACGCACAGGAAGGGCTCGAGCGGCGAGCGGTAGCGCAGGGAGGTGAAGAACACCGAGTGCAGAAGCGAGAGGTAGACGAAGAGCGCGAAGACCGGCCAGAAGGCCGAAAGCCGCCAGAGGCGCGGCAGGCCGAAGAGGGCCAGGGCGAAGAGGACGCAGAAGTAGACGCCGAGCACGGCGCGGATGCGCGCGTCGTGCGGGTCGTAGGGCCAGGGGCGCCAGTAGAGGAGGAACTTCCCCGCCACGATCTTCGCGGCCTCGGCCGGCTGTTCCAGGATGAACGCCTTGGTCTTGCGGGAGAAGTACTCGCCTCCCAGGATGGCGTCGTCCCGGGCGATGCCGGCCTTCTCGAGCTCGTCTCCCATCTCGGCGGGCCGTCCGCGCACCACGTCGCGGTCGAGCGAGAAGCCCTCCCAGAGGTTCCAGCCGCCGTTGATGGCGAGCGGGATGAACGCGCCGTGCCTGGAGAGGTTGCGCAGGCCCCAGAGCGAGGGGGCCAGCGCCCAGCCGGCGAGGAGCAGCAGCCACAGCCACGCGCGGTGCTCGCGGCGCCGGGGCCAGAAGAGGGCCAAGAACAGGAACGGCGGGAAGAGCCCGAACACGCTGCGCGCCAGCGAGGCCAGCCCGCCGAAGACCCCCAGTCCGAAAGCGGCCAAAGCGGAGGGGGGATTGCCCGCGCGCAGGAGGAGGAGGAAGAACAGGAGCTCCAGGAAGAGGAAGAAGGGCTCCGACTGCACCTGCGCGGCGAAGAAGACCAGCAGCGGGTCGAAGGCGGCCCAGAGCCCGGCCAGCCGGCCGAGCGCCTTCGAACCGGCCCTCTCGGCCCAGAGGCCGACGAGCAGGCAGGTGAGCGCGCTCAAGACGACGTTGAAGAGCTGCACGGCCATGAGCGAGGGGCGGCCCAGGACGGAGAAGATGAGCGCGACCCAGGCTGAGTAGAGCGGCGGGTGCGTGACGTCGAGCCAGGCGGGGCCCATGCCGAGCCAGAACTTCGCGATGGTGATGTAGGGGTCGTAGCCGAAGCGGGAGACGAGGTCCAAGGCCTGCCAGGCGCCGAGCCAGGCCAGGCGCGCGGCGAGGGCGGCGAGCAGGACGCCGGCCCACCAGCGCCGGTCGGGGACGGCGGCCAAGCGCTCGCTCAGCCGAAGAGGCGTATCTTTAGCAGCGTCCAAAGGGCGATGACCCCGTCGTTCCAGCGGATCTTCTTGCCTTCCTCGATGGACCTGGGCCGGTAGGAGATGGGGACCTCCGCGATGGGGAGGCCGCGGCGCAGGACCTTGGCGGTGACCTCGGGGCAGAACTCGAAGCCCGTGCAGGTCAGGTTCAGGGAGCGCAGAAGGTCGGTGCGCACCAGCTTGTAGCAGGTCGGCTCGTCGGTGATATGGGAGAAGAAGAGCAGGTTCGTCCAGAGCGAGATGAGGCGGCCGCCCCAGTAGTAGCGCAGGTAGGAGGCGGGGTTGTCCTCGCGGAGGATGCGCGAGCCATAGACGACGGGCGCCTCCTGCTCCTCGGCGGCCTCGAGCAGGCGGGGCAATTCGGCGGGGTCGTACTCGAGGTCGGCGTCCTGGATGACGACGTACTCGCCGGTCGCGGCGGCGATGGCGGTGCGGATGGCCATGCCCTTGCCCTGGTTCTTCTCATGCCGGAGCACCTGGAGGCCGGGGCGCTCGAAGCCCTTGAGCGCGTCGGCGGTGCCGTCCTTGGAGCCGTCGTCGACGACGATCACCTCGAGGCGGCGCTCGAAGGGGACGGCGAAGAGGCTCTCGACGACGCGGCGGATGGTCTTGGCCTCGTTGTAGGCGGGGACCACGACGGTGAGGGACTCGATGCGGCGGGCCTCCGGCATGGGGAGGATTGTAGCTTACAAGGGAAGGGGAGGGCGAACGGGGCGGGGTGGGGGAGGCTGGCGAGGGCGGCCGCCGCCGGAGGAGGCGGGGAGAAGTCGAGGTTCGTTTTCCCTCTGACATTAACACCATATATTGTGTTAATCCTAGAGGGATTCAGATGCCGCCGCGGCGGGGGGGTGCGCCCCGGTCGATGTTAGAAGGGCAGCGATTTGAAGATTGAAAACACGCCGCGATACTGCATGGCCGTCTTCCAGGGACCCTCATGGGCGGCCCAATAGCTGCCCAGCCAGAGGATGGCCGGCCACAGGACGGCATAGGAGGCGAGGTTGACCTTCAGGGCCGAGAGCCAGGGGGTCTTCCGGTCCCGGCCCCAGAGGCGGGCGCTCGCCGCGAGGGCGCCGCCCTCCACGACGATGGAGACTCCGGCGGCCACGAAGGTCATCACGCTCAGGCTCCACAAGATGGCGCCGGTGCCGCTCCCGCCCTGGATCCAGAGTGAGCGGACCAGGGCGTCCAGGGGGCGCAGCAGGAGCGGCGCCGGGTCTCCGCCTCCCATGGACTGCAGCCCGATCTGCGGCAGCGAGTCGAGCCAGGTCAGGCCGAGGAGCGCCAGCGGGATGCCGGCGAGCAGCGAGAGCAGATTCAGTCCGAGGGAGAGGCCGGCCGCCTTGGGCCAGCTCAGCTTCAGGAAGCGGGTCCATAGGAAGGCTTCCAAAACGACCACGCCCCAGAACGCGCGGTCGAAGCCCGGCAGGAACAGGTAGGTGACCGGGAACACGGCGTTCGCCCAGGCGGGGGAAGCGAGGAGCAAAGCTGCTGCGGCGAGGAGGGCGATCGGATTGATGGCATAGTATACCCGCATCTCCGCCATATTATCTATACTCCCGCGCATGAAGAGCGGCCCGCCCAACGCGCGCCCGCCCGCGTGGGTCCTATTAGCGCTCGTCTTCCTGCTCGCGGCGGGCCTGCGCCTGGCCGGCGTCGGCTACGGGCTCCCCGCGGTCTTCAACGCGGACGAGCCGCACCACGTCAACGTGGCCGTCTCCTTCGGGCGAGGCACCCTCAACCCCGGCGTCTTCAAGTACCCCACCCTGTGGATGTACACCCTCTTCGCCGAGTACGGCGTCTACTTCCTGCTCTGGTCGGGGTTCGGGCTCGCCCGGACGGCGCAGGATTTCGGCACGCTCTTCGTCTGGCACCCCGGCGGCTTCTACCTGCTCGCGCGCCTGCTCTCGGTCCTCTTCTCGCTCTTGGGCGTCCTCTTCGCCGCCCGCGCGGCCCAGAAGCTCTTCGGCGGGAGGGCGGGCCTCTGGGCCGCGGCCCTGCTCGCCGTCTCGCCCACCCTCGTCGTCTCGGCCCACGCGGCCAAGCCCGACTCGATGATGTTCTGCCTGGCCGCCCTCGCCTGGCTGTTCGCCGTCCGGCACTTCCAGGACGGGAAGTCCAAGGACATGCTCCTCTGCGGCGCCTGCGCGGGGCTCGCGGCCTCGACGCAGTACACCGCCGCGCCCCTGCTCATCCTTCTCCCGGTCGCCGCGTGGGCCCGGTCGCTCAAGAAGGAGCCCTTCCCCATCGCCCTTGTCGCCTGGGCCCTGCTGGCCGCCCTCGCCGCTTTCTTCATCGCTTCTCCCTTCATCCTGCTCGACTGGCGCTCCTTCCTGCGCGACGTCCTCGACCAGCGCGGCGTCGTGGGGTCGGGGGCCCCCGCCGGGCTCGTCGTTCTGAAGAACGCCCTGACCTTCGCCGGGCACTGGGCCGTGGGCGGGCTCCTGCTCCTGGCCGGCGCCTTCCTCCTGCTCAGGAAGGACCGGCCCCGCGCCGTTCTGCTCCTCCTCCCGCCCGCGGCGTTCCTCGTCCTGCTCGCGCTCTCCCAGGAAGGCGCCTGGCAGCGCTATCAGCTGGCCGTCTTCCCGGCCTACGCGGCGGCGGCGGCGTTCCTGCTCGAGTCCCTCGCCGCGGCCAAGCCGGCTCCCATCCTCCTCGCCGTCCTGCTCCTGCCCGGCGCCCTCTCCTCCTTGGCCTTCGACCGCGAGCTGCTTCTGCCCGACACGCGCACCCTCGCCGCGGCCTGGCTCGAGGCGAACCTGCCCGAGGGGACGCGCATCCTGAGCGACCAGGAGCACGCCTCCCCGCCGCTTCGCATGTCCCAGCTGCAGGTCGAGGCCCTGCTCGAGCAGACCCGCGCCGAGAACCATCCCCGCCGGAAGTACTACGAGCTCATGCTCCGCTCCCACCCGGGCAAGGGCTTCGAGGTCGTCCGCATCCTGCGCGGCGGCGCCGACCTGCGCTCGGGCGAGTGGCACGCGCGCTGGTCGGCCAGCGGCCGGGCCGTCCTCGACGTCCGCGAAGGCCTGGCCCCCGTCCGCGGCGCACGGGTGGAGGTCGTCGTGCTCACGGGCGAGGGCGTGGAGGCGACGAAGGCGCCCGAGTACGGGAGATTCCTGAGCGAGGCGCGCGGGCAGGGCCTTCTCCTCGCCGAGTTCCGCCCCGAGCCCGGCCTGCGCCGCGGCCCCCGCATCGAGATCCTCCGCATCCCCCAGGAGAAGCCATGAAAGTCATCGTCGTGATGCCGGCCTACAACGCCGAGAAGACCCTCGCCAAGACCATCCGGGACATCCCGCCCGGCTCGGTGGACGAGATCCTCGTGGTCGACGACTGCTCCAAGGATAGGACGGTCGATACGGCCCGCGCGCTCGGCTTGACCGTCATCCTGCACGAGAAGAACAAGGGCTACGGCGGCAACCAGAAGACCTGCTACCGCGAGGCCTTGAAGCGCGAAGCCGACGTCGTGGTGATGATCCACCCCGACTACCAGTACGACGCCCGGGTGACCCCCTACCTCGTGGGCCTCATCCGCAACGACGTGTGCGACTTCGTTCTCGGCAACCGCATCCGCACCCGGCGCGAGGCTCTCGACGGCGGGATGCCGCCCTACAAGTACGTCTTCAACCGCCTGCTGACGGTCTTCGAGAACCTCTGGACGGGACAGAACCTCGGCGAGTGGCACTCGGGCCTGCGGGCCTACAACCGGAAGCTGCTCGAGACCATCCCCTGGGAGCTCGACTCGGACGACTTCGTCTTCGACCAGCAGATGCTCCACCAGGCCGCGGTCCTGGGCTTCCGCATGGGGGACATCCCCGTGGCGGCGCGCTACTTCGAGGAGGCCTCCTCCATCAACTTCCGCCGCAGCGTGGTCTACGGCCTCTCCACGCTGGTCGTCATGCTGCAGGTGCTGCTGCACCGGCTCGGGATCTGGAAGAGCCCGCTCTTCGTCCCGAAGGGAGGTCGATGAAGGAGCGCCTGCCGCTCCTCTACGCCGCGCTGCTCGCGGTCTTCGCGCTCGGCCTGCTCGCCCACTTCTTCGGGCCCGCGCTGGCCCCGGGGGCGCTCGCGGCGGCTCTTTTGGTCGTATGCGCCGTCGCGGCAGCGGGCAGCGGGCGGGTCCTGCTCAAGGCCTTCGGGGTCTCGGAGATCAGCGAGTCGGAGAAGACCCTCGTGGGGGCGACGATAGGGCTCGGCCTGCTCAGCCAGGCCCTCTTCCTGCTCGGCGCGCTGGGCCTGCTCAAGCCCTGGGCGGCCGTGCTTCTGCTCGGCGGGCTCTGGGTGGTCGGCTTCACGGAGCTGGGCGACCTCTTCCGCTCGCTCGGGGCCAACCGCAGCCTGCTCGTCGAGCGCCCCGCCGCGGCGCTCGCGGTGCTCGTCCCGCTCGGCCTGGCCTTCCTCGCCTGCTTCGTGCCGCCCCACCACTACGACGCGCTCGTCTACCACCTGGCTTTGCCGGCGGCCTACCTCCGCGAGGCGCGCATCCTGCCTGTCGAGCACCTCGTCTACACCCACTTCCCGCAGAACGGCGAGATGCTCTACGCGCTGGCCCTGCTGCTCGGCTCCGACCTGCTCGCCCAGCTCTTCACCTGGCTCGGGGCCTTCCTGAGCGTGTGGTGGATCTTCGAGATGGGCAAAAGGGAGATGCCCCTGCCCGCCGTCCTGCTCGCCTGCCTGCTCGTCTCGACCCACTCGGCCGTCCTGCTGCTGGCCTCGGCCGCCTACGTCGAGTGCCTGGTGATGCTCTGGCTCACGGCGTCCGCCTTGAGCTTCTTCCGCTGGCTGGAGACGGCCCAGGAGGCGCCCTCGCGCGGCTGGCTCGCCCTGGCGGGGATGTTCGCGGGGCTCGGGGTCGGGACGAAATACTACGCGGGCATCTGCCCCCTGCTCTTCGGCCTGTTCCTGCTCGCGCGCTGGCTGGCCCGAGGCTCGGACGCCGGCCGGCGGCGCGACTTCGCGGTCTACGCCCTGAGCGCCGGGCTCGTCGGCGCGCCGTGGCTGCTCAAGAACCTCTGGACGGTGGGCAACCCCGTCTTCCCGTTCCTCTACCAGTGGCTGCCCGCCCGCGGGGTGGACTGGGCGGCGGGCACGGCTGGGCGCTACTTCGACATGCTCACCGAGTACGGCCACACCGGAGGGACGGCGCGCGAGTTCTGGCGCTTCCTGACCACCGCGGCCGTCGGGTCGTCGCGCTACGGCGGCGGGGCGGACGTGCTGGGGAGCCTCGGCTGGAGCCTGCTCTTCCTGGCCATGCCCGCCGCGGTCTGGGGGTCGGCCAAGAACCGCACCCTGCGCTGGATCCTGCTCTACTGCCTGGGGCACTGGCTGATCTGGTTCTCGACGCGCGTCGTTCTGCGCTTCCTGGTCGTCCTCATCCCGCTCGCGGCCCTGCCGGCCGCCTTCGGGCTCTACCGGCTCTGGGGCCTCTTCGCGCCGAAGGACTTCGGCTACGGCATCCCGCCCGTGGACGCGCCCTCCGCCCGCGCCGGGCGCTGGCTGCTGGCCGGCTCGGCCGGGCTCCTGATGCTCGTGAACCTCGGCCTGTTCGTCTACGTGCACGCCGTCTTCGGCAGCCTGAGCGTGCTCGTCGGCCTGGAGAATCGGCGCGAGTTCCTCTCGAGGAAGCTCGACTACTACCCCTGCGCGCGGGCCGCGGCCGAGCGTCTGAGCCAAAATGATAGAATCCTGCTCGTCGGGGAGCAGCGAGGCTACTACGTCGAGCAGCCCCACGCCGCGACCTCGGTGATGTCTCCCAACCGGTTCGTGCTGGCCGCCAACGAGGCCGCGAGCCCCGAGGACCTCGCGGCGCGCTTCGAGCGGGAGGGGTGGCGGCACCTCCTCTTCGTTCCGCGCGAGGCGAAGCGCCTGGGGGAGGGCTACGGGGTGTTCGCCTTCACCGAGCGGGGGGCCGCGAACTGGGCGGGGCTGGGAGCGAGGCTCGAGACGCTCTTCGAGGAGCCCGGCCGCTGCAGGCTCCTAAGGATGAGATGACCACCAACCAGCTCTACGTCGCAGCGGTCGCCGTCTCGGCGGGGCTCTGCTTCGCCTTGACCCCGGCGGTCCGCGCGTTCGCCCTGCGCATGCGCTGGGTCGACGAGCCCTCCACCGCGGTCAAGACGCACAAGGTCGCGACCCCGGTGCTGGGCGGGGTGGCCATCTGGCTGTCTTTCGCGATGACCCTGGCGGCTCTGCGCCTGCTGACCAGCTTCCCGACCGGCACCCTCTACCGCCTGCGCTCGGTCCTCGCGGGCGGGGCCATCGTCTTCCTGCTCGGCGTCATCGACGACCTGGGCAAGCCCCGCGGCCTGAACTACCGGGTCAAGTTCGTCGTCCAGTTCCTCGCCGCCGCGCTGCTTCTGCACTTCGGCATCCAGCTGCGCTTCATCCAGCCCGACTACCTGGCCGCGGCGCTGACCCTGCTCTGGATCGTCGGGATCACGAACGCGTTCAACATCATCGACATCATGGACGGCCTCACCGCCAGCCAGGCGGCCGTCGCCGCGCTCGCCTTCCTCCTCATCGCCCTGCCCTCCGAGGAGATCTACGTGAACTTCACCGCCGCCGCGCTCCTGGGCTCGTGCCTCGGCTTTCTGCCCTGGAACCTCTCGGAGAAGCGCAAGATCTTCATGGGCGACGGGGGCGCGCTCCTCATCGGCTTCGTGCTGGCGGCCATGTCGCTGGGCACCGACTACACGCGCAGGAACCCCCTCGGCGTGTACGCGCCCATCTTCATCCTGCTCGTCCCCATCTTCGACGTGGTCTACGTGATGGTCATGCGCATGAGGAAGGGCCAGTCGCCCTTCCTCGGCTCGAGGGACCACTTCGCCCTCCGGCTCGAGGTGCTCGGGCTCACCCGGCACCAGATCGTGGTCTTGAGCGCGGTCTCCTCGGCCTTCCTCTCCCTCTTCGCCCTGCTCATCACCCTGGTCAACACCGGCTGGGCGCTGATGATCTACGCGGTCGTGGGCCTCTGGATCGCCTTCATCGCCCGGCACATCTCGAAGGTGGAGGTGCGATGACACGAACGGACGTTCTCGTCATCGGCGGCGGCCTGGCCGGGCTCTCGACGGCCTGGCACCTGCGCCGCCTCGGGCTCACGAGCGTCCTGGTCGTCGAGAAGGAGGCCCGCCCGGGCGGGCGGGCCGGCACCGTGGAGAAGGACGGCTTCCTCTTCGACCAGACCGGGCACCTGCTCCACCTGCACGACCCCTACGGCAGGAAGCTCATCCTGCGCCTGCTCGCGGGCAACCTGTCCCTGCGCGAGCGCTCCTCCTGGATCCACTCGCACGGCGTCTTCACGCGCTATCCCTTCCAGGCCAACACCTTCGGCCTGCCCCGCGGGGTGGTCGAGGACTGCGTGGCCCTCTTCGCGAAGAGCCGCTACCGCCCCGCGCGCCTCGGGAAGGCGCCCTCCTTCGAACGCTGGTGCCTGGCGGCCTTCGGCGAGGGCATCTCGCGGCACTTCATGTTCCCCTACAACGCCAAGCTCTGGCGCGCGGAACTCAGCGAGCTGACCACCGAGTGGCAGGGGCGCTTCCTCCCGCGGCCCTCCCCGGAGGAGGTCCTCTACGGGGCCCTCTTCGACCAGAAGAAGTTCTTCGGCTACAACGCGGCCTTCCGCTATCCCCTGCGCGGCGGCATCCAGGTGCTCCCGGACGCCCTGGCCCGAGGAGTCCCGGGGCTTCGGCTCGAAGCCGAGCTCGAGAGGGTGGACCTCGACGAGAAGGTCGCCGTGGTGAAGGGCCTGGGCGAGGTGCGCTACGAGCGCCTGGTCAACACGATGCCGCTGCCCTTCTTCCTGGACAAGGCGTGCGCGTTGCCGAAGGCAGTGCGCACGGCCCGCGCGGCCCTGCGCTGGCGGGACGTCTACAACCTCAACATCGGCATCGCGCGCGCGGACGTCTCGGACAAGCACTGGATCTACTTCCCCGAGAAGCGCTTCGCGTTCTACCGCGCGGGGTTCCTGACCAACTTCTCGAAGAGCCTGGCTCCCCGGGGGATGACCTCCATGTACATCGAGGTCTCGCGCAGGCCCGAGGAGCGGCCCTCGAAGGCGGCCCTGGAGCGGCGGATCCTCGCGGGCCTGCGCTCCTGCGGCCTCCTCAAGGCCTCCGACCGCCTCGCGGCGCGGCACTGGTTCAAGATCGACGCGGCCTACGTGCTCTACGACCGGGCCCGCACCCCCGCGGTGGCGGCGGCCATGGCTTGGCTGCGCTCCCGCGGAGCGGAGTCCATCGGCCGCTGGGGCGCGTGGAAGTACTCTTTCATGGAGGAGACCCTCCTGGACGGGAAGGCCTGCGCGCAGCGCCTGGCCGGGCGGCGCGGCGTTCAGCACATCGATGAGGCCGAATTGGCTCCCCTGCGATGAAAAGACCCCTCCTCGTCGGCATCTCGGGCGGCTCGGCGTCGGGCAAGTCGAACCTGGCCCACTACCTCAAGAATCGGCTGGGGAAGCGCGCGAGCGTGTTCTGCATGGACTGGTACTACCGGGATAACAGCGGCGTCTCGCGGGAGAAGGCCGACAAGCTCAACTTCGACCACCCCAACGCCATCGAGACCCCGCTCATGCTCAAGCACCTGCGCGAGCTCATGGCCGGGCGCTCCATCGAGGCCCCCATCTACAAGTACGCCATCCACGGCCGCCTGCCGGAGACCCGGCACGTCGAGCCCGCCGAGGTGCTCATCGTGGACGGCATCTTCGTCCTCGTCGAGCCGAAGGTCCAGGAGATCATGGACATCTCGGTCTACATCGACGTGCCCTCGGACGTGCGCCTGCTCCGCCGCATCCGGCGCGACGTCAAGGAGCGGCACGTCGACCTCGAGGAGACCCTGCGCGTCTACGAGCGCTGCGTGCGCCCCATGCACATGAAGTTCATCAGCCCCGCCGCCGCCCGGGCCACCTTCCGCTGGCACCAGCTCGACGACGACGGCTTCAAGGACAGGGTCTACAACCTCATCAAGAAGCGCATCGGCGAGGGCCGCAAGCCGGCCTAGGGCCCGTCCGTCTCCAGCACCGCGGCCTGCACGCGCCGCCGCTGCTCCAAGGTCTGCTGGAACAGGGCGGATTCCTTGAGCGCCGTCTCGGCGTCCAGGAGCGCCTCGAGCCGGCCTTTGAAGAACAGGGCGACTCCGAAGGCGAGCGAGCCGTAGACGAGGAGCCGCAGGAAGAGGGGGGATGTCTTCGCCCGCGGGGGCGGAGCCCCGGCCGGGAGGGACTTCCTCCCGCACTGCGGACAGAGCGGCGAGACTCCGGGCGCCGCGTAGCCGCAGGCCGGGCACTGCATCTATTTCTTCCGGGCCGGCTTGAGCAGGCGGGGCTGTTTCAACAGCCCCGCCCTCACGAGCTCGGGGTGGAGCTTCTGCCAGCCTTCCGGGGTCATCGGGGTGAGGGGCAGCCTCAGCTCGTTGGCGCACAGGCCCATCGCGTGGGCGGCCGCCTTGACCGGGATCGGGTTCGTCTCGATGAAGAGCGCTTTGACCAGGGGGAAGAGCTGGAGGTGCAGGCGGCGGGCTTTCGCGTAGTCGCCCGCCAGGGCCGCCGCGCACATCCGCGCGGTCTCGCGGGGAAGCAGGTTCGAGACCACGCTGATGGTCCCCTGGGCGCCCACGGCCATCATGGGCAGGGTGAGCGAGTCGTCGCCCGAGAGCACGGAGAAGCCCGGCCGGCAGAGCGAGAGGATCTCGCTGACCTGGTCGAGCGAGCCGGAGGCCTCCTTGACCGCCTCGGCGTTGGGGCAGTCGGCCGCGATGCGGGCGAGGGTGGCGGGCTGGAGGTTCACTCCCGTGCGGCCGGGGATGTTGTAGACGATCACCGGGACGCGCACGGCGTCGGCCACGGCCTTGAAGTGCAGGTAGAGCCCTCCCTGGGTGGGCTTGTTGTAGTAGGGGGCGAGCACGAGGAGCGCGCTGGCGCCCCACGACTGTGCCTCCAGCGCCTCCTCGACGGCCTTCTTCGTGTCGTTGGTGCCGATGCCGGCGATGACGGGGACCCGGCCCGCGGCCTCCTCGAGGGCCGTCTTGACCAGCCATTCCTTGTCCAGCGCCGAGAGGGTCGCCGCCTCGCCGGTCGAGCCGCAGGGCACCAGGCCGCTGACGCCGGCGCGCAGCTGCAGGCGCAGGAGCCTGCGGAAGGCCTCCTCGTCGATCGCGCGGCCGCTGAAGGGCGTGATGAGCGCCGTGAAGACGCCGGAGAACTTCATAGAGCCACCTCTCCTTTGAACACGATCTCGGCCGGCCCTTCGAGGGAGACCTTCCAGCCGGCGCCGGCCTGGGTGAAGAAGACCCGGAGGACCGCGCCGCCGCGGGTGAAGACCCGGACCGGGCTCGCCCGCTTCGCCGCGAGGGCCGCCGCGACGGCGCCCGTCCCGCAGGCGAGGGTCTCGCCCTCCACGCCCCGCTCGTAGGTGCGCAGGCTCACCGAGCCCCGCGCGAGGCGGATGAAGTCCACGTTGGCGCCGGCGGGCCCGAGGGCGGGATGGCGCCGCAGGGCCGGGCCGAAGCGCAGAAGGCTCCCGGGGTCCGCCCGGACGACCAGGTGCGGCACGCCCGTGTCGAAGAGCTCTCCTTGGAACAGGCGCCCGAGCGCGCGCAGGCGCAGGCCCGAGCGCAGGAGCCTCGCCTCGGGCATGCCGACCCGGAGCGTCCCGCGCCCTCGGCGGCGGTCCCAGCGCACGACCTCGCCTTCGACGAGCCCGGCCGCGGTGCTCAGGGCGGGCGCGCGTCCGGCGGCTTTCGCCGCGTGCAGCCAGGCGAGGGCGCAGCGGGTCCCGTTGCCGCAGAAGGCCTTGGAGCCGTCGGGGTTGAAGTGGTCCAGGCGGGGCGGCCGGGCGGCCAGGTCGAGGACGAGCAGGCCGTCGGCGCCCACGCCGCCCCGGCGCGGGCAAAGGCGGCGCGCGAGGGCCGGTTCGGGTCGGCTTGTCAGGTCTTTCCGGAGCGCCAGGACGAAGTCGTTGCCGGCCCCGCTGAGCTTCCAGAAGGGCAGGGTCATCGGGGGAGACGCTCGAGCAGGGCCTGGGAGACCCGCGCGACGAAGGGGGCCCTGCGCCCGTGCTGCGCGGCCTTCTCCAGGTCGCCGCGCGCGCTCTCGAAGCGGCCGCGCCGCAGACTCACCGAGGCCCGAAGCCAGAGGGCCAGCGGCTCCTCCGGGTCGGCCGCGAGCAGGGAATCGGCCGCCTGGAGGCATTCGTCGAGGCGGCCGTCCTCGAGCAGCCACAGAGCGGCGCGCAGGCGCATGTCCGGGCGGTCCTGGGTCATGCCGATGGCGCGGGTCAGGCTCGAGTAGGCCTCCGGCTCGCCGCTCGCCCGCTGGAAGAGGGCCAGGGCCTCGTAGGAGGCCGCGCTCTCCTGGAGAGCGAGAGCCTGCCGCACGGCCGCGACCGCTCCGGCCCAGTCCCGGCGCTGGCCGAGCAGGAGGGCGTAGTCGCGCCAGATCTCCGGGTTCCTGTTCCATTCGGAGAGCGCGCTCTCGTAGTGGCGCTGGGCCCGCTCGAGCAGGCCCTGCCGGGCCAGGATCTCGGCCATGCCCAGGTGCGCCTCGGCGTTGTTCGGGTGGATGCTCAGCACCCGCTCGAAGAGGGGCCTGGCCCGGTCGTCGAGGTCCACCCGGTGCAGGAGGTTGGCGAGGCCGGAGAGGATGTTGAGGTCCTCCGGGTAGAGGGTCTCGGCGTACTGGTACACCGCGAGGGCCTCCTTCGTCTTGCCGAGGCGCTCGAGGCTGACGCCGAGCATCTTGTAGGCCTTCGCCCGGTTGCCCCGCGAGATCCTGCGCAGGCCCGGCTCGGAGAGCTTGGCGGCGACCTCCCCGTAATCCTCCCGGGCGTAGAGCTCCTGCACGCTCTCGAAAGGCTTGTCCTTGCTCCAGGGGAACTGGAAGGCCGAGGCCGAGGGCGCGCAAAAGCAGAGCGCGAGAGCCAGCGCCAGGCTCCGGGTCACCGTCCCGCCTCCGGGACCCAGCGCTTCCAGAGCCGCGAGACCGAGAAGAGGAGCAGGCTCTCCCTGGCGGGCTCCAGGGCGCCCTTGGCCGCCAGCACGCCGGTCTCGACCATCTCGTCGGCGCGGCGGAAGTCCATGAAGTTGACGTTGCCGAAGTTCACGTCGATGATGAAGTCCGCCTCCTTGCGCTGCTGCTGCGCCAGCAGGGCGCCGCGGATGTCGATGACCTGCGCGAGGGTGTGGTAGACGCTGGTGGGCGTGGCGCGCGTGTAGTCGTTGTTGGTCACGCTCGCGAGCACCCAGTCGGCCCCCAGCAGGCGCGCGAGGTCGCAGGGGATGTAGTCCACCACGCCGCCGTCGGACAGGTAGCGGTGGCGGTAGAGCAGGGGCTTGAAGAGCCCCGGCAGGCTCGCGCTCGCGCGGACGGCGGGAGCGACGGGGCCGTCCCGGAAGATGATCTTCTCGCCGGTGCGCAGGTCCATCGCGGCGCAGGCGAAGGGCTTCTGCAGCTGGTCGAAGCGGATGTCCCCGATCTGCGCCGAGATCACCCCCTCGATGGTCTTCGTCGGGATGAGGCTGTCCGTGATCATCAGCGAGAGGAGGCGGCGTTTGCTCAGAAGCCGGTGGGCCTCGGCGGCGACGGCCTTCTGGAAGCGGAGCAGCTGCTCGACGGGCTGGCCCGAGGCGTAGACCGAGCCCACGATGGCGCCCATGGAGGCGCCGGCGACCACGTCCGTCGGGAAGCCCGCGTCCTCGAGCACCTGGATGACTCCGACGTGCGCGAGGCCCCGCACGCTCCCCGCCGAGAGGGCCAGGCCCACGCGGGGGCGCTCGGAGGGCGGCAGCTTCTGGAACTCCGTCCAGAGGTGCTCGCGCAGGAGGGCGTCCGGGCTCGCGGCGCGGGCGCCGGGGGCGCAGAGGAGCAGCGCGAGGAGGGGCGCGAGGAGGCGCAGGGAAGGCAAAGGCTACTCCGCGCTCAGCGGGCGTCCGACGGCCCGTTCGAGGCGGGCGCGAGCGAGGATGTGCTCCGTGACGGCCTTCAAGGCCTCCCGCCGGGACTTGAAGAGGCGCAGGACGGACCGGAGCTCCTCGAGGGAGGCGGGCGCGCCTCGCCCGGCGTCCTCCGCCAGCGCGCTCATGCGGGCGTGCTCCTCCTCGCGGCGGGGCCACTCGGCCTGCCAGTATTCGAGCTCCTGGAAGGCCCGGCGCACCTCGAGCTCGACCTGGTCCTGGAGCTCGGAGCGGGCGATCTCGCCCTGGCGCTGCTCGGCCACCTTCTGGGTGTGCTGCGTCCAGTAGTCGAGGGCGAAGGGGAGCTTGATCCCGACGGTGGCGTCCCAGTTGTTCTGCTTGAGGGGGAACTTCTGGCCGGTCAGCTCGTAGTCGAGGCCGAGGGCCACGGTCGGGTAGCGGCGCCCGAGCGTGAGGTTGACCGCGAGGGCGTCCATCTGGGCCTTGTAGGTCTGGCTCTTGAGCTCGGGGCGCAGTTCCGTGGCCCAGATGAGGGCCTTCTGGATGTCCACGTCGGCGCTGGCGGTCTCGAGCCGGCCCTTGACCTTCACCGGGGCGTCGAGCTCCTTATTGAGGCCCTTGAGGAAGTCCAGGCGGGAGAGCTCGAGGGTGTGCCGCGCCTCGGCCCGGGCGGACCGGAGCTCGGCGGCGAGGGCTTCCCCCTCGAGGCGCTCCCAGCGGCCGCTCAGGGCCTTGGCCAGGGCCTCGGCCCGGGCGGCCGCCTCGTCGGCGGCGGCGGCTTCCTCCTGGGCTCTGAGGTACTGGTAGAACACCCGCTTGATCCCGTAGAGGATGTCGAGGCGCGCCGCATCGAACCGGCTCTGGGCCTGCAGGAGGGCGGCCTTGCTCATCTGGAGGGTGTTCACGTTGCGGCGTCCCTCGTAGAGGGGCATGCTCAGGTAGGCCTGGCCGGAGAACACGTTGTCCTCGTCGGAGGGGAAGAGCAGGATGGAGCGGAAGTTCGGGCGCAGGGCGAAAGGGTAGCGCGCGCTGTAGCGCGTGGCGGAGGCCTGCACCCCGACGTCGGGCATGAACAGGAACTGGGCTTCCCGCACCCTCTGCCGGGCGATGGCGATCCCCTGCTCCGTGGTCTGGACCTCCGCGTTGTTGCGCAAGGCCAGGCGCATGCACTCTTCGAGCGTGTAGACTTCCGGCGAGAACTCGAGCGCGCTCAGCGGCGGCGGCGGCGGTGCCGCCGCCGCCGCCGCGGTCAGAAGGAGGGCGAGGAGGATGCGGCGCATCGGGCGCTCAGACCTTGAAGCCCCGGGTCAGGCCCCGCAGCTCCTCGGCGATGGCCGCGAGCTCCGGGCGCAGCGCTTCGGGAGCCTTTCCTTCGAGGGCCTCGAGCCGGGCGATGAGCGACTCGGCGCGGGCGCGGTCCTTCTGGACGAGGCGCTGGAGGCTGGCCACCATCGCGTTGACCTCGTCCTGCAGCTCCATGAGGTCGTCGCCCGTGCGCAGGCAGACCCGGTGGGTGAGGTCCCCGGTCGCGAGGACCTGGGCCGACTGCTCGAAGCGGAAGACCGGCCCCGCGAACTTGTGCGAGACGAAGAGGGAGACCAGGAACATGATCCCCATGAACAGGGCGATCTTCACGCCGTCCACCTTCATGATCTCCAGGATCTCGGGGATCTTGGCCGGGTCGAGGTCCTTGATGAACTTGAAGGTCGAGTAGTAGATGCCGCCCCCGACGATGAACGCCGTGAAGAGGACGGCCGCGAAGACGATGGCCGCGTACTTGAGCTGGAGGTGCCGTTTGACGAGGACCGTCCGCCTCTGGAAGCGCTGGGTGGGCTCGCCCACGGGGCTAGACCCCCGCCTTGGCGGATTTGACGTGCCGGTTCGTCTCGCCGGCCATGCCCGCGGTGAGCGTGTCGAGCAGGTCGAGCCACTCGAGCGGGACCGTCTTGAGCTCGGCCGTGGCCTCCTTGAGGGACACCGGGACGATCCGGTCCGAGCGCAAAGCCACCATGTAGCCGAACTGGCCGGAGAGGGCCAGTTCGGAGGCCGCGACCCCGACGCGCGTGCCGAGGATGCGGTCGAAGAGGGTCGGCGAGCCGCCCCGCTGGATGTGGCCGATGACGGCCGAGCGGGTCTCGAAGCCGGTCTCCTTGTGGATGACCTCGCTGATCCGTTCGGCGACGCCGCGCTCCTTGAGGATCTCGTGGCCGAAGTCGTCGATCTCCTTGTGGTGCGAGTGCGCGCCCGGCAGCTTGATGGCCTCGGAGGCGACCACCAGGGCCGTGCCCTTGCGGGCGTAGGCGGCCTTGAGCTTCTGGGCCATGTCCTTGACGTCCACCTCGCGCTCGGGCAGGCAGACGTAGTCGGCCGACGCGGCGATCCCGGTGAAGAGGGCCACCCAGCCCGCGTGCCGGCCCATGACCTCGAGGACCATCACCCGGCTGTGGCTCAAGCCCGTGTCGCGCAGGCGTTCGGCGGCGTCGACGGCCACCGAGACCGCGGTGTCGAAGCCGAAGGTGTACTCGGTCGCGGAGAGGTCGTTGTCCATGGTCTTCGGCACGCCGACGACGGGGGCCTTGAAGTCGTCGAAGAGCTTGCAGGCGACGCCGAGGGTGTCCTCGCCGCCCATGGCGACGAGGGCGTCGAGCTTGAGCTTCTTGAAGGAGGCCATCACCTGGGCGGGGCCGTTCTCCTTCTTGTAGGGGTTGGTGCGGGAGGTGCCCAGGATGGTGCCGCCCTTGAGGATGATCTCCTCGACGGCTTCCGCCTTGAGGGGGGAGGCGTCGGCCTCGATCATGCCCTTCCAGCCGCCGCGCAGGCCGAGGCACTCGGCTCCGTGGGCGGCCGCGTGCAGGACGACCCCGCGGATGGCGGGATTGAGGCCGGGGCAGTCGCCGCCGCCGGTCAGGATGCCGATGCGTTTCTTGGACATGAAGTTCTCCTCGTCAGAAGTTTCCGGTGAACTTGAATTGGAACACGCGCTCCGCGCCGCGGGCGACCCCGTTGGGGTAGTCGCCGCCCGCGCCGACGGCGCGCGCGCTGAAGCCGACGTGGGCGTTCGGGGTCACGTGGACCTTGAAGCCCAGGTTGATGCGGCTGTTGAAGATGTCCTGGATGTTGTCCCACTCGCTCATCAGCGTCACCTTGTCCTGGATGTCCAGGCCCAAAGCCAGGAAGCCGAAGAGGGCGTTCGAGTCGAAATCCGAGATGTTCATGCCGAAGTGGCCCTGCAGGCCCGGCCAGACGATCTCCTGCGTGCCGGCGACGTAGAGGCCGCGCTGGCGCTGGTTGTACTGCTTGTCCGGGCGGCTGTAGAGGGTGCCCTGGCCGTCGAAGCCCAGCGCGAAGGCGGGGATCAGGCGGTCGCCGTCGTAGAAGCGGAACTTGATCTGCAGCTCGGGCCGCGTGATCTGGACGGGCGAGCCCGTCCCGATGAGCTTCTCGACGTTCATCGAGGCGCCCAGGTTCACCCGGTGCACGACCCCGAAGTTCAGCCACTCGAGCACCCCGCCCTGGGAGAAGAAGCGGGTCTGGGTGGAGAAGCCCCCGACGTCCAGGATGCCCGCCGTGGGCACGTCGATGAGGGAGGTGTCGGGCTCCAGGAGGCTGGGCTCCTTGGAGGCCCCCGCGGGGCCCTCGGCCTCGCCGGAAGTGGCCGCGTCCTTGGGGGCCTTCTTCGAGGGCTTCGCGAAGGCGGGGACGGCCTGCAGGAGCAGCAGGGACGCGGCCAGCAGGCGGAGGGTCCTCATGCCTTACTTGCCCGCCTTGACCGGCTTCTTCTCCGTCTTCGGCGCCGGCGCCTTTGGCGCCGTCTTCGCCGGCGTCTTCGGCGCCGCTTTCGGTTTGGCCTCGCCCTTCTTGGGCTTCGTCTCGGGCTTGGGGGCCGGCGGCGGGGGCGCGTCCACGATGCCGAGGCGGGCCTTGGCCTGAGCCATGGCGTAGTCCATCATCTGCTTGGCCACCGCCACCCCCTCGGGGCCCGAGGCGGCGGCCAGAGCCGGGAAGCCCTTCTCCTTGGAGCCGTAGGCCCCCAGGTAGTTGGCGGCCTGGATGCGCACGTTGTGGTCGGAGTCCTTGAGCAGGGCGATGGCCGCCCCCTCGCCGGAGAGATCGTTGAGGCGGCCCAGGGCCATGGCGGCCTGCAGCTTCACGAGGGGGTCCTTGTCCGCGAGGCCTTTCTTGTAGATGTCCGCGGAGCCGGCGTCGGCCAGAGCCCCGAGGCCCTTCATCGCCTCGCGGCGCACGGAGACGTCCGCGTCGGCGGCCGCCTGCTTGAGCGGGCCCGCGCAGGCGGCGGAGCCGATCTGGGCGAGGGAGGAGACCGCGGCCAGGCGCATGTTGCCGTCCGCGTCGGCGGCGGCGCTCGAGAGCGGCTCGACGGCCTTCTGGGAGCGCATCGAGCCCAGCGTCCGGACGGCCGCGAAGCGCACGCCGGGGGCGTCGTCCTTGAGGGCCGAGATGAGGGCGTCCTCGGCCGCCGGATTGTTGATGTAGGCCAAGGCGGTCGCGGCCTGCTGGCGGGCCTGCGGGGCGGGGTCCTTCTGAAGCAGCTCGATCATCCGCGGCAGGGCCTGCTGGGCTCGAAGGAGCCCGAGGGAGTCCACGGCGGTGGCCCGGACGAAGATGTTCTCGTCCTTGAGCAGGTCGATGAGGGGCTGGGCGGCCTCCGGGCGGCGCAGGCGGCCCAGGTCCTCGGCGGCCTGCCGGCGGGCCATGGGGTCGGCGGACTTCGTCTTCTCGACGGCCGCCGCGAGGGGGTCCTGGGCCAGGGCGGGCAGCGCGCAGGCCGCGGTGAGGAAGAGGGAGAGGAAGAGGCTGTTCGTGTTCATGGTCGCATCGCTCCTTGAGACTAAGGCTTGGCCAGGATCTCCTCCAGCGTCTTGTGGAGGTCGGCCATCCCGAAGGGCTTCTGGATGACCGTGAGGGCGCCGCTCATCATGGCGATGCCCTTCTCGCGGACGGTGTCCCGGCTGGTCATGATGACGATCTTGGGGGCGTTGGCGCCCATCTTGCCGGAGATCTCGTAGGCGACGTGGTAGCCGTCGATGAAGGGCATCATCACGTCGAGCAGGACGAGGTCGAGGGTCTCCTTCCCGACCACGGACAGGGCCTCGCGGCCGTCGCAGGCCGTGAAGATCTCGTAGCCCTGGAAGGCCAGGTCGAGCTTGAGCAGCTCGAGCAGGTCCGGATCGTCGTCGGCGATCAGGATCCGCTTTCGATCTGCCACGCTTTCTCTCCCAAGATGCGCCCCAACTCCTCGAAAAGCCTTTCGTCGAACGCGACCGACTCCTCGGATTCCACCAGCACCTCCCCGTGCGCGGGGGTCTGCAGGCGGAAGTGCACCGGGATGCGTCCGGCGTATTTGCGCAAGATTATACGTAATTCTTTGAGGAAATCCTGTTCGATCCCGGAGGCCGACAGGTGCAGGACGAGGCGCTTGGCGTAGCGGGTGAGGGCGGCCTGGATGGGCATGAGCTCCTCGGCGCGCAGCTCCAGGGTCGTGGCGTCGCTCTCGCCCTTGAAGTCGTTCTGCGCGCTGAGCGTCCCGGAGACGACCAGGATGGAGTTGGTCTTGAGCAGGTCCGAGCAGGCGGCGAAGGTCTTGGGGAAGATGATCAGGGGGATCTCCCCGCTCAAATCCTCGAGCATCGCCCGGGCCATGGGGTCGCCCTTGCGCGTGATGATCTTCTTGACCGAGGCGAGCAGGCCGGCGACGCGCACCGGCTTCGTCATCTGCGCGCTGAGGGAGCCGATCTCGTGCGTGGCGGCGCAGGAAAGCACGTCCTTGAACCGGACGAGGGGGTGCCCGGACAGGTAGAAGCCCAGCACCTCGCGCTCGTTCTGGAGGAGGACGTGCTCGTGCCACGTCTCGGGGAGGGCCGCGCCGTCGACTGCGCGGCGGGGCGGGGCGCAGACGGCGTCCGCTCCGAAGAGGAGGGCCTGGCCCCGGCTCATGTCCTCCTTGATGCCGGCCTGCCGGTCCATGGTGTTCTCCAGGGCGGCCATCAGCGCCGCCCGGGCCGTCCCGATGGGCTTGCCCGGCAGGAGGGAGTCCATCGCGCCGGCCTTGATGAGCGACTCGATGGTCTTGCGGTTGACCGTGTGCAGGTCGAGGCGCTGGCAGAAATCGTCGAGCGAGACGAAGGGCCGCTCCCCGCGCGCCGCGGCGATGGCCTCCCCGGCGCCGTGCCCCACGTTCTTGACGGCCAGCAGGCCGAAGCGGATATCGGCGCTTGCGCCGCCCTCGATGGAGAACTTGGGGCTCGACTTCTGCACGTCGGGCCCGAGCACCTGGATGCCCATCGCGCCCGCGTCCGAGAGGTAGGTGACCAGCTTGTTCTCCTTGCCCTCCACGTCCACCGCCGAGTGGCCGATCTCGGAGGTGAGCAGGGCCGTGAAGAACTCGAGCGGGTGGTTGGCCTTCAGGTAGGCCGTCTGGTAGGCGATCAGCCCGTAGGCGACCGTGTGGGACTTGTTGAAGCCGTAGCCGCCGAACTTGTCGATCTGGTCGTAGATCTTGGTGGCGATCTTGGCGTCGATGGAGTTCTTCTTGCACCCGTCCACGAACCGGCCCCGCTGCTTCTCCATCTCCTCGGCGATCTTCTTGCTCATCGCCTTGCGCAGGGTGTCGGCCTCGCCGGGGGTGAATCCGGCCAGGGACTTCGCGATCTCCATCGCCTGCTCCTGGTAGACGATGCAGCCGTAGGTGTCCTGGAGGATGGGCTCGAGCTTGGGGTGGTCGTAGCGGACCTTCTTGCCGTGCTTGCGCTCGACGAAGAGGTCGAGCATGCCGGCCTCCATGGGGCCGGGGCGGTAGAGGGCGATGGCGGCCGAGATGTCCTCGAAGGTGGTCGGCTTGATGCGCCGCAGCAGCCCCCGGATGCCCTCCGAGTCCAGCTGGAACACCCCGAGGGCGTGGCCCGAGGCCAGCAGCTCGTAGGTCTTGGCGTCGTCCATGGGGATCTTCATCAGGTCGAAGGACGGGTCGTGGCGCGCGCGCACCAGGGCGACCGCGTCCGTGATGACCGAGAGGTTGCGCAGACCCAGGAAGTCCATCTTGAGCAGGCCCAGCATGGGCAGGTAGGCCCCGTCGTACTGCGTGGTCACGACGCCCGAGGAACCCTTGGAGAGCGGGGCGTACTTCCAGACGACCTCCTTGGTGATGACGATGCCCGCCGCGTGGACCCCGGTGTGCCGCTTGAGGCCCTCGAGGCGGTGGGCCAGGTCCATGAGCTTCTTGCCCTCCCCGGCCCGGCAGGCTTCGCTCAGCTGGGGGGTCTCCTTGAGGGCCTTGGCCAGCGTGACCTTGGGGCCGGCCGGGATGAGCTTCGCGATGCGGTCGCCCTCCTGGGGCGGCAAGCCCAGCACCCGGGCCACGTCGCGCACGACGAGCTTGGCCTTCATGCTGCCGAAGGTGACGATGGAGGCGACCCGGTCGACGCCGTACTTGCCGCGGACGTAGTCGATGACCTTCTCGCGGCCCGTGTCGGAGAAATCGATGTCGAGGTCCGGCATGGACTTGCGGTCGGGGTTGAGGAAGCGCTCGAAGAGCAGCTTGTACTTGATGGGGTCGACCATCGTGATGTCGAGCGCGTAGGAGACGAGCGAGCCCGCGCCCGAGCCGCGGCCGGGGCCCACGGGCACGCCGTTGTTCTTGGCGTAGTGGATGAAGTCCCAGACGATGAGGAAGTAGCCCGAGAAGCCCATCCGCTTGATGACGCCGAGCTCGTAGGCCAGGCGCTTCTCGTACTCCTCCCGGCCGCCGAGGCCGAGGCGCTCGAGCCCCTCGCGGCAGAGCTTCTCCAGGTAGGAGTCCTGCGTCTGCCCCTCGGGGACCGGGAAGTCGGGCAGGTGCAGCTTGTTCATCGGGATCTCGAGGTGGCAGGCCTCGGCGATGCGCACCGTGTTCTTGAGGGCCTCGGGGGCGAAGTGGAAGACCTTGGCCATCTCCTGGGGGCTCTTGAAGAAGAACTCGTGGCTGTCGAAGCGCAGGCGGCTGGTGTCCGAGAGCAGCTTGCCCATCGAGATGCAGATGTGCGCGTCGTGGGCGGCGGCGTCGCCCTTGAGGGCGTAGTGGTTGTCGTTGGTCGCGACCAGGGGGATGCCGGTCTTCTCGTGGACCTCGAGCAGGCCCTTGAGCACCTGCTTCTGCGCCTGGATGCCGTGGTCCATCATCTCCAGGTAGTAGCCCTCGGGGCCGAGGATGTCCCGGTACTCGCCCGCCATGCGCACGGCGCCCGGCAGGTCGCCGTTGAGCAGGGTCTGGGCGAGCTCGCCCTTGAGGCAGCCCGAGAGCACGATGAGGCCCTGGGCGTGTTCGGCGAGCAGCTCCCGGTCGATGCGCGCGTCGTAGTAGAAGCCCTCGAGGAAGGCCTTCGAGGAGAGGGCCATCAGGTTCTGGTAGCCCTCGAAGTCCCGGGCCAGGACGGTGATGTGGCGGTTGTCCCGCTGGGAGCCGCTCTTCTCCCTGCGCGAGCCCTTGGACATGTACATCTCGCAGCCGATGATGGGCTTGAGGCCCGCCTTGCGGCAGCGCAGGTAGAACTCGATGGCCCCGTACATGTTGCCGTGGTCGGTGATGGCCACGCCCTTGGCGCCCTGCCGGGAGAGCTCCAAAAGCAGGGGGGAGGGGGAGTCCTTCTCGCCGGTGATGCGCGTCATGCCGTCGAGGAGGGAGTATTCGGTGTGGTTGTGCAGGTGGACGAAGTCCAGGTCGGCGTTCATGAATTCAGTATAATCCCCGCGTGAAAAAGTTCCGCGAACGCTTCCTCAAGAGCCGCCTCGTCTGGCACGGCCGCGCCGTCGACTTCCGGGTCGACACCGTCCGGCTCCCCAACGGCAGACCCGCCACCCGCGAATACCTCGACCACCGCGGCGCGGTCGCCGTCGTCCCCTTCATCGGCTCCGACGTCATCCTCGTGCGGCAGTACCGGCATCCCGTGGGCAAGACGACCTGCGAGATCCCGGCCGGCAAGCTCGACGAAGGCGAGAAGCCTCTGGCCTGCATCAAGCGCGAGCTCAAGGAGGAGACCGGG
>DMEZ01000006.1:40964-62520 GCA_003450735.1 Elusimicrobiota bacterium | reverse complement strand
TCGGTGCGCGTTCCCTTCAAGAAGGCCCTGCGCTGGGCCCTTTCGGGGAAGATCCGCGATTCGAAGACCGTGATCGCCCTGCTCGCCTGTGCCGCTCTGCGCAAGACCCGCGCCGGACGCTGACGCAAAGCGATTATACCAAATACCCTATAGAGCGCCCCGCCCAAAGGGCCAGCCATTTCACTTTCTACACTTTTCTCCGAGTGAAAGGTGAAATGCCTGCTAGGGGAACCCGACGCGGGCCACGCGCAGGAAGGCGTCGAGCGCCTCCGCCCGGGCCCGGCGCTTATCGAGGATTTTGCGCCCGAAGGAGGTGTCGGGCAGCCAGCGCGCGGCCAGGGCCTCGAGGCGCGCGCGCAGGCCGGAGGGAGCCTCGGTCGCGGCCAGCTTGCCCGGGGCGTCCATGAAGAAGGCGATGTCGGAGGTGAGCGACTTGGCGAGGCGCTGGACTTCGCGCATGAGCGGGTCGGCCTGGGCCAGGGTCTCGGGCTCGGCGTCTCGCTCGAGCAGGGCGATGGCGAGCCGCGCCTGGAGGAGGGCCTTGTCGAGTTTGGCCTCGAGCTCGGCGCCGCGCTTGAGGTAGAGCTCGGCGCTCTCCTGGTCGGGCGCGGCCCGGCGCACGGCCTCGACGAGCGGGGGGGTGAGGAAGCCCTTGAAGAGCTCGAGGCGCGAGGCCTCGCCCTCGAGCGCCGCGGCGGCGATGCGCCGCGCGGCGTCCCGCCGCTTCAAGGAAAGCCCGCGCAGGGTCTTGGCCGTGATGGCCCTGGGGTCCTTGGCCTTGGCGGCCTCCTCGTCGAAGAGGTCGACCGCCTTCCTCGCCGCCTCCACGGCCTTGCGCCGGCGCTCGAAGCCAGGCGGCTCCTTCCCCTTCGCCTTCTCGTCGAGCTCCTTCTGGACGGCGGGGTCGCGGTACTGCTCCTGGGCGTAGGAGCCCTCCAGCTTGAGCGCCTTGGCCTGCGCCCAGGCGCGCTGGGCCCGGTAGGAGGAGTCGATGCGGCCGGCGTCGTAGGCGAGGGCGTGGTAGGGGTGGCGCAGGGTGGGGTAGTCCAGCTTGCCGGTCTCGATGAGCCGGGGCGCCCCCGGGGCCCCGGCGGCGTTGAGCTCGCTCTGCAGCTGCTGGACCTGCGGCGAGTAGCCGGTCGGGTTGGCCGCGCTGAGGCGGTCGTAGATGGCGTCGCCCGCGTACGAGGCCCCTTTTGAAGGGGCCTCGCCGCCCTTCCCGCCGCTCCCTTCGCTCTTGCCCGAGACCTTGGCCTGCGTCTCGGCGCTGCCCTCGAACATCTTCTGGAGCAGCTGGCGCCGCTCGTCGTCGTCCATGTCCAGCTGCTTGATCAGGCTCTGCGACTCGCTGCCCAGGCGGTTCAAGCGGCCGAGGATGCCCTTGTCGCGGTCGGGGTTGAGGGCGAAGAAGCGGCTGACGCGCTGGAAGAGCGACTGCTCGAACTCGTGGTTGCCCTCGCGGTCGTCCTTGGAGAAGCCCACCGCCAGGAAGGCCGCCTCGGAGGGGTTCTCCAGGATCCAGGTCTTGATGTCCTCGAGCGCCGCCGCCCGCCGCTCCTCCTCGCCCGCGTTCTTGGGCCCCTCCTTGATGAACTCGCCGGCGAGGCTCGAGCGCAGGATGCGCTCGGCGAGGGTCTGGGCGAGGGCGGGGTCGCTCTTGAGGGCCTCCTTCATGCGGCGCGCGAGCTCGGTGTCCTTCGTGCTCACCGCCCCGCCCGTGATGGGCGGGGCGTCCCCGGCCGAGGCCGGCGCGGCGAAAAGCAGGAGGGCGAGCAGCAGGCTCATAGCTTGAAGAGGGGCTGGCCCTCCGCCAGCACCGTGCCGTCGTCGAGCAGGCGCAGCTCGCCCGGCGGGAGCTCGGAGGCCGGCACGTCCTTCTGGGTGCGCTGCTCGAGGTTGAGGAAGGTGGCGGTCAGGGGCTTCTCGAAGTGGCTCCACTTGAAGTAGGCGAAGCGGCCGGTCGAAGTCAGGCGCCAGTCGACGATGCGCGCGCCGGCCGGAGCGCGCAGAAGACGGTTGCCCGTGAAATCGACCGCGGACACGCGCCACTCCCCCTCGCGCCGGACGCGGAGCAGCACCGTCTCGCCCGAGTCGCTCTGCAGGGCCGGGGCCTCGCCCGCGGGGGCGTCGACGCGCTTGTCGTCCCAGAGCTGGTAGCCCGTGGTGCCGAGGTAGGCGAAGGCGCGGGTGGAGGCGACGACGGTGTCCACCCGGGTGCGCTGGACGCTCTCGATCTTCGTCCAGTGCCAGGCGAAGCGGCCGTCCTTGGAGACGCCGCCGAGCATGGTGCGCCGCACGATGAGGCCCTCGGCCTCCTCCTCCCAGCGGCCCAGGCCGATCTCGTGGAGCATCTTGCCGGAGGGGGAGTAGAGCAGGAGGGAGCTGTCGGTGCGGGCCCAGCCGCCGCCCTTGGGCGCGCCGGGGGGCAGGGGCCCGGGCTCGGGGGCGGGCGGCGCGGGGAGGGCCGGCCTGGGGGCGGGCGCTGGCGCCGCGGCCGTGGAGACGCTCACCGCCGGCTTATGCGCCTTGGGCTTCGCGCCGGCCTTCCTGACCCTGGCGTCGGCCGGGCGGGCCAGGAGGAGGGCCGCCAGGAGCAGGACGGCACGGCCCACTTACTTCTTTTCCTCGACTTGGATGGGCAGGCCGGGCCGGGTGTAGAGCTGGATGGCGTAGGCCGTGGTGAAGGCCTGGGTCACGAAGCCGCCCTTGCCGGGGCTCTTGATGCGGTAGGGCACCTTGGCCGTCTTGCCGTCGCTCTCGGGCGGCAGGAACTCGACCGCGTAGCCGCCGGTCTGCCGCAGGCCGATGAATACCGCGGCGGCGAAGTACTTGGAGAAGTCCACGGGCGGGGCCTTGCGGTTGAGGTACTGCGTCCAGAGCTTGCTCCAGTCCTCGGCGGTCTCGGCGGTGAAGGCGGCCGGCGCGTTGGAGGCGCTGTGCGGCCCCTTCCAGAAGTTCGGGCTCACGTCCGCCACGGCGATCTTGGCGCTTCCATTCACGGCGGCCTCCTTCTTCGGCGGGAACTTTCCCAGGGCATGCGCCGGGGCAGGCGCCCCGGCGGCGCTCAGGAGCACGGCCAGCACGGCGGATGCGGTGCGCTTCATTTTTCCTCCCTTCCTCCGACCAGGAGCTTGGGGATGCGCAGGGTGGGCTGTCCGTCCGAGACGGGCACCCCCTGGCCGTCCTTCCCGCAGGTCCCGATGCCCCAGCCGATGTCCCAGCCCAGCATGTCGACGGTGCGCAAAACCTCCGGCCCGTCGCCGAGCAGGTTGGCGTCCCGCACGAGGTGCTTGATGCGGCCCTCCTCCACCAGGAAGCCTTCGTCCACGCCGAAGACGAACTCGCCCGTGGCGGTGTTGACCTGCCCGCCGCCCATCTTGGTGACGAGCAGGCCGCGCTTGACCGAGCGCACGATGGCCTTGGGGTCGTCCTTGCCCGGGGCGATGTAGAGGTTGGACATGCGCGGGATGGGCCGGTGCCGGAAGCCCTCGCGCCGGCCGTGGCCGTTGGACTCGCGCCCGTCCTTGAAGGCGGTCAGGCGGTCGTAGAGGTAGTCCACGAGCACGCCGTCCTTGATGACGGTGGTGGGCTTGGCGGGGGTGCCCTCGTCGTCGAAGGGGTAGGAGCCGCGCGCGTAGGGCATCGTGGGGTCGTCGATGATGGTCAGGAAGGGCTGGGCCACAGTCTGGCCGAGCTTGCCGGCGTAGTGGGGCGAGGTGCCCTCCTGGATGTGGTCGGCCTCGAGCGAGTGGCCGATGGCCTCGTGGATGAGCGTCCCGCCCGCCGAGGAGGAGAGCACGACCATCATCTCGCCGGCCGGGGCGAGCGGGGCGTCGAGCTTGGAGACCGCGGTGTTCGCCGCGATGCGGGCGGCGCGGGCGGTGGAGTACTCCTCGAAGAGCTCGAAGCCCTTGAGCCCGCCGATGACCTCGCCGCCGGTCTGCAGGATGCCGTCCTTCTCCGCGGTGACCGAGACGTAGAAGATCACCACGCTGCGTTCCCCCATGCGGCAGCCGCCCGAGGAGTCGAGCACGGCGAAGCGGCGCATGCGCTCGGCGTAGACGGCGTTGACCTGCTTGACGAAGGGGGAGACCGCGCGGGCGGCCTCGTCGGCCTGCTGGAGGAGGGCGACCTTCTCCTCGATGGGCACCTGGAAGGGGTGGCGGCGCACGAAATGGCGGTGGTACTCGATGGGCCCGCCCTTGGGCGGCCGGGGCCGGGCCGAGCCGTTGAGCAGGCGCCCGGAGAGGGCGCGGGCCTCGGCCGGGTCGAGGGAGTTGAGCGAGCCGAGCACCGTCTCGAAGGTGCGCTCGCCGTTCTTGCGCAGGAAGCGCAAACCCACGCCGCGGTCGGTGCCCGAGAGCACCTCCTGCAGGCGCGAGTCCTCGAAGTGCAGGGAGGTGCCCGAGCCGTCCTCCAGGAACGCCTCGGCGTGCTCGCCGCCGCAGAGCGCGGGGGCCCAGTCGTCGAATCGGAGGGTGCGCGGATTGATCATGGGGAGGGAAAATCTAGCAAATTAGCGGGCTTGCCTTTCGGCGCCGTTTACTGCTACTAATAAGGAAAGATGCCCGGCCTTCCGCGCCTCGGCGCCGCTCTCCTGCTGCTTCTGCTCGCCGCGCCCGCCCGGGCGAAGGCGAAGCCGGACCTGCTCAAGCTGCTCGACATGGCTCCCGCCGAGGAGAAGCCGGTGATCGTCCGGGCCATGGGCCGGCAGGGGAAGAACCGGTACTTCAAGCCCCTGCTCAAGCTCTTCGATCCGCGCCGCGGCAGCCCCGCCCTGAACGCCGCCATCGCGCACGCCCTGGGGGATTTCGGCGACCGCGCCGCCGTGGGCCCTCTCGTGGACGCCTGGGACTATCTGCTCGAGGCGAAGTTCAAGCTGGTGACCCTCCCGCCGCCGATGCAGGCGTTCCGGGTCGAGGTCGCCGCGGCGCTCGCGAAGTTCGAGGAGGCGCGGGTCCTCGCTCCGCTCAAGCGCGCCTCCATCGACGACGACCCGGCCGTGGTCCAGCACGGCCTCGCGGGCCTCGCCCGCCTGCGCCAGGTGGACTCGGTGGGCGGCGTGGTGGCCATGCTCTCGGTGCCCAACGAGAACATCGTGCAGGCGGCCTACGAGGCCCTGGGCGAGTTCAAGGGCGACCCGCGGGCGGAGGACGCCCTGCGCTCCTGCCTCGAGAACTGCTCGGTGCTCAAGCAGGTCACCGCCGCCTACGGCCTGGCGAGGCTGGGGCGGAAGGTGGGGTCCGTGAAGCTCGACGGCTGGCTCGAGGAGAACTACGAGGTCACCCGCGAGGGGCTCCTGGCCGCCTACTACCTGCTCAAGCTGAGGCGCAAGGAGGGCCTGGATTATCTTCTCAAAATCGTGGAAAATGAGAAGTCCGAGTTCCGGGCGCCGGCGGTGCAGGCCCTGGGCAAGGCGGGCGATGAGCGGGCCGTCCCGGTGCTCATCGCGCGCATCCCGAAGGAGGGGCGCGAGATGCGCCTCCTGATGACCCAGGCTTTGGGCCGCATCGGCGGCAAGAAGGCGGTCGCGGAGCTGAGGCGGCTGGCGATGGACCCCGAGGAGAGCGTGCGGGGGGCGGCCAAGCTGGGGCTGGCGGAGCTGGGCATCTATGATTTCGGCTAGTAAGCCGCTGAAAAACCTCTGCTTATATGGCGCGACGTCCAAACTTGCCAAACGTCGTAGGTTTGGACGTATCGAACCTACGCCGTTTGGAAAGTTCGATACGGGGCCTGCCGGCGATGGGGCCCATCGGCCTCTGCTCGCTTCTTGCCTGAGCGTTACGGCTGCGCAACCGGCCGATCCGACCCATCTCCGTCACCCCTCGCGCTTGAGGAAGGTTTTTCAGCGGCTTGCCGGACTCGTCTTCGCGCTGCTCTTCGCTTGGCCGCTGTGCGCCCAGGAGAAGGAAGATGAGGCGCCGCCCTTCGACGCGGCGCAGTACCCGCTCATGACGCTGGCCCGGGCCGAGGCGAAGGACCCGTGCAAGAAGGGGAAGCTCAAGTACGAGCTCAAGGACAAGCTCTTCTCCGCCGAGCTGGTCTACCAGGGCGGCGTGCGCGCGGCCCCGCCGGCGCACTTCGAGCTGCTCAAGCGCTGGACGAAGAACATCGGCGATGAGAAGGCGATCGGCCGCTACAAGAAGCAGGTGTCGTTCTCCGAGGGCAAGAAGATGGTGTGGCTGTCCTTGCCCGAGGGGCTCGTCGACTACCTCGCCGAGGATTTTCAGGTGGGCGACCGCGCGCTCCTCTACACGGTGTTCGTGGGCTGCGCGGGCGGCAAGCCGCTCTTCTCCGTCGACGAGTACGACACCTACGCGCCGGAGGACGACGAGGCGGAGGACTATATCACGAAGCTCATTCTGAAGCGTTCCGGGAGGACGGGATGACCTGGCTCTTGCTGCTGGCTTTGCCGGTGATGGCGCAGGTCCCGACGCTGGGGCAGGCGGGGGAGGTGAAGCTGGGCCCGCCGGCGGGGTTCAAGGCGGCACAGAGCGCGGCGAAGAGCGTGAAGCTTTCGGGCTTCGCGTCGAGCTGGGCGCAGGACTGCTCCGAGGACTGCGGCATTCCGGTCGGGGTGGTGAAGAACCAGCCCCTGGCGGCCGAGCTGGGCTTGCCGGAGAAGGCGGGCGAGTTCCGGATGGTCTCCTTCGTGAAGAGGTTCGCTTTCGAGGGCCTGGGCGAGCTCACGATGAAGACGGCGGTCTACGCGATCTGTCCGCGCGGAGGGACGCCGACGGAGTCGGACCCCTGCCCCGGGCGCTATTTCCAGGTGCAGATGGAGCTGAGCGGCCTCGCGGGCGCGGTATGCGGGTCGATGGTGAACGCGGGCGACGTGGAGCCCTTCCCCGTGCTGACCTGCGGCGCGCCGGCCGGGACGAGGAAGGTGGGCATCACCCTGCATCGGATCCCGCTGTAGGCACAAACACGATATTGGAGAGGTGCCCTTGGCGATGCGGCCGCCAAGGGCAGGCGTTACTAAAATATTGGAGAGGTGCGTGAGCGGTTTAAACGGCCAGTCTTGAAAACTGGTGAGGGTTTACCCCCTCCGCGGGTTCGAATCCCGCCCTCTCCGTTCTTTTTCATCCACCCATAGAGAGAAGCTCGCGCCGGAGTTCCGCCTTGAGCTCCCGCTCCGAAGGCAGGTGCAGCTTGTACCGGCTGGCGAAGAGGGTCTTGCCCTGGGCTTCGCCTAGCGTATACCTCACCACGGCGTCGTTCTTGTCGGCGCACAGGATCAGCCCCAGCGTGGGGTTGTCGTCCTTTGAGCGGCGTTCGCGGTCGTAGTAGTTCACGTACAACTGGAGCTGGCCGAGGTCATGGTGGGTCAGCTTGCCGGCCTTCAGGTCGATGATGATGAAGCACTTCAGGACGGTGTGGTAGAACACCAGGTCGATGTAGAAGTGGTCTCCATCGAGGGTCAGGCGCTCCTGACGCGCCACGAAGGCGAAGCCTTTGCCCATCTCGAGCAGGAAGGCCTTAAGGTTGTCGATCAGAGCCTGTTCGAGCGCCGATTCCTGCAGCCGAGGGGATTCTGGGAGCCCCAAGAACTCGATGACGACGGGGTCCTTGAATAGATCGATGGCTTCCTGTATCTGCTGACCCTTCTTTGAGAGCTGCAGCAGGCCTTCCTTGTCCTTGCTTAGCGCAAGCCGCTCATAGAGCAGGCTGTCGACCTGGCGCTCCAGTTCGCGCGCTGACCAATTGTTCGTTATCGCCTCGATCTCATAGAAGGCTCGAGCGGCGGCGGTGTCTACATGCAGCAGCCTCCGGTAATGCGTCCAAGAAAGATTCGAGTGTATTACCCCGGGTTTCCAACCCCTTTCTTGTAGGGTGTGGTCAGGTCTGGAAAGGGGCGCCAGCGGTTCAGGCTGGAAAAGGTTACGCACTGCGTAACCTTTTCGGCATCCAGTCAGCTCCGGATAGGTCAGATAGAATCGCTTGAACAGCTTCAGATTCAATATTCCATAACCAGGACCATATTCTCTACCCAGCCGGAGGGCGAGGTTTTGCATCAGCTTCGCCCCATATCGGGCTCTCCGCATGCCTTGTTGCTCCTCCTCCACGATCTCCCGGCCGATCAGCCAGTTGGAAGCGACTTGGGCTGTGTTGACCGAGCGTGCTGCGGCGGTATGGGCCGCCTCGATGATCTGTCGAATCCTGGCATACAGGGCCGATGGGTTGGTCATACCAACAAGTACGTATGACCCCCCATTTTAGTTCCATGTTCGGCAATTTCCGAGGCAGTGCCTCGGAAATTCGGGTTTAGTCGTGAATGAATTCGCCACGCGGTGCGTGGCGAATTAGAAAAAGACATATTTTGAAAGACTATTTTAATAGCTGCGGGTATGTATCAATTTCCGACGCACTGCGTCGGAAATCTATGTTCGATATGAATTCCGTTTTTGATGTCGCAATCTGCGACATCAAAAAAGTGGGCTCATGGCGGGTACCTGTGGGCTGCCTGCAACCCGGGATGATTGGTCATCCCGACGACTGTAGAGCATTCTGCGCAGAATGCTAGCGCGTCGTGGTTTGAGATCGGGGCCCGAAGAGCCCCGAGCCCAAGCCGGGGACGAGGCTCCAAACAGCGACCCACAGCATCCCGTCATGAGCCAGAAATATAGGGTTAGGCCCGTGGATGAATTCCACACGCAGTGCGTGCGGAATTGCTTCTTAAGACCCCAATTTGTGATCTTAAGATGTAGGCGTTGAGAATTCAAAAGGCTACGCGCTGCGTAGCCTTTTGCCTTCAGTTTTGAGATGCCAGATTGGCATCTGAAAGAAACGTCGTGGTATTCAGGCCTTCGTGCCGCGGGAGTGGTGCGCCAGCTCGTTGACGAGCAGACTCACCAGCACGATGAAGAGGATGTTCGCCGCCTGCTCGGCCCACTCGAGGGGGGAGCCGAGCTTGCGGGTCGCCTGGATGAGGAGCAGGAGGACGCCCACCCCGAGGGAGGTGGCCAGCGTCTTGGCCTTCGAGTCGTAGACCGCCGTGGCGAGCGGGGTGAGCGCCAGCAGCAGCCAGGCCGGCTTCCAGTAGCCGCCCAGGAAGTACACGATGAGTGCGTTGACGCCCAGGTTGATGAACAGCCGGGCGTGCACGCAGAAGGAGGGCGCCTTCATCTTCGCGATGAGCGGCACGGAGACGTAGTTGAAGACGAGGCCGAAGAGGAGGAGCCCGATGCTGAGCTCCTTGATCGGGCTGACGGGCTGGGAGATGACGACGCCCAGGGTCACCAGGAGAACGGCCAGGGGCGTGGCGTAGCGGCTGACCAGCGTGGCCCGCTGAGGGAGGCTCTCGCAGGCGTTCGTCTCGTTCAGTACTGGTTCCATGCGTTCCCCTTGAGGTCGGTGTGCGTGCACTGCACCCAGATGTGGCCGATGTCGGGGCCCGCGTTCACGTAGCCCCAGGCCCCGCTGTCGTCGTCGTCCTTGGCGGAAAGGCAGTGGATGTCGCTGCTGGTGCCGTGGTGGCCGGTGTAAAGGGGCACCACCTGGGTCAGGTAGCGGCTGCCCGGCTGGAGGAGGGGGGTGAGGTCGGAGGGGTAGGTGCCCTCGGTGTCCGCGTAGTAGACCGCCAGCGAGGTGCGGATGCCGCCCAGCTTGCCCTTGGTGGCGGCCTCGTTGGCGTTGCGCAGGGCGCTGGCGAACTTGGGCACGGCGATGGCGGCCAGGCAGGCGATGACGGCGACGACGAGCATGAGCTCGATGAGAGTGTAGCCACGGGGCGCTCGGCGGGTCATGAGGACGGGGGATTATACCGGTTTTTTTAATGATAACATCTCGGAAACGCCATGAACGAACAATCCATCACCTGCCCCCACTGCGGCAAGAAGATCGCGCTCACCGAGGCGCTGACGCATCCGATCGAGGAGAAGCTGCGCCAGGAGCTGGCCGGCCAGCGCGCCGCCATCGAGGATGCGGCCCGCGAGAAGGCAGCCGAGGGCTTCGCGCAGGACATGAAGGACCTGCGCGCCCAGCTCGATGAGAAGGCCCGGAAGCTGGAGGATTCGCGTCGGCAGGAGCTGGAGCTGCGCAAGCGCCAGCGCGAGCTGGAGGACAAGGAGCAGGCGATGGCCCTGGAGCTCGAGCGCAAGCTTTCGCAGGAGCGCGGGAAGATCCGGGAAGAAACGCTGGCCAAGTCCGCCGAGGAGCACCACCTGCGCGACCGGGAGAAGGACAAGCAGCTCGAGGACATGCGCAGGCAGATCGAGGATCTGAAGCGTAAGGCGGAGCAGGGCTCCCAGCAGGCGCAGGGGGAGGTCCTGGAGCTGGAGCTCGAGGACCTTCTGCGCGACAATTTCAGGTTCGATACGGTGGAGCCGGTCGCGAAAGGCGTGCGGGGAGCGGACGTCCTGCAGAGGGTGGTGTCGGGCTCGGGGCAGGCGTGCGGGAGCATCCTCTGGGAGTCGAAACGGACGAAGGCCTGGAGCGATGGGTGGGTGCAGAAGCTCAAGGACGACCAGCGCGAGGCGAAGGCCGACCTGGGCGTGATCGTGACGGCGACGATGCCCAAAGGCGTGAGCCACGTGGGCTGCGTGGAGGGCGTGTGGGTGGCGGACTTCGCCTCCGCCGCGGGGCTGGGGACGGCCTTGCGCGCGGGGCTGCTGCAGCTGGAGCACGCGCGCAACGCCCTGGCGGGCAAGGGCGAGAAGATGGACCTGATCTACAGATATCTTTCGGGGCCGGAGTTCCGGCACCGGATCGAGGCGATCGTGGAGGCGTTCTCGTCGATGCGCTCGGATCTGGACGCGGAGAAGCGCTCGACGGAGCGGGCGTGGGCGAAGAGGGAGAAGCAGATCGAGCGGGTGCTGCTGAGCACGTCGGGGATGTACGGCGATCTGCAGGGGTTGTTCGGGTCGTCCTTGGCGTCGATCCCGGCGCTCGAGCTGTCCTCCGACGAGGGGCCTAGTCAAGACTCTGGGTCTTGACAAAACAAGGTCGGGCTGTTAGACTGGTGAAGCAGTGAGTGGCCGTGACGTCGGGCTCGACTTGGCCCCGGTTGATCTGGGACCCCATGTGAAACTGAGCCCCCGGCCGTGACGCGGTCGTTCGTCGCCGGTTGCGTTCGCACCCTACGCGGTTAGCGATTGCCCTCGCCGGCTCTGCCGGGGAGGGCTTCGCTATGTAGGACCTTTTGGGTCTTGAAATTTTTAGGTGGAGGGTCCAGAATAGTAGTGCCGGGCTGTCACCCGTGCGGTGAGACTTTAAAGTCTAAATTCGGCCCCGACCTGACCGGGGCCAAAAGCAGACACCGAGCCCTGGGACCGCGAGTGTCCCGGGCTCGCTCTTTGTGGAGAGTATATTGCGTGGCTGTGTTAACGCAACTTTAGGCGGCTAAACTTTAATTAGGATCGGGCTAATTAAACTTGGCTCATGACGGGAACCTATGGGCTGCCTGGAGACCACGGCCTTGGCCGCGTCCTTGCCCACCAGTTCGCCGTGGTCCACCCCGCGCGGGAGGAAGAGGAGCTCCGGCTTGGAATCCAGCCGCGAGGAGACCATCAGCGGCTTCAACGAGTACCCCGGCACGCTCAAGAAGCCGGGGGAGAGACGTACTTCTCCCTAATCAAGTTCAACTCGGCCAGGGTTGAGGTGGCCCTGGACTGCGTGCCCATCCGGTTATATATGTAATATATGACGTCGATAATTACACTACATATTGAATAATGACGTCAATAATTGCATAATCATCGCATGTGGATAGAACGCGACAACAAGAAACAGGCCCTCATAGACGCCGCCAAAGCGCTAAGATCCCAGGTCCTCGTGGTCCGGGGGGCGAGGCAGGTCGGCAAGACCTCGTTCGTGCTCGATGCGCTCAAGGCCCTGTCGGGTCATCCGCAGGTCAGGATCAACCTGTCGCTTCAGCGCGGCGGGGTCATCGACGGCGTGGACTACTTCGGCCGCGACTTCTTCGGCGCCGCCGAGGATGCCGGTCAGTTTTTGCATAACGTTTCGCTCCTCCTCGGGCCTATCGAGCGCCTGGCCTCCGCGGCGGTCATCTTCATCGACGAAGCGGACAGGCACCCGGTCTCGCTTGAGGCGGTACAGACCCTGGCGGGACTCTCCGACAAACTCAAGGTCATCTACACCGGGTCCAATCTGGAGAACATCGCGGTCAAGAACTCCGCTACGGGAAGGAAGCTTCATTTCGACCTCTATCCGATCACCTTCCGGGAGTTCCTGCGCGCCTACGGCAAGCAGACGGAGCTCGCCTATCTCGACGGGATCTCCCTGGATGATAAGACGTTCTCCGAGATGCACCACCACGCGCTCAACGACCACTTCGCGCTGTATCTCAGGCTGGGCGGCATGCCGCGCGTGCTCGATGCGTTCCTCGATGCGCAGGCGGATAGGGGGAGGATCCCCGGGATCATCGCGGATCTGGCGGGCACCATCGAAGAGAACGTCAAGTCCGTTTTGGGCGAGAAAACGGCGCTCTACGAGTATGAGGACGTGCTTAGGAGGCTGGCCTTCCTTTCCATGGATACCTTGAAATTCTCGCGGCTCCAGGTGAACCACGCCGGCAGGGGCGAGGCCAAGCGGCTGGTCAACAAGACGGTCGGGGCGCGCGTGGCGCACAAGATCCGGCTCTGGGACTCCGGGACGGACCTTTCGAAGTACATCCTCTTCGACGCGGGGGTGCTGAACTACCTGCTCAACGGCTCCGACCTGCTCGGCTCGAAAGCCGCCGACAGCCACAGGGCCGTGCAGTACGAGACCGCGGTCGGCAACGAGATCATCGCGGCCCTCCCGACGCGCGACGATCTCTTCTATTGGAAATCCAAACGCGGCGCCCAGGTCGAGTTCATCCTCAGGTCGCCCCGTCTCACGGCGATCGACGTCAAATCCACAAGAGGCGATGTCCGCTCCCTCGACAGCTGCGCCGTCTTTGAGAAGGAAGTCGAATGCCTGGTCAAGATCAGCCAGGGACTTCCGCGCCGGACGGTGAACTACGAGGCCAGGGTCGCCGGCGCCGAGGCGTCCCGCAGGATCGAACTGAGGACTCTGCCGTACTACCTGAGCGGCCGGCTCCTCGAACTGCTCGCTTGAGGAAGATGATCTGAAGACTTCGGCCGCATATTGGCCACAGCTGTCGGCTAGAAAGCGAGCAAGAAGTCGAGGAGCGGAACCAGGAGCAGCCGGCCGTCGTCTAAGGCATCGCAGGTCTCCCGTGTGACGACGATGCCTGTCCTGGCGTCATGACGCTCCATGAACCGTCGGATGGCTGACAAATCCTCCGCGTCGATGCGCCGCCGGAATTTGACTTCGATGGGAAGCACCCGGCCGTCGAGCCGCTCCGCGATGAAGTCGACTTCTTCGAATCCTGAGCGCGGGTTGGCTGGATCGCGAAGCTGGCGGTAAAAGTGCGCCTGCAGGCTTGCCCCGCGGATCACGGTCTGCACGAGGGTCTCGACCAAAGAGCCGACCACGTCCGGGGCGGATTTCCACAGCGAGGGCGCGCCGCGGAAGATGGCGTTGCGCACTCCCAAGTCGCTCAGCGTGTACTTCACGGGGACTTTCGCCGATGCTTTGCGCGCCAAGGGGTAGCGCCGGAACTCGCGGATCAGCAGGGCATCGGCCAAGTAGTGGAGATACCGGCCTACCGTGGGCTGGTTCGTGGAGTAGCCGGCCGCGTTTGCTTCATCGGCAAGGCGCTTCTGGGCTATCTCCTGACCTGTGCGCCGTGCAACCTCCATGTAGATGTGTCGTAGGAGCCGCGGCTGGTCTACCGGAAAAAGATCGGGGATGTCGACGCCAAGCACTCGCTCGAACACGGTTTCGATGAGGTAGTCCGCCCAGCGGTCCTCTTCAACCGCGCCCGTATGCAGGTCGGGGTACCCCCCACGGTTGTAGTACCGGTCGAGCTGTCTGCGCCAGCGATGAAGGCGCTGGGGCGGCTGGCGGTGGAGTTCCTTGAACGCCGCGCAGGCGCCGTCCCAGTCGTCGAACAGCGAAAGGAATCCCAATTTATCCGGAAGAGCCTCCGCTCTCTTTTCCTGCGTCAGCTCGAGCGTTTCGCGGAACAGGAATGGTGGAAGCTCGAAAGTCAGCGCGCGGCCCGCCAGGCTCTCCCGCTGGCCCCGCGCCACCAGGACGCTGGAGGAACCCGTCAGCACCATGCGGGGGTGATAGGTGTCGAAGACGTGCTTGACCTGCTCGTCCCACTTGTCGAGCTTGTGGACCTCGTCCAGAAGGAGGTAGAAGGACGAGGAGGAGTCGAGGCTCTTCTTTCGGATCTCCTGGCCGTACCATCGCAGCAGGGGCATGAGGCCCCCGATCTCCCGCAGGATGTCCAGATCGAAGCGGATGAAGAAGATCTCCCGGGGGGGAACGCCCGAGCCGATGAGCCTGCGCGCGATCTGGAGCAGAGCCGTGGATTTCCCGACTTGGCGCGGCCCGCGGAGCGCCTGCGCTTTAGCGCCGGGCCTGGCGAGGGCCGCGAGCATCATGCCGACCTGAGCGCGCTCGTAGGAGGGGGGCTCGGGGCGGACGCGGCCGTCGGCCCACCAGGGGTTGATCTCGTGCAGGACCTGGCGGGTCTCCGGCGGCAAGGCGGGACGTTCGGGGGGCATTGCATAAGTTATACATGGCATTTATAACTATGTCAATGGGCCGGAAGGGCCTTTGCGCCAGCCTGCTTGCACGCATGGAGGATTTTGGCCACATATGCGTGTAAGGCTGGGGGTCGCTCAAAAAATTAGTGTTGACGGAATAAGCGGATATTGCGATTACACGCAAGAGGCTTAAAACCTCCTGGGTGTAAGTAATCGCGAAATCGGAGATTGCGCCTAGGCTTCGGCAGCGATTATCGTGCTGATGTCCGCGGCGTCGGCTTCATCGAGGCTTTTCATGATGGCGCCGCGCCACTTGGGCGGCAAGCCGTGGAAAGTCGTCCGGATATCCAGGGAGATGTCAGCGGGAGTGTCTTTTTCGCTCGTGCAACGCGCGCTTGAGGAAGATGATTTGGTTCTTCAGGTCGGAGATGAGCTTCCGGTATTGGAGCCTGCGGGCTTGCGCCTCGCCGTGCTTCTTCTTGTGATTCGCCAGCCGGTTTGCGGATAGCTTCCCCAGGTATTCGAATCTTATCCGCGGTCCCACCCTGTAGGCCAGGTAGTAGAAGACCCCGTTCCTGATCTTCTTCGCGACAAGACTCCCTTTCGGAAGCGCCTTGACCGCTTGCTTGTACTTTTCAAGCATGCGCTCTGAATTATCCAGCTCTTCTGAAAGGACGCCTTTGACCGTGTTCATGAATTACCTAACGCCGATCCTTATTAGTGTAGTCTGTTTGGTAACATATTTCAAGGGCCAGGAGGAAGCGGGGGATTCCCGGCTTGCCCACAAATAGCAGGGTCGCCATCGCAGGACACGCGGAAATACTTTTGGCCTCATTTTGGCCGCAGGGGTGCGGGCTGAGCGCGCTGGGTTCCGTGCGAATCATTTTGTGATACCATCTGAGGATGAAATCCTGTTGGACATGCCGCCATCAGCGCATCGCCGGGGCGGAGACTTTCCTCGGCAAGTGCGGCTATTTCGAGAAGCTTGGGCAGCCGGTGAAGGATATCCCGCCGAATGTGGTGGATATCGGCTGCAAGCATTGGGAAGAGAAGATCGATCCGAAGCCGTGAGGTCGTAAAACAGGAAAAATGGAATGACTAGAGATTTTGGACTGTTCCGGGATCTGGATTGCGGCTATGAAGAGCTCGCCGTGACCGATCATTTCTGCATCCAGATGCTGGCGGATGATGCGCGGGTGAGGATCTACGCCAAGAAGAACGATCGGAAGGCGCGCTTTGTGCTCAAGTGGGTCCTCTGTTACGCCGACTGGAAATTCCTGCACACGCTGATGAACGGCGTGGCATTGAAAGACAGAGACATCTGCCTGGGGCCCGTGGAATACCGCTATCTGCCTGTCGGAAGAGCGGCGCTCTGGATAAAGGGGAAGCAGTTCAAGTTCGAGGGGACGCTGGGCGAGTTCCGGGGGGCGGTGCTGAGGGCCCATAAGAAGATCATGAAGATAAGGTCTTAAGTTGCTGGGAGCGATCGCCGGCGACGTGATCGGCTCCGTCTTCGAGTTCCACAATACCGACGATCCGGATTTCGACCTCTTCTGCGCGCGTTCGCGGTTCACGGACGATACGGTCTTGACCCTCGCCGTGGCTGATCACATCCTGAACGGCGGCGACTACGAGACCCTCCTCAAACGCTATGCCAGGGCGCATCCGAACCGCGGCTACGGCAGGAGCTTCGGGACTTGGGTCGTCTGGGATAGGACGGGGCCTTACAACAGCTTCGGGAACGGCTCCGCCATGCGCGTGTCCCCGGTCGGCTTTGCGTTCGATTCGCTCGAGGCCGTGTTGGGCGAGGCCCAGCGCAGCGCCGAGGTCACCCATAACCATCCGGAAGGCATCAAGGGAGCGCAGGCCGTCGCGGCGGCCATCTTCCTGGCGCGGACAACGAAGGACAAGGAGATCATTAAAAAAGATGTATCGCGGCGCTTCGGCTACGATTTGAACCGCACCCTGTCGCAGATCAAGGCGAACTACAGCTATGACGTGACCTGCCAGGGCTCCGTCCCCGAGTCGATCATCGCGTTCCTTGAGTCCAACGGGTTCGAAGACTGCATCAGGAAGGCTGTCTTGCTGGGAGGGGACTCCGATACCATCGCCTGCATCGCGGGGGGGATCGCTCAGGCCTTCTATGGAGGCGTCCCCGAGGGCATCGTTCGGGAGGTCCGAGAAAGGCTCTCAGCCGAGCTGCTGGCGATACTCGATGCTTTCAACGCGAAGTGCGGTCTGAAGATGGCGCTCTAGTTGGTATTTGCCCGCCGCCGCCATTTGGCAGTCGAGAGTTCCTTGCCGTGATTCGTGGATGTGTTCTGCATCGGGGAATTGAACGCAGGAGGCTTAAAACCTAAAGGTGAGACGAAATTAGCAAAAGCAGTTGCGATGGTGCGTCAGATGACCGGGAAGCCGATGTCCTGCAGGTAATTGAAGGTGTTAGAGTAATACTCCGGCACACGAGTCGGGTCGCTGCGTTCACCCTCTGGAACAACAATAACCATTCCTTGCCGTGCGCGAGTGAGCAATACCCGGTAAGCATTCTTGAGATACATTTTTCGATGATCTTTATGAATCTGTGTCCACCGGGCGCCACAAAAAGATCGGTGGTCCCATCCTGACGGCGAATATCTAAAATCGGCGTCCCATGTCACGCACGCCCAATCCAGCTCAAGCCCTTGCACATGAAACTCTGTTGCGACATCTTCGAGGTAATAAGACGACCGCACATCCTCTTTCCCATCAAGAAACCAATGGACAGGATTCATTGGCGACTTAACGTCGATCGCATGCGGTTTGAGTCGCTCTGCCTGTGAAGACACCACGATGCCGTAGCGCTCGGAGCCTCGTGCGTGGTCTTTTAGCCAGCGCTTTGCCTTGTTAAGGTCTCGCGTAAGAGTGATTGGATATTTATCTTTTACCTTGGAGTAGGTTTCACGCGCTCCTTTCACGTCCAGATCCAATAGTTGCTTAATCAGAAGGGAAACGTGTTCTGCACGGAAGGAGCGCATCGATACTCCAAGATGCAGTTCCTCTCTGTAATCAACATTTTTTCGAGATTCCAAAGCTTTTAATACTTTGCCTGCCCCGTACTCGCTGTCCTGAAGACGTGGGGAAATATGAATGTGCCAGTCCGGGTAGCTTTTGATTAAGGATTCAATCCACTCGCTGATGCCGGACTCTCCCGTGTTGATCTCCTGCCCGCCGCCAACCAGACAAACAACGACGGCCCAGTCTTTGTGCCGATTAAGGCAGGAAATCAGAAAATCCGGCTCTGACTGATTGAAATTCGAAATGCGTTTCTTGCGAAGCATGAAATTAGCCGTTTGTTTCAAATCCCAGGCACGCTGCGCCTCATCAAAAAGCGCGACGTGCTCAATAGGCGGGGCCGTCTTATCGGTTAGGCAGTCATCACGAAAATGGTGAACATTTTGAATAAAAGACTTCACCTCGCTGAGAGCGACGCCTTTTCGGATTGGTTTCCCTTGCTCTTTGCCTGCGCGGACATTATCGCGAGCAAGCGCTTCTCGAAGGATTTCAACAAGGGGCCCATTGCCCGAAAGGAAAACGCTGTAGAGTTCGCTGTCCTTGTCGACGTGCTGGGTGGCGATATTAAGTCCGACGAGGGTTTTCCCAGCGCCAGGAACGCCGGTCACAAAGCAAATTGATTTTCGTGATAACTGCTTCGCTTGTGCGATTATCTGTGAAACTGCATCAGAAGTTATTCCAAGGTTGATGGCGCCCGCATCGCTACGCGAGATATCCTTAACGGAATGCCGCGAATACAGTGCCATCGCCGCTTCAATAATAGTTGGCGTTGGGCAATATCTGCCGGCCTCCCAACCTGCGCGGTCGATTTTGGAACCGTTTGAAAAACGAAGTACCGCAACTAGCACATCATGCAATGTGTCTGGATTTGCGTTTATTGGAATAAGAATCTGGTCCCCATGCTGCGTGGCCACCGAAATGGCCAGCGGGGTTTGAGCTCGCGTGGAGATGAGTATTGGTGCAATAAGCTGATTGTGGCTGGGCTCATGAAAATTCCCGAGATCTAGAGCGTAGTCCCATACTTGGTCGATGGCGTACGCGGGAAATTCATCTTCACCAACTTTGAATTCAAGAATAAAAACAACTCCTTCAATGAGCAGCACCACATCAATTCGCCGGCCCATTCGTGGAATGGAGTATTCGAAGTACAATGAGCCCTGATGCTTTGAAAGGACTTTTCGAAGAATCACAATCTGCTCTAGCCAGGCATCTCTCTGGGGTTGGTCTACAGGGAATGAGCTAGCCTGGGTCAACTTCCCAAGGATATTCTCAGAAGGAGTTGTTAGGAAATTGGCAATGGCGTCGGAATAATAAGCGCGCTCCATCGGTTCGAGTCTATCTCTTCTATCCTAATGATGCAAAAGAAGTGTCCCTCGTTGACTTCCCCTTCCCCCTAATCTATCCTCCCACCATGGCCGACCAACCCCTCCACCTCCTCACCATCGTCACCCAGCGCAAGCTCGGCGACGCCGTCCTCGACGCCGCCCTCGAAGCCGGCGCGACCGGCGCCACCTTCTTCTACGCCCAAGGCACCGGCGTGCGCCAGAAGCTGGGCATCCTCGGCATGTTCATCGAGTCCGAGAAGCAGGTCGTCTTCGTCGTCACCGACCCCGCCCACGCCGACGCCGTCCTCGCCGCCGTCACCAAGGCCGGCCGCCTCGAAGAGCCCGGCATGGGCTTCGCCTACGTCCAAGAGGTCATCAAGGCCGTCGGCTTCTACTCCGGCAAGAAATGAGCCTCGGCCGCATCCTCTTCCTCGCGTTCCTCGCCCTCGCCGTCACGCAGGGCCCCAAGGCCCTCGCCAAGCTCGCGCCCGGCTCCTCCAACGCCGGCCAATTCTCCCAGCTCGCCGCCCTCTCCCGGCAGGCCCAGTCCACGAGCGTCACCCTGACCGAAACCGGCGGCATCCAGGCCATCCCCCCGGACCTCCAGCGCATGCTCGACCAAGCCGCCGCCGACCCCCAATCCTTCACCGACGAAGAGCGCCAGCTCCTCTCCAGCCTCAAGGACATGGGCCAATCCTCGGCCATGAGCGCCCCCGTGCTCGAGAGTTTGCGCCAAACCCAGCAAAGGCACACCGACAAGGCCCTCAATTGGACCGGCTCCATCCGCGGCGCCTGGACGGACTTCCTCTCCTCCTGCTCCCGCCACCGCTCGCGCTGCCGCTTCTGGCTCTGGTCTGTTCCCGGCCTCTTGAGCGCCCTCGCCCTCCTCGGCATCTTCCTTGGCGCCGGCCTCACCCGCCTCTTCGCCGGCCTCTGCTACAACCTCGCCCGCGTCTGGCTCTGGATCCTCGCCTGGGGCGCCGCCGGCCTCGCCGGCGCCGTGCAGGTCAACGCCTGGCTCGCCCTCCCCGGGGAGTTCGTCTCGCCCCCGGCTCTCGCCCTCCTCCTCAGCACCATCCTCCTCAAGATGATCGACGCCAACTACCCCGCCTGGAACTCGGTGGTGCAGGGCTTCCTCGCCCCCATCGGCTCGGGCCTCTTCTGCCTGCTCGTCCAACTCGCCCGCTCTGCCCTATAGTCCTACCCCGCACAGGGTCAAAGGGCCCAAGGGCCCTTGTCATCCACATCCCGCCTTTGCTTAGATTCCCCTAGCAGTCCACTCAAGGAGGTAGCACTCGGTGAAACGGTATATCCCGGCCGTCCTAACCGTCCTGGCCATCGCCGCGTTCCTCACGGTCCCGGCGAAGGTCTCCGCTCAGATCACCCCCGACGTCATCTACGGCGACGACGATCGGCTCGATCTCTACCAGGTCAAGAACGCCCGCATCAAGCAGCTCGCCGATTCCACGGTCGCCCTCTTCAAGGCCGGCGACGTCGGCGCGGACGGCAAGCTCTCGACCTCCCACTACGGCGAAGAGCTCTCGCTCTGCAAGGAAGAGCCCTTCTACGACCAGCACACCGGCGCCTTCTGCTCCGGCTCGCTCGTGGCCCCCGACGTCATCATGACGGCCGGCCACTGCGTCCGCTCGGAGAGCGCCTGCAAGGGCACGAAGTTCGTGTTCGGCTTCGGCGTCAAGCAGGAAGGCGTCCTCCCGAAGCAGGTCGACCCCTCCCAGGTCTACGGCTGCTCGAAGATCATCGCGCGCGAGGAAGTCGGCACCGGCGCGGACTACGCGCTCGTCAAGCTCGACCGCAAGGTCGCGGGCCACAAGGTCCTCGAGATCAACCGGGGCGGCGTCATCGAGAACGGCACCGGCCTCTTCGTCATCGGCCACCCGGCCGGCCTGCCCACCAAGGTCGCGGGCGGCGCGTCGGTGCGCGACGCCTCCCCCGAGGGCTACTTCGTGGCGAACCTCGACACCTACGGCGGGAACTCCGGCTCGGCCGTCTTCAACGCGAAGACCGGCCTCGTCGAGGGCATCCTGGTCCGCGGCGAGAACGACTACGTCTGGAAGGGCGAGTGCCGCGTCTCCAACAAGTGCCCCTCCGAAGGCTGCCGCGGCGAGGACGTCACCAAGCTCTCCGCGCTCTCCTCCATGATCCCGCAGCGCGGCAAGGTCCGCATGGTCAAGAACGTCCCCGTCCTGCGCCAGCTCGTCGGCATGGCGAACGCCGACGAGACGACTCTGCCGAAGGCCCGGTAAGACCCCTCTTACTCGAGCCCCAAGCGCCCCGCCGGCCGAAAGGCCGGCGGGGTTCGTTTAGGTCCTTTGGCCCAATCGCGGCCTGGGACTTCGGCCCTGGAAGGGCTGGGATTGCTGGGTATCCTATCGGTCCAAGCCGGAAGCTACGGAGGCAAGAATGAAACGGACCCTTGTCGCGGTGCTCGCTCTGTTCCCCTTGCAGGTCTTCGCCCAGGCGGTCGAACCCACGGTCATCTACGGAGAGGACGACCGCCTCGACCAAGAACTGGAGGAGCACCTCGCGGGCGCGCGCGCCGATCGCGAGGCGGATGCCGATCTCGCGCGTCCGCTCCGTCACCGACACCAGCATGAT
>DMEZ01000006.1:40737-40938 GCA_003450735.1 Elusimicrobiota bacterium | reverse complement strand
CGGAGAGGACGACCGCCTCGACCTCTACCAGGTCAAGGTCCAGCGCTTGAAGCAGCTCGCCGACTCCACCGTCGCCCTCTTCGAGGCGGGCGGCGTCTCGGCGGAGGGCAAGCTCGTCACCGCCTCCTACGGCGAGGGCATGGGCCTCTGCAAGCAGGAGCCCTTCTGGAACCAGAAGACCGGCGCCTTCTGCTCCGGCTC
>DMEZ01000006.1:40267-40569 GCA_003450735.1 Elusimicrobiota bacterium | reverse complement strand
TCATGACCGCCGGCCACTGCGTCCAGGACGAAGCGGCCTGCGCCAACGTCAAGTTCGTGTTCGGCTTCGGCATTAAAAAGGAAGGCGTCCTGCCCGAGAAGGTCGCCCCCTCCGAGGTCTACAAGTGCGCGAAGATCGTGGCCCAGACCCTGGAAGGCGAGGGCGCGGACTATGCCCTCATCCAGCTCGACCGCAAGGTGAGCAAGCACAAGGTCCTCGAGATCGACCGCACGAACTCCATCGCCAACGGGGACGCCATCTACGTCATCGGCCACCCCTCCGGCCTGCCGACCAAGGTGGCG
>DMEZ01000006.1:39272-39979 GCA_003450735.1 Elusimicrobiota bacterium | reverse complement strand
GCCGCGGCGAGGACGTCACCAAGGTCTCCCTGCTGATGGACAAGATCCCCGTGAAGGGCAAGGTCTCCATCAAGAAGGACGGCGCGGCCCTGAAGCAGATCAACTCGCTCGCGGCCCCCGAAGAGCCCCAGAAGTAGCCTCGCGCTTCCCTAGAATGACCGCCCCGGGCCGCACTGCCGGGGCGGCCTTCTTTGGTATCATGGGGCCCATGAAGAACGCCCGTCTCCTCCTCTGCGCCCTCCTCGCGCTCGGCTTCGCGGCCGGCTGCGGGCCCGACATCGCCAAGGTCCAGGACAAGGTCTCCCATTTCTCCAAGAAGCGCATCGGCGTCCTGCCCTTCGCCGACGCCCCCGGCGACGCCAACTCCGGCGAGCTCGCCGCCGACCTCTTCTGCGAACAGCTCCGCACGGCCGGGTTCATCCTCGTCAACCGCGGGGACATGGGGAAGCTGGTCTCCGAGCAGACCCTCCAGGCCTCCGGGATCGTCAGGCCCGAGGAGGCCGCCCGCATCGGGCAGATGCTGGGCGCCGACGCCCTGCTCACCGGCGCGGTGACCGAGGCGGGCGTGCGCCGGGAGTTCCGCCCCGCGGTCTACGAGACGCAGAACGTGATCCGCACCAACCCCGACGGCACGACCTTCATGGTCCCGGTCCAGAGGGTCGTCCGGCCCGAGGAGACCCTCAACAACGCCGTCTTCTCCTTCCCCC
>DMEZ01000006.1:38924-39195 GCA_003450735.1 Elusimicrobiota bacterium | reverse complement strand
GGGTCGTCCGGCCCGAGGAGCCCCTCAACACCGCCGTCTTCTCCTTCCCCCCCCGCCTCACCTTCGTGGAGGACGGCTCCATCGCCTGGTCCGGCTCGGGCTCCGGCCAGGCCGAGTACGGGACCGTCCAGGGGGCGGCCGAGACCGCCGTCAAGAAGACCGCCGACAAGCTCTTCAAGGACATCCTCAAGGAGAAAGCCGCGCCCTGAGGCCCGGGCCGCTGAAAACCCGTCCTCATATGGCGCGAGGGGGCCTGCCGGCGATGGGGCCC
>DMEZ01000006.1:35197-38785 GCA_003450735.1 Elusimicrobiota bacterium | reverse complement strand
CCATCGGCCTCTGCTCGCATCCCACTGGGTCTAATGGCTGCGCAACCGGCCGATCCGACCCATCACCGTCACCCCTCGCGCCCCTCCCTCCCTCCGATAAAAACACCATATATAGTGTTAATGTCAGACGGGAAATATCGGCATCACCCTAGGCCCGACGTTCGAGAGGGCATGAAAAAGAAGCGCCCCCGTTCCGAAGAGCGGGGGCGCTCGCGGCCGGAGCGGCTTACTTGCTCAGCTCGCGGATGCGCTTCTGCGCGTCCTTCACGTGCGCGTCGGCCGGGTAGTCGGCGACGAGCCTCTTGTAGACCGGCAGGGCCTCGCCCGGCGCCTTGAGCCGCCGTTCGTAGACCTGGCCCGCGTCCCAGAGCGCCGCGGGGGCGCCCTTGCACTGCGGGCAGTTCTCCACCAGGTCCTTGAGGAGCTTCGCCTTGAAGGTGTCGTCCTGCAGGTCGTCGCCGGCGATCTCGGAGGCCTTCTTCAGCGCCTCGGCGGCGCGCTCCTCGCCGGCGAACATCTTCGACGCCGCCTGGAGGGCGGCCACGGCCTTGCTGTGGTCCTTGTTGCGCTCCTTCTGGATGCGGGACATCTCCAGGTAGGCCGCGTAGGCCGAGTCGGTGCCCGCGTAGTTGGCGATGATCTTGTCGAGGGTCTCGAGCGCCAGGTCGGGCTGCTTGAGGTTCTGGTCGAAGATGGTCGCCAGCTTCACGTAGGCGTCGCCCGCCTCCGGGTAGGCGGCGAACTTCTTGGTGACCGCCTGGTAGGCCTCGACGGCCTTGTTGTAGTCCTTGAGGGCCTGCGCGTAGGTGTCGCCCACGCCGATCTGCGCCTTCGCCGCCAGCGCCCCTTCCTTGTAGACCGCCAGGACCTTCTGGTAGAGGAGGATGGCGTTCTGGTAGTTGCCGTTCTGCAGGTGCAGCTGGCCGAACTCGAAGGTGATGTCGCCCGCGTCCTCGTGGCCGGGGTAGCGGCGCAGGTACTCGCGGAACTCCTCCCGCAGCGGCTGGTAGAAGACGGACTCCTTGAGGGCCGCCATCGCGCGCAAAAACGCCGCGAAGCGCTGGGGCCGGTCCAGGCCTTCACGCGGCCCGCGGGCGATCTCGGTGATCTGGGGCTTGAGCTTCTTGTTGAGCTTCTTGTCCACCAGCAGGAACATCTTCTGCTTGGCGTTCATCTTGAGCTCGGTCTGGGGGTACTCGTAGAAGAGCTTGATGAAGTCCGTGATGGCGGCGATGGATTCGCCGCGCCGCTCGTCGACCTCGGCCTTCAGGTACTGGGCCTGGTCGGCCTCGGGGTTGTCGCGGAACTCCCAGAGGTAGGCTTCCGCCTGCTCGCCGATGGAGGGCAGGATGTCCTCCGAGGCGCTCTTGAAGATGTTCTGGGCGAAGGTCAGCTGGGACTTGGCGCGCTCCTCGGCGGTCGGCAGGGCCGGCGGGGGGGGCGGGGTGAGGGCCTGCTTGGGCGCGGGCTTGGCCTCGGCCTTGGGCACGGACTTGGGCTTGGGCGCGGACTTGGGCGCGGCTTTGGGGGCCGGCTCCGGGGCCTGCGCCTCTTCCTCGCCAGCCGGGGCCTCAAGGGCATCTTCTTCATCCTGTGCGGCGAGAGGGCACGCCGTCAGGCCGAAGAGGACCGCGAAGACCGCCGCCGACCATGAGTGCTTCATCCTGTTTCTCCTTAAAACCTGTCGTCCGCCGCCGGCTTGGACGGCCCGGCCACCTGCTAAAATACATTTCTTGCGGGCTCGTTGTAAATATGGGGAGCGGCGCCCGGTACAAGTTAATATAATCCTCAGAAGGACACGGAATGCTCTGGACACCGCTGCGCTACCTCGCCAAGGCCTTCGTCGGGCACGACACGCCCAGACAGATGGCGGCCGGCTTCGCGCTCGGCCTGCTGGCGGGGCTCGTCCCCAAGGCCAGCCTGCTTTCCCAGCTCGTCCTGGCGCTCATCGCCGCGACCCAGGTGAGCCTCGCGGCGGGCTACGGCGCGGCGGCGCTGGCCTCCCTGCTCTCGCCCCTGCTCGACCCGCTCACCCACCGGCTCGGCTGGCTTTTGCTCGTCGACGCCGAAGGGCTCGCCCCGCTCTGGGCCTGGCTCTACGACCTGCCCATCGTCCCGTGGACCGGATTCAACAACACGGTGACCCTCGGCTCCTTCGTGCTGGGCCTCGCGCTGGCGTTCCCGGCGTACAAGCTGAGCGAACCGGTCTTCGCGAAGTATCAGGCCTCCTGGGGCGCGCGCATCAGGAAGCTCAAGCTCGTCGAGCTGCTGCTCGGCGCCGAACTCGCGGGAAAGGCGGGGGGCTGATGCGCTGGTCCTACCTCGGCCCGCGTTTCGCCGTCCTCGCCGTGCTCTGGGCGTTCTTCTTTTTCTTCTTCGACCCCCTGCTCGAGCGCGGCATCGAGCGGCAGGGTTCCAAGGCGCTCGGCGCGCGCGTGGAGCTCGAGGGGTTCCATACCGGCTTCCTGCCGCCCGCCCTCCGTCTGAAAGGCTTCGCGGCCGCCGACCCGGAGCAGCCGATGAGGAACTTGGTCGAGACCGGCCGGGTGCGCTTCGCGCTGGAAGGGCGGCCGCTCCTGGAGAAGAAGGTCGTCGTCTCCCTCGCGGAGCTCGAAGGGCTCTCATTCGGGACGCCGCGCGCGCGCTCCGGCGCCTATGAGGGCGGGCCGCCCACGAAGGCCGAGGCCGCGCTTTCCCGGTGGACGGCGGACGCCAAGGAGACCGGCGCGGGCTTCGGCTCGAACGCCAAGAGCGGCCTCGCGAAGGAATACACGGTAAACCCCGACGAGCTCTCCTCGGTCAGGCTGGCCAAGGAGCTCGAGGCCCGCTGGCCCGGACGCTTCGAGGAGTGGAAGAGGAAGATCGACGCTTTCGACGCCGAGGGCCGGGCGCGCGAACTCTCCAAGACGGCCGAGGGGCTGGGCCGCGGGGGGAACATCGCGGAGAAGGCCCTGCGCCTGAAGGACCTCAAGGAGAAGGCGGGCGAGCTCAAGAAAGGGGCCGAGGAGCTGCGCCAGGGCTTCACCGCCGACCTGGAGCGGTTCAAGGCCGACCTCAAGGCGGTGGACGCCGCCAAGGCCGCGGACCTGGCCGAGCTCCAGAAGCGCCTGCACCTCCCGCGCTTCGACGCCGAGCGCCTCTCGGCCTACCTGCTCGGGCCCCGGAGCGCGGGCAAGCTGGCCAAGGTTTTGCGCCTCGTGGAAGCCGCGCGCAAGAGGATGCCGGCCAAGGGCGCTCCCGCGGCCCGGGAAGCCCTGCGCGGGCGTACGATCGAGTTCCAGAAGGAGCGCTCCTGGCCCGCCTTCTGGCTCAGGAAGGCTAATATCGCCGGTTCGGCCGACCTCGGCGGGCCGGTGGACTTCGCCGGTGAGGCCAGCGACTTCTCGACCAACCCGCCGCTCGTGCCGGGCCCCGCGCGCGTCGAGCTCAAGGGCGGCTCCAAGGGCCGCCTCTTCGAGCTCTCGCTCGAGCTCGACCACCGGAGCGAGACGCCGCGCGACCTGGCCCGCTTCCGCGTGGAAGGCCTGCCCATGGCCGGCTTCGAGGCCGGCGAGAGCGGCTCCTTCCAGGCGGCCGTGGGCCCTGGGG
>DMEZ01000006.1:13797-34962 GCA_003450735.1 Elusimicrobiota bacterium | reverse complement strand
CAGGCGACCCTCTCGCTCGGCGGCACCCTGCAGGCGCCCACCCTGAGCGTGAGCTCCAACCTCGGCCAGGCCGTCTCGGGCGGCGTGAGCAAGGCCCTCGGCAAGGAAGTCGAAGAGCGCACGAAAGGCCTGCGCGAGCAGGTGGACCGGGCCCTCAAGGGCCGCACGGATAAGCTCTCCGGCCTCCTGGGCGAGGGGGCCAAGGGCCCGCTCGCCAAGCTCGGGGCGGGCGACGCGCGCGTGCAGGAGCTGCAGCAGAGCCTCCAGAAGAGCCTGGGCGTCCCCGGCCTGCCCGGCCTCAAGGGTCTCTTCCGGTAGATGGCACGCCACCTCCCCATCCACTCGGCGTGCGGCGGCTGCTCTCCCTTGAAGCCGGCCTTCGACGTCGAAGCTTTGCGGCGCGAGTATCCCGTCCTCTCCGGCAAGACCGAGGGCAAGAGCCTGGTCTACCTCGACAGCGCCTGCACCGCCCTCAAATCCGGCCGGGTGGCCGAGCGCCTGGCCGAGTTCTACCGCGAGTCGGCCGGCTGCGGCGGGCGGCGCTCGACGCACCTGCTCTCCCAGCGCACCGAGGCGGTCCTCGAGGAGGGCCGGCGCGCGGCCGCCGAGTTCCTCGGCGCCTCCTCCCCCGAGGAGATCGTCTTCACCTCGGGCACGACGGAAGCGGTCAATCTTGTAGCCCGCTCCTTCCCCTACGGCGAGGGCCGGCGCGAGGCGGTGGTCACCGAGCTCGAGCACAACAGCGTGCTTTTGCCCTTCCACGACCTGGCCGAGAAGGGCGAGCTCGAGCTCAGGATCTGCCCCGCCCCCGAGGGGCGCCTCGACCTGGATGCGATGGAGAAGCTCATCACCGACAGGACCGCCCTCGTGGCCCTCACCCGCGCCTCGAACGCGGCCGGCGGCGTGACCCCGGCCGAGCAGGTCTGCGCCCTCGCCCGCCGCCGCGGGGCCTGCGTGCTGGTCGACGACGCGCAGTACCTCGCCACGCACCGCGAGGACGCGCAGGCCCTCGACGCGGACTTCATCGCCTTCTCCGCGCACAAGCTCGGCGGCCCCTTCGGGGTCGGCGTGCTCTACGGCAAAAAGCACCTGCTCAACCGTCTGGGGCGCTTTAAATCGGGCGGCGGGACGGTCCGCTCGGTGGAGCCCTCCGGGCAAGGGCTCTCGGTGGCCTGGCTGGACGCCCCCGCCCGCCTCGAGGCAGGCGTGCCCGACTTCGGCGGGGCGGCGGGGCTCGCGGAGGCGCTCAAGCTCCGCGTCTCCCTGCCGCAGGACGCCCTGCGCGAGCACGTCGCCGGCCTCGTGCGCCGCCTGGCCGGGGGCCTGGCCAAGCATCCCGAGCTGCGCGTGCTCGGCCGCGCAGAGGACCTCGAGCAGGGCGCCCTCGTCTCCTTCGCGCCCGTCCACCCGGGCTTCTCGCCGGCGGACTTCGGCCTCTTCCTCAACCACGAGGACCCCGAGCGCTTCATCGCCGTCCGCGTGGGCGAGCACTGCGCCCACCTCCTGCACCGGCGGCTGGGAGTGGAGGCGAGCGTGCGCGTCTCCTTCGGGCCCTACAGCACGCAGGAGGAGGCCGACCTCTTCCTCGACGCCCTCGGCGCGTACCTGCGCGAGGCGTGCCGGTGAGCGGCCGCTCCGCCTTCGACCAGGGCCGCGGCGCGGCGCGCGCGCGCGCCGTGCTCACCCTGAACGAAGCCTGCGTGCTCGAGGTGCTCTCGCTCAAGGGCAAGGTGGACACCCGCGAGCTTCTGGAGACCGCCCAGGGCATCCCGCTCTGCCGCGACTGCAAGGACGAGAACGCCGTGCTCACCTCGGCCGAGGCCCTCGCGCGCATGGGGAAGGTCGCGCGCCGCTTCGAGAAGGGCCGCTACGTGTGGGCGCTCGTCTCATGAGCGGCCCCCGCCGCGCGGAACTATCTGTCCACGCCATGACCGCGGATAGAGACTCACGGACGCTCGTCCTGGGATTCCCCCGCATCGGCGGCCGGCGGGAGCTCAAGTCCGCCCTCGAGAGCTATTGGCGGGGCGGGATCCCGGAGAACGAGCTCGTCCGCGCCGCGGAAGGGATCCGGAGATCGAACCTGCTCCGGCAGAAGAGGGCGGGGATCGGGTGGATCCCCTGCGGGGATTTCAGCCTGTACGATCAGATGCTGGACATGGTCTTTCTCACGGGGGCGGTCCCGACCCGATTCGGGATCTCGAAAGAGAGCCGGCGCGGCCTCGAGACGTATTTCCTCCTGGCGCGAGGGAAGAACAGGACCACGGAAGCGCCCGCGCTCGAGATGACGAAGTGGTTCGATACCAACTATCACTATCTGGTGCCGGAATGGACGCGGGACACGGTCTTCTCCTTCGACGATCCGAGGCTCTCCGGCGAGCTCCGCGAAGCGAAGGGCCTGGGGATCCGGGCGATCCCGAAGCTGATCGGGCCGCTCACGTTCCTTTTCCTCGGGAAGGAGAAGGAGAGCGGCTTCTCGCGGCTCGAGCTGCTGCCGAGGCTCCTGAAGGCCTATTCGGAGATCCTCGAGGACCTGGCGCACGCGGGGGCGGAGTGGGCGCAGATCGAAGAGCCGATCCTCTCCTGCGACCTGCCGAAGGAATGGAGGGAGGCTTTCCAGACGGCCTACGAGGCGCTTTCCCGGTCCCGGGCCAGGATCCTGCTCGCGAACTATTTCGGCCCGGTCGGGGACTTCCTCCCCGGCGTCCTGGCTCTCCCGGTCCACGGCTTCCACTTCGACCTGGTCCGTGGAGCGGAGGACCTCCCGGCGCTGTCGGAGTCCTTCCCCGAGGGGAAGGTGCTTTCCGCCGGAGTCGTCGACGGACGCAACATCTGGCGCAACGACTACCGGCATTCCCTCGACATCCTCAAGAAGCTGGAACGGCGGGCCGGGCCGGAGCGCCTTCTCGTTTCGACGAGCTGTTCCCTCCAGTTCGTGCCCCTGTCGCTGGAGCCCGAGGTCCGGCTCGATCCGGAGATCAAGTCCTGGCTCGCGTTCGCGGAAGAGAAGCTCCGGGAGCTTTCGGAGCTCGCCGCGCTCCTCGGCGAGGCCCATCCCCGGGAGCATCCGTCCTTCCGGGACAACCAGGCGGTCCTCGCGGCCAGAGGACGTTCCGAGAAAACGCGGGATGAAGGCGTCCGTGAGCGCCTGAAGCAGGCGTCCGAGAGGGGATCCCAGCGGCGCTCCCCGTTCCCCGTGCGCCGGAAGGCGCAGCGCGGAGTCCTCGACCTGCCGATGTATCCGACCACCACCATCGGGAGCTTTCCGCAGACCCCGGACATCCGGAGAGCGCGGGAGAGGCTCCGCAAAGGGGAATGGACGAAAGGCGAGTACGAGGCGTTCTTGAAGAAGGAGATCGGGAAGCTCATCCGCCTTCAGGAGAAGATCGGCCTCGACGTCCTGGTGCACGGGGAATTCGAGCGCAACGACATGGTCCAGTACTTCGGGGAAGCGCTGAGCGGCTTCGTCTTCACGCAGGACGCCTGGGTGCAGAGCTACGGCAGCCGCTGCGTCAAGCCGCCCATCCTCTACGGCGACGTCTCCCGCCCGGGGCCCATGACCGTGGGATGGACCGCGTACGCGCAGAGCCTCACGGCGAGGCCGGTCAAGGGGATGCTCACCGGCCCCATCACGATGCTGCAGTGGAGCTTCGCGCGGGAGGATCTCCCGCGCAGGGACGCCGCCTGGCAGATCGCCCTGGCGATCCGGGATGAGGTCCTCGACCTCGAGAAGGCGGGGATCCGGGTCATCCAGATCGACGAACCGGCGCTGCGCGAGGGGCTTCCGCTCCGGGAGAGGGAGAGGCCGGATTATCTGGACTGGTCGGCGAAGGCGTTCCGCCTCGCCGCCGGCGGCGTGCGCGACGAGACCCAGATCCATACGCACATGTGCTATTCCGAATTCAACGACATCATCCGGGCCATCGCCGCCCTGGACGCCGACGTGATCTCCATCGAGAACTCCCGGTCGGGGGCGGAGCTCCTGAAGGTCTTCCGGGATTTCCGGTACGGCAACGAGATCGGGCCCGGGGTCTGGGACATCCACTCGCCCAGGATCCCTTCCGCCGATGAGATCGCCGGCCAGCTGCGGGCCGCCGCCCGGGTGCTTCCCCCCGAGAACCTCTGGGTGAATCCCGACTGCGGGCTCAAGACCCGCGGCTGGCCGGAAACGACCGCCTCGCTGGAGAACATGGTCGCCGCGGCGAAGGAGATGAGGGCCGCGAGCGGTTAGGGATCGGAGCGGAAGAGCCCGGTCAGCTTCCGCCACAAGCCGGCGTCCTCGGGCTGCGCGGCGGCGGGCTGGCCGGGCTTCTCGTTCCAGCCGAGGTCGGCGGCCAGCTGGGAGAACAGCTTGTCGGAGCGCAGGGCGAGCAGCTGCGCGATGGCGTCCACCTGGGTGATCGAGTTCGGGACGGCGTCGCGCCCGAGCGTCTCGGGCCCCTCCGCGCTCCCCTCCGCGGCCTTGTCCTGCTCGTCCGTCCGGATGCGGAGGGTGAGGTGCGAGAAGACGTCGTGCAGGGGGGCGAGCGACTCGGCGAGCTCCTGGCGCGCGCCGTCGATCGAGCCGCCGTGCCTCTGGAGGATCAGCTTGGCGACGTGGCGGGAGAGCTCGAGCGAGGTGACGAAGGGCGGCAAGCCCTGCAGATAGGGCTTGAGGCGCCGGCCGACCGGACAGCCGCTCGCGAACACCGCGAGCTGGACCAGGGCGGAGCCGACGTCCTGCAGGGGCCACTCGACCGTCTGCGAGCGGCCCTGCGCGTCGATGGCCGTGGCCGTCACCCGCTCGAACGATTTCCTCGAACGGAGCTTGCTCATGGTCGTCTGCAGGGAGAGCGCCGCCGGGCAGGGCACCGGCCCGTCCGGGAACGGGCAGCAGGGGCACTTGTGGAAAGAGAGAGCGGTCCAGGGCTCCGGCGTCAGCCTCCGTTCGGGGATGTGGGTGCCGGTGAGCTTGCGCTGGATGTGGAGGATCTGGACCGTCCCGTCCTCGAACTTGATCGAGAGCTGCTGGTACCAGCCTTCCGGGGCGGTGTCCATGGCCGGACTAGTTTAGCATTCCGGGGCCATGGACATTGACACCCCCGACGGCAAATAGGACACTATGGCCGTGACCTGTTTCCAAGACCTCCGCTCCGAAGAGCTGGAGGGCGTCATCGGCAGCAAGGCCGCCGGCCTGCGCGCCTCAGGCTGGTCGGACGTCCGGAACCTTCCCCTGAGCGTCGGCGGCCGCCGGGGCATCCTCATCAGCGCGGAGGCGGCATGAGCGTACTCAGCGGCCTGGCCCGATTCGTCCGCAGAGGCGGGGTCAAAGCCCCGCCGGTCGGCTGGAGGGCCTTGCAGGGCACCGGCTGCACGAGCGCCCAGCTCGAGAGGGAGGGCGGCCCGCTGGTGCTGGTCAAAGGGCGCCGTCCCTACGTGTGGGACGAGCAGGGGCGCCGTTACATCGACGGCCTGTCCGGCCAATTCGCCGTCTCCATCGGCTACGGCCGGACGGCCGTCGTGCGGGCCGTCGCCCGCCAGCTGCGCCAGCTCACCTACGCGCCGCTCGATTGGCGCGCGCACCCTCCCGCGATCGAGCTGGCCGACAAGCTCCTGGCGCTGGCCCCCGGCATGAAAAAGGTGTTCTTCTGCTCGGGCGGCTCGGAGGCCGTGGACACGGCCATCAAGCTGGCCCGGCTGGCGGGCTCCCGCTCGAGCGCGAACAAGAAGACGATCCTCTACCGCCAGGGCTCCTGCCACGGCGCGACGCTCGGGGCCACCTCGGTCACGGGCCTGGCGGACCTGCGGGAGCCCTTCGGCCCCCTGCTCGGCGGCGTCCACCAGGTCTGCCAGCCCGACTGCCGGCGCTGTCCCTTGAACCTCGCCTACCCCGAGTGCAATGCCGCCTGCGCGCACGAGATCGAGGAGGCCATCCTGGGCGAGGGGCCCGACAAGGTCGCGGCCCTCATCGCGGAGCCCATCGCCGTGGGCACGCGCGTGGTCGCGCCCCCGCCGGAATACTGGCCGGCCGTGCGCGAGCTCTGCGACCGCCACCGCGTGCTCTGGATCGCCGACGAGGTCCTCACGGGCATCGGCCGCACGGGGCGCTGGCTGGCCTGCGAGCACTGGAATGTCCAGCCCGACCTGATCGTCCTGGCCAAGGGCCTGAGCGGCGGCTTCGCGCCCCTGGGCGCCGTGCTCATCGGCGAGAAGGTCGCCGCGGCGCTCGAGGACGTCTTGTTCCAGCACGGGTACACCTTCGGCGGGCATCCCGCCGCCTGCGCCGCGGCGCTCGAGGTCCTGCGCATGATCGAGTCGGACAAGCTGCTCGAGCGCGCCCAGGCGAGCGGCCGCGTGCTGGGGGCCGAGCTGGCCAAAGCCGCGCAGGCCGCTCCCTTCGCCTCCGTCCAGGGCTTCGGGATGCTCTGGTCGGTGCTGGCCGACCTGCAGAACGGCCGGCGCGAGGCTCTCGCGAAGCGTTTGCGCGAGAAGGGCCTGCTGTGCATGGTCGAGGAGGACGGGCTCACGCTGGCCCCGCCCCTCATCTGCAAGGAGGCGGACGTCCTGCGCATCGCGAAGATCGTGGCCGAGGGCTTCGAGTGGCTGAAAAACCGGGCGGAGCCCGGCGCCCCGGAGAAGGCAGGATAGGGAAGGGTCCGTCTTTGCTATCATAGGTCCGTCGCAGAACGACTAAGGAGAACCCCATGGCGGACAGCGTCGCTCAGCCGTTGGACGGAAAGCAGGCCCAGGCCGTCCCGGAGAAGAAGCTGAACGGAGCCTCCGGACTCTCTATCCAGCTGCCGCCGCGCATCGCCCGGCTCAAGGACATCGCCTACAACCTCTGGTGGTCCTGGTACCCGGACGCCCGCGGGCTCTTCAAGTACATCGACCGCACCCTCTGGCGCAACACCAACCACAACCCGGTGCGCCTGCTCGCCCAGTGCCGCCGCGAGCGCCTGGAAGCGGTCGCGAAGGACCCGACGTTCCTGCAGTGGTTCGACGCCGTCCTCGCCGACTTCGACCTCTACATGGCCCCCAAGAAGACCTGGTTCCAGGCCGCTCACCCGACCCGCAAGGAGTCCGTGGCCTATTTCTCGGCCGAGTTCGGCGTCCACAACTCCCTCCCGATCTACTCGGGCGGCCTCGGCGTGCTCGCGGGCGACCACTGCAAGGCGGCCTCGGACCTGGGCCTGCCCCTCGTCGGGGTGGGCTTCATGTACCCGCAGGGCTACGTCAAGCAGCGCATCGGCATCGAGGGGTGGCAGCAGAACTACTACGACTTCATCGACTGGGACGCCTCGCCGGTCACCCACGCCCGGCTGCCCGACGGCAAGCCCTGCGTGCTGCGGCTGAGCCTGGGCAACTGGCCGCTCCACCTCGGGGTCTGGAAGGTGCAGGTCGGGCGGGTGCCGCTCTACCTGATGGACACCAACGTCGAAGGCAACGACGCGGCCGACCGCGAGATCTCGGGCCGGCTCTACGGCGGGGACCAGATCATGCGGCTGCGCCAGGAGATCGTGCTGGGCATCGGCGGGACGCGCATCCTGCGGGCCCTGGGCGTGGACGCGCGCGTGTTCCACGCCAACGAGGGGCACGCGGCCTTCCTCATGCTCGAGCGCGTCCAGGAGCTCGTCTCGCAGGGCCAGAGCTTCGAGGAGGCCCGCAGGCAGGTGGCCGCGACGACCGTCTTCACGACCCACACGCCCGTCCCGGCCGGGCACGACGTGTTCCCCGAGGACCTGGTGGCCGAGTACTTCAAGACCTACTGGACGGCGCTGGGCATCAGCCGCGAGGAGTTCCTGCGCCTGGGCCGCGCGCCCGGCGGGGCCCTGGGCTGGAACATGACGGCGCTGGCGCTGCGCCTGGCCGACCGGCGCAACGGCGTCAGCCGCCGCAACGGGCACGTCAGCCGGCAGATGTGGCAGCCGATGTGGCCGGAGAGATCCGTCGACGACGTGCCCATCACGCACGTCACCAACGGCGTCCACCTCGCCACCTGGACGAAGCAGACCGTGGCCGAGATGTACGACCACTACCTGGGCAAGGACTGGCGCGAGCACCAGGACGAGCGGCAGATGTGGCGCCGGGTGCACCAGATCCCGGACGAGGAGTTCTGGAGCGTGCACATGCGCGCCAAGCGCGAGCTCATCAGCCTGGTGCGCCAGATCGTGCGGGACCGCTGGATGCGCGACCACGTCGACGCGTCGCAGGTGCTCGCCGGCGGGGCCCTGCTCGACTCGGAGGCCCTCACCATCGGCTTCGCGCGCCGCTTCGCGGCCTACAAGCGGGCGACCCTCATCTTCCGCGACATGGAGCGCCTCAAGAAGATCCTCATGGACCCCTGGCGGCCCGTGCAGATCCTCTTCGCCGGCAAGGCCCATCCGGCCGACGAGAACGGCAAGAAGCTCATCCAGCAGATCTACCAGCTCGCGCGCGACGCCGGGGTGGGCGGGCACATCGCCTTCGTCGAGGACTACGACATGCACCGGGCGCGCTACTTCGTGCAGGGCTGCGACGTCTGGCTCAACAACCCCATCTTCCCGCTCGAGGCCTGCGGCACCAGCGGGCAGAAGGCCGCCGTCAACGGCGTGCCGAGTCTGAGCGTCCTGGACGGCTGGTGGGAGGAAGGCTACAACCGCGAGAACGGCTGGGCCCCGCCGGAGACCGCGGAGCTGCCGCCCGACAAGCGCGACGAGGCCGAGGCCGAGGCGGTCTACAGCCTGCTCGAGGAGAAGATCGTCCCGCTGTATTTCGACCGGGCCCCCAACGACGTGCCCATCGGCTGGGTGCGCGTGATGAAGGAGGCCGTGGCCTCGGCCGCCCCCGTCTTCTGCGCGAACCGCATGGTCAAGGAGTACACGGACCGCCTGTACTTCCCGGGGTTGGAGCGGGAGAACTCCGAGATCCTGGAGCCGCACACGCCGACCTGAGCGCCTCCTCGTGAGCGCGGCCCTTCCTTTCCCCTGCCGCGAGAACGTCCTCCTGAGCGAGCACGCCACCCTGCGCCTCGGCGGCCCGGCGCGCTGGTTCGCCGAGCCCCGCACCCTCGACGAGCTGCGCGCCGCCCTGTCCTGGGCCGCGGGGCGGGGCGTGAGGGCGCATATCCTCGGAGGGGGGAGCAACACGCTCTTCCTCGACGCGGGCTTCGAGGGCCTGGTCGTGCGCCCTTCCTTATTAGGGGTCTCCTGGAGCGGCTCCGAGGCGCTCGTCGCCGCGGGCGAGAGCTGGGACGCTTTCACCGCCCTCTGCGTTGAAAAGGGCCTTGCCGGCGTCGAGTGCCTCTCGGGCATCCCGGGCTCGGTCGGGGCGGCGCCCATCCAGAACGTGGGCGCCTATGGGCAGGAGGTCGGCGAGACCCTGAGGGCGGTGAAGGTCCTCGACCGTACGACGCTCGAGGAGCGGAGCTTCGCGGCCTCGGAGTGCCGGCTGGGCTATCGGCGGAGCCGCTTCAAGGCGGAGGACCAAGGCCGCTTCGTCGTCACGGAGGTCTCGTTCAAGCTCCGCGAAGACGGCCGGCCGAAGATCGCCTACTCGGAGCTCGCCCGGCGGCTCGAGGGCTCGCCGGCCCTGCCGGCCGTGCGCGAGGCCGTGCTCGCCCTTCGCCGGAGCAAGGGGATGCTGCTCGATTTGGAGGACCCGGACTCGGTTTCGGCCGGCTCGTTCTTCACGAACCCGGTGCTCTCTTCGGAGGCCCTCGAAGCGCTCAAGGGGCGGCTGCGGGGGGCGCCGCAGTTCCCGGCCCCCGGCGGGGTGAAGCTCTCCGCCGCCTGGCTCGTCGAGCAGGCGGGCTTCCCGAAAGGGACTCGCCGCGGCGGGGCGGGGGTCTCGGGCAAGCACGCGCTCGCCCTCGTCAACCACGGCGGCACGGCCGCGGAGCTGCTGGCGCTCGCGGCGGAGATCCGGGAGGGCGTCTTCTCGGCCTTCGGCGTGCGCCTCGAACTCGAGCCCTCGGTCGTCGGCTGAAAAAAATCCCCTATTGACAAAACCGGGTTTGTCTGCTATACATTGTCGGTACGCCGATTCCTGCGCGGGGTGATGCGCGGGGTCGGCGCTTTTTAATGTCCATGAAACGAATCCGATTCTTCGCGTTGGCCGCGGGGCTCGCCCTGGCGGCCGCGCTTTTGCCGGCGAAGGCGCAGGCGGCGGACTTCACCGTCACCCTCGCGGGCGTCAGCAATACCATCTCCTGGACGGCGCAGGTGGATCCGAGCTCCACGACGGCACCGGTCACCTACTACGTCTACTATAAATTCGGAAAATTCAACCAGGGCGACATCCTGGCCGGCACCCTCATCTACACGGGCCCCTCGACCTCCCTGACCTATCCGAATCACATGCAGGGCACGTACTGCGTGGTCGTTCGCTCCTCCAGCCCCGTTTCGGGCATCTTCAACACCTCCCCGGAAGCCTGCCACTCCTGGCTGCATAAGACGGGCGGGCTCGGCGACGAAGGGATAATCCGCGTGGACGGCGGCGGCACCCAGTTGGGCATGAACCAGCAGTGGTATTTCACCTACTTCCTGGACGACGACTCGCTCGTCACCCTGAACATCTATCCGCCGGGCACCGGGCTGACCACGGACACGAGCGGATTCTCGACCGTTGCCGGCAGTCCAACCCCCACTAAGGTGGTCGTTTCCAGCACGCCGCGCTCCGGCGAGCTGGGCGGAGAGGTGTCCAATACGGAGATGTGGGACAGCCGCGACTCCGCCGGCCAGGTGGTCTCCAACGGCCTCTACATCGGGCAGTTCATCATCACGAATCCGCTCTCGACGCAGACCACCCGCTACATCGGCGTGTTCACCATCCCGGTGGACGTCATCCGCTTCACCGCCTTCAGCACCGAGGGCATCAGCCCCACCCAGTCCATGGGGAAGATCAACTACACCATCACCGGCGACGCCACGGTGCGCATCGTGGTGGCCAAGCCCGGGCGGCTGTTCACCTTCGACGCCAACGGCGACGCCTATCCGCTCTGCCCCGCCGCGACGCCGGCCGGGGCGGGCTGCATCGCCAGCACCATCGACGTCACGACCTACAGCGTCGTCCAGACCCTCACCTACAACAAGCGGGCGGGCACCTATTCGGAAGGCTGGAACGGGACGGACTGGGCCGGCGCGGCGGTGAGCTCGGGCATCTACTCGGTGGGCATCTCGGCCCGCGACGGCTTCGGCAACCAGGCCTTGAACCTCTCGGGCGGGAACGACGGCCCGGTGCAGGGCACCATCCCGGTCGAGCGCACGGCCGGCCAGAGCGCCATCGACACGACGCCGCCCAGCGTGACGGCGGTCTCGGTCGGCGGGACGAGCATCGCCTTGGGCGGAGGCACCAACGTCAACACGGGCTTCACCTCGATCGTGTTCACGCTCAATAAATCGGGCGGCACGGGCGTGAACTCGAGCATCGTGTCCTTGACCACCCCCAACGCGTCCGGGGCCATGCCCGGCGGGCTGGTCACGACCTCCGGCAGCCAGGTCACCTATTCCACCGCGACGCCCATGAACAGCACCGGCACCTATACGGTGACCATCATCGCCAAGGATACCCTGGGCAACATGAGCTCGGTGAACAGCTACAACTTCATGGGGAGCACCGACACCGTGGCCCCGCAGGTCGGCTACATCCAGGTGAGCGGCTCGAGCATCAGCCTCGTCGGCGCCACCTCGGTCGCGCCGGGCTTCACCACGGTCGTGGTGGGGTTGAGCAAGGAGTCCGGCACGGGCGTGTACGTGAGCACGGTCGCGCTGAGCGGCCCCTCCGGGGCGGTGGCGGGCGCCTTCGTCATCTCTTCCAACACCCTGACCTTCACGGCGTCGGCGGCCCAGAACACCGTCGGCACCTACCAGGTCACCGTCCAGGCCCGGGACAGCATCGGCAACGTGAACAACCCCGCACCCTACAACTTCACCGTCTCCGCGACCGCGACCAGCCCCACCCTCCAGAGCGAGGCCGCCTTCAAGAACTCGCTGAAGCTCTACCCCAACCCCGTGCGCACCGCCCCGCTCAACATCGAGTTCACGCTGATGGCCCAGGCCGTCGTGGAATTCGACGTGTTCAACATCCTGGGCGAGCGCTGCTTCCACCAGTCCGCCTCCTACGCGGCCGGGGTGCAGACCCTCACCTGGAACCTGGTCAACGACGGGGCCAAGACCGTGGGCAACGGCGTGTATCTCTTCCGCATCATCAACAAGGAAGCCGGGCAGACGTTCAAGGTCATCAAGAAGGTGATGGTGCTCCGATGAGAGCCCTCCCCCTCCTCTTCGCCCTCGTCCTGGCGCCGAGCTCGGCCTGGGCCGACGCCAACAGCGGCACCTCGGGAGCCACCTTCCTGCGCCTCGACCAGGGCGCGCGCGCCATGGGCATGGGCGGGGCCTTCGCCGCCGTCGCCGACGACGCCTCCGCCCTCTGGTGGAACCCGGCCGGCATCGCCCGCTCGAGCTTCACCGACATCCTGGTCGGGCACACCGCCCACATCGAGCAGATCAGCTCCCAGGTGTTCGGCATCATCCGGCCGGTCAAGATGGCGCAGTTCCAGCGGGCCGCCTACGGCGTGAGCTTCACCTACCTCTCCATCCCCGGCATCGAGGGCATGGACGCCAACAAGAACCCGACCGGGACGCTGGACGCGAACTCCATGGCCGGCGGGTTCGCCTTCGGCGCCGCCGTCACTCCCGAGGTCACCGTGGGGGCGCAGGCCAAGATGATCCGCGAGAAGCTGGCCACCGAGAGCGGCTCGGGCTTCGCCTTCGACCTCGGCGCGCAGTACCGCCGCGACCGGCTCGGGGCCGGCATCGCCCTCCAGCACGCGGGCCCCGCCTTCAAGATCGGAGGCGTGAGCTCGCCTTTGCCGATGCTCTACCGGGGCGGCCTGTCCTACGCCCTCTTCCCGCGCTTCACCATGGCCCTCGACGGGGAGAAGCCGACGGACGCCGACGCCAGGATGCACGTGGGCGGGGAGGGCTTCTTCACCCCGACGCTGGCCTTCCGGATGGGCTTCCAGCCGATGAAGAACGTCGGATCCGGCGCGGGCTACAGCCTGGGCTTCGGCTTCAAGGGGGTCGTCGGCGGCGGCGACAGCCTGGGCGACGGCAAGACCTGGTGGGAGCGCAGCCAGACCGACATCGAGTACGCCCTGCGCGGCAAGAACGCCTTCCTCATCTCCTTCGACTACGCCTTCCTGTCCTTCGGCGACTTCTCGAACACCCACCGCCTCACGCTGGGCTTGAAGTTTTAAGCGTCCCGAACTTCCAAACGGCTTTGTTCGGGACGTCCCAAACCTACGGATTCTGGGTGTTTGGGACGCTGCCGCCTACCGATGCCGGTCGTTCGGCATCGGTAATGAGGAGGCTGCGGGGGCTAGGCGCAACCTCAGCAGCACCAGATCCCAGAGCGCGGCCGCGAAGGCGGCGGCCACCCGCGAGTCCAGCTTGCTCTCGCCCACCCGGCGCGGCTTGAACACGTAGCCGACCTCCTCGATGGAGGCCTCCGGGGGGAGGTGGGCGAGCACGTCCATGAGGATCTTGAAGCCGCGCGGCTTGAGCTTCGGGGCGAGCTGGAGGAAGACCTCGCGGTCGATCATGAAGAAGCCGCTCATGGGGTCGCGCACGGAGCGCCCCAGCAGGGCGCCGACGAGGGCGTTCCCCGTGAAGCTCAGCCAGCGTCTCGCCCAGTGCCAGTCCTGGACGCCTCCTCCCGGCGCGTGGCGGGAGCCGACCGCCAGGGCGCGAGCGCGCTTTTGCAGGGCTTCCAGCATGCGGGGCAGGATGCGCTCGTCGTGCTGGAGGTCCGCGTCCAGGACGGCCAGGCTGCGGCCTTTGGCCGCCGCGAAAGCCTCCATCACCGCGGGGTAGAGGCCCCGGCCGCTCCTCCTGCGCAGGCAGCGCACCTCGGGCCGTCGGGCCGCGATGCGTTCCGCGGCCTCCCAGGTGCGGTCGGGCGAGTCGTCGTCGGCCACGAGGATCTCGCAGCGCACCCCCTCCAGCGCCGCCAGGACGCGCTCGATGAGCGGGCCGATGTTCCCGGCCTCGTTGTAGGTGGGGACGACGACGCTGAGCTCGAGCTCGTTCATGGGGCGGCCTCCCGGCGGACTTCCCAGCGGAAATAGGGCGGCCGGGCGCAGTCCGGACAGTACCAGGCCGCCAGGCTCTTGGAGGGGTCGCAGGCCCGCTCGGAGAGGGGCGGGACCTCCGAGAGGAACGCGAGCGAGCCGGAGAGCATCTGCTCGGTCGCCTCGATGCGGCAGGGGCGCTCCCGCTCGAGCACGCTCGCCAGGGGGGCGAGGCTCTGGAAATCCCACGAGCGCTCGAGGTGCGTGGCCAGGAGGAAGCGCAGGGGCCGGCGCTCGGAGGGGGCGGAGAGCTCCTTCCAGAAAAGCACGTTGAGCAGGAGGAGGACGGCCAGCCCCGGGAGGGCGGCGCGCCAGCGCCAGGCTCGCAGCAGCTCCGGCAGCAGCCAGGCCAGCGCGGCCATGAAGAGGAAGGAGGGCAGGACGTAGTAGCGGATGGCGTGGGTGGTGACGAAGAGGGGGAACACCGCGGCATAGGCCAGCGACCAGCGTAAAAGCAGGGTGCGCGAGGGCGGCTGGTCGGGGCCCGGTTCCTGAAGGGCCCGCACGAAGAGCAGCCCGAGCAGGACGGCGGCCCAGGCGTAGAGCGGGAGAGCCAGAGCCAGGGGCGGATCCCAGGCGAAGAGGCGCTGGAGGACGGCGACGCCGGACCAGACCTGGAGCAGGGCGACCCAGTGGAGCAGGAAGAAGGCGGCCAGTCCGGCCAGGACCGCGGCCCGGAAGGCCTTGAGCAGGCGAGCGTCGAGAGCCGGAGGCTCTGGCCAACGCACCGCCGCCCATCGGTGGAGAGCGGCGAAGACCGGCGGCAGGAGGGCCAAGGCCAGGAGGATGGGTCCGCGCCCGCGGCCCCAGAGCGCTTCGCTGATGGCCGGCTTGAGGAGGAAGATCACGGCGCTCTGGAGGAGGCCGGACGCGCTCAGCCAGAGCAGGCTCGCGCGCTTCTCGCCGTAGAGGTAGACCGACCCTGCCAGGCAGACGCACAGCGAGAGGGGCACGGAGATGAAGATGAAGTGGCTGAGGACCCCCGCGAGGAGGACGGCATGGAAGAGGAGGGCGCGGCCGAAGCCCGCGCGGCCCTCCTCCCAGGGGCGCTCGAGGAGGACGACGAGGGCGGCCATCAGGATCGGCTGGAGGGCGAAGACCTCCCAGGCGACGCGCGCCTTGAGGACGAAGGAGGCCGAGCTCGCGAGCAGGTACAGCCAGGCGGCGGCCTGCGCCGGCCCGCCGCGGCGGGCGAAGTGCAGGGTCATCCAGAGGGCGGCGGCCGCGTTGAGGAGCAGGCCCGGGAGCCTGAGCGTCCAGACCCCCGGCGTCCCCGCCAGGAAGGAGCCCGAGACGAGGGCGCTGAAGAGCAGGCTCGTGTAGCGGTTGATGCCGTGCGGCGAGAACAACCCGTCCTGGAGGATGCGCAGGGCGCTCAAGCCCGCCCAGGCCTCGTCGCAGTGCAGGCCCGGGAGGGCGTGGAAGCGGTAGGCCATGAGGGCGAGCAGGTAGCCGCAGGCTGAAACGAGGAGGAGTTGCGGGAGCCGCCGGGGCATCCGGCTATTTTAGTCAATATAAGAGGCCTTCAGAATTTCCTAGAATGCCCCGCTCCCATGGAACAGCCGATCCCCTCCATCCCCGGCGTGAGCTACCTCGACCTTCCCTCGGCCGCGGCGCCCTTCGGCTCGGAAACGGAGGCCGCTCTCGAGCGCATCGGCGCGGGGGTGGGCGAAGGGCTTTCACTCGACGAGGTGATGGACGCGGTCTGGCGGGAGACGGAGAAGATCCTGCCGCGCGACCGCGTCGGCCTCTCCTTCATAGAGGAGGACGGCGCCCGGGTGGTCTGCCGCTGGGCCCGGGCCGCGTATCCGGTCCTGGTTTTGGGCCTCGACTACGGCGCGGGCCTGGCCGGCTCGAGCCTGCAGGGGATCCTCGACACGGGCCGAGCGCGCGTCATCTCCGACCTCGAGGACTACCTCCGCCGCAGGCCGGAGTCGGCCTCCACGGCGGCCCTCGTGCAGGAAGGGGTGCGTTCCAGCCTGACCTTGCCGCTCAAGGTGGGGGAACGTCCCGTCGGGTTCCTCTTCTTCTCGAGCCGCAAGACCGACGCCTTCGGCGAGGCGCACGTGCGCATCCTGCGCGGGGTCCGCGACCGCATCGCCCAGGCGGTGGAGAAAGCCTGGCTGATCAAGCGCCTCATGGACGCCCGGGAAGCCTATTTCTCGACGCTGGGCTTCATCGCCCACGAGCTCAAGAGCCCGCTGGCCAGCATCGTCGCCCGCGCCGAGACCTATGCGGGGGGCTACCTGGGCGAGGTGGATCCCAAGGCCGCCGAGGTCATGCGGATCATCGTCACGACCTCCGGCTACATGACGAACATGGTGCGCGACTACCTGGACCTCAGCCGCATCGAGACGGGAGAGCTGCGCTTCGACCCCAAGGACGGCGTGCGCTTCGGCAAGGACGTCCTGGCGTTCGCGGCCGAGAGCGCGCACCTCTGGGCCGAACAGCGGGGAAGCCGGGTCGTGCTGGACGCGCCCGAGGCGGAGATCCTCGTGCGGGGCGACATCGACCTTCTGCGCATCCTCATGGCGAACCTCGTGGACAACGCGGTCAAGTACGGCTTCGACAAGGCCGAGGTGAAGGTCACGGCCCGGGTCGAAGGCGGGCAGCTCGTCGCCAGCGTGCGCAACCCCGGGGTGGGCTTCTCGGAGGAGCAGGCGCAGAAGCTCTTCAAGCGCTTCTCACGGCTCCGGCAGAAGGGGGTCGAGGACCGCAAAGGCAGCGGGCTCGGGCTCTACCTGTGCTGGTATATCGCGCAGAAGCACGGGGGCAGCCTGAGCGCGGCCTCAAGGCCCGGGGAATGGGCCGAGTTCACTCTCAAGCTTCCCGGCGCTAGACTGGGATGATCCCGGATTACTGAGGCAGGGCGAAGGGGTCGGGCCTGGCGTGGCGCTTGAAGGCCTCGAACCCGATCTTGTCGGCCAGGCTCGGATCGTCCACGTAGGGGTTCCGGTTGCCCTGGAAGCTCTGCACGAGGTCGTTGCGCGCCTGCTCTTCCCTGGACGGTGGGAACTCCCGGTTCCAGCGCAGCAGCAGCTCGAGCTTCTGGTTCCAGAAATGCTCCCCGAAGCCGCCCTTGGTGATGGGCTTGTCGTAGTAGCGCGTCATGAAATAGAGCAGGGAGCGCGAGACGCGGCCCTTGGCCTCGTCCGGCGGCTCGAAGCAGTTCTCGGAGGCCTTGGCGCCTCCGCTGTTCTGGTAGCGGCCGCTGCCCGAGACCAGGCAGAAGGGGTTGCTGCCGCGGACGCTGTTGGGGTGGATGAAGGTGGCCATCAGGTGGTGGACGTCCGACTTCATCGGGAGCTGCTTGTCGAAGAAGGACTGCGGCCAGACATGCTCGACGTTCATCCCGCCCTTGTCCGTGAAGCCGTCCTCGTTGAGATCGCCGTTCTCGCGGTAGGCCGACCCTTCCGTGCTGGTGCCGGGCACGAACACGCCGGAGTAGGCGTCCTTCACGCCGCGGACGCCGTCCTCGCGGATGTTGTCGGCGGCGGAGAAGATGTAGTCCTGGGCTTCCCCGTAGGTGTGCTGGCGGAACCCCTTGCCGGTCAGCTCGTGCAGGGCCAGGAGGAGGTCCTTCCCCGAGGGGATCCCGTCGGCGGCGGCCTGGGCCCGGGCCTGCGCCGGCGCCGCGTCGAAGGCGGGGGCCGACTGCACCGCCGCCGGGGCCGAGCCGCGCAGGGCCTCGAGGACGGAGGATCCCTGCTGCGCCGAGCAGAGGGCCGCGGCGAGCGGGAGGAGGAGGAAGGCCTGGAACACGCGCATACGTTTGAGCATCTTAGTATAAGGGTAAAGGAAAAGTAAAATATGACCTGAGCCATAGGGCCCAAATGCGCATGGGTCCTAAGGCCTAGATTCTAAGACCCCCCGTCCCCCCCTGATGCGCGGCGCGGCAAGTGCTAGAATAAGGCCGTGCCGCCCCCGAAACGGAGTCTCTCCCGCGACGTGCGCGTGTCCGCCTTCATCAAGGCCAGGCCCGAGAAGGTCTACGGCGCCCTCACCTCGGCCCGCGAGCTCTGCCTGTTCTGGCTCGAGAGCGCCGAGACCGACGCGCGCAGCGGGGGACGCTTCCGGATGGTCTGGCCCTCGAAGGACGGGGAGGGCTGCGAGGCCTCGGCCGTCTTCGTGGACCTCCAGCCCGGCGAGAAGGTCGCCTGGCTTTTCGACGCGCGCAGCCGGCGCGGGGGGCGGGTCCCGGCCCTCGTGAACGTCTTCATCGAGCGGAAATCTCGGGGCGCCCAGGCGACCCTCCTGCATGCGGGCTTCTCGGGAGCGGTCTCCCAGGACAAGCTCTTCCTCGCCTTCCGCGCCCTGTGGGCGGACTGCCTCGCGAGCCTCAAGGACTATCTGGAGTGCGGCCGCTCCGGCCCGATGAGGCCCTCATGACCCCGGCGAGCGCCATCTCCCGGGGCGGGGGGCTGGGGCGGGAGGGGTGGCGGCAGGCCTACTTCGCCTATCTCCCCGCGAGCCGCGACGACGCCTTCGTCCGGGCGATGGTCGACGGCCTCGCGCGCTACGTGGACCTCGGCGACCGCGCGCGGGTGCTCGACTTCGGCTGCGGCACCGGGGCGCAGACCCTCGAGATCGCCCGCCGGGGCTGCCGCGTGCTGGGCGTGGACAGCGACCTTCCCAGGCTCTCGGAGGCCCGCTCCGGCTCGGACAAGACGCTCTGGGTGCATTTCATCAGCAAGGACATGCGCCGCATCGGCTACGAAGCCGAGTTCCATGTGGCCGTCAACCTCCACCATCCGCTCGGTCGCGGCGAGGAGCACGATGAGCGCTGTCTGGCCGCCGTCCACCGGGCGCTCAAGCCTAAAGGCCGGCTGGTGCTGGACCTGCCCAGCCGGGACTGGCTGGTGCGCCGCATGGACCCCGGCTCGGGGGAGCGCGCCCTGCTGGACGCGAAAACAGGCCGCTTCCAGGCCGGCGAGGCGCCGGGCTTGAGGGTGTACTGCCTGAGCGAGCTCGTGCGCCTGCTCGAGCGCGCGCGCTTCGCCGTGCGCGCTATCCACGGCGGCTGGGAGGGCGAGCCCTTCGGCTTCGACGCGATGAGGATGATCGTCGTGGCCGAGAAGGTGACGGTGGCGGAGAAGGCCCGCAAGGAGGACGACCTGCCAAGGGCCATCCGCATCAAGGGGAGGGGACGATGAGGCTTGTGCTGCTCCTGGGCTTGGCGCTCTGCGCGGCACCCGCGCGGGCGATGACCATCCCGATCCATAGCTTCGAGCTGCCCAACGGCCTGCGCGTCGTGCTCTCGCCGGACAGGACCGTGCCCGTGGTCACCCTCGCGGCGGTCTTCGACGTCGGGGGCCGCCAGGAGGTCCGGGGACGCTCGGGCTTCGCCCACCTCTTCGAGCATCTCATGTTCGAGGGCTCCGCCCACGTCCCCAAGGGCCGCTTCGACAAGCTCCTCGAGGGCTTCGGGGCGGACAACAACGCCTCCACCCACGAGGACTTCACCTTCTACTACGAGGTGATGCCCTCCAACGTCCTGCCCCTGGCCGCCTGGCTCGACGCCGACCGCCTCAGCGCGCTCGACGTCAGCGAGACGAACATGCGCAACCAGGTGTCGGTCGTGAAGGAGGAGAAGCGCATGCGGGTGGACAACGAGGCCTACGCCCCGCTGCTCGCCGTCGAGATCGCCTCGCGGACCTTCTCCAACTACGCCAACAGCCACCCCCTCATCGGCACCTTCGAGGACCTCGACGCCGCGACCCTGAAGGACGTCCGCGGCTTCTTCAACGACTACTACGCTCCCAAGAACGCCTGGCTCGCGGTGGTGGGGGACTTCGACCCCGCCGAGGCCCGCAAGCTCCTGGAGCGCTACTTCGGCTGGATCCCCAACCGCGGCGAGCCGGTCTTCCCCGACACCGCGGAGCCGCGGCAGGAGTCGGAGCGCGCCTTTACCGTGGACGACCCCCATGCGAACGTGCCGGCGCTCGCCCTCGTCTGGAACAACCTTCCCGCGCGCGGGACGCCCGAGGCCGCCGCGCTGAACCTGCTCGGCCGCCTGCTCTTCTACGGCAAGAGCTCCCGCCTCTACCAGCTGCTCGTCAAAAACAAGCAGGCCGCCACATCCGTGGAGGGCGGCCTCGGCTTCCCCGTCTTTGACGCGGCCGAGTACAAGTTCCCGGGCCTCTTCGGCTGCTTCATCCTCCACAAGTCCGATGTCCCCGCCGCCCAGCTGCGCGACCTGGTCTACGAGGAAGTGCGGCGGATCGGCGCCTCCGGCGTAGGCGCCGAGGAGCTCGAGCGGGTCAAGACCAAGCTCCGCTCCGACTGGGTGGTGGAGCGGCAGACGACGCTCGGGCGCGCGGCGGCCCTCCTGCGGGCGGCCGTCCTGGACGGCGACCCGGCCGCGGCCAACGGGGAGCTGGAGCGCTTCATGGCCCTCACCCCGGCGGACATCCAGGCCGCCGCGGCCAAGCACCTCGTGCCGGGCTCCGCCAACGTCTTCGAGCTCAAGCCTGCGGCGAAGGGGGAGAAATCGCGATGAAATGGCTGGCTCTCGTCCTCTGCGCGCTGCCCCTGCAGGCCGCGCCGGCTTCCAAGTCCGCAGCGAAGGCACCGGCCCGTCCCGCCGCGGCCAAGGCGCAGCCGGGCCGGCCCGACATGTCCGTCCAGCCCGCGCTCGGCCCGATGAAGCCCTTCAAGGCCCCGCCGCGCGAGCGCTTCCGGCTCTCCAACGGGATCGAGGTCGTGCTCATCGAGGACCACCGCTTCCCTCTCGTCACCGTGCGCCTGGCCGTCCGGGGCGGGACCGCCCTGGCCGGGCAGAAGGACGCGGGTCTCGTGGACGCCCTGGCCGAGCTTTGGACGGCCGGGACCTCGACGCGCAGCGCCAAGGACATCGCCTTCGAGGCCGACGCTTTCGGCGGCGCCCTCGACGCCTCGGCCGAGAGGGACGCCGTCGTGCTGGGCGCCTTTGCGCTCTCCGAGAAGGCCGACCGGATGTTCGCCCTCCTGTCCGAGGTCGTCCTCGACGCGACCTTCCCGCAGGAGGAGGTCGAGCTGCGCAAGAAGAACATGCTCGAGGAGCTCAAGGTCGAGCGCTCCCAGCCCGGCTTTTTGGCCTCCGT
>DMEZ01000006.1:6826-13508 GCA_003450735.1 Elusimicrobiota bacterium | reverse complement strand
CCGCGCGGAGGATCGTCCTGGTGGACCGGCCCGGCTCGGCCCAGACGGTCCTGGTTTTGGGCAGCCTCGCCCTGGTCGAGCGCGACCCCGGCTGGTTCCGGCTCCTGGTCGCCAACCAGATCCTGGGCGGCTCCTTCGCCGCGCGCCTCATGAGCGACCTGCGCGAGCGCAAGGGCTATACCTACGGCATCTACTCGCGTCTTTCGCCTTACCGGAGCGCGGGCGTCTTCTCGATCAAGACGCAGGTGCGCACCGAGGTCGGCGCCCCGGCGCTCAAGGACATCCTCGGGCACCTCGAGCTCATCCGCAAGGCGCCGGTCAGCGCGGAGGAGCTCAAGCAGGCCAAGAACACCCTGGCCGGCCGCTTCGTGCGCGACCTGGAGACCCAGGAGGGCCTCGCGGACGCGGTCCTGCATGGGATCCTCCACGACCTGCCGGAAGGGCACCTCGATACGTTCGTCCAGAACGTGCAGGCGGTGGGCGGCGAGGACGTGCGGAGGGCGGCGAGGGAGTGGCTCCGCTCGGAGAACCTGCTCGTCACGGCGGTGGGAGACGGCGCGAAGATCGCCGCGGAGCTGGCCGCCTTCTCTTCCGACCCGGTCGTCCGGGTGGACGAGAACGGCGAAGACATCGCCGTTCCGGAGGCCGCGCCGGCTCCGGCCCCCGCCCCGGTCGAGGCGAAGCCCTAGACGGTCTTCTTCAGCAGGTACCGTTCCAGGAAGCGCTCGGCCGCCTCGTAGAACCTCAGGCGGTTGAGCGGCTGGGCAAGGCCGTGCCCCTCGTCGTCGAAGAGCAGGTACTCCACCGGCCGTCCGCGGCCGCGCAGGGCCTCCACGATCATCTCGCTCTCGGCCCGCTTCACGCGCGGGTCGTTGGCGCCCTGGGCGACCAAAAGCGGGATGCGGATGCGATCGGCCGAGAAGAGCGGCGAGCGCGACTTCAGGAACTCCGGCTCGTTGTCGAAGTCGCCGACCCGCACGCAGAACATGCGGCGCAGGGGCTCCCAGTAGGGCGGGATGGAGCGGCTCATCGTGAGCAGGTTGGAGGGGCCGACCGCGTCCACCGCGCAGGCGAAGAGATCGGGCGTGAAGGCCGCGCCGGCCAGCGCCGCGTAGCCGCCGTAGGACCAGCCGAACACCGCGAGCCGGCTCCGGTCGGCGATCCCCTTCTCGACGGCCCAGAGGGCGGCGTCGGTGAGGTCGTCCTGCATCTTCGCGCCCCATTCCCGGAAGCCCGCCCGCAGGAACTTCTTGCCGAAGCCGGCCGATCCCCGGTAGTTGACCTGCAGGACCGCGCAGCCCAGGCCGGCCAGCCACTGCGCCTCCGGGCTGAACCCCCAGCGGTCGCGGCTCCAGGGGCCGCCGTGGACGAGCAGGACGAGCGGCAGGTCCTGCTCCGGGCCGGCCGGCAGGGTCAGGTAGGCGGGCACCTTGAGGCCGTCGCGCGCCGGGACCGTGACCGGGCGGGTGCAGGCCAGCTCGAGGCCTTCGAGCGAGGGATGCGACGAGAAGAGGAGCCGGGCCTGCCGCTCCTCCCGGTCGTAGAGATAGTAGCGCAAAGGGCGCCGGTCGCAGGAGAGCGACACGGTCCAGACGCGGTCGGCGTCGTCGCGGCTGGTGACCAGGAAGTCCGAGCCGTCTTTGGCCAGGTCGGAGAGGACGGCGAAGTCCTCCCGGACGTGCTCGTCGAGGACCGTCCAGCGCAGACGGTCGGTCTCGAAGCCGGCGGCCTGGACGCGGTGACGGGTCGGATGGCACAGGAGGGGGCCGAGGTCCGCCTCGGAGTGGCTCGCCAGGGAGCAGGCCGCGCCGCTGGCGAGGTCGAGCTCCATGAGGCGGGCCGTGTCGAAGCCGAGGCTCGACTCGACGTAGAGCCCTTTGCCGTCCGGCGTGAAGCCGCGCGCTCCGCAGACTTCGTCGGGGCCCCAGGAGAGGAGGGTCGTCCAGGGCTCCGAGGCGGAGGAGCGCACCTTGAGCGCCCCGCCTCCCTCCGGGGTCGCGGCCTTGTAGGCCCGCACCTGCAGGTCGTGATCGGCCAGCCAGCCCACCGCGTCGCCGGGGTTCTCGACGTCCAGGCGGCATTCGCCGGTCGACAGATCCACGCGGTAGACGTCGTGCAGACGCTTGTCCCGCAGGTTCAGGGCCAGCAGAAGCTCGCTGGGCCGGGAAGGCTCGGTCGCGATGGGCTGGGCCTGGACCCCCGCATGGGGCGTCAGGTCCCGCACGGCCCCCGTGGCCGCGTCGGCCTGGAAGAGGTGCCAATCCTCGTCGCCGCCGCGGTCCTGGAGGTAGAGCAGGCTCTTCGAGTCGCCCGCCCAGAACCAGGCCCGGATGTTGCGCGAGCGGTCGCGCGTGAGGGGGCGCGCGCCTTCCAGGTCGAGGGCGCACGCGGCCTCCGGGTCGAGGCCGTCGGCGAGGTGGAGGTTCAGTATGCCTTCGTCGGGAGCGAGGAAGGCGAGGCGGCGGCCGTCGGGGGAGACGCGCGGGGAGGACCTCTCGGGGTCGGCGAAGATCCGTTCGCGCGGGAGGCGGGGCATCAGCGGAACTCCGTGCCGAAGGCGGCGTTGAGGGCGTCCTTGCGGACGCGGATGGCGACGGCGGCGGAGCCGTCCGAGTCGAAGTGCACCGAGACCGGGACGGCCCCGAGCACGACCCGGTCGATGCGGTCGCGCAGGGCGGGGCGCTGGGCGGCCAGCTCGCCGAGCGGCCCCTCGCGGGTCGGCAGGGCCTCGAGGTACTCCTTGAGCCGGCGCCAGGCGTCGCGCAGGGCGTCGTCGCGGGCCTCGGAGCGGCGCTGGGTGTCGGTGAGGAGCTTGGGGTCGGGCTTGCCCACCCCGGTGACCTGGAAGTACTCGCCGGCGGCGGAGAAATGCCCTTCGGGCGTCTTGGGCCAGCGGTCGGGCGCGGGCTCCAGGGCCGCGCAGCCCCACAGCAGCCCCGCGGCGGCCAGGGTGAACGTCGGGAAGAGCCTCTGCATCAGGAAAAGTTCCGGGGAGCCGTGGCGCGTATGGGATTTGAACCCATGGTCTCTGCCTTGAGAGGGCAGCGTCCTAGGCCGCTAGACGAACGCGCCACGCCTCCCCGGACCCATCCGCACGATCCACCGGAAGCGGAAACCTATTCTACCAAACTTTTATATGATGAGAGCATGAAGACAAGGCCAAGACCGCCGGTCGTGCTTCTTCTGGTCATGGACGCCGTGGGCGTCTCCACGCTCGAGTACCTGCTCGACCGCTTCCCCGGGAAGGTCTCTTTGCCCAACCTCTCGCGCTTAGGGTTAGGGCGCATCCTCGACGAGCGCTTCGCCGCTCGCCTGGGCCGGGACGCCCGCAAGAGCTACGCCATCCGCCTGCGCCAGGCCTCCGCCTCCGCCGACAGCGTCATCGGCCACCGCGAGATGATGGGCATCGTGGACCCCCGCACCTTCAACCTCTTCCCCCAGGGCTTTGGCCGGGACTACCTGTCCGCGCTCGAGGAGCGCATCGGCCGCAAGACGATCTTCAACAGGATGGCCGGCGGGATGGAGGCCATCGAGCTCAACGCCGACGAGCATGAGCGCACCGGCCGCCCCATCGTGTACGCCAGCAAGTGCGACCCCCTCATCCAGATCGCGGCCAACGAGAAGGTCATCCCGGTCAAGGAGCAGCACGCCATCGCCGACGCCGCCTTCGAGCTGGCGCTCGAGATGGGCATCCCCGTCACCCGGGCCATCGCGCGCACCTACCTGCGCTCCCCGGAGGGGGAGATCGTCCGGACCGCCAACCGCCACGACGCCGTGCTGCCCCTCGGCGGCAAGACCCTCGTGGACGTGCTCTACGCCCAAGGGGTGTGGACGTCGGCGGTGGGCAAGACGAGCGACCTCGTCAACACGCAGTACCACGAGAAGACCAAGCTCACCGACCCCCTGTTCGTGGACCCCGCGCTCAAGCTGCGCTTCGTGCACCCCAAGCGCAAGGACACGAACCCCTTCACGACCCAGGGCGTCGTGAACGCGCTCAAGGCCGCGCGCTGCCTCTACCGCCCCCGCGGCACCTTCCTCTTCGCGAACCTGGTGGACACCGACAGCCTCTACGGGCACACCCGGGACGTGGAGGGAGCCGTGCGCTGCGTGGAGGAGATCGACCGCGTGATCCCCCTGTTCGAGAGCCTGCTCTCGAAGGACGACCTGCTCCTCCTCACGGCCGACCACGGCATGCAGCATCGCGCCGACTACGGCTACCACAACAACGAGCCGCTCCCGCTCATCGCCGAGCGCATCGGCGCGGACGCGAAGCTCGGCGGGCTCAGGACGGGCAAGGGACGCAGCCTCTGCGAGGTGGGCTGGCTGGCCGCGCAGATGTTCGGCTGCGGGAAGGACTACTCGAAGGCGTGCGCCTTCAGGCCATGAAGCGGGTCCTGGTCGTCGACGACGATCCGGAGATCCGGAAGATCATCGGGGCGATCCTGGAGAGAGAGTTCCAGGTGGAGGGGGCCGCTGACGGTGAGCAGGCCCTGGCGGCGTTCAAGAAGAGCCCTCCCGATCTCACCCTGCTCGACATGGAGCTCCCCGATTCGCATGGGAACGGTCTGCTGAAGACGCTGGTCAAGACCTACCCCAAGGCCGTCATCGTGATGGTCACCGGCAACCAGAGCCTCTCGGCGGCGCGCGAGACGATCAAGCTCGGCGCCCGCGAGTACATCGCCAAGCCGTTCGCGCCGGACCACCTGCGGAGCGTGGTGCGAAGCCTATTATGATATGATGGCCTCTGCCTGAGGGGCCCCCACCGCGTCCGGGGGCCGGGGAGATCAGGGTAGAGACCATGCCGTCCAAGCCGGAAAAGACGGAGATGCCTGAGGCGGCCAAGACCACCCCGCGCTGCCCGCACTTCGGCGATTGCGGAGGCTGCCGCCTGCAGGACCTCTCCTACGAAGACCAGCTCAAGAAGAAGTCCGCCGAGCTGGGCGTTCTGACCGCCGCGCGCGGCTGGTCACCCGACGTCCACGTCCACCCCTCCCCCGAGCCTTGGTACTACCGCAACAAGATGGAGTTCTCCTTCCAGGACGTGTTCCCGGCGCCCTCGGAGGGAGAAGACAACATCCTGCTGGGCCTCAAGCGCAAGAACCGCTGGGACAAGGTGATGGATTTGCGGGAGTGCCACCTCTTCTCGCCCGACGCCCCCAAGCTGCTGGCCGGAGTGCACGCCTGGGCGTGGAAGGAGCGCCTTCAGCCCTACAACCTGCACAAGCATGCCGGCTTCCTGCGCCACCTGCTGGTCCGGGAGGGCAAGAACACGAAGGAACGGATGGTCATGCTCGTCACGACGGCGGGCGAGTTCCCGCGCGAGAGCTTCGTGAAGGCCGTTCAAAACTGCTTTCCGTGCACGACCATCCTGCGCGGGATCAACCCGGGCAAGGCCGACGTCGTGCAGACCGAGCAGATCGAGACGCTCTTCGGCCCGGGCCACATCCACGAGACCCTGCTCGGCCGCCGCTTCCGGGTCTCGCCGCACTCCTTCCTGCAGACCAACACCCACGGCGCGGAGTTCCTCTACGGGCTCATCCTGCGCTGGCTCGGGGAGGTGGGGCCCAAGAACCTGCTCGACCTCTACTGCGGCGCGGGGGGGATCGCCCTCTCGGTCGCCCACCTCTGCACCCAGGTCATGGGCGTCGAGGTGGTCGCGGGGGCGGTCGCGGACGCCCAGCACAACGCGTCCCTGAACGGCGTGAGCAACGTGCAGTTCCTCGCGGCCAAGGTGGAGGAGATCCTGCCGGGGCTGGCCGCCCAGGCCGCGGCGGGGATCGAGGTGGACACGGTCATCGTGGACCCCGCCCGCTCGGGCCTGCACCCCGGAGCCCTCGCCGCGCTGAAGGACCTCGCGGCCGGGCACCTGCTCTACGTCTCCTGCAATCCCAAGGCCATGTGCGAGGACATCGGGAAGCTCTCCGAGATCTACGACCTCGTGAAGATCGAGGGGGTGGACCTCTTCCCGCACACCGACCACGTCGAAGCCCTCGCCCTGCTCAAGCGCGTGTTCTGACCCTTGGCCGGGCCGAAGTAATCGCGATCGTTATCCTGACTGCAGTCGGCCTTCATGGCAGTCCTGTAAACCCGAATCTTAACGAGCGTCACGAAGATGAAAAGACAGGAGGACATTTTTGTGGTCCAGGGCGCCACCATCCACAGAGGTTCGCATCAGCGCGTTATGAACAGGCTCGGCGCGGCAAGTGAGTCGTTCGGGAATGTGAGAAGGGTGTTTGTATTGCCAATCCGGCGGACCCCTTGGGGAGAATAGTCCCGAAAAATTCCCTCTAGCATTAACACTACATATAGTGTTAATCTTAGACGGATGGCCAGAGAGACCTCCGTCCCCCTGCCGCACCGCCGGGCCTGGGCCCGGCTCGTCAACGAGGCCCCCAAGCTCCACCCGGCCTACCGGCTGAAGCCCGGCGAATGGGTCCGCACGGTCAGGGCCTCTCTGCACATGTCGCAAGCCCAGCTGGCCGAACGCGCGGGCCTCTCGCAGAACCACGTCCTGCTCATCGAGAAAGGGCGTGTGGACCCGCAGGCCGGCACGCTGGCTCGCCTCTTCGACGCGCTCTTCTGCGATCTCGTCCTCCTGCCCATCCCGCGCCGGCGCCCGAGCGCGCTCGTCGCCGAGCGGACGCTCGACATCCCCACGCCCCGCATCTGGGACCGGCCTTAG
>DMEZ01000006.1:0-6641 GCA_003450735.1 Elusimicrobiota bacterium | reverse complement strand
ATAGGCCCTTGGTCCCTGCCTCAAGGAGGCCTTCCGGGGGCATCCTGAGAATGATGGAAAACTTGCTCCGGTCGCGCTTCTGCCGCTCCCGCTCCGCGGGTTTCGCGCGGGCTCTCGCGGGCAGCCTGTCCGCGGGAGTGCTTTTCTTCGCGGGCCTCGCGGCTCCCGTCCCGGCTCACGGGCAGGACGCCCTCTTCGCCCCCGTTTCTTTCGGAGAGCTGCGCGCGCGCGCGGCCGGGATGCCCGACGTCGAACCCGCGGGCGTATCCGCGAAGACGCCGGCCCAGCGGGAGCCCTACGACCGAGCCGCGACGCTGGCGAAGGCCGCGCCCTACGCGCGGCTGAGCGAGAACGCCTACAACGGGCGCGAGGAGGACTGGTGCCATGTGCTCGAGCGGCGCCGGGACGAGAAGACCGGCTTCGACGCCTACGCCTGCCGCCTCTCCGAGGACGGGCGGGTGGTCGTGGCTTTCCGCGGCACGGACGAGCTCAGGGACTGGCTGAGAGCCGACATCCCCCAGCCCATCCTCCTGCCCAAGCAGTACCGCCAGGGCCTCGCCTTCGCCGATGAGATGAAGGAACGGCACGGCGACGTCGTGCTCACCGGCCATTCCCTGGGCGGCGGCATCGCGCAGTACGCGGCGATGCGGCTCGGCCTCGAGGCCCATACCTTCAATCCGGCCGGCTTGGGGCTCGACGCCCTGCTGAGGATGGGGCTCTGCGCCTCGGCGGGGACCTGCCAGCCGAATCCCTCCCGCATCACCAACGTCATCGTGACCGGCGAGCCGCTGGCCGCGACCAGGTTCTTCGGCCCCGAGTTCACCCGCCTCTACGGCTCCGTGGTGCACCTCCTCCCCGCCGGCGGCGGGCTCACCGGCCACGGGATGTCCAGCGTCCAGGCCGCGCTCGCGGCCGCCCAGCGCCAAGACGAAGGCGCGGGGAGCCTGCTCGCAAGCGTCCAGCCGGCGGGCGGCGACTAAAGTCTCCATTCCGGCCCTCCGCGGATTTGATAAAATCGCTCTTTCAGTCCATGGCCGACGCCGACCTGCTCAACCCGGAACAGAAGGAAGCCGTTCTCCATCGCGGCGGCCCCCTGCTGGTCCTCGCCGGCGCCGGGACGGGCAAGACCCGCGTCATCGTCCACCGCATCGCCTCGCTCATCCGGGAGGGCGTCCCTTCCGAGCGCATCCTGGCCGTCACCTTCACCAACAAGGCCGCCGACGAGATGCGCCGCCGCGTGGACGCGCTCGCTCCGGGCGCGGGCTCCCTCGTCTGGGTGCACACCTTCCACGCCTTCGCCGCGCGCGTCCTGCGCTCCCACGCCGCCCGGCTCAACCTGCCCCGCCACTTCACCATCTATGACGGGGACGACCAGAAGAAGCTCATCGTCGAATCCCTCAAGGAGCTGGGCCTGGAGAAGGAGAAGAACAAAGCCTCGCTCTACGTGAACCTGGTCTCCCGGGCCAAGGACGACCTGCTCGACGCGCAGTCCTACACCATCCACGCGATGGCCCAGAACGACGCCTCCCGCGAGACGGTCGCCCGCGTCTACGCCCTCTACCAGCGCAAGCTCACCGCCTCCGGCGGGCTGGACTTCGGCGACCTGCTGCTCAAGCTCGTCGAGCTGCTCCGCGACGACGAGGGCGTCCGGGAGCTCTACCAGGAGCGCTTCCTGCACCTGCTCGTCGACGAGTACCAGGACACCAACCACGCGCAGTACATCCTGACCAAGACCCTGGCCGCCAAGCACCGCAACCTCTGCGTGGTCGGCGACCCCGATCAGTCCATCTACTCCTGGCGCGGGGCGCACGTGCGCAACATCCTCGAGTTCGAAGAGGACTTCGCCGGCGCCAAGGCCGTGCGCCTGGAGCGCAACTACCGCTCCACGCCCAACATCCTGAAGGCCGCCTCCCTCCTCATCGAGCACAACCAGCGCCGCTTCAAGAAGGGGCTCTGGACGCAGGCCCCCGAGGGGCGCGTGGTGGAGGTCGAGGAGCTCTCCGACGAGCGCGATGAGGCGCGCGCGGTCGCGCGGCGCGTGTCGCTGCTGCTCGGGGAGGGCCGCTCCCCGCGGGACGTCGCGGTCTTCTACCGCACCAACGCGCAGAGCCGCTCCTTCGAGGAGGCCTTCACCCTCGCGCAGATCCCGCACAAGGTGGTCGGCTCCATGCGCTTCTACGAGCGCAGGGAGATCAAGGACGCCCTGGCCTACGCGCGCGCGGCCCTGAACCCCAACGACTCGGTCTCGCTGGGCCGCATCCTGAACACGCCCGCGCGCGGCATCGGCAAGACCAGCCAGGACGCCCTCGAGGAGCACGCCCGCCGCACGGGGACGGCCCTGGTGGAGGCCCTGCGCCACGCGGCCCAGGTGGAGAACCTCCCTTCCGCCGCGCGCCAGGGCGCCTCCGAGCTCGTGATGCTCCTCGAGCAGCTCGGCCAGGAATTCGAGACCCTCGGCCCTGCCGAGGCGCTCGAGGCCGTCCTGCGCCGCACCGGCTACTGGGCCTGGGCCGAGGTCCAGGCCGAGCAGGACCCCGAGGAGGCCGCGCGGCTCGACAACCTGCAGGAGCTGCTCAACGCCGTCAGAGAGTTCGAGGAGGTCTGCGACGAGAAGCCCGCGCGCATCGGGCGCTTCCTCGAGAGCGCGGCGCTCCAGAGCCACGCCGACGCCTACGACGCCGACCGCCCCACGGTCACGCTCATGACCGTCCACCTCGCCAAGGGCCTCGAGTTCCCCGCGGTCTTCGTGACGGGCCTCGAGGAGGGCCTCTTCCCCATCTCGTCGGTCAACAGCGACGCCGACGAGATCGAGGAGGAGCGTCGGCTCTGCTACGTCGGGATGACCCGCGCCAAGGAGCGCCTCGTCCTGACTCACGCCGCGACCCGCCGCCTCTTCGGCCGCGCCTACTCCAACCTCCCCTCGCGCTTCGTCTTCGAGGCGGGGCTCATGGGGCCCGCTCCTTCGCCGGCAGGCGCTCCTGGAGCGGCGCGAGAGGAGAACGGCTTGCGCGCCGCCGCTCCGAGGGCTCCGAGCGCGATGCGGGTCAAGACGGGCATGCGGGTGCGCCATCCCGAGTTCGGCTGCGGCGAGGTCATCGAGAGGAGCGGTTCGGGAGAGATGCTGAAGGTGACGGTGGCCTTCGACAGCGGGGCGACCAAGAAGCTGCTGCTGCGCTACGCCCCGCTCTCTCCGGCATGATCTCCGAAGCCGAGGTGCTCCGCATCGCGCATCTCGCCAGGCTCCGCCTGGCCCCGAACGACGTGGGACTCTTCCAGGGCCAGCTCGCCCGCGTCCTCGAGCATGTGGCCGAGCTCGACGCCCTCGACCTCTCCGACGTCGAGCCCACCGCCCGCGTGCAGGCGGGCGGCGGCGTCCTGAGGCCCGACGAGCCCGTTCACGGCGCCTGCGCGGCGGACATCCTCTCGAACGCTCCCGAGCGGGACGGGGATTTCTTCAAGGTCCCCAGGGTGCTCGGGTGATCCGCCTCCTCCTCGCCGCCGCCCTTCTGCCGGCCGCGGCCGGCCCCGCCGCGGCGAAGGCGCCGGGCGCCGCCGCCCTCTCCGCGATGCGCAGGGGCGTCGCCTCTTACCAGGGCGCCCGGTTCGACGATGCGGTCGAGCACCTCACGAAGGCCCTCGAGCTGCACCCGGGCTGGAAGACCGCCAGCGGCTTCCGGGCCATGTGCCGCTGGACCGTCGGCGAGCTCGGGTCCGCGGCGGCCGACGCCAAGCTCGCCCTGGGCCTCAAGCCCAACAACGCCGAGTCCTTCGTCGCCCGGGGCTTCGCCCGCTTCGTCCTCAAGCAGTTCGGCCCGGCGGCCGACGACTTCAAGAAGGCGGCCGAGGAAGACTCCGCCTACGCCCTGGCCCACTTCGGCCTGGGGAGCGTGTTCAGCCAGAGGGAGAAGCCGAAGCAGGCCCTGCCCCACCTCGACGCCGCGGTCAAGCTCGCCCCGGGGGCCGCGGTCATCCGGGTGGTCCGGGGCGCGGTCCGGGAGAAGCTCAAGGACTTCCGCGGGGCCATCGAGGACTACGACGTGGTGGTCCGGGCGGCCCCGGACTTCGACTGGGCGCGGTTCTATCGGGGGCGCTGCTACCGGGAGATCAAGCAGTTCGCGAAAGCCTCCGACGACCTCGCCGAGTTCCTCAAGCGCAATCCGGACAACGAGGACGCCCTCTACCTGCACAGCAATGTGCTCTTCCAGCTGGGCGAGTCGATCGCCGCGGTCAAGGCCCTCGACCGCCTCATCAGGCTCAATCCCCGCCACGGCCTGGCCTACGCCAACCGCGGCGTGGCCCGCAGCCAGTCCGGCGACCGCACCGGAGCCCTCTCCGACCTGGCGAAGGCGAAGGCCATGCTGCCGGGCAAGGCCGACCAGATCGAGGGGCAGATCCGCCGCTTGAAGGAGAGCGCCCCGCTCGAGGAGGAGTCGGCCAAGGACGAGGGCCCCAGCGGCGTCGCGGCCGACGCCCTGCTCCCGGGCGAGCAGATCGAATGACCCCCTCCGAGATCACGCGCCTGAGCGCCGCCGAGATCGCCCGGAAGGTGAGGAGCCGGGAGCTCGGCGCCGTGAAGGCCGCCGAGGCGTTCCTCGCCCGCATCCGCCGGCTCGACGGGAGCATCCGGGCCTTCCTCTGCACGCTGGAAGAACAGGCCCTCGAGCAGGCCCGCGCGGTGGACGAGCGGGCGGCCCGCGGCGAGGACCCCGGCCGCCTGGCCGGGGTGCCCGTGGCCATCAAGGACAACCTCTGCGTCCGAGGCGCGCCGACCACCTGCGGCTCGAAGGCGCTCCAGGGCCACCGGGCCGTCTACGACGCGACGGCGGTCGAGCGGCTCCGGGCCGAGGGGGCCCTTCTCCTGGGCAAGACGAACCTCGACGAGTTCGCGATGGGCTCCTCGACCGAGAACTCCGCCTATTTCACGACCCGCAACCCCTGGGACCTCGACCGCGTCCCCGGCGGCTCCAGCGGCGGCTCGGCCGCGGCCGTCGCCGCCCGGATGGTCCCGCTGGCTTTGGGCTCGGATACGGGCGGCTCCATCCGCCAGCCGGCCTCCTTCTGCGGCGTGGTCGGCCTCAAGCCGGCCTACGGGACGGTCTCCCGCTGGGGGCTGGTCGCCTACGCCTCCTCGCTCGACCAGGTCGGCCCTCTCGCGCGCACCGTTGAGGACGCGGCGCTCGCCCTGAGCGTCATCGCGGGCCAGGACGAGCGGGACTCGACCTGCCTGCCCAGCCCGCCCCGGGACTTCGCCGCCCTCTCCCGCGGGGACATCCAGGGCCTCAAGGTCGGCTTGCCGCGGGAGTATCTCTCCGGCGGGCTCGACCGCGACGTCGAGCAGGCGATGACGGCGGCCGTCGCGGCGTTCCGGGAGCTCGGGGCCCTCGTCTGCGAGGTCTCCCTGCCGCACACCGCTCCCGCCCTGAGCGCCTACTACCTGCTCGCCCCCTCGGAGGCCAGCGCGAACCTGGCCCGCTTCGACGGCATGCGCTACGGCCGACGCGACCCCGCCGCCCGGTCGCTCGTCGAGGCCTACGAGGAGAGCCGCGGCGCGGGCTTCGGGCCCGAGGTCCAGCGGCGCATCATGCTCGGCACCTTCGCCCTGAGCGCGGGCTACTACGACGCCTACTACCGCAAGGCGCAGAAGGTGCGCACCCTCGTGCGGCGGGACTTCGACGAGGCCTTCGAGCGGGTCGACCTTTTGCTCACTCCGACCGCGCCCACCCCGGCCTTCCGGGCGGGGGAGAAGAGCGATCCGCTCCAGATGTACCTCTCGGACGTCTTCACCGTCCCCTGCAACATGGCGGGCGTCGCGGGGCTCTCGATCCCCGGCGGCCTCTCGTCGGCGGGGCTCCCCATCGGCCTGCAGCTGCTCGGGCGCGAGGAGGGGGCGCTGCTCAGGGCCGCGGCCCGCTTCGAGGAGCTGCGCCCCTTCGCTTTGTGGCCCGAGGCCGTGGAGGCTCGCGCGTGAGGGACCTGGAAGCGGTCATCGGCCTGGAGGTCCACGCCCAGCTGGCCACGCGCAGCAAGCTCTTCTGCGCCTGTCCGGCCGGCGCCTCGGGGGACGGCGCGCAAGCGCCGCCCAACAGCGCGGTCTGCCCCGTCTGCACCGGCCAGCCGGGCGCCCTGCCCGTCCTCAACGCGCGGGCGGTCGAGCTGGCCTTCACGGGCGCTCTCGCGCTGGGCTGCCGCCTCCCTCCCCGCTCCGTCTTCGCGCGCAAGAACTATTTCTACCCGGACCTTCCGAAGGGCTACCAGATCTCGCAGTACGACGAGCCCTTCGCCCTCGGCGGCGCCGTGCCCGTCGGCCGGCCGCCCCGGGACGCGCGCGTGCATCGGGTGCACCTGGAGGAGGACGCCGGAAAGCTCGTGCACGACGAGGGCGCCCGCGCCCTGGCGTACTCGCGGGTGGACCTCAACCGCGCGGGCGTCGCGCTCATCGAGATCGTCTCCGAGGCCGACCTGCGCTCGCCCGAGGAGGCCGTCGAGTACCTCGAGCAGCTCAAGGCCCTGCTGCAGTACGCCGGCGTCTCGCGCTGCGACATGGAGAAGGGGGAGCTGCGCTGCGACGCGAACGTGTCCCTGCGTCCGCGCGGCGAGCAGGCGCTCGGGGTGAAGGTGGAGATCAAGAACCTCAACTCCTT
>DMEZ01000026.1:5802-12193 GCA_003450735.1 Elusimicrobiota bacterium | reverse complement strand
CCGGCGGCCCTCGCCTCCGTCGGGATCGAAGAGGCCGCGGCCCTCGAGCGTCTTCACGTGGGAGGGGAAGGAGCGGGAGGCCTCGTCCAAGGTGAGCTTCATGAGCGCCAGCGACCAGGCGGCGTCCGGGCAGAGGAGGAGGGCGCCGCCGTCGTCGAGGTCGTCCTGGATGCGCCGCACCGTGTCGGCCGGCGTCTGTCCCAGCACCCGGGTATGGAAGTCCGTGTTCTTGAAGCGGTACTCGAGCGCCCGCAGGAGGCCGCGGTACTCTCCGGAGAGCCAGTCGGCGAACTCCCGGGAATCCTCTCCGAAGCCCTCGAAACGCTCGAGCAGGGCCTGCGGGGTGAGGACCTTCGGCCGCTCGGAGACCACCCAGCCCTCCCGCAGCCGCGTCTTGTCCGGCAGGTCCTCCACCGGGGAAACGAGGTGGTACTCGATGCGCGTGGGCCCGAAGGTCTCGAGCAGGCGCTTGGGGCCGCGCAGCAGGCGGGTCTCCCGCAGGAGCCGCCGGAAAGTCTCCGCTTCCATGGGGGAAGATGATAGCCGGACCGGCGGCTGCGGGTCAATGCCGGGGCTCCGTTGTTCTCTATAAGTGTATTTGGTACAATAGGCCTAGACGCAGATGGTACTTCCGACCCCCCCACCCCCCGCGGAGGCAAGACTGATGACGATGAAGAACCTGTTCGCAGCCGCTTTGGCCCTGACGCTGGCGTCCGCGGCCAAGGCCGAGCTCCCCGTCCTCGATTTCGACCAGGGCGCGGTGGACGTGAAGAGCCTCGTGAGCTCGCTCAAGAGCGAGGTGAAGCAGGACAAGACCGAGGTCAAGGGCGTCCAGGCCGCCTACGTCCGCGCGACCCGCGACTGCGCGAGCTTCGTGTTCGAGCCCAACGGCCCGGCGGTCTCCCCGCAGGTCTGGCTCCAGAGCACCGAGTACATCCAGGAGTGCCACCCGGTGGGCAACCCCCCGCACCAGCAGTGCTGGGAGCGTCCCGGATTCACGCACAACGAGCGCGTGCAGGTGGAGATCCTCAACCGCCAGCCCGTGTTCCCCTGGGAGAAGGAAGTCGTCGAGGTCTGCCTGGAGGGGAACTGGCTCTCCGAGTACGTCATCGAGGGCGCCTATGACTATAGGATCCAGGAGCGCGGCGGCTACGTCACTCTGACCCCCGGCAAGCGCATCCCGACCAGCCCCGACCCGGCCGGCCTCATGGCGGGCCGCCTGACCCCCGCCGGCGCCGCCTTCTCCATCGCCTTCGACGACCGCTGGACGTCCTACTACGAGGGCGAGAAGACCGCGATCAAGGCGACCCTCACCGAGGACGTCCCCGGCTGGTTCGACAAGGTCATCGTCGAGAAGGAGATCGCCTTCCCGGCGGCCGCGTCCTACGCGGTGGACTTCAACGACTTCGTCAACGAGTTCCAGTCCCGGCTGAGAGCCGACCGCAAGTACTACGTGAAGTGGGGCTTCAAGCGCCTGGGCAAGGTCTCGAAGCAGAAGCTCGTGGACCGCGGCGAGACGGAGCATGTCCAGTACGCGCCGGCTTTGGAGGTCGCGGCCCGGTAGACGGGACGCGTCTTCTCCGGAAAGGGGGCCCGCCCTGGAGGCGGGTCCCCTTCGATTTGGGTCCAAAGACCCATGCGCCGATGGGCCGATTGGCGTACATAATATAACCCATGCCGCGCCGAGAGGCCCGCTAACCATGACCGCCATCCGGATCTTCCCGCTCCTCCTGCTGACCCTGTTCTTCGCGCCGGCCCCGGCGCACGCGAACTGGCTCTCGGACAAGCTCCACAACGCCGGCAGCTGGCTGCAGGACAAGGGCTCCTCGCTCGTCAGCGACTCGCGGGAGCGCATGAACAGCGGGAACATCTTCAACAAGATCCTGGGGGCCGGGGAGCGGGTGGTCGGAGAGATCGTGAAAGCGGCGGGCAAGGTGGTGGACTGGTTCTCGCGCCTGGGCGGCCGGGACCAGGGCGTACCGGCGCTGGATCCGGACAGCGTTTCATTCGAGGATGACGGAGGCCTCCCGCCCGGGCCGGATGGGAAGGCCCTGGGGGGCGCTGAGGCGGCCAAGGCCCAGCGGGACATCGGGGGGGACGGCAACGGGGAGGCTCGCGGGACGGGCGGCGCGGACGGGGAAGGCAAGGACCCCGAAGGGCAGACCGACGAGGACGCCCGCTGGGAGCCTGGGCAGGGCGGCGCGGGCGGGAGCGCCGTCGGCACCTCCCGCTTCGGCAAGAAGGAGATGGATTTCAATGCCACCCAGACCGCCGCTAAAGGGGTGGTCATCCCCGGCTTCTCGGCCGGCGCCGTCTGCGTCGGCGCGGCCTGCGGGAAGTCCTCCGGGAAGGGGTTTCCCGGCGAGCCGAGCCTGGGAGGCCTCCTGAGGAAGGGGGACGTCCCCGCGGGGTTCGGCGCGGGCAAGGCAGGAGGTTCGGGCGCTCGGGCGGCGATGAAGCCCGTGGACGTGAAGAAGACGTATGAGCCGGCGTTCAAGGTCCAGGGGGAGGCCCCTCCGCTGGCCGCTCCGGCCGAGGAGAAGAAGTCGTGGTTCTCGAGCCTCGTGAGCGGAGCCAAAAACGCCGTCGTGGGGGCGGGCAAGGCCGTGGCCAGCGCGGGCAAAGCGGCCGCCGGCGCGGCCGTGTCGACCGTCGGCCGCGTCCACGACGCTCTCGCGGACGCCCGGATGGCGGTGGTTGATGCGGCTTATCAGAAGACTTTGGATGTGGTGAACCCGCTCAGGGAGAAATTCGACGAGGGCAGCCTTCCAAGGAAGCTGCTGGACCGGGTGCGGCTGGAGGCCCTGAAGAAAGAGGTGACGGTCGTCTCCGCGCGCGCCAAGGACGGCAACAATCATGCGTTGGAGCGGCTTAACGACGTCTACGAGAACGATATCGAGAGGGAAGACTGGCAGCCCGTCTCCGAGCAGAAGAAGGAGAAAGCGCTCACGCTGGCCCTCCAGAACGACGCCGACATCGTCACGGCCCAGGGCAACTGGCGGAATCTCGACGAGCAGCAGCGGCAGGCGACCCTCCAGAGGATCGCCGACCTCACCAGCGAGCACTATGGCCTGCAGAGCTATCAGGTCCAGTACGAGGCGATGCCTTGCGACAACGGCTGCACCTTCGGCTACTACAACGGCGCGGGCATCTACATCAATTCGGATCCCAAGGTCATGGGCGACCTGAGCCAGGTCTCGGACACCGTGGTGCACGAGCTCACGCACGCCTATCAGGACAAGCTCACCAGCGAGCCTCCGAAGCTGAAGATCAGCTTGAGCGCCAACGAGAACGACCAGCGGACCATTCTGAAGGCGAACGAGGACTTCTACCTCTCCCCGGGGGAGAACTTCGAGACCTTCGACGATTACTACAATCAGCCCATGGAGCGGCATGCGCGGCAGGCCGGGGGGGACATCACGGCCGGCATCGGCGATTGGGAGCTGCCGGACGATGGGAAATGAAGAGCCTGTTTCCTATAATCCCGGCGGATGAGGATGGGAGGAGCCATGTTCGACGAACGCCGCATCGCCCTGCTCTCGGCCGCCCTGTCGGCGGCCCTCTTGATGGGCTGCCCTAAGCCGGGGGAGACAGGCGCCCAGCCGAAGGAGACCCTCTGGGTCTTCGTCGACGAGGATCCGAACGATCCCAACAATCTCAAGAAGGTGCGCCTCGGCGCGGTGACCGTGGGAGAGGATGGCAGGCTCGCGCTCGAGCTCGAGAAAGACCTCCCCCCGGCTTCCGACAAGCTCAAGAAGGCCATCGCCTCCCTCCAGGCTCGGGGCGCGCTGAAGATGAGGGTGGACTCGAAGGAGAATACCCCCCATGGCCCCGCCATGGTCATGAGGATGGTCGAGGTCCCGCCGGGGGATCCCCGCTTCATTTACGCGGCGGCCGCCGTCCTGAAGAGCGAGTTCGGCTTCGACGCGCGCGCGAAGAAATGACGGCTAGAACAGCTCCGGCTCAGGCCCTTCCGCCCGGAGGCAGTCCGGCGAGTCGTTCTTCGGGGAGTTGACGAGCGTCGAGGCCGGCGCCGAGCGCATCCGCCCGGCGGGGTAGGGCTTCAGCAGTCCCAAGAGCGTCTCTTCGCCTGCCTCCTCCGCCAGCCAGGCGTCCTCCTCCTCGGGCAAGAGCATCGCGGGCATCCGGTCGTGCACCGCCGCGACCAGCCGGTTGGGCGTCGTGGTCACGATGGCGAAGCGGTCGTCCTCCCAGAGCCCGGCGAAGGCGAAAGGGCTTCCATCCATCAGGGTGAAGCGCACGGGCCTGGAGCCTTTCCATTCGTAGAACCCGTCGGCCAAAACGAGACAGCGCCGGGACGAGAGCGCGGCGCGGAAGCTCGGCTTGATCGCGAGCGTCTCGGCCCGCGCGTTGATGACGGGCTTCGAAGCGAGGCGGAGCCCCCATCGGAGGAGCCGCAGCGTCCGGCCGGGCAGGGCCGTTGGAGCCTCCTGCTCCGGGGCGATGTTGAAGCGCGGGGCGAGCCGGAGGGGCGAGGGCGCAAGCCGGAAGCGCCGTTCGAGCGTCTCGAGTCCCGCCGTCTGGGTGAAGCGGCCGCACATCAGAGCGCCCTCGCCCTCACCTGGGCGAGGATCATCGGGGTTCGCGCTCGAAGCGCGGGATGGAGAGAGTGAAGCGCGCTCCCCTGCCCGGCCCCTCGCTCTTGGCCTCGATGTAGCCGCTGTGGTTCTGAAGGATGCGCTGAGCCGAACAGATCCCGAGTCCGCTGCCCTGCTTCTTCTTCGTGGTGAAGAACGGCTGGAAGAGCTTGTTCCGGGTCTTCTCATCGAAGCCGCTCCCCGTGTCGGAGATGGAGATCTCGTAGAACTCCAGCGCGTTGCCCGGCTCGGACCACCATGCACGCTTGTCGATGGGCGCGAGGCACGCGTCCAGGACCCCGCCTTCGGGCATGGCGTCCACGGCGTTCTGCAGGACGGCATAGAAAGCCTCGTGGAGGAGCGAGCGGTCGCCGATGATCTGAGCTCGCCGCTCCAGGCCCTTGAGCCGGAGCCGGATCTTCTGGGCCTCGAGCCGGGACCGGAGAGCCTCGACGGCCGAACGGAGCGGTTCGCACAGGTCGAGGGGCTGGAAGACCGTCTCCTCGATGCGGCCGAGGTTGAGGAGGCTGCGGAGGATCTCCTGGCAGTGCTGGACCTCCGTCCGGATCTCGCCTAGGTCGCCCGCCATGCCGCGGGCGCCCTTTCGCGCCCCCAGGACGTCGGCCGTGACCAATATGGAGGTCAGGGGGCCCTTGATGCGGTGGGCGACCTCGGCGGCGAGCTGGCCCAGGGCGGCGAGGCGCTCCATCTGCAGGAGCTGCTCCTGGTAGGCTTGCTCGGTCTCCTTTTTGGCCTGCTGGGCGTCCTGGGAGAGGACGGCCGAGAGGAAGGCCATGATCCACAGGAACGGGATGCGCATCCAGAAGCCCGGGTCCTGGGGGAACCCGAGGCCGGGGGTATAAGCGGAGAATGTGTAGAAGACGGAGGCGGCGACGGCGATGAGGAAGCATTGGGAGAGCTTGCGCGTCAGGGCCGCGCCGAGGATGATCATGAAGTAGGCCACGTACATCTCGGACTGGATGTCCTGCGTCCAATAGAGCGTCAAGGAGGCGAGGAACGCGTCCGCGAGGAGCAGGGCGCTCTGGAAGGCTGTCTTGCTCAGGCAAGCGGCAGAGCAGAATCGTACCATGGCCAGGAGCCCGAACAGGGGGAGCGTGAGGATGACGAGCTTCAGGGCCCAGGCGGCGATCTCACGGCGCTGGTAGAGGAAGAAGAGCAGGAGGACCGCGGTGAGGAGCCCTTGGAAGGAGAGGTAGGTCTGGCGGCGCTCAGGCATCCGGCGCGGCGAAGCGATAGCCCCGCTTCGGGATCGTCTCGATGAGTCCCGCGGCCTTGCCCAGCTTCTTGCGGAGGTTCTTGATGTGGGTGTCGACGGCCCGGGTCGGCACCGCCATGCCGTAGGAGGAGGCGTTCTCGATGAGGTAGGTCCGGGTCAGCACCCGGCCGGGCTGCGAGGCGAGGAGCAGCAGGATCTCGAACTCCTTGGGCTGGAGCTTGAGCGGCTTGCCGTGGTAGGAGGCCTCGCCGCTCGAAGGGTCGAGCTTGAGCCCCGCAGCCTCGACCAGCCCCGCCGCCGGCTGGGGCGCGGCCGCCGAACGGGCGCGCCGGAGGACCGTCTGGATGCGGGCCAGCAGCTCCAAGGCCCCGAAGGGCTTGGTGACATAGTCGTCGGCGCCCAGGGTGAGCCCGAGGACCTTGTCGCCTTCGCTGGAGCAGCCCGTGAGCATGATGACCGGGACCGGGGCCGTGCCGGGGTCCGCCTTGAGGGACTTCAGGATGAGGCGGCCGTCGGCGCCCGGCATGAGGACGTCGAGGAGGATGAGGTCGGGCTT
>DMEZ01000026.1:0-5732 GCA_003450735.1 Elusimicrobiota bacterium | reverse complement strand
CGAGGAGGATGAGGTCGGGCTTCTCGGCCAGGACGACGGCAAGGGCCTTGTCCGGCCGGTCGAGATGGACGAGCTCGAAGGTCCTTTCGAGCGAGAAGGCCTTGCGCACGGAGGCCACGATGACCGGGTCGTCCTCGATGATCAATATGCGCGGCATCCTCTCGAGATTATAAAGAATTCACGATTCCCCCACAACGAGCACAAGCAATCTCCACCGCGGGGGAGCCATCCTATCGGCGAGATGAAAGCGCCCGCCCGCCGCTGGAGAGGTTCGCGAGGATCCGTCCTGCTCGAGTCCATCCTCGCCATCATCATCATGACCACGGTCGCCATCGCGCTGATCGGCATGATCCAGAAGGCCATGATCGTCTCCTTCAAGGCCCGCGAGCAGATGACCTGCACGCGCATGACGCAGACGGCCTTCGCGCGGCTCAAGAACATCGACTTCTACTACCTCTTCGCGGCCGACAGCGGCTCGGCGAACTACGGACTCTGGGCCGCCTATCCCTATAAGGGGGTGCTGGACGGGCTCAAGAGCACCCTGGCGGCTTCCAAGTTCGACCGCTTCAAGATCGAGGTCGTCTTCATGCGCCGGGACTCGGGCGACTCCAACGGGGACGGCTCCGCCAACGACCTCATCCGCTTCACGGACAACAACAGCGACAGCATCGACGACTACGACTCGAACGTCAAGTACTACGACCAGAACGTGGACGGGGATTTCTACGATACCTATGCCTCGGGCGTGCGCACGGTCGCCGAGCAGCCCGACACCCATCTCAAGCAGGTCACCTTGAAGGTCTTCCGGCTCAACCGCATGGCCTGCGCCCAGACCCAGCTCATCTCCCTCGAGCAGTTCTCAGGGGACTCGAATCCCTCGAGCGAGGCCGTGCTCAAGCTCCTCATCTCGACCCCGTCCAACAACACCGTCCTCTATCGGTCGAACACCGCGGCTTTGACGAACTCGCGGGGGCTCGCCATCGACAAGAGCTATCCCTCCGACATCGCGCCATTGCGCGCCGACGCCGCGAGCGCCCTGAGCGTCTCGGGCGAGACCGATTCTCTCGCGAGCGTCAACCTCTACGTCGGCGCCTCCGCCATCCTGAACGTCCTGAGCGCGGACTTCGACGGCGCCTTCTCGGGGGCCGCCTCGGCCGTGACGGGGGCGCTCGTGGAGGGCTCGAACCTCCTCACGGGCCAGGCCGTCAAGGACTCCTACACCTCGCCCATCTCCGCCCGCACCCTGCTCTACGACTATTCCCCGCCGGGGGCCTACACCTGGACGCCTACAGGGGCGCTCGCCGACCGGACGCCGGGCGTGCAGGCCTTCCTGCTCGACCTCAGCGCCTCGACCACGACGACGAGCGGGATCTGCCCGGACGTCGTCACCCTCAAGGTGAACGGCGCGGCGGTCCACCACAACTTCGATCCGGCCAGCGGCCGCGTGGTCTGGATCGACTCCGGCACGGGCATCGTGCCCATCCTGGCCGACGGGGCGTACGCGGTCGTCCTAGAGGGGGGCGACTACGCGGGCTATAAAGCGACTCATTCCTGGACGTTCACGGTCTCCGTGCCGGATACGGACAACTCGGAGCCGACGATCGCGAACCGTTCTCCCGAAGGACTGGCGGGTTCCCAGCTGCCGGTCATCTCGGCCAAGGTCTTCGACAACCAGAGCGGCATCATCCCGGCGAGCATCACCCTGAAGGTGAACGGTTCGACCGTGGTGGATCCAGGCAATATCGGGGAGGCCTACGATCCGGCCACCGGAACGGTCTCCTACACCCCGCAGACGCCTTTCGCTCACGGCCAGTACGTGGATGTCGAGATCTGCGCCACCCACTGGGCGACCGACCCCGCCGACAAAAGAACCCGCTGCGAAGGGGGAAGTCATACCCCCGGATGGGGCTTCACCGTCCCATGAGGAAGACCCCCCGGCGCGGGTGGACGCTGACCGAGCTCCTGCTCGCCACGGCCATCATGTCGATCGTCTCGGTGGGCTTCGCCTCCCTGCTCAAGTACGTGGTCAAGGCCACCACGGCCTCCCGCAACGTCGGGCAGGGGCAGGAGGAGGTGCGCCAAGGGCTCGCGAAGGTCGAGCGGATCCTCGTGCACGCCAACGAGGTCCTCGTGGCGTCGCAGACTTTCGTCGAGTTCGCTCTGGACATAGACCAGGGCCCGAGCTACAGCAAGGACGCCGACGCCGACGGGGACGGCGTCCCCAACTACCGCGACGGAGACCGGGACAACGACGTCAGCGTCATCGACGCGGCCACGGCCGCGTGGCGCTACGGCTACAACCTCAAGGACGACGACGAGAACGGCGACCGGAAGTCCGATTGCCGGGGGCGCATCTGGTGGTCGCTGGCCGACCGGAAGCTCTACTTCGACATGAGCGTAGACGAGGACGCCTGGGGAGGGCGGCAGCAGACCCTGATGCTCAACGTCTCCTCCTTCACCCTGACCTACTTCGGGAACAAGGCCAACAAGCTCGGCCTCGGCATCGACGCCAACGGCGACGGGATCATCTCGCAGAACGAGATGGACAGCGTCGTCGCCTCCGCGGGCCTGGGCGACAACAACGGCAAGCTCGACACGAAGAACGAGAAGCGCTTTATCACGACCCTCCGGCTGTACCTGTCCGCGGACAGCAACCGGGACGCGAAGACCGACTATGGAGTGGAGACCGATGTCTACCCGCCGCTGCTCCCGCTCAAGAGCCGATAGCGGCCAGGCGCTCATCATGGCCCTGGTCGTCCTGCTCTTCGCCCTGCCCATCGGCATCACCTTCTACCAGTTCGCCGACCGGACGATGAAGAGCGCCATGCAGGAGCGGCGGCAGAAGGACGCCGCTCAGATCGCCAACAACGCCCTGACCGACTACATGCGCCAGTTCGCCCAGGACGCCTACGGCGGCCACTACGACCTCGACTCGCTCGAGCGCCCCGAGGCTTTCTACTCGGCCGGCTACTCCACCGTGACCTTCATCCCGGACGCGGTGAACCGGACGGTCTACGTCAGGGCCAGCGGCATCTACGGCACGAGCGCGAACCCGCTGACGACGAAGGGCCTCGAGGCGCTCATCCAGTTCAGCTCGGACCTGGTGCAGTTCGGGACGATGTTCAACGGAACGGCCTCCCTGGGCTACAGCAACATCGTCTACAAGGGCGGCTTCTACGTCAACGGGACCTTCACCGAGACCGGCACCAACGTGCTCTTCGACGGGGGGCCGGTGATCGTGAAGGGGAACTTCGCCGGCAAGCCCTCGAACACCGTCAACGGCGACACTTTCGTCAGCGGCTCCATCACGGGCGGGGTCGTGGTCAACGGCACGCGCTACGCCTACGCCCCGGCCGTGGACTGGCCGAAGCTGGACTTCGCGTACTACGACGCGCACTACACCTACAAGGCGACCTCCAACAAGAACATCGTCTTCAACGCCACGGGGACCTTCACGGTGGACGGGACGAACTACGTCATCCCCTCCAACGGCGCCATCGTCTACTGCGAGAACTGCAGCTTCACGGTCCGCACGAGCACGATCGCGGGCCGCGTGACGCTGGTGGCCGGCGCGAACGCGGCCGGGAGCTGCAGCAGCGCCCAAGGCAAGATCATCTTCTTGGGCAGCGCGTATTACGCCGGGGCCAGCTCCATCACCGCGAGCGCCGCCAACTCCTTCGCCGCCCTCGCGCGCAACTGCATCGAATGGGGCGCCACCGGCTCCAACCGCCCGGTGAACATCCTGACCGTGGGGGTGCACTTCGTTCAAGAAGGGACCAGCAACATGTACTGCCGCGGCAGCGCGACCGGCCGCCAATGGATCTACGGCAACCGCACGCAGGTCATTCAGGGCGCCGGCTGGAGCGCCGGTACGGCCATCGTCTACGACCCCAACCTGCGCTCGTTCCCTCCGCCGGGACTGCCTGAGAAAGCCTACCTGGTCAACTGGAAGATGCATTGACCAGAGTCCTATTGACAGATCCGGGAGGGGGGTCCATACTAACCTTGGGACATCCGCAGCGGCGGAAAACCCGAACACGTCTCCGAGCGGCTCTGCCGCCGGGAAGAGAAAATCCCCTTCTAGGGGATTTTCTCTTTCTGCGGACGATGTTAACACGATGTTAAGCGCGTATTGCGTTTGTCCCGCTCATCTTCTATATTTATGAGCGGTCACCGACACAATGCGGGGGACACCATGAAAAGACTGCTTTCCTTGATCTTGGCGGTAGGCGTCGCGGCTCTGGGCTACGGCATGCTCGCCGCCCAGTCGGACACGGGCAGGGGCTCCAAGTCCAAGAAGGCCGTGGCCGAGGACGAGTTCGCCGAGGACGAAGGGGGGGAAGAGGCTCCGCCCGAGGAGCAGGCTCCCGCCAAGAAGAAAGCCGGCAAGCCCGCCAGGGGCGAGGACGAGGCCCCCGCCGAAGCCAACGAGACCGAGATGGTGAAGAACTATCTCAAGGGCCGGCTGAGCCAGCTCAAGCGCAACCACATCGAGCAGGAGGCCTTTGGAAAGAAGTTCAACTCCGACTGGCAGGAATTCTGGAAGGGGCTCTATGACAAGCGCCGGGACTTCGAGATCCGCATCGCGAAGCAGCGGCTCAACCACTTCGAGCTCCTCTCCTCGCTGAGCCCCTCGGCCCATTCGACGGCCATCCGGGACTACGAGCAGCAGCAGAACAACCTGATCAAGGCCTTCGAGCAGGAACAGCAGGACGCGCTCAAGAAGTTCTTCGTCGGAGTCGACGCGAACATCAAGAAGTTCAGCGCGGACCAGGAGAAGCAGCGCCAGGAGTTCCTCAACCAGACCCTCGCCTCGTGGGACAAGCAGAAGAAGGTCGGTAAGAACAAGAACGATAAGGACAGAGAGGAGAAGGACGAGAGGGGCCGGAGCAAAAAGAAGGATCGCTACCAGTACGACTGAGCTTTCGCCGCAGGCCGCGCGCACCCCCGCCCTATGGGCGGGGGTGCCGTTTTCAGGGCTGGTAGAGGCGGGCGCAGAAGGGCCTCTTCGAGAGGAGATGCGCCCGGTAGCGGCGGTAGCGCTTGAGGATGGCCTGCTGGCGGCGGATCTGCACGAACACCTTCTCGATGCAGGCCTGCGCGTTCTCCCGCGAGGGCTCGACGCCCCGGAACTCGGAGAGGTCCACCGGCTTGCCGTAGTAGATCATCACGGTCCGGAAGACCCTGGGCCAGAAGTGGCCCACCGGATGGAGAGCATCCATGCCGTCCATGCAGATGGGGATGGCGCGGGGCATGGTGTGGAGCATCACGTAGCCGATACCGCTGCGCGGGGGCAAAAGCCGCCCGTCGCGGGAGCGGGTCCCCTCCGGGAACACGGTCATGACCCCGTTCTTCAGGGCCCGCTCCATGCGCTTCATCGCGCCGAAGTCCTTGCGCCCCGGCTTGACCGCGATGCACTTCCAGTTGTCCGAGAACCAGGCCATGATGGGGTTCGCGAAGAAGTTCTCGTAGGCCGCCGGATGCCAGGGCATCAGCCAGGGCTTCCAGAGGGCCTTGGGGAAGAACGGCGGGAAGCCGATGAGGAAGCCGTCGATCATGGACTGATGGTTCGAGAGCAGGACGGTGTTGCGCTCCTCGCCGACGTTCTCGGCGCCGATGGCGATGGTCTTGTTGAGGAACTTGAAGAACACCCACCCCAGAACCACCGTGGCGTTGGTGAGGAGATAGCTCGTATAAGGAAGGATCTTGATGAACAGGCGGCTGCGGTGGGG
>DMEZ01000002.1:99634-136765 GCA_003450735.1 Elusimicrobiota bacterium | reverse complement strand
AAGGCGCTCGCCAGGCTGGAGGCCCACGCCGAGAGCCGCGTGTTCGGGTCCCGGAAGGACCGCTGCGCCGACATGCGCAGCGCCCCCTACCTGCTCAATGCCGTCTATAAGGAGCTCGGGGAGAAGGAGAAGGCCCAGGCCGCCTTCGAGCGCATCATCGCCCTCCTCCAGAAGGACGTCGACGACCTGGAGGTCGGCGCCGACCGCAATCTCGACGACAACCTCCGCTTCTTCCTGGAGCTCGCCGGCCGGGACGCCGACCTCGACAGGCTCTATCCGAAGCTCATCGCGGCCTATCCGGCGGATTACGTCTACTCGTACCGGTACGCGAAGAACCTCCACGGCCGCAAGGAGGACGCGAAAGCCTTGGAGCGCATCGAGAAGGGTTTCGCGCTCAGCTACGGCGGCAACCGCATCAACTCCGCCGTGCTCAAGGCGCGCATCCTGGGGCGGCTCGGCCGCAAGGAGGAGGCTTTGAAGCTGTTGGAGTCCGAGAAGAAAGCCGCCAAGGGGCGCTTCCCCAGGGAGCTGGAAGGGCTGGAGCAGGCGCTCAAGGAGCTGAAGTGAGCCCTCTCGGGGTTTGATATACTCTATGCCTATGCGACTCCCCAGCGGCTTTTTGGCGGTTCTAGCGTTGTTTCTCAGCCTGCCCGTCTTCGGCTCGGCCGAGGACCTGGTCCTCCTGCGCAAGATCGGCATCGAGGGCAGCAGCGTGGTGCTCGACTTGAGCGGCCAGGCGAGTGTCCAGGTGCTCCCCATCCTCGACCCGCCCTCGCTGGTCGTGGATTTGGCCAACACCCGCAACCGCGCCCGCCCGAAAAGCGTGGAGGGCTCCGGCCTCATCCGCCGCGTGCGTTCTTCGCAGTTCCAGCCGGGGCCGGACTGGGCGGCCCGGGTCGTCGTGGACCTAAGCGCCATGGCGGGCTACCAGGTGAAGTGGGACGCCGGGCGCCTGCTCATCGTCCTGCACGGGGCCGGCCAGCCGGCCGCGGAAGAGACTCCCGCGGTCCCCATCGACCCCTCTTTGCCGGGCCTGGGCGCGCCTCCGGAAGCGAAGCCCGCGCCAGCGTCCGAGCCGGCTGCGAAGAAGGGACGCAAGGGCAAGCGGGCGGCCCAGCAGGCCGAGCCTCAGCCGAAGCCCGAGCCCGTGGCCGAGCCCGCGAGCGAGGACGAGGATCTGCCCGCCGCCGCTCCGGAGAAGAAGCCGGCCCCCGGCGGGACGCTCTTCCTCAAGGTCGGGCCTTTCTCCAGCGACGAGGCGATGAAGACCGCCCAGGACGAGCTCTCCTCCCTGGGCTACGGCGTCGCCCCGCTCAAGGGCAAGAACTAGGATCGGGATGCCCGCTCCAGCCGAGGACGGGAGGATCCAGGTCAGCCTCGTCGTCCCGGCCTTCAACGAGGAGCAGGGCATCGCCGGCGTCGTCTCCGGCCTGCGCGCGGCGATGGCGGGGGCGGGGCTCAAACCTTCGGAGGATTTTGAGATCCTCGTCGTGGACGATGGGTCCTCCGACCAAACGGCCGAGCTGGCAGAAAAGGCCGGGGCCCGCGTCCTGCGCCACCCCATCAACCGCGGCTACGGCCGTTCGCTCCTGACCGGCTTCGAGGCCGCCCGGTTCCCCTGGCTCCTGATGATCGACGCGGACGGCTCCTACCCGCCCGAGGACGCCGCCAGGCTCCTGCCCTTCGCCCCGCGCTTCGACATGATCATCGGCGCCCGCCAGGGCCCGCTCTTCTGGGGCAGCGCCCTGCAGACCTTCCTGCGCTGGGTGTATCTGACTTTGGCCTCCTTCGTGGCCGGCGAGCGCATCCCCGACGCCAACTCCGGCCTGCGCCTCATCCGCCGGGAGGCGCTCGACCGCTCCATGCCGGTCCTCTGCTACGGCTATTCTCTCTCGACCACCATGACCCTTTCGTTTTTGCAGGGCGGGCGCTTCGTGGCCTTCGTCCCGGTCTCCTATGTCGAGCGCAAGGGGAGCTCGAAGGTGAAGGGCTTCCGGGACATCCCACGGACCCTGCAGATCATGCTGCAGGTGATCCTCTACTACAACCCGATGAAGTTCGCCGTCTGCCTGGCGGCCGTCCCGGGCCTCTTCGCGCTCCTCTCCCTGGCCTGCTACGCGACCTGCCCCAAGTCCACGGACATGGTCCTCTTCGCCATCTTCCTGGCCACGGCCCTCGCGGTCTTCCTCTTCGGCTGCGTGCTGGACGTCCTGCGGCTGAACCGGCCGCGCAGCTCTTGAGCCCGAAAGCCCTCCTGCTGGTCGCCGCCGCGGCGCTCCTCATCCGCCTGGGCTACCTCCTCTCCGGCCCCGGCAGCCCGGTGGTCGGCGACTCGCTGGGCTACCACAGCTACGCCGTCCACCTGCTGGATTCCGGGACCTACGTCAACGATGAGGGGGAGCGCGCCTCCCGTCCGCCGGGCTACCCGGTCTTCCTGGCCGGCGTCTACGCCGTCCTGGGCCGAGCGCCGGCCGCCGTGGTGGCCGTCCAGGCGGCGCTGGGCGCCGCGGCCTGCCTGCTCGTCGCTCTCATCGCGGCGAGCGTCCTGGCGCCGCCCTGGCCGCTCCTCTGCGGTCTCGCGGCCGCCGCCTACTACGGCCTCTTCGCCCCGCCCGCGTTCCTTCTGGCCGAGTGCCTCTTCAGCTCCCTGCTCGCCTTGTCCTTCCTCGCTCTGCACCGCAAGCGCGCGTTCCTGTTCGGCCTGGCCCTGGCCGCGGTTTTCCTCGTCAGGCCGGAAGTCCTCCTCTTCGCGGGCTTGGCCATCCTTGTTCTGCCCTTCCTGCCCGGCGGCGGCGGCCGGAAGGGGGCCGCCGCGGCCGCGCTCGGCTTCGTCCTGCTCACGGCCCCGTGGGTCGTCCGCAACTACGCCGTGTTCCATCGCCTGGTTCCGAGCTCCTCGAGGGGCGGCATCAGCCTCTACGCGGGCCTGCAGATGCCGCTGGAGCGCTCCGGCGTTCCGGTCGAAGCTTTCCATATGCCGGCGGAGGGTCTCTCCGAGCTGGAGCAGGACGCGGACTACTCCCGGGCGTTCCGGGCGCTGTGGGGCTCGCTTGGCTGGGGCCTGCGGCTGAGGGCCTACGCGTTCAACCTCCTTTCGCACCTCTACCCGTTCCTGCCGGGCTACGACCTGACCTTCATGCTCCTGCTGCCGCTGTGGCTCTACGGGCTCTGGCTCGCCCGTTCGCGAGGCGAGCTCCGCGCCGCCGCGCTCTTCGTCCTGCTCTCCATCGTCCTTTACACGGTCTTCGGCGGCCCGGCCTCGCGCTACCGTCAGGGCTATGCGCCCCTGCTGGTCGTCCTGGCCGGCGCGGGGGCGGCGGAGCTGTGGACGAGGGGGAAGACCGCGCGGCTGGGCCTGGCCGGCTGGGGCGGGCTCAACCTCCTCGTGTGGCTCTTCTCGGACAGCCTGAGGACCGCGGCGCTGGCGGCGAAGAGGGCTTTCTTCCCATGAGCAGCTGATGCAAAAAAAGCAGAAGGAGTGGCTCGAGCAGTGGCAGCGCTACAAGGACAGCTCGCTGTTTTTGTTCCAGGAGTGGCTCTATCCCAACACGCTCGAAAGCTTCAAGGGCAAGCGCGTGCTCGACGCCGGCTGCGGCCACGGCCACCACGCCCTCATGGCCGCCCCCTACGCCGCGAAGGTGGTGGGGGTGGACCTCAACGCGGCCGAGGTGGCCCGCGAAGAGACGAAGAACGCCCCCAACATCGAGATCGTCGAGGCGGACCTCGCGGCGATGGACTTCCCGGAGCCTTTCGACGCGGTCTTCTGCATCGGGGTCATCCACCATACCGACGACCCCGACCGCACCTTCGAGAACTTGAAGCGTCTCACGAAGAAGGGCGGGAGGCTCATCGTGTGGGCCTACTCCCACGAGGGGAACTGGCTCAACCGCGTCCCGCTCGAGACGCTCAAGCGCCTCGTCCTCCTGCGCCTGCCCAAGGGCGCGCTCGCCGTCTTGGCCCACCTCCTGACCCTCCTCATCACGCCCATCGTCTGGACGCTCTACCTTCTGCCCCTGCGCTTTTTGCCCTACTACGAGTACTTCGAGAACTGGCGCATCCTGACCTACAGCCGGAACATGCTCAACGTCTTCGACAAGCTCAACGCCCCGCAGACGCACTTCATCCGCAAGGAGCGCATCGAGCGCTGGTTCCGGGCGGAGGACTTCCAGGACATCCATATCTCCCCCTATAAAGGCGTGAGCTGGCGCGGCTCCGGGACCAGGCGGTAGGGATGGACGGACAGGGCCTGGGCACGATGAACCGCGAGATGCAGGGCGCCGCCGGCTACTACGACTGGCTGGCCGCGGCCCTGCGCCCCATGGCCGGGAAGCGCATCCTCGAGGTCGGCCCGGGCTTCGGGGACATGGCCGAGCGGCTGGGCGCCGCGGCGGAGTGCTACGTCGGCCTGGACAACTCGGAGGAGGTCGTCGCCCACCTCCGCGAGCGCTTCAAGGGCCGCGCGCAGTTCGAGTTCACGCTGGACAAGAAGCTCGGGGCGGGCGCCCTGCCCGCGCTCAAGGAGCGGCGCTTCGACACGGTGGCCGCCTTGAACCTGCTCGAGCACCTGCCCGACGAGCGCCCGGCCTTGAAGCTCTGGGCCGAGGCGTGCCCCGGCGCGCGCCTGCTCGCTTTCGCCCCGGCTTTGCCGTTCCTGTTCGGAAGCCTCGATGAGCAGGCGGGCCACTTCCGGCGCTACACCTGCCGGACGATGAGGGGCATCCTGGAGAGCGCCGGGGTGGAAGTCGAGAGCGTCCGCTACTTCAACGCGGTCGGGGCGCTGGGCTGGTTCGTCTCGGCTCGCGTCCTGCGCCACGAGATCGGGAGCTCGAAGACGGCGGGCCTGGTGCGCTTCTACGACCGCTTCGCCCTGCCCCTGGCCCGGCTCACCGACCCCCTGCTCAGCCTCTTCTGGGGCCAGTCGGTCCTAGCCCTCGGCCGCTTCCCTTAAAGCCTCTTCGAAGTCCGTTCCTGGAGGGGCCTCGAGCGTCATCGGTTTCCCGTCCGGGTGCAGGAATTGCGCCTTGAAGGCGTGGAGCATCAGGCGCGGAGCGCCGCCCACCGGACGTTCCTTCCCGTAGAGCGCGTCCCCGAGGATGGGGTGGCCGGCGTGGTAGAGGTGCACGCGGAGCTGGTGGCGCCGGCCGGTGTGAGGCTCGGCTTCGAGCAGGGTGGCCGCCTTGTAGCGCGCGAGCACCCGGAGCGTGGTCTGGGCGGGCTTGCCTTCCGGGTGCACCCCCATGCGCCCGGAGCCGAATTCCTTGATGGGAGCCTTGATGAGCAGGTCCTCGGCGAGCGCGCCGAGGACGAGGGCGCGGTAGAGCTTGCGCACCTGGCGCCTGGCGAACTGCGCGCAGAGCGCGCGGTGGGCCTCGGCGTCCTTGGCGAAGAGGACGAGCCCGCTCGCCTCGCCGTCGATGCGGTGCACGACGAAGACCTTCGCGCCCGAGCGGGCCTCCGACTCCGCCTGGAGCGTCCCTTCGCGGCGGCCGTCCCGGCCCGGGATGACCAGCTGGCCCGCGGGCTTGTCGAGCGCGAGGAGCCGCGCGTCCTCGAAGACGATTTTCACTGCGGTCCGCTCAGGGGCTCCGTGGGCTTGAAGGCCGCATCGCGCAGGACGATCTGCCCCTGGCGGGCGAGGTGCATCGAGCGGCCCAGGATGCGGGCGGCCTCCTGCGGGGCGTGGAAGCCGGTGGAGTTCTCGGCCTCCACGAAGTCCAGCAGGAACTGGGCCTTGCGCTGGAGGTCGCGCGCGGCCTTGGCTCCGGCGTCCTGGCGGCCCTTGGCCTTCTCGAGGTCGCCGATGAGCGAGGCCAGCGCGTCCAGCGCCTCGTTGCGCAGCTGCGTGGTCTTCTCCTGGATGCTCTCGACGCGGGCCTTCAGCTCCGCCTCCGGGAACTTGTGGCAGGTCTGGCAGGCGCGGTTGATGTTCAGCAAGGGGCTGCGCACGTGGTGGTCGCTCACCTTCATCGCGCCCTCGCGCTTGTAGGGCATGTGGCAGTCGGCGCAGGCCGCGCCCGAACGCGCGTGGATCCCCTGGTTCCACATCTCGAACTCAGGGTGCTGGGCTTTCAGGACGTTCGCGCCGCTCTGGGCGTGCACCCAGTCCGTCTGCTTCTGCTCGTCGTAATAGGCGAGGATGCTCTCGACCCCCAGTCCCTTGTGCCACGGGTAGACCAGCCGCTTCTCCTTGCCCTTGAAGTAGTACTCGACGTGGCACTGCCCGCAGACGAAGGAGCGCATCTCCTGGCGCGTGGCCATGAGGTTGGGGTCGTAGTTTTTGACGCCCTGGGAGGCCTTGAGCGCCTTGATGCCTTCCAGGAAGCCCGGCCGCGTCACGCGCAAAGCCATGGTCTTCGGGTCATGGCAGTCGATGCAGGAGACGGGGTGGGCGACGAGCTTGCGGGCCTCGGAGTAGGGCATCTGGTTCATGGCCTCGAAGCCTTTCATGAGGTCGCCTGCGCCGAGCTTGCGGTAGGGGACCCAGACCGAGGCGTGGCAGTGCATGCAGGTGCCCGGCTGCTTGGCGACGCGCTGGCGCTCGGTGAAGGTCTGGTCCTCGAGCATGTAGGCGTGCCCGCGCTCCTCGCGGAAGTCCTTGGCGAAGGCGTAGCCGGCCCACATCGTCTTCAGGCGCGGGTCCTCGTCGATCTTGGACTGGGAGACGACCTTCCGCGGGTCGTCCGGAGTCGCCGCGCGGGGCATCGCCTCGCTGCCTCCGAAGCGCGTGCGCGTCATGTCCACCGTGCGCTTGTAGCCGTCGTACTGGGAGGGGAAGTTCTTGCCCCAGAGCGCCGGGTCGTCGGTCTCCTCGCTCAAGTCCACGACCCGGTAGAAGGGGTTCTTGGCCTCCTGCTTGCGCTCGAAGATGTTGACGAGCAGGGCGGTCACGGCGGCGGCGCCGGCGGCGGCGAGCGCCGCGACGACGAGAGCGAGCTTGGCGCGGCCCTTGAGGTCGTCGAAGGTCATCAGTGTCCCACCTCGGAGTGGCAGCGCAGGCAGTCGAGCGCCTGCGCCTTGGGCTGGCGGCTGTCCACCGCGTGCACGATGTCGCCGTGGCAGCGGCGGCAGTTGGCCTGCGCGATGGCGAGGTTGCGCTTGCGGATCTGGATGTTGTCGGGGTAGGTCCCGGTGGTGAAATAGAAGGAGTGCCAGAAGCCGTTGAGGCCCTTGGTCGCGTATTTGCCGACAATGCCCTCGGGGGTGTGGCAGTCGTTGCAGACCGCGGCCGCGTGGTGGGTGGACTTCACCCAGCCGTCGTGCTCCTTGTTCATGATGTGGCAGTTCGCGCACACCTGCGGAGCGTTGCTGACGTAGGAATAGCCCTTGGCGTAGACGAAGGTGTAGGCGCCCACGCCGACCCCCACGCCGAGGGCGGCGGCCAGGACCACCAGGGCGGACTTCTCCGGGATCATGCGGGGACGATTCTACTTAAATACGCCCTCCTGAATCCTTTTCAGCCCCCCCGCATCTAAAGAACAGGAGGCAAGACCATGGCGATCCTGGATGCGAGGACGAGAGAGGAAGTGCGGCGGCGGCTCGCGGGCCTCGAGGGCCCGGTGACCCTCGCCGTTTTCAAGCACGAGGGGGACACGATGGCCGGCAACACCCTCGAGGACCTCGTCCTCGAGCTGGCCCAGCTCACCGACAAGCTGGTTTTGAAAGTCTTCGACTTCCGAGCCGACGCCCGCCAGGCGCGGGAGCATGGCGTGGACCGGGCCCCGGCCCTGGTGGTGGAGGGGCGGGGAGGGGCGAGGACCCGCTACTTCGGCCTGCCGGGGGGCTACGAGTTCTCGGCGTTGCTCGAGAACCTCCAGGACGCCTCGGCGGGCCGCGCCGAGCTATCCCCGGCCGCGCGGAGCAAGCTCGCCGCCCTCCGGGGGCCGGCCCACATCAAGGTCTTCGTGACCCCGGGCTGCCCCCACTGCCCGGCCGCCCTGCGCACGGCCCAGCGCATCGCCCAGGAGTTCCCGCAGGTGCGGGCGGACATGATCTCGGCTGGGGAGTTCCCCGAGCTCGCACGGGAGTACGGGGTCTCCAGCGTGCCCAAGGTGGTCGTCAATGATTCGGTCGAGTTCGAAGGAGCCGTGCCGGAGTCGGCGTTCGCCCAGGCCGTCGTCAGGGCGGCGGGCTCATGAAAGGAGGGACCATGCCGATCGTCAAAGCCGTGCTCGGGGTCGTCATCGGCGCGCTGGCGGGCTACTTGTGGTATCGGATGGTGGGGTGCAGCACCGGCGCCTGCCCGTTGACCGCGAACCCCTACATCAGTACCCTCTATGGGGCCCTGATGGGGCTCGCGTTCTCAACGATGTGAGGAGGCCGGGATGAGGAAGCTCGTGGCGCTGGCGTTCCTATTGGGCGTGCCCGTCGCCGCGGCGGAGCCTTTGGACGAGGCCGTCGCGAAGACCCTGGCGCGCGCCCCGGCCCTGCGCGGGATGCTTGCGCGCAAGGACGCCGCCCTGGCCCTGGAGCGGGAGGCCTCCTGGAGCCGCCTGCCGGCGCTCTCAGTCCGATCCGCCCTCACCCGGGGCGACGACCCGGTCTACGCCTTCGGCTCCCTGCTCCGCCAGCGGGCCTTCACGGCGCAGGATTTCGCGGTGGACCGCCTGAACTGGCCCGGCTACCGCACCAACCTTCAGGGTTCCCTCGAGGCCGGCCTCCCTCTGTTCACGGCCTTCGAGCTCTCCAGCGCCCGGGACCTGGCCCGCCTCGCCGCCCAGCGCGCCGAGGCCGGCGGCGAAGGCCTCTCCCAGAGCGTCCGCTTCGCGGCGGTGGAGGCCTTCCTTCAGATCCTCCTCCAGCGCGAGTCCCTCCGGGCGCTCGATGAGCGCATCCTCTCCGCCTCCAAGGAGCTCGAGAACGCCGACCGCCTGCGCCAGAAGGGGCTCGTCCTGGGCTCGGACTACTACGCGGCCGAGGGCATCCTCAGCGGACTCAAGGCCTGGCAGGCCCAGCTCTCCGCCAAGCTCTCGGAGGCCGGCTATCGGCTGAGCGTGCTGGCCGGGGAGACGCTCACGCCGGCCGGGAAGCTCTCGGAGAAGCCCTATCCCCTGCCGGACACGGAGGCGCTCCTCTCGCGGGCCCTCGAGTCCCGGGCCGACCTCAAGGCCGCGGCCCTCGAGGAGCGCTCGGCCGAGGTGCAGAGGAGGAGGACGGATTCGAGCCTGCTCCCTCGTGCGGACGCCTTCGCCGCCATCGGGATCAACAGCGGAGACCTCTCCGCCGCGCCTTCCGACCGCATGGTCGGCGTGCGTCTCCACATGCCCTTCGGCGACCCGGCCTACCCCGCCAAGCGGGAAGGCGCCCGCGCCCTCGTCGAGGCCAGCCGCCTCGACCGCGAGGCGCTCGGCGACTCGGTGAAGTCGCAGGTGCTCTCCGCCCGCGCGGGCTACTTGGGCGCGGCCTCGACCCTGCCCCTGGCCAAGACCACGCTCGAGCGTTCTCAGAAATCCCTCGAGCTCTTCCGCCCGCTCTACCGGGAGGGCCGCCAGAGCGTACTCGAGGTCTTGCGGGCCGAGGAGGCCGTGGCGCGCTCTCAGCTCCAGCTCCTGGAGGCCCTTTACGGGCTCCACGCGGGCTACGCGGGCGTGCGCCTCGCCGCGGGCACCTTGGACGACGAGGCCGTCCGAGAGATCCGCTCCCATCTGGAATAGACCATGAACCAGACCCATCACGAGACGCACCTCGGCGCCGCCGGAAACCTGGCCGAGACCTTCATCCGCTCGAAGCTGACATTGCTCATCGTCCTCGGCTCCCTGCTGGTCGGCGCCTTCGCCACCCTCGGCCTGCCCCGGGAGGAGGAGCCGCAGATCAACGTCCCGATGTTCGACATCCTCGTGCCCTTCCCCGGGGCGAGCGCCAGGGAGGTGGAGGAGCGCGTCGTGCAGGTCGGCGAGCGCCGGCTCTGGGAGATCCCCGGCGTCGAGTACCTCTACACGACCGCCGAGCCCGGCTTCGCCCTCTTCATCGTCCGCTTCAAGGTCGGCACCGACCCCGAGACCGCCACGACCCTCGTCCACGCGAAGACCCAGGCGAACCTCGACCTCATGAGCCCCGGGGCGGGGCACCCGCTCATCAAGGCCCGCTCCATAGACGACGTGCCCATCCTGACTTTGACCCTCTGGGGCGCCGACCCGTACACCCTGCGCCGGGCGGCCGCGACCCTGCGCGAGGAGGTCAGCGCGGTCCCGGACGTCTCCGAGATCCAGCTCATCGGCGGCCGCCGCCGGACGCTCCACGTGCGCTTCGACCCCGACAAACTGAGGGCCCGGCGGCTGAGTCCGCTCGAGCTCGCGGGCCTGCTCCGGTCGGCCAACCGCCGCCTGCCGGCGGGGCACTACAACGCCGGCGGCGAGGCCGTCCGGGTGGAGACCGACGCCTTCATCCGCTCCGCCGACGAGCTGAAGAGGATCGTCGTGGGGGTCTCGGACGGGCGGCCGGTCCAGCTCTCGGAGGTGGCCGTCGTGGAGGACGGGCCCGACGACGCGGAGGGGGAGGTCGTCACCGCCCTCGCGGGGGTCGAGGGCGTCCAGGCGGCCGCGACCCTCGCCGTCTCGAAGCGGCGGGGCGCCAACGCGACGAGCGTCTCGCGCGAAGTGCTCGCGCGCGTCAAGAAGGCCGAGGGGCGCCTCCTGCCCCCGGAAGTGCAGGTCAGCGTCACTCGCGACTACGGCGAGACGGCCAAGGCCAAGTCGGACGAGCTGCTCTTCCACATGCTGCTCGCGACCCTCTCGGTCACCCTGCTCATCGCCCTCGCCTTAGGGCTGCGGGAAGCCCTCGTGGTGCTGGTGGCCATCCCGGTCACCCTGGCCTTGACCATGATGGTCTACTACCTGTTCGGCTACACCCTCAACCGCATCACGCTCTTCGCCCTCATCTTCTCCATCGGCATCCTGGTCGACGACGCCATCGTCGTGGTGGAGAACATCCACCGCCATTACATGATGTCAGACGAGCGCAGCCTCTGGCGTCTGAGCGTGGACGCGGTGGCCGAGGTGGGCAATCCCACCCTGCTGGCCACCTGGGCCGTCATCGCGGCCATCCTGCCCATGGCCTTCGTGCGCGGCCTCATGGGCCCCTACATGCGCCCTATCCCTGTGGGCGCCTCGATGGCGATGCTCTTCTCGCTGGCCATCGCCTTCATCGTCACCCCGTGGGCGTTCGCGCACCTGCTCGAGTGGTGGCCCTTGAAGCGCTCCGCCCATGGGCACGAGGAGTCGGCCCTCGACCGCCTCTACCGCCGGGTCATGGGCCGACTCCTCGACGACGGCTTAGCGCGCGGGCTCTACCTCGGCGCGATGGCCGCCCTCCTGCTCGCCTCCCTCGCCCTGGTCGCGTTCAAGAAGGTGACGGTCAAGATGCTGCCCTTCGACAACAAGAACGAGTTCGAGGTCATCCTGAACCTGCCGGAGGGCTCCTCGATCGACAGGACCCGCCAGGCCGCGGGCGAGCTGCTCGAGCTTCTGCGCAAGGTGCCGGAGGCTGTGCAGGTGAGCGCCTACGTCGGGACGGCCGCGCCCTACAACTTCAACGGCCTGGTCCGGCATTACTACCTCCGGAACCAACCCTACCAGGCCGCCCTGGTCGTGAATCTGAAGGACCGCCACGACCGCAAGCGCCAGAGCCACGCCATCGCAAGCGCCCTGCGCGCCCCCATCCGGGACATCGCGCGCAGGTACGGCGCCCGCGTGCAGGTGGCCGAGGTGCCCCCCGGCCCGCCCGTGCTCTCCACGCTGGTGCTCGAGCTCTACGGGCCCGACGAGGCGAAGCGGCTCGAGCTGGCGCGGAAGGTCCGGGCCCTGCTCGAGCGCACCGAGGGCATCGTGGACGTGGACACCTACGTCCCCGACCCGCAGAGGCTCGAGCGCCTGGTGGTGGACCGGCCGAAGGCCACGCTCAACGCCATCCCCGCCTCGGACGTCGCCCAGACCGTCGCCCTCGCCCTGGACGGGCAGGCGGTGGACATCGCCCACCTGGACGAAGAGCGCGAGCCCGTCGAGATCCGCCTGCGCCTGGGGCCGGAGCACCGGCGCGACCTCTCGGGGGTGCGGCGCATCGCCCTGCTCTCGCGCGGAGGGACGCCCATCTCGATCGGGGAGCTGACCCGCTCGCTCAAGCGTGAGCGGGACCTGCCGGTGTTCCGCAAGAACCTCCTGCGGGTGAGCTACGTGATCGCCGACGTGGCCGGTCGCCAGGAGAGCCCCGTCTACGGCATCCTCGCCCTGAGGCCCGAGATCCAGAAGCTCGCACAGGAGTCCGGCGTCGAGCTCCACGAGCACTTCGCCAGCCAGCCCAAGAGCTCGCAGGAATTCGCGCTCAAGTGGGACGGGGAGTGGCACATCACCTACGAGGTGTTCCGCGACTTAGGGTTAGCCTTCGCCCTCGTGCTCGTGCTCATCTACGTGCTCGTGGTCGGCTGGTTCCGCTCCTTCGCGGTGCCCTTCGTCATCATGGCGCCCATCCCGCTCACCCTGGTCGGCATCCTGCCGGCCCACTGGGCGATGGGGGCCTTCTTCACGGCCACCTCGATGATCGGCTTCATCGCGGGGGCGGGCATCGTGGTGCGCAACTCCATCATCCTGGTGGACTTCATCGGGCTGAGGCTCAAGGAGGGGATGCCGCTCCGGGAGGCGGTGATCGACGCGGGGGCCGTGCGCTTCCGCCCGATGCTGCTCACCGCGGCGGCGGTGGTGGCCGGGGCGGGGGTCATCCTCTTCGACCCCATCTTCCAGGGCCTGGCCGTGGCCTTGATGGCGGGCGAGGTGGCCTCGACCCTCCTCTCGCGCATGGCCGTGCCCATCCTCTACTACCTGCTCGCCAAGCGCGTCCATCTGGAGGTCTGATATGAAGAGAGAATGCGTCATCCGGGCGGTCGCGGGGACGATGGTCCTGGGGAGCCTCGCGCTCTCCCAGTGGCACAGCCGGTGGTGGCTCCTGCTCGCCGTCTTCGTGGGGTTGAACCTCCTGCAGTCGGCCTTCACGAAGTGGTGCCTGCTCGAGGACATCCTCAGGAAGCTGGGCGTGGAGGGGCACTGCCAGCCGCAATGAATCCGTCACAGGTGCGGGGCTATGCTCTGGGGGACGCGCCGAGGCTCCCATGGCAAAGGCCCACATCCTGCTCTACTTCATCCTGGCATCCGCGACGCTCCAGCCCGAGCCCCTGCGGAGCATCCGCAGCGAGCCCTTCCCGCTGCTCTCGAAGCTCTCGCTCGGGCTCACGCCGCCCCAGCAGCCGCTGAGCCGCTTCGCCCTCCTGGCCGGGAAGTTCGTGGGCCTGGGGGATGCGGCGACCCTGGGCAGCCTGCGCATCCGATTTCACTTCTTCATCGAGTAGACTTAGGTATACTCATCGCTGAATGAAGGTCCGGGAATCCTCCCTCATCGAGGCCAGCAAGAAGGGCGACGCCGGGTCCTTCGGCAAGCTGATCGGTCTCTACGAAGACCGCATCTACCGCCTGGCCCACAGCGTCTGCGCGGGGCTCCCCGCCGAGGCGGAGGATGTCTACCAGGAAACGTTCCTGACCGCCTTCAAGAAGATCGGGCAGTTCCGCTCCTCCTCGGACCTGGGCACCTGGCTCTACCGCATCGCCTCGAACCTGTGCTGGATGCGCTTCCGCGGCAAGCGCAAGGAGCCCGTCGTCCCCATCCTCGACGCGGAAGGGGGGGAGGAGGGCGATCCGCGCTTCCAGCTGAGGGACTGGGCGCCCCTGCCGGATGAGGCCGCTCGCAAGAAGGAATTGAGCCAGGCCGTGGCCAAGGCGCTCGGGGAGCTGCCGGTGGAGTACCGCCTCGTCCTCACCCTGCGCGACATCGAGGGGCTCTCGAACGAGGAGACGGCCCGGGCGGTCGGGGCTACCGTCGCGGCCGTCAAGTCGCGCCTGCACCGCGGGCGGATGTTCCTGCGCGACCGCCTCGACCGCTTCTTCGAGGGGAAGGCCTCGTGAAGGGCCACCGCTGCCGGGAGACCGCCCTCAAGCTCTGCGCCGTCCTAGACGGGGAGCAGGGCCGCCTCTGCCGGGAGATGGCGGGGCACCTGAAGGGCTGCAAGCCCTGCCGCGCGTTCCTGAGCACCCTGCGCAAGACGATCCAAGCGCTCAAGAAGACGAAGGCCCCCGGGCCCACCCGGGAGCAGAAGGCCGCGCTGCGCCGCTTTCTTAAGGACGCTTCAGGTCGGAGAGCGCGGCGAAGAACTCGGCGGGGGTCTTCCAGCGGTCATTGGGGTCGGGCGCGAGGGCCTTCTCGATGAAGGCGTCGAGCCCGGCGGGGTGGCCGGAGACCCGCACCGAGGGGCGGTCGTACTTGGCCGCCATCTTGGCGAGGAGCATGGCGGCCGGGGTGCCTTCGAAGGGGAGCGTCGCGGTCAGGGTCTGGTAGAGGCTCACGCCCAGGGCGTAGATGTCGGTCGCGCGCCCGACCATCCCCTGTTCCTGCTCGGGGGACATGTAGGGGGGGGTGCCGGCGATGGTGGTGGTCTGCGAGAGCTTGGTGAGGGCGTCCTTGGCCTGCCGCGCGACGCCGAAGTCCATGACCTTCGCCGTGCCCTCCGGCGAGACCATGATGTTGGCGGGCTTGAGGTCGCGGTGGATGATCCCGTGCTGGTGGGCGAACTCGAGGGCGGTGCACACGCCGCGGAAGACGGCGAGCGCCTCGTCGAAGGGGAGGGGGCCGCGCTCGGCGACGAGCTGGTGGAGGGTCTTGCCCTCGGCGTACTCGAAGACGAGGTAGAGGTCGGGGTCGTCCTCCACGATGTCGTGGATCTCGACGATGTTGGGGTGGCGCAGGGCTCCGACCGTGCGGGCCTCCGCGAGGAAGAGGGCCCGCTCGCGCGCGTCGGAGCGCACCTCGTCGCGCATCCGCTTGACGGCCACCCGCCGTCCCAGGCCGCGGTCCACGGCCTCGTAGACGATGCCCATCCCGCCGACGGCGACCTCCCGCCTGCACTCGTAGCGGCTCCAAAAGGCGCTTCCGAGAGGGGAGCCGGAGGCGTCGGCGAAGCCGGCCTCCCCGGATACGGGCGAGCGCGAGATCCAGCGCAGGAGGGCGGACCGCAGGGCTTCGCGAAGGTCGACGGAGCCCGGGTGGAAGAGGCCGAACACGATGAGGGCGCCGCCGATGAACACCGAGAGGATCAGCATCCAGGGCGTTCGGCGCGAGTTCCCCCTGGGGGCCGTCGAGAGCGCGCTCTCAAGGTCGGCGAAGAGCACGTCGGTGTCCGAGCTTTCGGGCAGCTGGAGGGCCGCCTCGTAGAGGCGCTGATAGCGCTCGTCGACGGCGGCCGCCTGCTTGAGCGTCTTCAGCATCTCCGGGCGCTGCTTGAGGCCGGACTGGGCGCGCGCAAGGCCCAGGAGCGCGCGGGCGTCGCGCGGCTGCTGGCGCAGGATGGCGAGGGTGTCGCCCATGGAGGCGCGCCAGTCGCCCGCCTGGGCGTAGGCCCGGGCCCGGGTGTGCAGGAGGGGGATGTTGCCGGGGGCCAGGGCGAGTCCCTGCGTCGCCTGGGCGGCCGAGGCCTGATAGTTCTCCTGCTGGAGGTAGGCCTGGGCGAGGTAGTTGACCGCCTGGGCGTTCTTCGGGTTGTACTCGAGCGCCTTCTTCGCCAGCAGGATGGCCGCATCCGAGTCCTTGACCTTGAGGTGGGTCTCGGCCGCCTGGGCGAGCTTCTTGGAGGCCTGCTCCGGGTCGGGAGAGCCCTGCTGCTTGACCTCCTGGAGGATGGACTCCACCGAGCGCAGATCGGCGCGGGGCCGCTCCGGCTGGGCAGAGCCTGGTCCCGCGGGGAGTTGAGCTTCTCTCTGCGAGCGCTGCGGCCCCAAGGCGGCCAAGGGCGCCTTGGGATCGAGGCGGATGTTCGAAACCTTGCCTTCGGTGAGCCGCCAGAGGGAACGGGCCCGGGTGTCCCGGGGATTGATGGCCAGGGCGATGCCCGCGTCGTGGTGGGCCTGCTCGTGGTCGCCCGCCTTCTCGGCGGCCAGGCCGCGGTAGTAGTAGTTGTCGGAGGTGGCCGACCCGCCCTTGATGATGCGGCTGAAGTCCTGGAACGCTCCCCGATTGTTGCCTCGCTGGAGGTTGTTGACGGCCAGACCTTCCTGGATGGGAGGCTGGTTGGGCAAAAGCTCGTTGTAGGCGATCCAGCGCATGCGGTTGGGGTCCACCCGCAGGGCCTGCTGGGTCTGGCTGTTGACGGCGGGGGGGGGCTTATTCTCGAGCGGCGGTTCGACCTTGCCGCTCGTCGTGGTGGGCGGGTCGATGTCCTTGATGGCCTGGCCGAGATAGCGGCCGACGTCCTCGGGGATCTTCCTCATCGCGGCCCGCAAACCCTCCCCGCGCTGGAGGGCCTGCTCCCGGGCGTCGCCTTCCGTCGTCACCGGGATGCTCTTGGCGACGGTGAGCAGATCCAGGAGGGCGACCTGGTAGAGCGGGTTGGCCTTGACCCGCTCGTCGCCGTCGATGGCCTTGCGGATCTGCTCGGCGATCTTGTCGTCGCCGCCGGAGTAGTCGGCGATCATCTGCTCGACGAGCTTGGGGACGTCCTCCTTGGCGGGGACGGACTCGGCGAGGGCCGGGAAGGCGAGAAAGAGCGCGAGGACGAGCAGGTTCGGCATGGTAGGAGTATAGGGCCCTTGTTCCCGCCAAGTCAAGCGCCAAGGCCGGCTCTTGACGGCCTCGCGGGCGCCTGATAGACTCCTATCCTCAGCGCCTCAGGAGGACAGCATGCTCCCCAATCTGGGTTTCGGCGAGATCGCCCTCATCCTCATCGTCGCTCTGCTCCTATTCGGGGCGAAGCGCATCCCGGAGGTCGCCCGCTCTATGGGCCGGGCCGTGAACGCGTTCAAAACCGGCTTGAAGGAGGACGCGCCGGCGCCGGAGAAGCCTCCCCTGAAGCCGGAGTCCAAAGAGGGTCCAGCGAAGGGCTGAGGCGCTCAGAGCGCGCAGCAGCGGTCCAGGGCGACCAGGGCCATGACCGACAAGGCGAAGGCGTTGGTGTCCGCGAAGGCGGCCCGGTAGGAGAGCGGCGAGCGGTCGCAGCAGAGCAGGCGCGCGGCTTTCCAGGTCAGCCAACTGGCCGCCGCGGCGAGCCCCGCCGAGCCCGCCGCGGAAGAGACCGTCCCGAACAGCGGCAGGAGCAGGCAGGAGGCGGCCGCGACGCTCATCCAAACGCAGATGAGGCGCGTCACGCTCCCGAGGTCGAGGATTCCCGTCAGAGCGGGGAGACCCGCCCGTTCGGAGTCCCCGCCGTGCTCCGGCACCAGCAGCCAGAAATGGGGGATCTGCCAGAGGCAGAAGAAGAAGCAGAGCGCGCTCAGGCGCGGGTCGAAGAGCGGCTGAGCGGCCGCGGTCCAGCCGATGGCGGGGGGGAGGGCGCCGGAGAGCGAGCCGACCACGGCGGCGAAGGGCGTCGTCCTCTTGAGCGGCGTGTAGACGCCGTTGTACCAGGCCGCGGCGAAGAGACCCAGGAAGAAGGCCGCCCGTCCCCCCGCCCACAGGACGCAGAGGCCGCCCGCGGCCAGCAGGGCCGCCGCAGCCAGGGCGGCGGCTTTCGGGCTGAGGCGTCCCGCCGGGATGGGGCGCTCCTTCGTGCGGGTCATCCGGCCGTCCGGCCCGCGCTCCTGCAGCTCGTTGAGCGCGCTTGCCCCGCAGGCCAGCAGGAACACGCCCAGGAGGAGCGGCGCCGCGCGGGGGGAGAACGCGCCGCCGGCCGCGGCGTAGGCCGAGAGGGTCGCGAGGGCCGCGAACGCGGAGAGGCGGGGCTTGACTAGGCCCGCCGCCGCGCGGAGGGCGCCGGTCATAGCGAGCGCAGGTAGGCGACGATGTCCTCCATCTCCTCGTCGCTGAGCTTGGCGGGCGGCATGATGGGCGGGTAGCCCAGGACCTGGACGGAGCCGGGCCGGCTGATCGCCTTGCGCAGGAGCGCCCCGTCCATGACGGCGGAGCGTCGTTCGCCGTCGATGAGGAGGGTCTGCCGGCTGCCGTAGAGCCCCTTGAACGTGGGGCCCACCATCGGGCTGCCGTCGAGGGAGTGGCAGGCGAGGCAGGACTTGCCCCGCAGCAGCCCCACGATGGGGGGCTCCTTCCCGGCGGCGGGCGCTGCGGCCGCCGGAACCCGAGGGGCCGCCTCATCGGAGAAGTACCACTCCTTGAATTCCGCCTCCGAAACCACGCGCACTTTCGAGAGCATGGCGGAATGGTTCACGCCGCAGATGACCGTGCACTGGATGTCGAAATCCCCGAGCAGGGTCGGGGTGAACCAGACGGTGTTCCTCCGGCCCGGGACCACGTCGATCTTCACGCGGAAGGCCGGCACGAAGAAGCCGTGGATCACGTCGAGGGTGCGCGTCTCCAGCTTCATGGGGCGGCCCAGCGCGGCGTAGAGCTGGTCGCTTTGCTTGCCGTTGGGGTATTTGAAGCTCCAGGCCCACTGCCGGGCGATGACCTGCACTAGGAGGGCGTCCTTGGGGGGGTTGCGCAGGTACTGGAAATCGGTCCAGCCGTAGTAGAACATGGCCAGGAACAGCGCCAGAGGGACGAGCGTCCAGACGGTCTCGAGCCAGGCGTTGCCCTCGATGTCCTCGGGCTCCGGGTTGCGCGACCGGCGGTAGCGCACCGAGAAGTACACCAGGAAGAAGCTGATGAGGAGCAGGAAGGCCAGGCAGACCGCGAAGACCCATAGGAAGACCGAGTCGATCCTGGCGCTGGCGCTCGAGGCTTGGGCTAGGAAAGGCATCAGCGGAACCCGATGTCCAGGAACAGCATGCCGATGAACACGAGCAGGGTGGAGAGCGCCGTGAGGACCATGCCTTTCAGCAGCAGCCCTTCGTAGCGCAGGTGCATGAAGAAATAGAGGACCAGCCACGCCTTGAGCGGCGTGAGGGTCAGGAGCGCCAGGACGGCGAGGGCCGGGGAGAGGCGGCTCGCGGCCAGCAGGAGCGCCGTGAGGACGAGCAGCGCGGCCCAGACCCTGAGGAGGACGGCGTACTCGACGACGTGCCCTTGCTCTCGTTCCATCAGGCCGCCAGGTAGAAGAGGGGCAGCAGGAAGATCCAGATGACGTCCACCAGGTGCCAGTAGAGTCCCGAATTCTCCAGCTTGACGCAGTCGTCCTGCCGGATGCGCTCGCGCGCGAGCAGGGCGAGCATGACGCACAGCAGGATCGTGCCGGCCAGGACGTGCAGGCCGTGAAGCCCCGTCATGACGTAGTAGAGACCGAAGAAGAGGACCTCGCCGGGAGGGCGCTGAAGCAGCCCCGGGCCGCCCGGGTAGATCCCGTGGTGGAACTTAGAGGCCCATTCGAAGCCCTTGACCGCCAGGAAGAGGGCTCCGCAGGAGGCCGTCAGCGCCACAAGGAGCATGGAGGCGCCCTTGCGGCCCTTCTGGATGGCGGTGAGCGAGCACGCCATGAAGAGGCTGCTCGTGAGGAGGATGACCGTGTTGGCCCCGCCCAAGGCCGCGCTGAGCTCGCCGCTCGCGCGGTGGAAGTCGGCCGGGTGGAGCGTCCGGTAGGCCGAGTAGAGGATGAAGAGGCCGCCGAAGAGCATGAACTCGGTGAAGAGGAAGAGCCACATGCCGATCTTGGCGCCCGAGTAATCCTTGTGCTCGCTCATGATCTCCTGCCCGGATTGTACGCGTAGGGGGCGGCGTCGATCACGGGGACCTCGGCGAAGTTCTCGGCGGGCGGAGGGGAGGGGATCCTCCATTCGAGGGTCTTCCCTCCCCAGGGGTCGTCCTCGGCCCTGCGGCCGCTGCGCAGGGCCCGCAGGAGGCTGCCGAAGAGGACGAGGAGGCCGGCGACCAGCAGCCAGGAGCCGACCGTGGCCGCCAGGTGCCCGGGATGGAACTGCGGCAGATGGGCATAATAGCGTCTCGGCATGCCCATCCCGCCGAGGAGCAGGAAGGCGCCGTAGAGCAGGTTGAAGCCGGCGAACATCAGGCCCCAGGCGATGAAGACCGGCTTGGGCTCGACCATCCGCCCGAACATCTTGGGGAACCAATACAGGAGGGCCGCGAAGAAGGCGAAGCCGGTGCCGCCGAACATCACGTAGTGGAAGTGCCCCACGATCCAGTAGGTGTCGTGCAGATGGATGTTCAGCCCCAGCGCCCCCTGGATGATGCCCGTGAGCCCCCCGATGCAGAACAGGAAGACGAAGGCGAGGGCGAAGAGCATCGGCGGCTGCATATCGATGGAGCCCTTGTAGAGCGTCGCCGTCCAGTTGAAGACCTTGATGGCGCTGGGCACGGCTACGAGGAAGGTGAAGAGGGAGAAGATCACCCCGGCGAGGTCGGACATGCCGCTGGTGAACATGTGATGCGCCCACACGATGGAGCCCAGCGCGGCGATGGCGATCGAGGAATAGGCGATGGCCCGGTAGCCGAAGATGGTGCGGCGGGCGAAGGTGGGGAGGATCTCGGTCACGGCGCCCATGGCCGGCACGATCATGATGTAGACGGCGGGGTGCGAGTAGATCCAGAACAGGTGCTGATAGAGCAGGGGGTCCCCTCCCTTGGCGGGATCGAAGACGCCGATGCCGAAGAGCCGCTCCAGGATGACGAGGACCAGGGTGATTCCGATGATGGGCGTGACCAGCACCTGGATCCAGCCCGTGGCGTAGAGGGCCCAGACGAAGAGGGGCATCCGGTGCCAGGTCATACCCGGGGCCCTCATGCGGTGCGTCGTGGTGATGAAGTTGAGGCCCGTGAGGATGGAGGAGAGCCCGAGCACGAAGGCCGCGGACACGGCGAGGGGGACGTTCGTGCCGGTCCGGAGGCTGAAGGGGACGTAGAACGTCCAGCCCGTGTCCGGGGCTCCCCGCCCCGTGAAGAGAGAGAGGAGGGCCAGGGCCGCGCCGGCCGCGAAGAAGTACCAGGAGAGCAGGTTCAGGCGCGGGAAGGAGACGTCGCGCGCCCCGATGAGGATGGGCAGGAAGAAGTTTCCGAACACCGCGGGCAGGCCGGGAATGACGAACATGAAGATCATGATCACGCCGTGCACGGTGAAGAGGGCGTTGTAGGTCTGCGCGCTCATCAGGAAATCGCCCGCGAAGAGGTGCTTGAGGCGCATCGCAAAGCCCAGGCTCACGGCGACCCAGAAGAGCGGAACGAGCAGGAATAGGTACAGGAGGGCGATTCGCTTGTGGTCGGTCGAGGAGAGCCAGGAGAGGAGTCCCCCGCGGCCCTGCGCTTCAAGGTAGCTCATGGTCCCTTCCGCTTCCCTCCCCAGGCCAGCATGGCGGCGAAGCCCGCGACGAAGAGCAGCATCGCCGCCCCGACCGCACGGGTCGCCTTGGAGACCACCCGGCGACCCTGAGGATCGTAAGAATAGCAGAACTCCAGGGCTTTGACGATGGTGGGACGCGCTTTCCCCCGCGCGGCTTCCCGCAGAGCCATCTCGAGGTCGTAGCGCGGGAAGAGCGTCCCATACATGTAGCGGGTGATCCGGCCCTTCGGGGAGAGGAGCACGATGACGCCGGGGTGGACGTACTCCTCGCCCCACGGCTTGAACTCGAAGCCCACCGCGTCGGTCAGGGCCTTGATCGCGGGTCCCTTTCCGGTCAGGAAGCGCCAAGCCGAGGGGGGGAAGGGACGGCGGATCTGTTTGAGATAGTTCAGGCGCTTGGTCTTGGCGATCTCGGGCGTGTCCCTTTCGTCGAAGCTCACGGTCACGACCTGGAAGTCCCTGCCCGGCTCGAGCCCGACGCGGTTCAAGGCGTCGGTCAGGCCGTTGAGCAGCGGGGTGCAGATGCCGGCGCAGCGGAAATAGTTGAGCGTCAGGACGGTCGGTTTGTCGATGAGCGCGGCGAGTTCGACGGAGCGTCCCTCCTCATCGAGGAAGCGGGTCTCGAGGGGGATGGCGGCGCCCAGCTTCTCGTCCAGGCCGACCTCTCCAGGCCCCTGGGCTCCCGCCGAGGGGGAAATCGCCAGGCTCAGCAGGCAGGCGGCCGCCCAGCGCCTCATCGGCGGCCTCCCTTCGAGAGCTCCGCATAGAGGCCGCGCCAGCTTTCGGCGTCCAGGACCGCCGCGGAGACCGCGAAGCCGTTGGCGGGAGCGCCGGCGCAGGCCCGCTCGGCCAGGGCGGCGGGGCTCTTCCGCCAGGCGGGTGAGGCCTGCAGCCACGCGGCCGCCCGCGCGGGGTCTCGGATGAGGCGGGCCGAGGCCGGGGACAAAGAGAGGGGCGCGGGGGTCCTGTACTCCTCCTCCAGTTTGCGCAGAGCCAAGCTGAGGGGGATCCTGTTGGGCACCGCGACCGAGGAAGACGCGAAGATCTTGGCCAACTCGGCCAGGGCCGCGGGGTCCTCGGGGCGCCGCTCGAACGCCGCGAACGCCCGCAGGTGGTGTATCACGGCCATGCGGTCCTTGGGCGTCAGGGTGTCGAAGGCCGCCATGGCGCTGCCCGGGATGCCGGCGGAGAGGGTCTTGAACATGGCCGGGAGGCCGGTGCCGTTCTTCCAGCCCTCCGGGCGGGTGAAGTCCCGAGGAGCGGAGGTCAGCGTCCGGGCGGCGGGGCCGTCCCCGCGCCCAAGCGCTCCGTGGCATTGCGCGCAATCCCGCGCGAAGAGCTCGCTCCCGCGCGCGAGCAGCTGCGCGGTGGGCGTCAGGAGGGTCTTAGGGTCGACCGGCGGGATCCGGTAGCCTTTCGCGGCGGGGACCTCGACGGGGTCCAGCCAGCCGTTCGCGCCGAGCGGGGCGCCTCCCTCGCCCGCCGCGGGAGCGCCCGCGCTCCGCATCCCCGGGACGACGATGAAGACGAAGAGCGCCAGGACCATCAGGCCCAGCACCACGGTCATGAACGCGGAGGCCAGGCGCTTGAGCTCCTCGGGCCCCGCGTAATCCTCGATCCTCATAGCCGGAAGGCCAGCCCCTCCTCCAGGCGCGGGTCGCCGATCGGCATGTCCGCTCCCTGCGCCAAGGACCTGCGGATCCAAAGCAGGGCCGCGCCGATGAAAAAGAGGGCGAATGAGACCTCGGGCCAGGAGAACAGGGGGTCGGGACCTAGGACCGGGAAAATGAGCCAGTACAGGTCCAGGAAGTGCGCGCCCAGCAGCAGGATGGCGACCCAGCGCAGGCGCGGCAGGTCGCCCTTGGCGTCCCTCGGGATGAGCGCGAAGAAGGGGATGAGGAAGTGGAAGACCGCGAGCGCCAGGGCAGCCGTACGCCAGGGCCCTTCTAAGCGCCGCTGGTACCAGAAGACCTCCTCGGGCAGATGGGCGTACCACATGAGCAGGTACTGCGCGAAGGCGATGTACGACCAGAAGACGGTGAAGGCGAAGAGGAAGCCGCCCAGGTTGTAGACGTGGTCGAAGCGGACGCCGGGGAGCCGGCCGGCCCCGATGAGATGGACTGCGAGAAGCGTCACGGAGGCGAGGCCGGCCAGGAAGATGCCGGCGAAGAAGTAGACGCCGAGGATGTCGCTGTACCACTCGGGCTCGAGGCTCGAGAGCCAATCGAAGGCGGCCGTCGTCACGCTCAGGGCGAACAGGGCCATGAAGAAGGGCGCGAAGCGGCGGGCCAGGACCGAGAGCGCGGGGGCCTTCGTCTTGTCCTGCTCCAGCGAGCCTCCCGCCAGGAGGCGCCAGGCCAAGAGCCAGAGGGCCGAACAGAGGACGACGCGGGCGCTGAAGAAGGGCGCGCTGAGCCACGCGGACTTCGCCGCTCCGTGCGGCATGAGCGCGGCTCCCGGATGCGCCCAGGGATAGAGGACGGGAAGGGCGAAGAGCCCCGCGAGCATGGCCGCGGAGGCGGGCGCGAGCAGGCCGGCCGTCCGCTCCGCCGTGCGGCGCAGGGGGATGCTCCAGCGGGCGTCCGTGAGGTGCTCGAGCGCGACGAGGAAGAGCGATCCGAGCCCCGCGCTGAGCAGCAGGAGCTGCCAGAGCAGCCAGTTGGCCCAGAAGCGCTCGGGGCCCGCGGCGAAGTAGGCGGCCGCGGCTCCCAAGGCGCCTAGGCCGGTGACGAGCGAAAGCAGGCTCATCGCAGGTCCTCGTCTTCGGCGTGCTGGGCCCTCTGGAGGGCCCGGAGGTAGTGCGCGAGGGACCAGCGCTCATCGTCGGTCAGCGACGACGCGAAGGAGGGCATGGCGCTCTTGCCCGTCATCAGGGTGTGGTAGATCCGTCCATCCTCCATGGACAGGAATCGGCTCGACTGGAGATCGGCGGGCTTGGCCCCGTAGGCCTCGCTGAGGAGCGGCCTCCCGTTCGCGAGCGCGCCGTGGCAGACCGCGCAGCTCGTATCGAACGCTTTCCGACCCTTGCGGAGGACCTCGGCCGCCCGGGGGAGGGGATTGGCCAGGCGGGAGGCGCACGCCTCCGTCTTGCAGGGGTAGGGCAGGCGTCCCCGCGCCATCGTTCCCGGGACGCCCGCCTGCATGCCGCGGCCGTCCTTGAAGAAGGCGCTGGGCTTCTGCGGGACGAGCTTCGGATGCTCCAGCATGTGCGACATCGGCGGCAGCGCCGGGAAGAGCTTCAGCGTCCAGTAGGTGCCCAGCCCCGCGGCGAGGCAGGCCAGAGCCCCGCCGGCCGCTAGGAGGAGCAGCGTCCGCGGCTTGACCGGGGCCGGCGGCGCGGGCTGGTTCAGCACCTCCACGGCCTCGGCTCCGACCTCACGCAGGGCGGCCTCGGCGGCGCCCGCGTCGAAGGGCCCCTCCGCCGGCTCGAGGGCGAGGCCGAACTTGTCGCGGGTGAGCGCGGCGGCGGACTTCGAGGAGAGCAGCGGATGCCGGAAGTCGGGCAGGCGGTTGAGCAGGAGGAGCATCCCCAAGCCGGCGGTGAAGGCCGCGAACAGGACGGTCACCTCGAAGAGGACGGGGACATAGGCCTGCCAGGCGTCCACCGGCTTGCCGCCGACCACGATCGGGTAGTCCACCGAGTTCATCCACCACTGGAACAGGTAGGCGGTGAGGGCCCCCAGGCTCCCCATGATCAGCACCATGGCGGCGAGCGGAGAACGCTTCAGGCCCAGAGCGGCCTCGGCGCCCGGGACCGGGTAGGGCGTGTAGGCCTCCAGGCTCCAGCGGCCCCTCGCGCGGAGGAGCTCGATGGCCGAGAGCAGCGCGCGGGGACTCTCGAATAGCCCCAGGACGGCCGCCGGCCGCTTAAGCATGGGCGTCCTCCCGCGGCAGATGGGCCTTCATCTCGGTCGTCGCGATGACGGGCAGGAGGCGCGCGAAGAGCAGCACCAGCGTGAAGAAGAGGCCGAAGGAGCCGAGCAGGATGCCGTAGTCGACCAGGGTGGGCTCATAGAGGTGCCAAGAGGAGGGCAGGAAGTCCTGGTGCAGGGAGATGACGATGATCACGAACCGCTCGAACCACATCCCGATGAGGACGGCGACGGCGACGAACAGCATCACCGGAGCGCTGCGCCGCAGGCGGCTCGACCAGAAAAGCTGTGGGATGAGGCAGTTGCAGAAGATGGCGGTCCAGCCCGTCCAGCCGTAGGTCCCCCAGAGGTACTGCTTGAAGATGTGGTGGAGGTAGGGATTCATGCTGTACCAAGCGGTGAAGCCCTCGACCAGGTAGGAATAAGCCATCAGGCAGGAGGTGGCGAGGATGACCTTGTTCATCATCTCCAGGTGATGCGGCGTGATGATGTCCTCCAGCCTCATGGTGCGGCGCACCACCGAGAGGACGAGGACGACCATCGCGAAGCCGGAGAAGATGGCCCCCGCGACGAAATAGGGCGGGAAGATGGTCATGTGCCAGCCGGGCACCAGGGAGACGGCGAAGTCGAAGGAGACTACGCTGTGCACCGAGAGCACCAGGCCGGTCGCCAGGCCCGCGAGGAGCAGGTACGCCTTCTCGTAGTGGCGCCAGTGCGAGGCTTCACCCCGCCAGCCCAGGCTGAGCACGGTGAGGACGAGCTTCCGGAGCCCGGGACGGGCCCGCTCGCGCATGGAGGCGATGTCGGGGACGAGGCCCAGATACCAGAAGAGCAGCGAGACCGAGAAGTAGGTGGAGACCGCGAAGACGTCCCAGATCAGCGGCGAGCGGAAGTTGGGCCAGAGCCCGCGCTGGTTGGGATAGGGGAAGAGCCAGAAGTTGATCCACGGCCGTCCGAGGTGGATCAAGGGGAAGAGGCCCGCGCAGACGACAGCGAAGAGGGTCATGGCCTCCGCGGTCCGGGAGATGGCGTTGCGCCAGCGGGCGCGGAAGAGCAGCAGGATGGCCGAGATGAGGGTGCCCGCGTGGCCGATGCCGATCCAGAAGACGAAGTTGATGATGTCGAAAGCCCAGACGACAGGGCGGTTGTTGCCCCAGGCTCCGATGCCCATGTACAAGGTGTAGGCCATGAGCGCGAAGCCCAGGGACATGCAGGACGCGGCCGCCGCGAGGGCGAGCCACCAAGCCGCGGGCGGCTTGCGCTCAGCGGCGGAGAGTACGCGCTCGTCCAGGCTCGCTGGGCTTAGGGTCGCCTCAGGCGCCACGGCGCTCCTCCGGACCCGCGGGGTTGGTGAGGTCCGCCAGGTAGGTCACCGACGGGCGGATCCCCAGTTCCTCGAGCACCCGGTAGCCCCGGTCGCTCAGAGCGAGCTTCGAGACGCGGCTCGAGGGGTCGCGCAGGTCGCCGAAGACGATGGCCCCGGCGGGGCAGGCCGCGGCGCAGGCCGGCTCGACGTCGCCCTCGCGCAGCGGCCGGCCGGCGGCCCGGGCGGCCGCCTTGGCCTCCTGGATGCGCTGGACGCAGAAGGTGCACTTCTCCATGACGCCCCTCGGGCGCACCGTGACCTCGGGGTTGAAAGCCAGGCCGGCGGGCTCCCGCGTCTGCGCCGCGTACTCGAAGAAGTTGAAGCGGCGCACCTTGTAGGGGCAGTTGTTCGAGCAGTAGCGCGTGCCCACGCAGCGGTTGTAGGCCATCTGGTTGAGGCCTTCGGAGTCGTGGTTGGTCGCGTTGACGGGACAGACCGACTCGCAGGGGGCGTCGTCGCAGTGCTGGCAGAGCATGGGCTGCAGCAGCACGCGCGGGCGCTCGGGCGGGCCCGCGTAGTAGCGGTCGATGCGCATCCAGTGCATCTCGCGGCCTTTGAGCACGCGCTCGGGCCCCACCACGGGCACGTTGTTCTCGGACTGGCAGGCCACGACGCAGGCCCCGCAGCCGACGCAGGCGCTCAGGTCGACGGCCATCGCCCACTTGCGCGCCGGGAAGCGCTGCGGCGGGTAGAGGCGGGCGAGCGGCCTCTCGGGGCGTCCCTTGCGCCGGCTCTCGGCGTACTCGGACAGGGACAGGCTGCGCGCGGCGTCCCGCCCCTCGAGCGAGTGGTGCCTTTGCGCGAACGGCAGGGCCTCCCGCGCGCCGGTGGGCGTCAAGCTCACGGAGGCCGCGCCCAGCAGGGGGTAGAGGTCGACGCCGACGCCGCTGGCCACCGAGCCGCTCCGGCGTCCGTAGCCCAAGGCGGCGCTCAGCACGCCCGGCGCCTGGCCGGGCTGGACGACGACCGGGATCTCGGCGGAGCGTCCTCCGGCCTCCAGCCGCACGACGTCGCCGTCCTGGAGGCGCAGGCGCTGTGCGTCACTCGGGCTGAGGGCGGCGGCGTTGCCCCAGGTCAGCTTGGTGACTGGGTCGGGGAGCTCCTGCAGCCAGCCGTTGTTGGCGTAGCGGCCGTCGTAGACCCCGGCCCCTGGGGAGAGGAGGAGTTCGAAGCCGGGGGGCGGGGGGACGGCTAGGGCCGCAGCTGCCGCCGCGTTCACGGCTCGTCCGTCGAGGCGTCGCGGCGGGCGCGGCGCGGCGCGGCGCCGGAGCACGCCGTCGTGCAGGCTGGCCTGCCAGAAGCTCTCGAAGGGCACGAGCGAGCCCGCGGGATAGACTTCCCGGCGCCAGCGCCGCTGGAGGTACTCGCGGTAGTCGGCCGGCAGGGCGTGAGCGTCCTTCGAAAGGGCCCTCGCGAAGCCCAGCAGGATCTCCTCTCCCTGGCGGGTGTCGTAGAGCGGCCCCACCGCGGGCTGCTGGAGGCACAGGAGGTCCGAGGCCGGCTCGAAATCCCCCCAGGCCTCCAGCCAGTGGTGCTCGGGGAGCGCGGCTTCGCAGGCCTGCGCGGTCTCATCGGCGTGAAGGCCGATGCGGACTTTCAGCGGGAGGCCCGCGGCGGCCGACTTCCAGAGCTCGGGGTCGGCGGATGCGTAGCCGAAGTTGGCCTGCCAGAACACGGCCGCGGCGAACTTCCCCGCGGCGGCCGAGCGGAGCAAGCCGCGCAGGTCCTGGAGCCCGGCGAGGGCTTCGCCCGGCGGGGCGAATGCCGCGTCCACGGTGCGGCCCTCGGCGCCCAGCATGGCGTTGAGCAGGTGGCAGGCGGCGTGCGCTTGGGGGGGCAGGGCGGGCCCGGCCGCAACGAGGGCCGCGCGGCCCGCGCGTTTGAGATCGTCGACCAGGCCGTGGAGCAGGCTCGCCGAGGCGCCCTGCTCCCGGGCGAGCGCGTCGAGGTCGAAAGGGGCGAGGGCCGCCGCGTCCACCCCGGACGGCAGGGGGACGCCCTTGCGGTGGAGGGCTCGGGCCAAGGCGAAGGCGAGCGCCGCCGCGCGCGAGGGCTTCCAGGGAGTCCGATGGTCCGAGTTGGCGCCGGTCAGGCTCATCGCGCCCTCGAAGGCGTAGAGCCGGTTCATCGGCCCTTCGGGCCCCGCCGGAGCCCGCTTCGAGGCGAAGCCGGCGATCTCTTCGGTACGCTCGCCCGCCAGGAGGTCGGTCTCGAGAGAGACCACGACCTCGGCCCTGTCCAGACGCAGCCGGGAGCGGCGCTCGTCGCCGAAGCAGGCTCGGCTTGCCTGCGCCTCGCTCTCGCCGCACGCCGGCTCCCAGGCGGCGTGCACCAGGCCGCCCGGCAGCGCCTTGCGCAGGTCCTCGACTAGGGCCCGGCGCGTGGGAGAGAGCAGCGCGCCGCTCAGGAGCAGCACCGGTTTGCGCGCGGCCTTCAGCGCCGGCAGGATGCGCGCCTCGGCCCGCGCCCAATCGGACGGCCGTCCGTCCACGATGGGCCGCCTCAGGCGGTCCGGGTCGTAGAGGCGCAGGACGTCGGCGATGGCCCTCGGCGAAGTCTTGCCCCGGAACCCCGGGTGCTCGTCGTTGCCCTGCAGGTGGAGGGGCCTCCCCTCGCGGATCCTGACTAGGACCCCGTAGGCCGTGAGTCCTTCCTGGAAGGTGCTGGCGTAGAAGTCGGCGAGGCCCGGGGTGACCCCTTCGGGCCGCTTGTTAAACGGGACGATAGCGCCCCGGTCCGGGCGCGAGCAGCCGGCCGCGAACGCGGCGGTGGCCCCCATCAAGCCCAGGAAGCGCCTGCGCGAGAGGCGGATATCCGCGTCCTCGATCATCGAGCCTTCCGCCCCACCGAATGGGCCGGCGGACGGACATGAAGCGTCGTCCCGGCGGGGATGAGGACGCTCCGCAGGCTCTCCTTCAGGCTGTCCAGGCCCGCCGCCGCGCCGGCCCATGCCAGGACCAGGGCCTTCAGGAAGCCGCGGCGGCTAACGGTGGCAGGCATGGCAGTTCTCCGGGGCGCGCTGGAGGTCGGACTCGGCGGGCAGGGACGGGCGCGGGGCGCGATGGCAGGCCAGGCAGCGGTTCATGCGCAGGGACATGGCCTGCGAGATCACCGTCATGTCCTCCACCGGGCCGTGGCAGCTCCGGCAGTCCACCCCGGCGTTCACGTGCGGGCGATGGTCGAAATAGACGTGGTCGGGCAGGGAGTGGACGCGCTTCCATTCCAGGGGGCGTCCCGAGTCGAAGAGGGCTTTCAATTGCACGATGGCGGGGCTCTCGGTTTTGGTGACCCGGTGGCATTCCATGCAGACCTCCACGGCGGGGATGCCGGCATGGCGAGAACGATCAGCCGCGGAGTGGCAATGGAGGCAGGGGATGGAGAGGGAGCCCGCGTGCAGGCGGTGGGAGAAGGGGATGGGCTGGGCCGGTGCGTAGCCCTGCGCCAGGCGGTCCGTCTGGGTCGCCCAGCCGACGGCCAGCACGGTGAGGAGGAGGCCCGCGGCGATCGCTCCCAGGAGGATGCGCACGAGAGGGTCGCGGAGAGCCTCCCATAGCGCGCGCGCGCCCGCATCTACGTCGGGAAGATCAGCCAAGCGTTCTAGTGTGCCCCAGCTGAGGAATCATCGCCATGACGCTGGGCCTAATTGTACTGACTTTTTGCCACCCTCGGGAGGTCCCTTGCAATTCTTTGGTCTGCCTGTTATCTTCTTAAGGCAGGAGGATGATCCCATGAAACCCCTAAGGCTCCTCTGGTCGTTCCTTTTTGTTTTGTGTTCCACCCAGGCCATCGCCGCGTCCCCGGCCAAGAAGTCGCTCAGCGCCTACATGGCGGAGGCGGGCGTCATCCAGGAGATGCTCAAGGCATCGGTCATCGAGGAGCTCTCGGCCCTCCATGAGTCGGTGGACCCAGCCAAGCCTTCTTCCGAGAAGCCGCTGCTCGCCGAGCTCGCGCGGGCCAAGAGGGCGCTCGGCGTGTTTTTGCCCTGGCGCAACAATCCGAAGGCCATGAAGTCCGAGTTCACCAAGAACCCGGAAGCCTTCGAGCAGAAGTGGGAGTCGGTCGGGCAGTACGTCGACGAGGCGAAGATGAAGCGGCTGCGCGCGGACTCCGGCATCGACGCCTCCTCGGGCGGAGGCTCCTGGTACGACGACTACCTGAACTACCTGGCCTGCAAGGCCAACCCCTTCGCCTGCGAGTAAGGCCGCAGGCCTCTCGGTGAGCCCGCGCCGGCTGAGCGCCTGCGCGGCGCTCTTTTTAGCGCCGCCCTGCTCCGCGGAAGTCCTCCTATCCTCCAGCCCCCTGGGTGGCGAGGCCGCCGCCGGCTATGGCATCGCCGAGGACGCGGCGGGCCGCCTCCTCGTCTCCGGGGTGGTCTCGGACAGCTCGGGCGTCTTCCACCTGGCCTTCTGGCGCTTCTCCCCGAAGGGGGCGGTCGAGCGCTTCTCTTTCCTGGAAGAGCCCTAGGTCTTCTGTGTCTGTCGGAGCGGCGAAGCGGCCGCAGGTTCAGCCGCGGACGTGATCGGAAGACGGGCAGGACGCTCTTTCCCTGTGCGGAACCAGAGGCTGATGCAGGAACAGGAAGCCCGTCAGCATCATCGTCCACGGTACGGCGTGCAGCAGCAGGCAGGCCCAGAATAGCCAGCGGTCTTGATCGCCCGTGAGCCTCTTCCTGGCCGCGCGGAACATGGCCGATGAGAAAGCGGTGAGGAGGAGGGCGGAGGGGAAGACGACGAAGAAGGCGGTCAGCCCCGCGGTATCGCAGACCAAGGGGTCGAGGGCCGGGGGCAGGAGGCCGCTGAGCCACCAGGTCGGGACGCTCGCGAGGCCGGCGAGGGCGCAGAGGACGAGGCCGACCCTTCGCTCCTTCGCGGCGTCGCGGACTCCGTTCATCGCTCCACGCCGCCGCGCAGGGCTGAGAGCATCTTCGCGAAGCGCTTGTCCGGCGCGTTGAGCTGCACGGCTTCGTCGAACTCCCGGGCGCCCTCTTCGATGAGCCCCTGCCTCATCAGGATCTCGCCCAGCTCTCCGTAGAGCATCCCGTTGAAGAGGTCGCGCTGGATGGCCTCCCGCTGCACGTCGGCGGCCCGCTCGAGGTCCTTGCGGTCGCGGCTGTTCTCGTGCTGGGCCATGAGCGCGCGGGCCAGGCCTCGCCGAGCCTCGACCGAACGCGCGTCGAGGCTCAAGGCTCCCCTGAACAGGCGCACCGCCTCCTCGGCCGAGCCGGCGGCTAGGCGCTCCTCGGCCGCCACGCACTTCCGGCTGGCGAGGAACGGCGAGACGGTGAAGGGGACGGCCGCGAGGCAGAGGGCGGCCAGGACGAGCCCGACGGCCTTGCGGGGCTTCCAGTCCTGCTTCGTGTCCGGCGCGGCCGCGATCCCCAGGAACATCGCCGCGCAGAGCAGGTTGACCAGGTACTCCAAACTCAGGCTGACGAGCCCGAACAGGGCGAAGGCCGCGAGGCCCGCCAAGTACGGCTTTCGCGCCGGAACCGCATGCTTCCACCAGACCCCGAGGAGCACGGCGAGGCTCAGGACGCCGAGGAGGCCGGTCTCGGCCAGCAGGGCGATGAGATTGCTGTGCGCGAAGAGGGTGTGCTGGGCCGCGCCGGCCGTCTTGAAGGCGAGGTAGACGCTCGGGAAGCTGCCGATGCCCGCGCCCAGCCAGGGGAAGTTCCTGAATACGTTGAATCCGCTCAGCCACCACTGGGAGAGCGAGGCGAAGCCCTCGAGCTTGGCGCCGACCAGCGCGACCGCGGCGGCGGCCAGGACGGAGCCGGCGAAGGCCGCCTCCTTCGGCCGTTTCGCGGCCCACGCCCTTGGATCGAAGATCCAGAGTGAAGCCAGCAGGGCGCAGACCACGCCCCAGGCGCTGTTGAGCGAGAGCAGACAGAGCGCCGCGGCCCAGGCGCCATGGGAGCGTTGCGCGAGCAGGGGCGGCAGCCAGAGTACGGTGAAAGCGGCCAACAGGTTCGAGTTGACCATCGTGCCGCCCGGCTGAAAACCGAGGAAGCTGGTGGAGTTCAGCCTCTGCCAGAGGACGAGCGCCAATTCGACCCAGAACAGCGGAGCGACGATCCTCAGGAGGGCGTCGAGAGACTCCTCCGAGCGGAAGGCCCGTAGGGCGGCCAAAAAGAACACGCAGGCCGCCAGCCAGTCGGTCCAACCCAGCCAGGACGGGCTGGGGGAGGACAGGTAGGAAAGCCCGAAGACCCCGGCGACGCCGGCGAGCGGGAGCAGGAAGAGGGCGGGCCAGCCCGGCGTCTCCTCCGACCAGGAGGACTCCAGGGCCATCCAGGCGAGAAGGCCCAGCGCGGCCAGGTAGACGAGCGTCGCGGCCCAGAGGTCGTGGGCGCCCCGAGCGAGGGCGCCGAAGACGACCAGGGCCGCGAGAACGAAGGGCAACCTAGTAGCTCGCGGGGCCCAGCGTCACCTTGCCCCGGAACACCCAGTACACGAACGCCTTGTAGGCGATGACCAGCGGCATCCCCAGACCCGCGATGACGAGCATGATGGCTAGGGTCTTCTGCGAGGAGGAGGCGTTGTAGGCGCTCAGGCTGTTCTGCGCTTCGGGCAAAGAGTAAACCAGCGCGGGGAACATCCCGCCGGCGAAGAACGCGGCCAAAGCCAGGATGAGCGCGCAGGAGGAGAGGAAGGCCTGGAAGTCTCGTCCGCGGCAGAGCTCGCGGCGCAGGTTCGCGACGGCCAGGATGGCCGCCAGCGGCGCGAGCAGAAGCAGCGGATGCTCGCCCAGCGCCCGGCCGATGCGCGGGATGAAGAACAGGGTGCAGGCCATCATCGCGATGAAGACCGCGGCGAAGAGGTCGAAGGCCTTCCGGGCCCAGCCCCGGGCCTTCTCCAGGAGCGCCCCCTCCGTCTTGAGAGTGAGGTAGAGCGCGCCGTGCAGGGCGAAGAGGGCGAGCGCGAAGAAACCCATGAGCAGGGGGTAGGGGTGGAGCAGGCCGAAGAAGGCGCCGGCGAACTCGCCGTCGGCTCCCACGGGGACGCCGCGCACCAGGTTCCCGAAGGCCACGCCCAGCAGGACGGCCGCGAGGATGGAGCCCGCGGCGAAGGCCCGGTCCCAGAACGAGCGCCAAAGCGGCATGGGCTGCTTGCTCCTGAACTCGATGGCGACCGCGCGCGCGATGAGCGCCACGAGCAGGAGCATCAGGGCCAGGTAGAACCCCGAGAACACCGTCGCGTACACCGGCGGGAAGGCCGCGAAGACGGCGCCCCCCGCGGTAAGCAGCCAGACCTCGTTGCCGTCCCACACCGGCCCGATGGCGTTGAGGAGCACGCGCCGGTCCTCGTCCTTCTCGGCGAAGAGGTGCAGCGCCCCCACCCCGAGGTCGAAGCCGTCGAGCAGGGCGTAGCCCGCCAATAGCAGGGCCACGAGGAAGAACCAGACGGCGTTCAGGTCGAGGCTCATGAGCGGGCCTCCTCGGGGCCATGAAGGACTTTGGCCGCCAGTAGGTAGGCGTAGACGAGGAAGAGCCCCGCGTAGACGAGCGTGAAGAGCAGGAGGGAGAAGAGGATGTGCCCCGCGGGCACGACCTTCGAGACCCCCTCCGAGGTCCTCAGCAGGTTGTAGACGAGCCAGGGCTGGCGGCCCACCTCGGCCGCCTGCCAGCCCAGTTGATTGGCCGCCTGCGGGAGCAGGAAGGAGGGCAGGTAGAGCAACAGCAGCCAGGTCTGTTCGTAGAGGGTGCCGCGCCGCCAGAAGAAGACGCCGAGCAGGCTCAGTCCGATGAGCGCCATCCCGATGCTCACCATCATGTGGTGGGTCAGGAAGACGGCGGCGACCGGCGGCCGGTCCTGCGGCGGGAAGGCCCGCAGGCCGGTCACGGGTCGATGCGGGTCGCCGCTGAGGAGGAAGCTGGCCAGCCCCGGCACGGCCAGGCCGCGGACGCGTTCGTTCTTCGCGTCCACCCAGCCGATGAGGTGGAGGGGGGCGGGGGCCGACTTCTCGTAATGAGCCTCGATGGCGGCGAATTTCGCAGGCTGGTTCTTGGCGACTCCGAGCGTGCTCATGTGCCCCGTCTCCAGCTGGGAGAGCGAGGCGAGCAGGGCCAGGGCGAGGCCGAACTTCAGGGAAGCCTTGGCGAACGCCTCGTGCCGGCGCATCAGCAGGTAGAAGGCGCTCACGCTCACGACGAGGAAGGCCCCGGACTGCCAGGCGCCGACGATCGTGTGGGTAAAACGGTCGACGGTGGAAGGGTTGAAGACCATGGCCCAGAAGTCGACGATCTCGGCCCGGGCGGCGGCGCCCTCGCCGACGATGCGGAAGCCGGCGGGGGTCTGCTGCCAGGAGTTCGCCACGATGATCCAAAAAGCGCTCAGGTGCGCGCCGAAGGCGACGAGGACGGTGGAGAGGAAGTAGAGGACCGGCCCCACTTTGTCCCGGCCGAAGAGCACGACCGCCAAGAAGACCGATTCGAGGAAAAAGGCGAGTACCGCCTCGGCCGCCAGCGGGCTGCCGAACACGTCTCCCACGAAGCGGCTGTAGGCGGCCCAGTTGGTGCCGAACTCGAACTCCATGACGATGCCTGTGGCCACGCCCATGGCGAAGGTCAGGCCGAGCACGCGGGCCCAGAACTCCGACATCCGGCGGTAGAGCGCGTCGCCGGTCTTGAGGTGCAGGCCTTCCATCGCCGCGAGCAAAACGCCCAGGCCGATGGTGAGGGGCGGGAAGAGGTAGTGGAACGAGATCGTCAAAGCGAACTGCAGGCGCGCGAGCAGGACCGTGTCCATCAACTCTTCCTCCTCGCCGCGGTCTTCTTCTGGGAGCCCAGGAGCTTCCGCCGGCATTCGTTGACCGTCCTGCGCGAGACGGCGATGCCGGCCTCCTGCGCCAGCCGGTGCATGAGCTGCTCGTCGGTCGTCCGCGGGCCGATGCCGCCCTCCTCGCTCCAGCGCGACAGCAGGCTCATGACCACGACGCGCTGGCCGCTGAGCAGGTCCTTGAGCGGCACCTCCCGGCCCCAGGGCAGTTCGACCGAGCGGGTGCCGATGGCGCGGCTGACCGTGCTCGGGGCGACCCCGATGCGGCGCGCCAGCTCGCGCAAGCTCAGGGGCCGGCGCCGGTGGTCGAGCCGGCTGCGCAGGAAGGAGGACTGCGTCGCGGTGATGCGGGTGAGGATCTGGAAGAGGGTGTCCTGGCGCATGTTGAGGAGCTCGATGCGGTTGAGCAGGGCGCGCAGGCGCCGGCGCTGGGCGGAGGGCAGGACCTGGCCCTGCTTCCACTCCTCGAGCTTCTCGTAGTCCAGCTCGTAGCGGCCGCGGGCCCAGTGCGGCGCGGTGAACTGGAAGAACAGGTTCTCGGGGTCGCGCGGGTCCATCTCGATGCGGGCGATGCAGTGGAAGCGCAGGCCGGCCGCACGCGCGGCCGGGGTCGGGCGGAAGAACTCCGAGCGGGCGCCCACCTCGAGGACGAGGGAGACGATGGCCTCGGCGTCCGCGGGCTTGAGCTTGAGCCGCCGGCCGATCTCCTCGAGGGGCAGGTTGTCTTGGCCGTAGAGGAAGTAGCGCTCGAATTCCTCCGCGCCGATGCGCCGGATGAGCCGCACGAGCCGGCGGCGCTTCTGCAGCAGGTCCTGGACCCCGGCGGCCTCGGAGGAGGCGGAGAGCTCCTCTTTGAGCTCATAGAAGCCCGGGTGCATCTTCGAGGCCGGCCAGCGCTTCCGGGAGAGCACGGGCCCGCCCTGCTGGGCCTGCAGCAGCCGGCGGAAGATGGGGTCGGACTCGATGTCCCGGACCTCGCGGGCGACCTCGGGCTCGGTCATGGAGATCCACTTGACCGCCGTCAGGCGCCCCTGGAGGGCGAGCCGGGGCTTCATCGTCTGCTGCAGAGCCGGAGCCATGGAAGCCCTCGCCGCGCTCGTCATAAGGCCATTGTATCCCATTTGCCGGACAATACGGTAGAATGGGACCGTGAGGGCTCAGGACATCCAGATCGAGAAGCTCCTGCGCTTCATCCCCTCCGAGGGCCTCCTCCGGATGGGGGACGCCCGGGTCCTCCTCGTCGAGGCCGCGGCCATGGGCGTCCTGCGCAAGTCCATCATCGACGCGGTGGGCCAGGACCTGGCGCGGCGCATCTTCCTGCGCTTCGGCTACTCCTGCGGCCATGAGGACGCCCTCCTGGCCCGCAAGCGCTACAAGTGGGACTCGGACAAGGAGTGGCTGCTCGCCGGCCCGCGCCTGCACACGCTCCAGGGCCACGTCCTGGGCGACGCGCTCGACCTCCGCTTCGACCGCAAGAAGGGCGAGTTCCGCATGCTCGCCCGCTGGCGCAACTCCTACGAGGCGGCCGAGCACCGGCGCTTCTTCGACGTCAGCGGCGCCCCCGTGTGCTGGTCGCTCTCCGGCTACGCCTCCGGCTGGGCTTCCGCCTTCTTCGGCCAGCCCATCCTCTGCCGGGAGACCACCTGCGCGGGGATGGGCGCGGTGCACTGCCTGGCCGAGCTCAGGCGCGCGGAGGACTGGGACGACCTGGCCGACGAGGGGCTGCTCGACCCGAGGGACATCGAGCAGGTGCGGGCGGAGAGCCTGCTCGAGCAGGCCACGAGCCTGGCCGAGGAGAAGGAGCGGATGTACCGCCAGCTCTTCGACTCCGCGGCGGACATGTTCTTCCTGCGCGACCCGGAGGATGGGCGCCTCGTCGACGTGAACCCCTCGGCCCTGCGCCGGCTGGGCTAC
>DMEZ01000002.1:97832-99479 GCA_003450735.1 Elusimicrobiota bacterium | reverse complement strand
TGCTGCAGGCCCCCGACGCCGAGGGGGGCGGGACGCGGGTCGCCTCCTTCCGCCGCAAGGACGGCGACATCCTCGAGGCCGAGATCCGCAACACCCCCCTGCGGGTGGGAGACCGGACGCTGGTGCTCGGCATCGCCCGCGACCTGACCGCGCAGCGACAGTACGAGCGCCGGGCCCTCGCGTTCTACCAGACCTTCCTGAACTCCAACGACTTCATGTTCTACACCGACCGCGCGGGAGTCATCTTGGACGTCAACGCCGCCTTCATCCGCCGGTTCGGCTTCAGCCGGGAGGAGGCCGTCGGGCGCACTCCGAGCATCGTCCGCTCCCCCAAGACCCCGCTGGCGACCTACAAGCGGCTCTGGAGCGACATCCTCGATTCCAACAGGGGCTTCTGGCGGGGCCGCATCGTCAACCGCGCCAAGGACGGCTCGGAGGTCCCCGTCCTGCTCTCCATCACGTCCGTGCGCGACCCGAAGGGGGACATCGTCGGGTTCGTCTCGAGCGCGGTGGACATGTCGGAGCAGGAGGAGCTCCAGCGGCGGCTCGCGCAAAGCGAGGCGCTCGCCGCCGTCGGCTCGATGGCGGCGGTCGTCGCCCACGAGATCCGCAACCCGCTGGGCTCCATCGTGACCGCCGCCAGCTCGAGCGCCCGCGAGGGGCTCTCGGCCGAGGAGCGGCGCACCCTGCTCGAGGTGCTGCGCAAGGAGAGCCAGCGCCTCAGCGAGACCCTCCAGCAGTTCCTCCAGTACGCGCGGCCCCGGGACCCCAAGCTCGAGAAGGCCGACCTCAACGAGGCCCTGCGCGAGGTGCTGAGTCTGGTGCGCTCCGACCGCGGCCTCCTGGGCTCGGTGAAGGTCACGGAGTCTCTCGCCCCCGGCCTCAAGCCGTTCCCCTTCGACGGCGACCTGCTGCGCCAGGTGCTCTGGAACATCCTGATCAACGCCCTGCAGGCCATGGAGGGCAAGGGCCGGCTCCACGTCGTCACCGAAGCGTCGTCCGGCCAAGCGGTCATCCGGGTGAGCGACAGCGGCCCCGGCATCCCGGCCGAGTCCATCCCGAAGATCTTCCAGCCGTTCCACACGAGCAAGCGGCGCGGCACGGGCCTGGGACTGCCCATCGCCGAGCGGATCGTCTCGGCGCACGGGGGACGCATCCTCGTCGAGAGCGAGCCGGGCAAGGGAACGCTTTTCTCGGTCTTCCTGCCCATGAAGGAAGGAGGCGCATGAGCGATCCGACGAAGTGCACCGTCCTGCTCGCCGAGGACGACTCCTCGCTGAGGACGCTCCTCGCCTTCGAGCTCAAGCGCCTGGGCCTCGAGGTGAGCGCCGTCTCGGGCGGCGAGCAGGCCCTGTCCGCGATGAAGGCCCGGCCCTTCGACCTCGTGGTGACCGACCTCAAGATGGGCAAGGTGGACGGCTTCGCGGTCCTCGACGCCTCGCGCCGCGGCCTGCCCGAGGCCCAGGTCATCGTCATCACGGGCCACGGCACCATCGACTCGGCGGTGCGGGCCATGAAGGAGGGGGCCTTCGACTACCTGACCAAGCCCGTCGAGCCGGAGGCGCTGGGCATCAGCGTCCACAAGGCCCTGGAGCGCAAGCGCCTGCTCAGCGAGGTCGAGCAGCTGCGGGCCCAGGTGCGGGGCAA
>DMEZ01000002.1:96435-97623 GCA_003450735.1 Elusimicrobiota bacterium | reverse complement strand
GCCATCCACTCCTCGAGCGCGCGGCGCAACCACCCCTTCGTCGCCGTCAACTGCGGGGCCCTGCCCGAGGGCCTGCTCGAGAGCGAGCTCTTCGGGCACGCGCGCGGCTCCTTCACCGGGGCCGTGGCCAACAAGCGCGGCCTCTTCGAGGAGGCCCGGGACGGAACCCTCTTCCTCGACGAGATCGGCGAGATGAGCCCGGGCCTGCAGGTCAAGCTCCTGAGGGCGCTGCAGCAGGGCGAGATCCGGCGGGTCGGCGAGAACCGCGCGGTCAAGGTGAACACCCGCATCATCGCCGCGACCAACAAGGACCTCCGGGCCGCCATGAAGGTCGGCGGCTTCCGCGACGACCTCTACTACCGCCTCAACGTCTTCCCCATCGTCATCCCGCCCCTGCGCGAGCGCCGCGAGGACATCCTGCCGCTGGCCGAGTCCTTCCTCAAGAGCGCCCGGCAGAAGCACGGGGGCGGCGCGTCGGTGCGCTTCAGTCCCGACGCGGCCCGGACGCTGCTGCGCTACCGCTGGCCCGGCAATGTCCGCGAGCTCGAGCACGCCATCGAGCGGGCCGTCATCCTCTGCCCCGGCGAGGAGATCCGGCCGGAGGACTTGCCGCCCGAGGTGCGCCCCGCCGAGGCGGGCGCGGCCTCGGACCGCACGCTCGCGCAGGTGGAGCGCGACCATACCCTCAAGACCCTGGAGGCTTGCGGCGGCGACGAGGCGCTGGCCGCCAAGCGTCTGGCCATCCCGCTGAAGACCCTCAAAAAGAAGCTCAAGGAGTACGGAACGTAGAAAAAACCTCCGTTTGAATCCCCCGTCGGCAAAGTTCTATACTGTCTTACGTTTCGCATCCCTTACTAATTCCTGGAGGAATAGATATGCCAGCGTCCACACTGTCCCGCAAGTCCGGCTCCCCGGAGGGCAAGTTCAGGAAGAAGATGGTCTACTTCTTCGGGGGCGGGCGCGCGGACGGCAACGAGTCCATGAAGAACCTGCTCGGCGGNNGGGGAACGCCCTCCTCCTGGCCGAGTTCGTCGCGGGCCGCCTCGCGGCCTACCTCCTGTTCGGCGCCCTGGCGGGAGCGCTTGGGAGCGCCTTCGCGGGCCGCCTGCCCCCCAAGCTCCTCTCCGCGGCGCTCCTCGTCTCCGGCCTGCTCTTGCTTGCGGTCCTGGCGCTCAAGACGGCGCCCAG